>NZ_JBIBWF010000003.1:0-45199 GCF_043081085.1 Streptomyces sp. NPDC014891 | reverse complement strand
GGGTGTTCGGCATCTTCACCGGGACCCGCTACATGGAGGCCTGGGAGGAGGCCGTGTCGCACCGGTCCTTCGACCGCACGCTCGGGGGGGGGGGGGGGGGGGGGGCGCCCCCCCCGGCCCCCCCCCACCCCGCCGCCTCACGGGTGGGAGAACACCCCCACCATCCGGGTGTCCGGGTTGCTGCTCATCCCGACGATCGCACCCCCGTCGGCGCGGTTGGCACGCGCGTGCGTGCCCGCGTACCCGTCGTCGGTGAGGAAGACGCCGAGCGCCGCGATCCAGTCGTCGACCTCGCCGGTCGCCGGGTCGTACACCGGCTCGGCACGCGGTACGACCCGTTCCTGCGCCACGTGGCCGCCGCGCTCGACGGCCGTCCGCAGCGCCTTGTCCCACTCCGCCTCCGCGCACTCCCAGCCGACGAACGTGTCCAGCCCGCCGTACCCGGCCCCCGGCTTGAGGATCAGCCGCTCGCGCCGCTCCCGGCAGAGATCGAGCAACTCGGCCGGAACCGCGGCGTGCAGCGACCGGCTCCACGGCAGGACCCGGTCGACGAGCGCCCGCTCCCCGGCGTCGAACGCGCCGCTCCAGCGCGGATCGGTCAGCAGCGCGAGCGCGCTCTTGTTCGAGTAGAAGCCGCTCTCCAGCGAGGTGAACAGGACCGTCCGGCCGGCCCGGTCGGCACGGAAGAACGGCTCGGCGACATCGGGCCCCGCTGGGTCGTCCAGCAGCTGGCTCGCAGCGAAGTTCCGCAGGACCAGGTCGAGCGGGGTGCCGTCCAGGGTCAGCTTGCCGTCGGCACCGGTCCGCACCCGGTCGATCTCGCCGATCCGCACGTCGATGCCCTGCTCGGCCATCGCCTCGACCGTGGCCCGCATCAGCCTGCCGTACGGGCCGACCCCGCCGCGGCCCTCGATCAGCCCCACCACCGGGTCCGCGCCCCCGGACAGCGCCGGGCGGGCGCGGTCGCGCAGCACGGCCGCCGTCCGGGCCGCGATGTCCACGTGGTCGAGCCGGTGCGCGCGGGCGAAGTCCGCGAACGCGGGCACCCGCAGCAGCCCTCGGTTGAACACCGCCATGTCGAGCCCGCCGACCTCGCTGCCGAGGTTGAACTCCAGGAGCCGGTACGACGTGCCGTCGTGATAGGCGTCGGCCCGCCCGAACCGGGCCGGGACGCCGGAGCCGCCCCGGCGCAGCAGCACCGCGAGCGCGGGATGGATCCCCACCTCCGCCGCGTACCGGTCGAGATCCCCGTCGAAGAGCCGCCGCGGCAGGGACACGAGCAGCTCGAACAGCCCCTCCAGGTCCCGGGCGAACGCGGCCGTCTCGCCGGCCCGCACGAACCAGGGCCGGGGCAGCAGGTGCGCGCGCCACGCCTCCTCGAAGGCCGGCGGCAGCGCGGCCCGCTCCACGGCCTCGGCGAGCCCGCGGTCCCCGCCCAGGCACTGCTCGACGTGTATCCGGCTCAGATCGGTCATCGGCGGCGCTCGCTTCCCTGACGGCATCGGGTACGTGCTCGGAAAGGCGAGCAGACTACCGTGCGGCCCCCACGCGCCCCCGCGTCGGCGGAACGTGAGTGATGCGTGAGCGGCCGCAGGGACAGTGGTGGAGGACCGGGGCCGACCAAGGCGAGCCAGGGCGGATGGGGGCGGACCAAAGCGGGCCAAGGCGGGCCAGGGCGGACCAGGCCAGACCGGGGCGGCGGGCCGTGGGGCCCGCCCGGTCCCCTCCGGACACGCGCTCGCCCCCCGGCCCCTCCGCGCTCAGCTGGTGACCGTCACCACCGTCGCCGCGGTGACCGCGAGCATCGCCGCCTGCATGTCCCGGATCGCCCGGCGCACGCCCTCCGCCGCCCACTGACCGGCCGTGAGCTCCTCCAGCCGGGCCGCGACCTCCTTGCGGGGCAGGTCGGGGAAGGCGAGGCGGTGCAGCCGGGCGCCGTGGACCAGGGCGAGGAGCCCCGTGGTGCGGGCGCTGTGGGTCGGGCCGGCGGCGAGGACCGTGTGCAGCCTGGCCCGCAGCTCGCGCTCGACGGAGCCGTCCGCCTCCGGGTAGCGGGCCACGGGGAAGAGCCCCATGACCCGCTGCCGCTCCTCGCGCACGAGGCCGCGCTTGCGGAGGCTCCCGACCGTCGCCCTGACCGCCTTGCCGTGGTCCTTCGTCAGCCACTCGGTGACCTTCGGGGCCCTGCTCCTCTTCGCGCACCACGCGTCGAGCCGCCGCAGCCGCTCGTCGAGCAGCGGCACCTCGGTGGGCGTCGCGTCCGTCACCCGCAGCCGGCCGTCGTCGACCGCCACGCGCCCCGCCAGCACGAGATCCAGCAGGATGCCGCCCGCGACCGCCCACGCGGCCGTCTGCCGTTCCTTCGCCACCCCGGACACGTCGTCCAGGGACAGCAGCATGATCTCCTCCGCGAGCGTGACCGCCACCCCGTACCCCTCGTCCTCCGCATGCGGCCGTCCGCATGAGCGCCCGTGCGGCGCCGCGCGGCGATCGAACGCCCCCGGCACCCTTCGCACCTCAGGACGAGCGGAGCCCCCCGGCCGGTTCCCGGCGACGGCCCGGCGCCCGCCGTGACCTGCGCCGATCCCGGAGTGCCGGGGAATCGCGTCCGGTCGTTGGTCTGGACCGCAGCGGGCCGGGGCGTCAAGCTCTCGCTATGGACTTGGAGCTGAGGCACCTCAAGACGATCCGGGCCATCGCCGACGCGGGGAGCCTCACGCGCGCCGCGACCGCGCTCGGACTCGCGCAGCCGGCGCTCAGCGCACAGCTCAAGCGGATCGAACGGGCCCTGGGCGGAGCTTTGTTCGAGCGTGGCCGGGAGGGGGTGCGGACCACCGCCCTGGGCGACCTGGTCCTCGAACGGGCCCGCGTGGTGCTCCCCGCGGTCTGCGAACTCCAGGAGGAGGCAGTGCGGTTCGCCCGCGGCGGCGCGGAGGGCTACCGGCTCGGCGGCACCCACGGGCCACTGCTCGGCGGCCTGGTCGACCGGATTGCCCGCGAGGACCCCGGGGCCCCGGTGACCACGTACATCTCCTGGTCGGAGCGTGAGATCGCCGGCGGCGTCGCCGACGGCCGCCTCGACTTCGCCCTCGTCGGGGTCTGCGGCGAGAGCGGGCCGCCCGAGGCGGGACGGCTGGCGTGGACGGAGGTCGCCCGCGACCCGGTGTACGTGATGCTGGCCGCCGACCACCCGCTGGCCCCGCGCGCCGAGATCGACCTGGCCGAACTGGCCGCCGAGGCCTGGACCGACGTGCCCGGCGACGGCTGCTTCGGCGACTGCTTCGCGGCCGCCTGCGTACGGGCCGGGTTCACCCCGGCGTGCGTGTACGAGACGGATACCGCGTCCTGCGTGCACCTGGTGCAGGTCGGCCGGGCCGTCGGACTCTGCCGGGCCACCTTCCCCGTCACCCCGGGCCTCGTCACCCGCCCCCTCGCCGGCACCCCGCTCCTCTGGCGCCACCTCCTCGGCTGGCACCCCGAGGGCCGCGCCGCCGCCCGGGCCGGCGCCGTCCTCGACCACACCCGGGCCGCCCACGCCGAGGCGCTGGCGACCAGCGCCGGACGGCGGCACACCGGCGCCGACCCCGGGCATAACGCCGTGGCAGGGGCCGACCGGTAGCTCCCGTACCCCCGTCGCGATTCCTACGGTTCCAGCAGATCCCCCACCGCGATCC
The DNA here is from genome assembly GCF_043081085.1 of Streptomyces sp. NPDC014891. Lineage (NCBI taxonomy): Bacteria > Bacillati > Actinomycetota > Actinomycetes > Kitasatosporales > Streptomycetaceae > Streptomyces > Streptomyces sp. NPDC014891. The sequence goes on along the minus strand of NZ_JBIBWF010000003.1, from coordinate 41,525 downwards.
GCGACCGGTGATCCACGATCCCGGATCCGAGAACCGAGGAGACTCCCCATGCTCCGACGACACGCCCGCACGGCGTGTACCGCCCTCGCCGCCGCCGGCTTGGCACTGGCCGGGCTCCAGGCCGGGACCGCCGCCGCGGCCCCGGACGGCCACGACCCGCACCGCGCCCCGACCGCCAGAACCGCCGCCCAGACCCTGGGCGCCGACTCCGCGCAGCCGGAACTGCTCGACGCCATGCGGCGCGACCTGGGACTCACCCGCTCGCAGGCCGTCACCCGCCTCGCCAACGAGGCCGAGGCCGGGGCCACCGCGGCCCGGCTCCGCCTTGGCATCGGCGGCGCCTTCGCCGGCGCCTGGGTGGACGGCGCCGAGGCCGCCACCCTGACCGTGGCCACCACCCGCGCCGCCGACGCCGCCGCCATCCGCGCCACCGGGGCCCGGGCCCGGGTCGTGACGCACAGTCTGACCGCGCTGGAAGGCGCCAGGCAGCGCCTCGACCGCTCCGCCGGCGCCGACGCACCGGTCCGCTACGTCGACGTCCGGGCCAACGTCCTCGTCGTCGAGGAGACCCGGGCGGGAGCCGGAGCGCGCCTCATACGGTCCACCGGGGTCCCGAGCGAGCTGGTCCGCGTCGTCCGCACCGCCGAGGCGCCCCGCCCGCTCTACGACATCCGTGGCGGCGACGCCTACTACATGGGGGGCGGCGGGCGCTGCTCGGTCGGCTTCGCCGTGACCCGGGGCACCACCCAGGGCTTCGCCACCGCTGGCCACTGCGGCCGCGCCGGCACCACCACCAGCGGCTTCAACCAGGTCGCCCAGGGCAGCTTCCAGGCCTCGACCTTCCCCGGGAACGACATGGCCTGGGTCGCCGCCAACACCAACTGGACCTCCACCCCGTACGTCAAGGGCTCCGGCGGCGCCAACGTCCAGGTGACCGGCTCCGTCCTGCAGCCCGTCGGCTCGTCCGTCTGCCGCTCCGGCTCGACGACCGGCTGGCACTGCGGCACCGTGCAGCAGCACAACACGAGCGTCACCTACCCGGAGGGCACCATCTCCGGGGTCACCCGCACCACGGTCTGCGCCGAGCCCGGCGACTCCGGCGGCTCGTACATCTCCGGCAGCCAGGCCCAGGGCGTCACGTCCGGCGGCTCCGGGAACTGCTCCAGCGGCGGCACCACCTTCTTCCAGCCGCTGAACCCGCTGCTCCAGAACTACGGCCTCACCCTGAAGACCACCGGCACCGACCCCGGCCCCGGCCCGGGCGAGCCGGAGCCGGGCGGCACCTGGGCGGCCGGGAAGGTGTACGCCGCCGGTGACACGGTCACCTACGGCGGCGCGAGCTACCGCTGCCTCCAGGGCCACCAGGCCCAGGCGGGCTGGCAGCCCCCGAACGTCCCGGCGCTCTGGCAGCGCCTGTGACCCTGGCCGGACAGTGACCGGGGGTGCCGCGGACCCGAGGGGGGTGTCGCGGCGCCCCCTCGCGTTCCCCGTAGGATCACCGCGATCTTGATCGTCATTCATGATCGATACGGAGCGCCGCCCTCGGAGCGGCACGTGCGAAGCGCGGGGGAGTCGGCACATGGGCAGGGTTCGGACAGTCGCGGTCTCGGTCGTCCTGGGGTCCGCGGTGATGGCGCTGGCGGGCTGCGGGGCGGACGCCGGAGGCCCGCCGGGCGCCCCCGGCGTCACCGGACCCGAGGGGACGGCGGCACGGCCCCCGGCGGGACGCCTCGCCGCCGACCCCGGCACCCGCTACACGGCCATCGTCGTCCCGCAGTTGGAAGGCCTCGTCTGCGACGAGGGCGACGGAGGCATCCACTACGGGAGCGGTCTCGACATGCGCGTCAGCGGCGACGACGACCTCAAGGAGATCGAGGGCGACAGCAACGACGTCGCCGACGAGATCTCCTGTTTCGGCAGCCCGAGGAACATCCTCCGCAAGGGAACGATGTCGGCCTCGGCACCCATGTTCACGGCCAGGAGCCATCTGTACGAGAAGGTGGCGGACCCCGCCGCCGCGCTGAACCGGATCTTCGCCGCGTCCACCGACAACGCGACGAGCGACGGCCGCGACTTCACCGGCGAGGCCAGGACCTTCACGGACAGCGCCCTCGTCGTCAAGTGCCGGCAGAACGTCACCGACACCTTCCCCATGACCACCTGCTTCTGGGCGAACTACGGGGCCGCGGGGGTCGTCGACTTCTTCCCGGCGGACGACCGGTACGTCCCCATCGACTCGGCCGTCCCGTGGACCCGGGCCTTCGTGGCCGGCGCGCTCCGGACCTGACCCACGGGCGACCGGACCCGCGCCCCGGGCCCGGACCAGGCCCGGGGCGCGGGAGCTTCACGCCTCGGCCAGGCCCCCGCGCGCGATGACCTCGGCGTACCAGCGGGCGCTGTCCTTCAGCGTCCGCCGCTGCGTCGCGAAGTCCACGTGCACGATCCCGAACCGCTTGCTGTAGCCGTACGCCCACTCGAAGTTGTCCAGGAGCGACCACAGGAAGTACCCCCGGACGTCCGCCCCGTCCGCCAGCGCGCGGTGCACCGCCGCCAGGTGCTCGTGGAGGTAGGACACCCGCTCGGGGTCCTTCACCCGGCCCGAGGGATCGGCGTAGTCGTCGTACGCCGCACCGTTCTCGGTGATCACCAGGGGGACGCCCGGCAGCTCGTCCCGCAGCCGGATCAGCAGCTCGTGGAGTCCGCTCGCGTCCACCGGCCAGTCCATCGCCGTGCGCGGCCCGGGCGCCGGCTCGAAGCGGACGTGCCGCTCCGCGCCCGCCCACGGCGAGGGCGACTCGGAGCCGCCCGCCCCGACGACCGAGGGCGAGTAGTAGTTGATGCCGAGCGAGTCGATTGGCGCGTTGGCCGCCGCCAGGTCGCCGTCCTGGACGAACGACCAGTCCGTGACCGATGCCGTGTCGCGGACCAGGTCCTCCGGGAGGCGCCCGTGGAACACGGGGTCGAGGAAGACGCGGTTGCCGACCGCGTCGATCCGGCGCGCCGCGTCCAGGTCCTCCGGCGCCTGCGAACAGGGCCGCACCGCGTGCAGGTTGAGGGTCAGCGACACCTCGGCCGCACCGGGCAGCGAGCCGCGCAGGGTGCGGGCCGCGAGCCCGTGCGCCAGGTTCAGGTGGTGGGCGGCGCGCAGCGAGGCGAGGGCGCTGGTGCGGCCCGGGGCGTGCACCCCGTTGCCGTAGCCGAGGAACGCCGCGCACCAGGGCTCGTTCAGCGTCGTCCAGGTCGCCACCCGGTCGCCGAGGGCGTCCGCCATGATGCCCGCGTACTCGGCGAACCGGTACGCGGTGTCGCGCTGCGGCCAGCCGCCGGCGTCCTCCAGCTCCTGGGGCAGGTCCCAGTGGTAGAGCGTGGCCACCGGGCGGATCCCGGCGTCGAGGAGGCGGTCGACGAGCCGCCGGTAGAAGTCCAGGCCCTTGCGCACCGCGGGGCCGCGTCCGGTGGGCTGGACCCGGGGCCAGCCGATCGAGAAGCGGTAGTCGGTGACGCCGAGCCGCCGCATCAGCTCCACGTCCTCGTCGACCCGGTGGTAGTGGTCGGCGGCGATGTCGCCGGTGTCGCCGTTGCGCACCTTGCCGGGCGTCCGGCTGAAGGTGTCCCAGATGGAGGGGGTGCGGCCGTCCTCGCCCGCCGCCCCCTCGATCTGGTAGGCGGCCGTGGCGGTGCCCCAGCGGAAGCCCTCGGGGAAGCGGAGGGCGGTCGTCGTGTCGGTACGGGCGTCGAGCGCGGTCATGGGGTGGGAGCTCCCTGGGGTGAGAGGTCGGGAAAGGGGAGGCGGGGGCGGGGGAGGTCAGCCCTTGACGGCGCCCTGCATGATGCCGCCGACGATCTGCCGGCCCAGCAGGCCGAAGACCAGCAGCACCGGCAGGGTGCCGAGCAGCGTGCCCGCCATGATCACGGACTGGTCGTGGACGTAGCCGCCGCCGAGCTGGCGCAGGGCGACCTGGACCGTGGGCTCCGAGGAGGTGAGGGCGACGACCGGCCAGAAGAAGTCGTTCCAGGCGGCCATGAAGGTCAGCAGGCCCAGGACGGCCATGCCCGGCCGGGCGATCGGCACCACGATGGACCAGAAGATCCGGGCGGTGGAGGCGCCGTCGACCCGCGCCGCCTCGATCAGCTCGTCGGGGAGCGACTGCACCAGGTACTGGCGCATGAAGAACACGCCGAAGGCGGACACCAGGCCGGGCAGGATGACGGCCTGGAGCTGGTTCACCCAGCCCAGTTCGGCGATCAGCATGAAGAGCGGGATCACCCCTAGCTGCGGCGGGATCATCATGGTGCCGACGGTGACGGCCAGGAGCGCGCCGCGGCCCCGGAAGCGGAGCTTGGCGAAGGCGAAGCCGGCGAGCGTGCAGCACAGCACGGTGCCGAGGGTGATCGAACCGGACACGATCAGGGAGTTGAGCAGGGCCTTGCCGATGTCCGCCTCTTCGAGGACCGCCTCGAAGTTGCGCATCAGGTTCGGGCCCGGCAGCAAGGTCGGGGGGACCTTCGCCAGGTCGGCGTTGGAACGGCTCGCGGCGACGATCGTCCAGTAGAAGGGGAAGGCCGAGAACAGGACGGCGACGACGAGGATCCCGTAGGCGAGCGGTCCCGCGTGCAGGGTGCGGCCGGCCCGGGAGGGCCCTCGGGGCGCGGGGGGAACGGGCGGGGCCGCGGCCGCGGCGGGGCCTCGGGTCACGGTGGCACCGGGCGCGGTCATCGGCCGGCCTCCTTGCGGGAACGGCGGCGCGCGATCAGGGCGTTGACCCCGACGAGCACCACGATGAGCAGGAACATCACCCAGGCGATGGCGGCGGCCCGGCCGAGGTGGAAGAAGCCCCAGCCCTGCTCGTACATGTACAGGCCGAGCGTCTGGTACTGGTGCGAGATGCCGCCCGAGATCGACCCCTCCAGGAGCAGCGGCTCGCCGAACAGCTGGGTCGCGCCGATGGTGGAGACGATGACGGTGAACAGGATCGTGGGCCGCAGGCCCGGCAGGGTCACGTGGAAGAACTGGCGCCAGCGCGAGGCCCCGTCCATCGCCGCGGCCTCGTACAGCTCGTGGGGGATGGACTGCATGCCGGCCAGGTAGATCAGCGCGTTGTAGCCCGTCCAGCGCCAGATGACGACCGTCGACACGGCGATCTGGGAGGCGACGGTGCCGTTCTGCCAGTCCACGGGGTCGATGCCGACCAGGCCCAGGGCGTAGTTGATCAGACCGAAGTCCCGGCCGAAGAGCTGGGCGAAGACGAGCGTGGCCGCGGCCACCGACGTCGCGTACGGCAGGAGGACCGCGGTCCGCAGGAAGGTGCGCCCGCGCATCCTGTAGTTCAGCAGGTGCGCGAGCCCGAGGGCCATGACCAGCTGCGGCACGGTGGAGAGCACGCCGATGGTGAAGGTGTTGCGGAGCGAGAGCCAGAAGTACTCGTCGGTGAAGAGGGCGGTGTAGTTGCCGAGGCCGCGCCACTCCATGTCGCCGGGGGTCTGGAGCTCCACCCGGTAGAGCGAGACGAAGGCGGTGTAGAGGAGCGGGAAGAGGCCGAAGGCGACGAACAGGGTGAAGAACGGGGCGAGGTAGGCGTACGGCGAGAACTGCTGCCAGGCCCGCCGGGCGGACCCCCGCCGCGCGGGCGGCGGGGCCGGCTTCGGCGGGGCCGGCGTCTCGGATGCGGTGAGGGTCACGGCGCGGCCCTTCGGAGGAGGGGAGGAGGCGGGGGACGACGGGGGTCCGGCGGAGGTCAGCCGACGGTGTTCGCGACGCCCTTCTTCGCGTTCGACCAGGCCTTGTCGGGCGAGGTCCCCTTCCGCTCGACCTCGCTCAGCGCGTTCGTGATCTGCTGCGCGATGTTCTGGTCGTGCACGCCGAGCACCTGGACCGGGGCCGCCTTGGCCGCGTCACCGAAGATCTGGCCGATGGGGGCGTCGGAGAAGAAGGGGTCCTTCGCGCCGGCGACCTTCTCGATCGCGCCGGTGGCGGAGGGGAAGTTGCCCTGCTTCTCGAAGAGGCGGGTCTGCTGCTCGGGGGCGGTGAGCCACTTGATCAGCTCGTACGCCTCCTTCTTGTGCTTGGCGGCCTTCGGCACCGCCAGGTAGGAGCCGCCCCAGTTCCCGGCGCCGCCGGGCAGGGTGGCCACGTCCCACTTGCCCTTGCCGGCCTCACCGGCCTGTCCCTTGATGTAGCCGAGCATCCAGGCGGGGCAGGGGATGGTGGCGAAGGAACCGGCGGCGAAGGCCTGGTTCCACTGCGGGGACCACTGGTCGAGCTTGGCGCTCAGCCCGTCCTGGGCGGCCTGCACGGAGTGGTCCCAGGCGGTGCGCAGCGCGGGGTTGTCCTCCCAGATGAGCTTGCCGGAGGCGTCGTAGTACCGCTCCTTCTCCTGGCCGATCATGATGGAGTAGAGGCTGCCGACGCTGTCGAGCCAGGCGCTCTTGCCGGGGGCCTTCGCCTTGTACTGCTTCCCGAGGGCGAGGTAGCCGTCCCAGGTGGACCACTTCTCGGCGAGCTCCGCGCGGTCGGTGGGGAGGCCGGCCTTCGCGAAGAGGTCGCTGCGGTAGCACATGGCCTCGGGGCCGACGTCGGTGCCGAGGCCGAGGACCTCGCCGTTCTTCCCGCCGGCGGCGGCCCACTTCGCCGGGGCGAACTGGTCCTTGAGGGAGTCCGCGCCGTACTTCCTCAGGTCCTCGAACCGCTCCGCCTGCTGCTGGGTGACGGAGGCGATCCGGCCCACCTCGATGCCCTGCACGTCGGCGAGGCCGGCTCCGCCCGCGAGCCGCGTCTGGAGGGACTTCCAGTAGTCGGCCTCGTCCTCGGTGTCCGTCTGCTTGATGGTGACGCCCGGGTGGAGCTTCTCGTACTCGGCGTACAGCCCGGCCTCTTTGTATCCGAAGGAGCCGAACAGGTCGACGGTGATGGTGACCTCGCCCCCCGCCCCGTCGGTGGACGCGTCGTCCGACGTACCTCCGCAGGCGGCGAGCAGGGCCCCGGCGAGGACGACCGCCCCCAGGCGGACGGCGGTTCTCCCGGCGGTGGTCGTGACGGCGGCTCGGGCGATGGGCATGGGAAGCCTCCCTTGGCTCCGGAACGAGCGAGAGCGACTGAGAGCGCTCTCAAGCGTGCGGGGGGAGCGTGCCTGGGGCGGAGCCCATCCGTCAAGGCTCGAAGGCGTAACGGACGGGAAGAGCCCTCAAGTCCGGCCTGTGTTCAATCTCTTGACACACGTGTTTCGGCGGTTTTACGTTTCCGGCGTCTTGAGAGCGCTCTCTCGCGGCGTTCGCCGCCGGCGTCCACCGCGAACCGGCGCTCTTCCGCGCTCCCTCTCCCCGCGCGTCCCTCCCCACCCGAACCACCCCCGCCGTGCCCCACCCGTCACGACGACACGAGGTGCCGTACATGCCTGCCCCCCGCACAAGGCCGGCCGCCGCGCTGGTCCTGGTCTCCGCCCTCGCCGCCCTGGGACTCGGCCCGGCGGCCGCCCCCGCCGCCGCGGCCACCGTCCCCACGGGCGCCGGAAGCTACTCCGACACCCGCCCCGCCGGAACCTCCGGCCCCACCACCAACACCGGCGCACCGGTCACCCCCAAGGTCACCGCCGCCGCCCAGGGCAAGCCGGTCCCCACCAACGACTGGTGGTCCTCCCTCGCCTTCCAGCGCTACGGCGACAACCCGTACTCCACACCCATGTACGGCCACCCGCTGACCTACCAGGCCGTCGCCGGCGGCCTCCAGCTGGGCTACCCGACCAGCCCCGCCATCGTCGGCGACGGACGGCAGTACGAGTTCGCCCACAAGGCCGACCTCACCCTCGGCCTCACCGGGCTCAACTCGCCCGACACCAAGGCCGACGCCTGGTCCGACTGGACCGTCACCCCCTACTGGTCCGACGGCGCCCGCACCCTGCGCACCACCATCGGCCACGGCATGCCCTTCGTGTACGCCAAGGGCAGCGGCGGCGACGCCCGCATCACCACCGCCACCGCGCCCACCGTCTTCGCCGACCAGGGCAACGTCCTCGGCATCACCGTCGCGGGCCACCACTACGCCCTCTTCTCGCCCACCGGCACCGACTGGAACGTCTCCGGCTCCACCATCACCGCCGGGCTCGGCGGCAAGGACTACTTCTCCGTCGCCGTCCTGCCCTCCACCGACGCCCTCGCCACCTACCGCAAGTACGCCTTCAGCTTCGTCACCGGATCCACCGTCAGCTGGAGCTACGACGCCGGCACCGTCCGCGCCACCTACGCCCTCACCACCGAGGCGAAGGAGGGCACCGAGCGCGGCACCCTCCAGGCCCTCTACCGCCACCAGTGGCTGAACACCACCGACCCGCTCACCCCCTACACCTACGTCTCGCCCCGCGGCACGATGAAGGTCCGCGAGTCGGCGTCCTTCACCACCAGCCAGAAGGCGGCCGCCACCCTGCCCGCACTTCCGGGCGGCGCGGGGGTCGACAGCGCCCGGCTGCGCGGCCACCTGAACGAGGTCGCGAACTCCGCCGACCCGTTCTCCGGGGCCGTGGACACCTACTGGACCGGCAAGGCCCTCGGCAAGCTGGCCCAACTCGTCCCGCTCGCCGACCAGATAGGCGAGACCGCGATACGCGACAAGATCCTCGGCCAGATCAAGGGCCGGCTCCAGGAGTGGTTCACGGCCGGCGGGGCCAGCGAGTTCTCGTACGACACCGCCTGGAAGACCCTGACCGGCTACCCGGCCTCCTACGGCAGCGACACCGAACTCAACGACCACCACTTCCACTACGGCTACTACGTGTACGCCGCCGCGATCGTCGCCCAGTACGACGCGGCCTGGGCCGCCGACTCGGCCTGGGGCGCCATGGTGAAGACGCTGGTCCGCGACACCGCCAACCCCAGCCGCACCGACACTGCCTTCCCGTTCCTGCGCGGCTTCGACGTCTACGCCGGGCACAGCTGGGCCAGCGGGCACCAGGGCTTCGCCGCCGGCAACAACCAGGAGTCGTCCTCCGAGTCGACCAACCTCAGCGCCGCCCTCGTCCTGTGGGGATCGGCGACCGGCAACACCCAGCTCCGCGACCTCGGCACGTACCTGCTCACCACCGAGGGCGAGGCCATCGCCCAGTACTGGTTCGACGCCGACCAGCAGGTCTTCCCCGGCGCCTTCCAGCACGACACGGCCGGCATGGTCTGGGGCAGCGGAGCCGCCTACGCCACCTGGTGGACCGCCAACCCCGAGGAGATCCACGGCATCAACGTCCTCCCCGTGACCGGTGGTTCACTGCACCTCGGCGGACACAAGGACGCCGTCCGCCGCAACATCGCCGAGATGGAACGGGAGAACCCCGGACCCGCCGTCGAATGGCGCGACATCCTCTGGGAGTTCCAGTCCTTCGCCGACCCGGCCGCGGCCAAGGCGAAGTGGGACGCGGGCAACGCCGGCTACACCCCGGAGGCGGGCGAGTCCAAGGCCCACACCTACCACTGGCTGACCACGCTGGACACCCTCGGCGCCCCCGACGCCACGATCACCGGATCCATCCCCACCTCCGCCGTCTTCACCAAGGGCACCGCGCGGACGTACGTGGCCCACAACCACGGCGCCACCGCCCGCACCGTCACCTTCTCCGACGGCAAGTCCCTGTCTGTGCCCGCGCGTTCCACCGCCAGCGGCACGGGAACCGGAGGCACCGACCCCGACCCGGACCCGGAGCCCTCCACCGGCGACACCTTCCAGCTCCGTACGGGCGGCACGCTCACCACGGCCCCGGGCGCCGCGGCGGGCAGCGACACCGTCCTCTCGGCACAGGGCGGCAACCACGACGGCACGCCCAGCCGTCCGGTCGTCTACGAGGCCAGGGGCGTCAACGGCACGCTGAAGGCCGGCGGCACCACCTCCTTCCGCCTCCAGCTCGACGCCGGGACGGCCGTCGGACTGGGCCAGCAGGCCCGGATCAGCTATGACCTCACCGGTGACGGCACCTTCGAACGCACCGAGACCTACCACTACTTCGCGACCGACCCGGTGACCGGCTGGGAGGAGTACTCCCAGGCCCGCGGTCTCAAGTCCGCCACCGGAACCCTCGGCAACCTGACCGGCGGCACGGTGCGCCTGGAGGTCTGGAGCGCGATCGGCAACGGCGACTCGCGCGTCCAGACGGGCACGGACCGATCGGTGGTGGTCATCCCCTTCTCCTGACCGTCCGGCCCTCCGGGGAGCGGAGCGGCGGGCCGGGTTCCTCCTCACCCGGCCCGCCGTCCCGCGTCCTCCCGCCGCCCGCCGCGTCCCCGCCTCAGGCAGAGTCGCGGAGCACGAGCGAGGTCGGCGTGACGACGGACGCGGGCACTCCGGGACCGGTCCCGTCCAGCAGCCGCATCAACAGCTTCACCATCAGCCGGCCCATGTCCTCGATGTCCTGGTGCACCGTCGACAGGGACGGCGAGGTCCTCCGCACCACCGAGACCATGTCGTCGAAGCCGACGACCGCCACGTCCTCAGGGACCCGCACGCCGCGCTCCCGTAGGGTCAGCAACGCCCCCGAGGCCATCAGGTCGTTGGCCACGAACACCGCGTCCACGTCGGGCCGACGGTCCAGCAGCTCCGCCATCGCGCGGGCGCCGCTCTCCTCGGTGAAGTCGCCCCTGCTCAGCAGGGCGGGATCCGCGTCGACCAGCACGTCCCGGTACCCCTGGAGCCGGTCCAGCGCGGACGTCTGGTCGTCCGGACCCGAGATGTGCGCGATCGTCCGCCGGCCCAGTGCCACCAGGTGCCGCACCGCCTCACGGGCGCCGCCCCGGTTGTCGCAGTCGACGAACGGCACGGTCGGACTCGTGCCGGGACCGGGGCGCCCGCCGTAGACCACCGGGATCCGGGTCCGGTCGATGACGGCCGGCAGCGCGTCGTCGTTGTGCAGCGAGAACGCCAGCGCGCCGTCCACGTGCCCGCCGCCGAGATAGCGGGCGATCCGGTCGTGGTCGCCCGGCCCCTCCACCCACAGCAGCACCAGCTGCGCGTCGTGCGCGGTGAGTTCCCTGCTGATGCCGCGGACCTGCTGCTCGAAGAACGGGTCCGAGAAGATCCGGAACTCGGGCTCCGCGATGATCACCGCCACGGCGCCGTTGCGCCGGGTGACCAGTGTCCGGGCCGCGTGGTTGGGCACGTAACCGAGCTCGTCGACGGCCCTGCGCACCTTCTCGACCAGCGGGGGCCGCACCCCCGCGCCCCCGTTGACGACCCGCGAGGCCGTCGCGCGGGACACGCCGGCGCGAGCGGCGACGGCTTCCAGCGTGGGGCGGGGCCCCGTGGTCTGCTCGGGCAAGGCGTGCGCTCCTCGACTGCGTGGGCGGGGCGGGTGTCCGTGTGCGGTGTGCGTTCCCGTACGGACCAGGATATCTGTACACCCCACCCGCTGAGAGCGCTCCCAGAACGATCGCCGCGATCCCCGGCCCGGCACCGGCCGGCCCCCACGACTCCCCGCCCGGCCTCCGCGGCGCCGGACGACTCCCGGCCCGGCACCGGCCGGCCCCGCGGTGCCGCTCCGCCCGCGTAAACCCCGTTGCCGCCGTCGCCGCGGGCTGGCTAGCGTCGGGGCCCTACGACGTGTAGCTCAGCAGCAGAGCGCCGGGCTCGGGACCCGGAGGGCGCGGGGGCGGAACCCGCCACGTCGGCTTATGGACTCTCACGCTGACAAGCAGCCGCAGACCGTGTCGCGCTCCTACGCGGAGGGCCGGCTGGCCCGTGCCTTCGTCACCGCGCTCCACCACACGGACCCCGCCACGCGCGCGCGTGCCGGAGAACGAGCCGCCGACTGGCGCCGCGTGCTCGGGGGCATGGCCGCGGGAACCCTCCGCATCGGCTCCCGGACACCGGTCCGCGGCCTGCCCGCCTGGGTGACCCCCGAGGTGCTCCACGGGGGCTTCGCCACGGGCGGGGCACGCGCCGCCGGCCCCCTCCTGCCGTACGAGACCGAGGCGGCCCGCAGGGCCGGCGTACCGGAGGACAGGGGAGCCCTCTTCGCCCACGCCCTCACCGAGGAGGGACTCGCGGACCTGTGGGACCTCCTCGACAGCACCTGCTACGAGGTGACCGTCCCCGAGGAGGCCGCGCTCCTCACCGTGGCCTGGCTCGTCCGGGCCGGGGAGTCCGAGGCCGCCCTCGGACTCGTCCGGGAGATCCGTCCGTTCGCCGCCGTCCTGCGGTTCACCCCGCGCCCGACGGCCTCGCCCGCCCCCGACACCGACGCCGTGCACCGGCGGACCGTCGGCGAGGTCGGAGCCGCGCTGGCGGCGCGCCGTCCGAGCCGCGCCGTCGAGACCCAGCGCGAGGCCCACGCCGTCTGGCGGCCGTTCGAGGACGAACTCCTCGCGCACTGGCTGGAGACGGCCGGCCCCGACCACCGCGTGCTCGACCGCGCACCCGGCGGCGGATGGCACGAGCGCGGTGCCGCCCTCCTCGACCGCTACCGGCGGCTGGCCCGGGAGCACACCCTGTGCGGCCGCCACCGGGATCCCAAGGGCAACCCCGGGATCCTGCGCGGAGCCCTGGAGGAGACCGCGGCCGGACGCCCCCTCGACGCGCGCCGGCTCGGACTCCTGCGGCACGCGGTCGCCTCGATGGTCCGCAAGCGGGGCCTGCCCGGCTCGGACCGGCACACGGCGGTCCGGAGCGCCCAGGCGGCCATGGCCGCCCTGCCCTCCCACCGGGACATCGCCCACCTCGTCGCCCACCGGCTGTCCGGCCTCCCGCAGGACACCGGCGCCGCCGACGTGACCGCGCTCGTCGCCCCGGTCACCGAGGCCGAGGAGCGCGGCTCGGGACTCCCCGCCGGGACGGCCGTCCCGGCCGCCGTCCGCCGCGCGGTCGAATCCGCGCGGAGCGCACCGCTCGCCACCCTGGTCCGGGCCGGCGTGGTGCCCTCGGCCGAGGTGATGGCCGAGCTCGTGCCCCAGCTCGTCGCCGCCGAGACCGCCGCGGCCTACCGGGACGCGCCGCTGCGCGCGCTGTCCGCCGCGCACTACCGCGCGTTCCGCAACCGCCGCTCGCTCCTGCTGCTCCACCGGGAGGGGCAGGTCAGACACGAGGAAGTGCCCTGGGTGAGCGCGGTGGCGCCGCACCGGACGGCCGACACGCGCGTGCGTGCCTCCGCGCACACCACGCTGCGCCGGCTCGCCGAGGTCGCCGTCGACGGCTTCCCCGCCACCCTGCTCCCCAACCCGCTGGTCCGGGAACTCGCCGTGCTCGCCCGGCGGACCGACCTCGACGCCCCGCTGGTCGAGGAACTCGCCGCGGACATCTTCACGGGCGGGTTCAGCCCGAAGTTCCAGGCCGCCGCGGAGGTGGCCGGGGAACTCCTCGGCGGCGCTTCGCTGTACGAGCGGTACTACGGCATCGACTACACCGCCGTCCGGGCCCTCGCCCAGGCCCGGCCGGCACCGGGGCGGAACCCGTCGAGGCCCGCGCCGGACTTCGCCGGGCTGTGCCGGGCGCGGGCGGGAGCGCCGCACTCCGGCAGCCCCCGGGAGAACGGCACGGTGATCGAGCAGGCCCAGATCCTGACGACGCACAACCTCGCCACCCTGGTCCACCGGGTCGGCATCGCACCCGCCGCCGGCTGGCCCGCCCTCGCCCGGCGCTGCCTCGTCACGGTGGGCCGGCTCACCGAGCGTGCGCAGCGCGAGCCCCGCCCGCTCGGCACGGTCAAGGACGCCGCCTACGCCTGGCGGCAGATGCTGTTCCATCTGTCCCTCTGCGAGGCGGCGGCCGCGTCCGACACGATCGCCTGGGCGGAGGAGGCGTCGGCGCGCCTCCCCGCGCCCGTGGCGGCCCGGCTCGCGCCGGCCCTGGCGGGCCTCCGACTCGTCGCCGACGGCGGTGCCTTCGGCGAGGACGGGACGGCGGACGACGGCCGGGCCCGCAGGCTGACCGGCTGGAGTGCCACGGAAGCGCACTGGCTGACCGGCGGGCCGGCCGGGCCCCGGGGCTGAACACCCCGCCGGTTCCGGCCTGTCAGTGGCGCGTGCGACGATCCCGTCATGATCGCCTCGCTCGAAGCCCTGCTGCCCGCCCCGGGGAGCACCCACCTCTCGACCACGTACACCGACTGGGTCGCCGTCCACGACCCGGGCGCCGTGGCGGCGGCCCGGGAGCTCGGCCAGGCGATGGGGAACGAGCTCAACCGGTCCTGGACGAAGCCCGGCGCGTTCGTCGATGCCATGGCGCGGTGGGCGCGGCGGTTGCCGGCCGCCCATCTGCCGTGGTTCTGGGACACCGTCGGGCACCGGCTGATCGGCTACGGGGCGCGCCCCGGCGGCCGGGCCTACGTGGCCGCGCGAGCCGCCGAGGCCGAGCACGGCCTGGTCGTCGATGCCGCCTACCGCCGCGCCAACGGGTTGCTGTTCGCGCGGGGCGGGGCCATGCCCGCCAAGGAGTTCGGAGCCCATCAGCGGTTCCTGGCCGACTCCCTCGAACCCGCCGGGGCGCACGCCGCGCTCGGCGCGTTCCTGACCGCCTGGGCCGGTTCCCGGGCCGACCTCCCCGCCGACCTCGTCCGCCGGGTCCGTGCCTCCGCGAAGGCCGCCGGGCACGGGGACGAGGAGGTCGCGCGCGTGGTGACGGAGATCCTCGCGGTCACCCGGGGCAAGTCCGTGCCGGACGCCCTGCTCGCGGGCGCGGAACCGGTTCTGACGGCGCATCCGCCGGCGGACGGGACCGTCGCCGGGCTCCTGGAGGTCTTCCCCGAGGGAGCCGTCGACGGCGGGGCCTGGCTGCGGGTCCTCGTCGGCTGCGGCGCGACCGGGGCGATGGAGGCCGGACGACTCGTGCCGGAGGGCGGACTCCACCGCTGGGTCGGGCACTTCGTCCACATGTACCAGTTCACGCGCGCGTCTAGCGGCGGAGTCGCGCGCCGCCGGCTCCCGACCGAGTTCCTCGACCTGGTGGGCCGGCTCGGGCCGCGCCTGCGAGCCGCCGGGGAGGCGGTGACCCTGCACACCACCCGCCACCACTACCAGGGCTTCGACGCCGACGTCCTGGACGCGTTCCTGGCCGCCGGGGCCACCGTCGTCGACCCCGGCCCCGCGGTCCGGCTGCACTTCTGGGGAGAGGAGTCCCGGCGCGACCTCACCGCCCTCGCCGCCGACCCCGCCTTCGGCCCCCGCCTCGAAGGGACCGTGCACGCGCGCCTCATGCCCGACTGGTGGGGTGCGCCCGCCCGCAAGCCCGGATCGGCCGTCACCCTGCTCCCCGGGAACGAGGGCATCGCGCAGGGGGTGGCCGTACGGGTCGGCAGGCTGGTCGACGCCGTCGGGGGCGGCGGCATGGCAGGAGCGGAGGAGGCGGTCGCCGAGCTGGAGACCCTGCTCGACCGGCCGACGGTGACGGCGCTCGGCGGGATCGGCGACGTCCTCGCCGAGGCCTCCGCCGGCTGCGCGCTGCGGCGCTCCCTCGCGGCCGGACTCCCCGAGGAACTGGCCTGGCCGGAGCTGGAGGCCGTGTACGAGGAGTTCGCGGCCGACGCCGACGCCGACGCCGATGCCGATGCCGATGCCGATGCCGACGCCGACGCCGACGCCGACGGTCCGGCGGACGCCGCCGGTCCGTCCGCCCCGACGGGGTCCGTGGGGGCGGACGGCGGTCAGGAGTCCGTCGGCCTGCCCGGCGTGGCCGGAGTGACCTGCACCTGGCCCGTGCTGACGGTGTTCGGGCGCGACCGCGCCGTCGCGGTCGCACCGGACGGGGTCCGCGGGTCGTGCCGCTTCACGGTTCCGGACGACGCGAACTCGTTCGCCGTCCACTACGCCGGCGGTTCGTTCCTCGTCAGCTGGAGCACCGCGTCCGGCCACACCGCCTTCTGGGCCGACCGCCCGGAGGAGCGCTTCATCCCCGAGGAGTCGGGCGGCCTGGTCGCCTTCGGCGGGAGCCTCGACGGGGCGTACGGCTTCCAGTTCGAGACCGCCGACGGAGGCGGCCGGCACGGCGGCCTCCGGGTGACCCGTCCCGGCGGCACCGAGGGGATCGACCGCGACGAGCTGCAGATGGGCGACGGCACCCGGATCTGGACCAACGCGGTCTACGGACGGCGCCCGTGGGAGCTCGTCGACCCGGTCACCGGCGAGCCGCGGGGCGCGACCCCGCTGCCCGACTTCCCCGGCCGCCCCGCGAGCACCGATCCGGCCCTGGAGCCCTCCGAGGCCGACATGACCCTGGCCCACGAGGCGCTGCACCTCGCCCCGCTGCCCGCCGGGCTGACCGACTCCCCGCTGGGCAGCCGCGACGGACTCGTCGGCACCCGGATCCTGTTCCGGACCCGCCACCGCGACCACGCGCCGGACCACTACCGCGTGGAGAGCATCGACGGCCGCACGGCCCGCTTCGACATCGACCGGCCGGGACAGGAGCCGTGGGGACTCTGGGCCGCGCCGGAGGGCGCCGTGGAGGACGTCGTCCTCGCCGAGTCCCGCACCCGCACCGGAGTGCGCGCCTACGCCGCCGACGGCGTCCTGCTGTGGGAGCTCGACGGCCACCACTCGCCCGCCCATCCGCGGGTGAGCCCGCGGCGGACGGCCACGGTCTCCCTGGGTACGGCCCTGCCGCCCGCCTTCTGGTACCTGCTGCGGACCCGGGACCCGGCGGGCTCCGCCGCGCTCCGCGCCCTCGGGCGCGGCACGGCCGACGCCCTGCTCGCCGCCGCCCTCGACGGCACCGGGGCGGCGCGCGCCGCCGTGGCACGCGAACTGCCCCGGATCACCGACCCGTTCCTGGCCGAGGCCGTCGTCGCCGTGGCCGGCCGGGCCGCCCGCGTGGAGGAGCGCCGCCGCGCCCTGCACCGGCGCGTCACCCTGCTCGCCGAGGCACCGCCCGTCCTGCCGAGCAGCCAGGTGCCCGACACCGAGCTGTTGCCCGCGCTGTCCGGACTCCTCGTCGACGGCCGGGACGACAGCCGGCGGCGGAGCCGGGACGTCGCCCGGTCCGCGACCCTCAGCGCCCTCGCCGCCGACGGCGCCTGCCTGGCCGGGACGATCGTGGAGGAGGTCCGGCGGCTGTCCCCGCCGGCCCTCCCGCACGACTGGTCGCAACTCCTCGGCGCGATCGACGCCGTCGCCTGGCGCGCGGCCGTCGCACCCACCCCGGAGACCGACCGGACCGCCCTGCGCGCCCTCCTGGAGACCTGGGCCGACCAGCCCTTCGCCCGCGAGGGCAGCCGGTGGCGGGTCGGCCGCACGCCCGGGCCCGCGGCGCTCGACGCGCTGCGCGAGGGCGGTACGGCCGTGGCGTCCGCGGCGCGCTGGGACGCGGGGGAGGCCTGCTGGTTCGTCGCCCCCGCCGACGGCGCGACGGAGGGCGCCCCCGCGCCGGACGGGATCCCCGAGTCCCGGCTCGTCACGATCGAGCGGGACGACGCGGCCCGCCTGCGGGCCCTCGTCGCGGCGGTCGACGCGCACGGACCGCTGCCCGTGCCGGAGTCCGCCGCCGCGCGGTTCGCCGAACTGACCGGCGTACGCAGGCCCGTGGCCCGGCTCGTGGTCGCCGGCCTCGTCGGCCGGGCCGACCGGGACGAGGACCTCGCCCTCGCCCGCAAGTCCCCGTACAAGGCCAGTCCGATGACGGCCGAGTCGTACCGGAGGCTCCGGGCCCGACTCGGCGGCGAGGGCCGCAGGGCCGTGCTGGCGGCGGCGCTGCCCCGGGACCCGGCCGAGCTGTGGCGGCCCGGCGGCGTCGAGGCGGCCGTGGAGCGCATGGCGGGCGTGTGGCGGGAGCGGATGGGCACCCTGCCCGCCGTGGACGACGAGGCCGCCGACGCCCTGGAGGCCGAGCTCGGCCTCTCCGAGGTGTGGGCCCGACGCCTCGCCGGGGGCTACGAGGCGGCCGAGGACACCACCGTGCCCGCGGCCGGCTGGGAACTCGCGGCACCCCGGTACGGCCTCGGCGTGGAGGTCAGGGCCCTGCCCCCGGCCGGACCCGAGCTGCCCTACGGCACCCCGGTCGGCCTCGCCGTCCAGCGGATCGCGACCGCCCTGGTCTGGGCGTGGACCGACCGCCCCGTCGGCGACCCGGCGGTCGCGGGCGCGACGGCCCTGTACGAGCGGCTGCGGGCCGAACTGTCCCGGCCGGAGCTCCTCGTGGCGCTTCCCGACGCGACGGTCGAGGACACGCCGGAGGGCATCGCCGAGCGGTTCGGGCCCGCGACCCTGCCGGTGTCCCTGGCACTCCGCACGGAGCGGGCGGGGACGCCGGACATGACGGCGTACGACTCCGGCGCCCTGGTGGTGTGCGCTCCCCGAGGAGACGCCGCCCTGCGGCCCGCCGCGGTCGCCGAGCCCGAGGCGTGGCGGCGGGTCCGCGAGGTCACCGAGCTCACCGGCCCCCTGGACCGGCTGGAACCGCTGCTCGCCGGCGGCGGCCTGGAGCGGATCATGCGGAGGGCCGGATCCGGGGCCGTACCGGACGGCGCGTACGAGGCGGACCCCCGGCAGTCCTGCCCGGAGCTGGTCGCGCGGGTGGCCGAGGAGCTGGGCACCGGGGCGGCCGCGGCCGGCCTGTACCTCCAGCTCGCGACACTGGCCGCGCCCACCGACCGGAACGTCCGCCGGTGGAACGGCTGGACGGCCAAGCGGCACACGGAGGTCCGGGCCGAGCTCCTCGCCACCGGCGCGGTCGTCGAGGCCAAGCGGCCGCGCGCCGGCCGCACCCTGTTCCTGCCCGGCGAGTGGAGCGACCTGAAGGCGCCGCACCTGCCCCTGGAGAAGGCGAAGCTGGCGTCCCTCCGGGCCAGGCCGTGGCTGGGCGGCCGGGTCCTCTCGCCGTTCGAGCGGCTGCTGCCGGTGGCCCCCCTGCACGAGATGTTCGAGGAGGCGTGGGAGCGGCGGGCCTGAACCGTGCCCCGCGGCACGGCTGCGACCAGGCCTGCTTCCTCGACGGGACCCGCCGCGGTCCTGGCGACATCCCGTTCGGCCGGGTCCCCGCCCGGCTGGATGCAGAGCCGGGACCGGCCCCGGAACGCGCGCCCGCCCCGGACGCCGGAGCGTACGGGGCGGGCGGTCCGGGTCCGGTCCGGGACGGGTCAGCCGGGGAGCGGCGCCCCGGACCCGGCGGGAGTCCCGGCCGGGGAGGTCCGGCCGGCCAGGACCTTCTGCGCGAGGACGCCGAAGACCACCCCGAACACCGCCCAGAGGACGGCCTGGACCGCGAGCGACGCCAGCCTGAACTCCCAGAGCAGCGCGGCGGGGAAGCCCGCCTTGACCGCGTCGTCGTTGGCCGGGAGCAGCACGAAGGCGACACCGGTCACGAGGACGAACCCGGCTGCGGCGGCCAGGGTCGCGTTCCAGTTGCCCAGGCGCGGTGCGAGCCGCCGTCCCACGATCACCGCGGCGAGCCCGAGCAGCACGCTGAGCAGGATCATCAGGAAGAACAGGGTGGTGCGCTTCCCGATCGTGTCCGGGTTGCCGACGGCCGGCGGGGTCGCCGGGTACTTCAGGAACGGCACCAGATAGACGGTGGTGAACGCCGCCGCCGCGGTGAGCGCCGCCGTCGCCCGGGGGCTGAACCGGCCGATCCGGCCGAGCGCGAAGGAGAAGGCGAGCGCGGCGATGCCGCCGAGCGCGACCCCGTACACGAGGACGCCGGTGGCCAGGCCGAAGGTCGACTGGACGGGGCGGCTGACCGCCTCCTCCTCTTCCTCCGCGGCCTCGGCGGCGCCCGTGCCGCCGTGGCCGGCGTGCGACCCGGCGGCGGGGTCCGCCTCCTGGGCCGCCTGGGCCTCCTCGACGGCGATGGCGCCGTTCACCGGGGGCTCGCCCACCACGTAGGCGACGGCGAAGGCGAGGAGACCGGCGACCAGGCCCGCGAGCATGCCGCGGACCAGCAGGGATCTGACAGTTGAGGCGTGCATGTGCGGATCGCCTCTCAGTGGCAGGGGAAGCCGAGCAGGTGGCGACCGTCGTGCACCCACTCGTGCACGTCGGAGCCCGCGATCAGGGAGGTGGCGCCCTGCTCGGCGCCCACGAAGTACAGCGCGATCAGCGCGAGAAGGCCGACGAAGAACGCCCAGGGAAGGACGGCCCGGACGGGCAGCGGGGCCGGAACGGCCACGGGAGGGGCGGATGCGGCGGCGGTGAGGGCAGCCTCGGCCATGGTGGAACCTCCTACGGGAACTCGCGTCCCGGACGGTGGTGCAGGACGACGGTCCACGGGTCTGACTCACCGCCGCACCGCCTCCGGAAGGAGGGCGGCGCCCGGCTCACAGTGGCGCGACCGTGCCGGATTTCCACCGGACTTCCGTCTCGCCGTCGTCACGCTGTTCAAATGTCGCCCGACCGTACCGCGCACCGGGTGTGCCGCCAAGGGCGTGAGGCCTGAATCACGTTCGCACGCCCCCGGGCCGCGTCCGGGGCCGAACGCGGTGGTCACCGGGAGCGGCGCTACCCTGGGCGCGCCCCGGGACCCGACCGACGAGGACGCCGATGACCGTCCGGCTGACGCTGATCTCCCCCGCCACGAGCGGGGCCCCGCGCGACGTCGGGTTCGACGACGACCGTCCGCTCGACCCCGCGGGCCTGGCCCGTGCCGAGTCGGCGGCCTCCGCCGTCGACCCGTCCGCGCGCGCGTACTCCTCGCCCTCGGCGCGCTGCCGGGGGACGGCGGAGGCCCTCGGCCTGTCGGCCGAGGCGGTGCCCGCACTCGCGGGCTGCGCCATGGGGCGCTGGCGGGGACGGACCCTGGCGGCCGTCGCCGCCGCCGAGGAGGCGGCGCTCGGCGTCTGGCTGTCGGATCCCACGGCGGCGCCGCACGGCGGGGAGTCCGCGCGCGAGGTGCGACTCCGGGTCGGTGCCTGGCTCGACGCGCGGCGGGCGGAGTCGGGGCGCGTCACGGTCGTCGCCGAACCGGACGTGATCCGGGCCGCCCTGGTCCACGCCCTCGGGGCGCCCGACGAGGCGGCCGGGAGGCTCGACGTCCGCCCCCTGACCGCGGTTCACCTGAGCGGGCGCGCCGGGCGCTGGAACCTGGGCGTCGGGACCCCGCTCGGGTCCGGCCAGGGGGTGTCCCGTCGGTCAGACCCCGCGAGCCCGGCCTGATCGACACGACACCCCCTGGCACCCGGCGGCGCGCTCCCGCGGGTCAGGCGACGGGCCGCCGCCACTCGCGCAGCAGCAGATAGCCGAGGTACGCGCCGCCGACGGCCATCGTGTAGAGGCCGACGGGCAGGTCGTCGAAGAGCGGCAGCTGCTGCGCCGTCAGGTCGGCCAGGACCAGCAGCAGTGCTCCGAGCAGGGTGGACATCACCAGGTGCGGTCCGCCGCTGCGGGCGACCCGCTTGGCGATCTGCGGGGCGGTCAGGGAGATGAACGCGATCGGACCCGCCACGCTGACGGCTCCCGCCGAGAGGACGATCGACAGCGCGATCGCCCAGGTCGCCGTCCGCCCCGGCCGGGCCCCCAGACCGGTGGAGAGGTCGTCGCCCATCTCCCCGATGCTCAGGGGCCGGGCGAGGAGGGCGGCGAACGGCAGGGAGACGAGCAGCACCGTCCAGACGACCGCCGCGTCGTCCCACGAGCGCGCGGAGAGGCTGCCGTTGATGTAGGCGGTCAGGGAGCTGGCCTTGTCGCGCTCCACGGCGTACACCACGTACTGGGTCAGCGCGGTCGCCATCGCGGCGACGCCGATCCCGGCCACCACGAGCCGGCCGGGGCTGCGGAACCCGGTGCCGGTGGAGAGGAACACGACCGCCATCGCGAGGACCGAGCCGAGCAGGGCGCCGACGGACACCGGCATCACGTCGGGCAGGAACAGGGCGGCGGCCGCCGCGCCCGCGCCGGCCCCGGCGCTGAGTCCGATGACGTCGGGGCTGCCCAGCGGGTTGCGGGTGACGGACTGGAACAGGGCCCCGGACAGGCCGAGGGCCGCACCGGTGGCGATGGCCACGACGAGCCGCGGGCCGCGCAGCCGGTTCAGGACGAAGGCGTTCTTCCCGGTGGCGTCGCCCGCGAGGGCGGACGGCAGGTCGGGCAGGTCGATGCCGAGGCGGCCCATCGACAGCGTGGCCACGGCGGCCGCGCAGAGCAGCAGGAGCGAGACCGCGGCGGCGATCACGGTCCTGCGGCGCACGGGTACGGCGACCCAGGGGCCGATCCGCAGCACGCCGCGGCGGGCGGCCTTCGGCGCGCGGGGCCCGTCGGTCCGGGTGGCGCGGCCGGGAGAGTCGGTCCGGTCGGCGGTCTTCATCCCGCTCCCCTCATACGGCGAACGGCGAACAGCAGGGCGGGGGCGCCGACGAAGGCCGTGACGACCCCGACCATGAGTTCCTGCGGGCGCAGCACCACCCGGCCGACGACGTCGGCGAGGAGCAGCAGCGTCGGCCCCGCGAGGCAGGTGAAGAGGATCTGGGCCCGGAAGTCGGCGCCCACCAGTGCCCGCACGAGGTGGGGGACGGCGAGGCCGACGAAGGCGATGGGCCCGACGGCCGCCGTCGCGGCGGCGGCGAGCAGCGTCGCCGCGAGCAGCCCGGCGCCCTTGACCCGGGCCGGACTGATGCCGAGGGAGGCCGCCTTGTCGTCGCCCATGGCCATGGCGTTGAGCCCCGGGGCCAGCAGCAGGGCGAGCAGGAGGCCGGCGGCGGCGAACGGCAGGACCGCCCACAGGGCGTCGAAGCCGCGCCCGCCGAGCGCGCCCACCACCCAGTAGCGGTAGGTGTCGAAGACCCGCGGCCGGGACAGGGCGACGGCCTGGATGAAGGCGGCGAGGACCGCGGAGAGCACCGCACCGGCGAGGACCAGCCGGACCGGTCCGCCCCCGCCTCCGACGGTGCCGACGACGTGGACGACCACGCCGGTCAGGAGGGCGCCGAGGAGGGCCCACCAGATCGTCTCCCGCTGCCCGGAGGCGCCGAGGAAGGCGGTCGCGGCGACGATGCTCGCGGACGCGCCCGCGTTGATGCCGAGGAGTCCCGGCTCGGCGAGCGGGTTGCGGGTGATGCCCTGCATCAGGGTGCCGGCGACGGCGAGGGCGAGACCCGCGAGCACGCCGAGGGCGGTGCGCGGGTAACGGCTCTCGACGACGGTACGGGTGTACGCGTCGCCGCCGTCGCCGAAGACGACCCGCAGGACGTCACCGGCGGAGGTCGGCTTGCTGCCGAACATGACGCTGGCGAGGAGCGCCAGGGCGAGCAGGGCCAGGCACAGGACGGCGGCCAGGACATGCCGGCCAAGGCCCCGCCGTACCACGGCGGGGCCTTGAGCGGTCTTGGAGAGAGTGGTCACGCGGGGGACCCGTGGTTACTTCCCGGCCTTGGCGACGGCCTTGTCGATCATCGGGAGGTAGCGCTCGATGCTGTACGGCACCGTCAGCGGGTTGATCATCGAGGAGGCGGTGACGAAGGGGGTGTCGTGGCTGTAGACCAGGGCGTTCTTCTTCACGGCGGGGATGGCCGCGTAGAGCGGCTGCGCCTCGACGGTCTTGCGGGACTTCTCGTCCATGTAGAACGTGAAGGCGATGTCGCTCTTCGCCAGCTTGTTGGCGTTCTCCAGGCCGATGAGGGCGGAGTCCGTGCCCTCGGTCTCCGGGAAGGTGTCGACGATCGGGTCGACCTTGAGGCCGAGCTTGGAGACCATCGCCACGCGCTGCTCCTCGGGCTTGAAGACGCCGAGGGTGCCGGGACCGGTGTTGTAGATGTACGAGAACGTGACGTTCTTGTAGTTGGGGCGCGATGCGGCCGCGTCGGCGAGCTGCTTGTCGATCTTCGACTCCAGCTCCTCGGCCTTCTCCGGCTGACCGAGCGCCTTGGCGATGATCTCGATCTGCTGGTCCCAGTTCGTGCTCCACGCCTTCTCGGGGTAGGCGACGGTGGGCGCGATGTCCTTGAGGATGTCGTACTGCTTCTGCGTCAGACCCGACCACGGGGCGAGGATGACGTCGGGCTCCAGCTCGGTGATGGCCTCGATGTCGAGCTCCTCGCCGCCCTTGAACTGCTTGGGGAGCGTGGCGCCGGACTTGGTCACCGCCTCGTGGATCCAGGGGAGGTAGCCGGTCTTGTCGCTGCCCCAGGGGTACTCCTCGATGCCGACCGGGACGTTGCCGAGGGCGATGGCGGTCTCGGCGGAGCCCTGACCGAGGGTCACGACGCGCTTGGGCTTGTCCTTGATGACGGCCGAGCCGAGGGCGCTCTTGATGGTCACCGGGAAGGCGCCGGCCGGGGCCTTGCCGGCCGGGCCCGCCGCGTCGTCCTTCTTGTCGTCGGAGCCGCATCCGGTCACCAGCAGGCCGAGCGTGACCGCGGCGGCCCCCGCCACGAGAGCGCGACGGCGAAGGGGGGTGAACACAGAAGGCATGGTGGTTCCTTGTCTCCGGGCAGGGGGATGTGGGCCCCGACGGGCGGCCCCGCGGACGGGTGTCCGGGAGCAGCGGCAACGCGGTGCTTGTTAGGTGAGCCTAACCTATTCCTGTCCGGGTGTGGACGCCGGGGGTCCGGTACCGGTGCGAGCGGCGCGGTCTCCGTACGCCCCTCAGGGGGCGACGGCCTTCCGCAGGGTCCGCAGGCACAGGGAGAGGGCCGTGTGCTTGGGGGTGCCCTGGTCGCGCGCCTGTGTCCAGGCGGCGTAGAGCAGCGCCCACACGACGTCCTGGAGCCAGCCGGCGTCGACCCCGGGGTCGAGCGTTCCGTCCTGCTGGCCGCGCCGGACGAGGGCGAGCAGGGACAGGTCGGCCGCCGACTCCTCCTCGATCCCGGACCACGCGACGAACTGCGGGACGTCGTACAGCAGCAGCAGGCGGTCGCCGAGTTCGAAGTACTCCAGACAGAGCCGCTCCAGCGCCTCGGGCGCGGGCCCGTCGTCGAGCCGTGCCCGGTCGGCCGCCGCCGCGACCCGGTCGCGCACCTCCGTGCCGATCGCGGCGAGCAGGTCGGAGCGCTCGGGGAAGTAGCGGTGGACGGTGGTCCGTCCCACCCCGGCCGCCTCGGCGACGTCGCCCAGCGACGCGCTGTGGTCGGCGGTGAGCACGGAGACGGCCGCGTCGAGGATCGCGCGCCGGGTACGGGCGCGGGTGGCGCTCTCGCGGGTGACCGCGCCGTGCGCGGGAGTGTCGTCGGACCCCATGCGCACACGGTAACCCCTCATACCGTTTGGGAAACCCTTTGACCTTTCTGGAACAGAGGTGTTCCATTGTGGGTATGCATTCATCCCGTGCGCCCCGTCTGAGCATCCTGTGGTCCTTCGCCCGCCCGCACCGGCGCACCCTGGCCAAGGGGCTCGCCCTCGCCTTGGTCGCCTCCGCCCTGGGCCTCGCCACGCCCATGGTCACCAAGCACGTACTGGACGCACTGGGCAGCGCGTCCTCCCTCACGAGCCCCGTGGCGACCCTCGTCGTGCTGCTCCTCGTCGGCGCCGCGGTGTCCTACCGGCAGTGGACCCTGCTCGGGGCACTGGGGGAGCGGGTGGTCCTCGACGCGCGCGAGTCGGTCGTGCGGCGCTTCCTGCGTGCCACCGTCCCCGCCGTCACCCGGAGCCCCACCGGTGAACTCGTCACCCGGGTCACCTCCGACACCGTGCTGCTCCGCGAGGCCGCCGCCTCCTCCTTCGTCGGCCTCGTCAACGGGGCGGTCATGCTCGTGGGCAGCCTCGTCCTGATGGGCTTCCTCGACCCCGTGCTGCTCGCCACCACGGTGACGGCGGTCGCCCTCGTCGGCCTGGTCTTCGCGCTCCTCATGCCCGGCATCGCCCGGTCGCAGCAGCAGGCCCAGGAGCACGTGGGGCGGCTCGGCGGCGCCCTCGAAGGCACCCTGCGCGCGATCCGCACCGTCAAGGCCCACGGCGCCGAGGCACGCATGGCCGAGCGGATCCTCACCGACGCGCGCGCCTCGGCCGAGTACGGCGTCCGGGCCGTCCGCCGCGAGGCACTGGCCTGGACGACGGCCTGGTCCGGCGTCAACCTCGCCATCATCGCGATCCTCGGCGTCGGCGCCTGGCGCGTGGCCGAGGGCCGGCTGGAGGTGTCCGGCCTGATCGCCTTCCTCCTCTACGCCTTCGCCCTCATGGACCCGATCGCCGAGCTCAGCCAGAACGTCACCGCCCTCCAGTCCGGCATCGCCGCCGCCGACCGCATCCGGCAGGCCGACGCCCTGCCCACCGAGGAGGCGGCACCCACCCGTAGCCCCCGCGCGGCGGACACCCGCACGGACCTGCCCGCCCTGGAGTTCAGGAACGTCACCGCCGCGTACGGACCCGACGCCGAGCCGGCCGTACGGGGCGTCGACCTCGTCATCCCCCGGCGCGGCCACACCGCCGTCGTCGGCCCCTCGGGAGCGGGCAAGACCACCCTGTTCTCCCTGGTCCTGCGGTTCCTGGAGCCCACCGGCGGCGAACTGCTCCTCGACGGGCGGCCCTACCGGGACCACGCCCACGCCGACATCCGCGCCCGCCTCGCCTACGTCGAGCAGGACACCCCCGTCGTCCCCGGCACCCTCCGCGACAACCTGCTGCTCGCCCGGCCTGGGGCCACCACCGAGGAACTGCTCCGCGTCCTGGACGACGTACGGCTCACGGAGAAGGTCGAAGGACTGGAGGAGGGGCTGGACACGCCCCTCGCCACCGCGAACGTGTCGGGCGGGGAGCGCCAGCGCATCGCCCTGGCCCGGGCCCTGCTCGCCACCCCCGACGTGCTGCTCCTGGACGAGGCCACCGCGCAACTGGACGGCCTGACCGAGGCGGCCGTGCAGGCCTGCGTCCGGTCCCGCGCCGGCACCGGCGCCGTGGTGACGATCGCGCACCGCCTCTCGACGGTCGTCGACGCGGACACCATCGTCGTGATGGAGGCGGGCCGGGTCCGGGCGCAGGGCCGGCACGAGGAACTGCTGGCCTCGGACGGCCTCTACCGCGACCTGGTCGAGTCCCTGCGGATCTCCGCCGGCACCGGAGTCCCCGTCAGCTGACCGCCGCCGCGCGGCAGGACGGCGAAGCCGGGTCCGTGCCGTGGGCGACGGCGGCCACGTGCCCCTCGGAGAGCAGCACGTCGGCCAGGCGGAGACCGGGGACCGCGCCGGGGGCGAGCCCCGACCCCACGTAGGGGTCGGCGGCCCCGCGGACCAGGGCCACGCCGGTCGCCTTGAGCACGGCCTCCTTGCGGGTCCAGCACCGGGCGAAGGCGCCCGCGCGGGCGTTGGCCGGAAGCGCCGCCAGCTCCGCGCGCTCGCGCGGATGGAGGGCCGCCCCCACGTCCCGTACGACGCCGTCGGCCGGCACCGTCTCCACGTCCACCCCCACCGGCACGGACGCCACCGCCACCAGGACCCGGTCGCCCGCGCGGGACAGCGAGAAGTGCACGTCGCCGTGGTCCCGCAGACGGGGCTTGCCGTGCGGAGCGCCGCATCCCGCGCAGGGGTCGCGCGCGAACGCGAGCCGGTCGGGCCGCGCGCCCGCGTGCTCGGCGAGCACCAGACGCAGCAGCACCCGGGCGACCAGGTAGCGGTCCGCGTCCGCGGGGCGCCGGAAGGCCGCCGCCCTGGCCGACTCCGCCGCGTCGAGCAGCGGGGCGAGCGCGCGGGCGGCCGCGGCGTTCGGATGCACGGCGGCGGCCACCACCCCGGGGTGGCCCGGCAGTTCCTCGTAGCGCACGGGGCTGCTCAGAAGACCCGGTCGGTCGTGGTGACCACCGCGCACCGGCCGGCCGCCCACTCCAGCGCCATGCGGTGCTCGCGCTCGGAGAAGTCCGCCACGGCGTCGGCCACGACGAACGCCTGGATGTCCTGCATCCACGCGTCGCAGGCGGTCATCAGGACGCCGATGTGCGCGTACACGCCCGTGACGACGAGCTGGTCGCGGCCCTGCTCGCGCAGCTGCTCCAGGAGGTCGGTGCGGACGAAGGCGCTGTACTTCCACTTGGTGAGGAGGGTGTCGCCGGGGCCCGGGGTGACCGCCTCCGCGATGGCCGTGGCGTGCGCGTCGTCCGGGACGCCGGGGCCCCAGAAGTCCTGCTGGAGGCCCCGCTGTTCGGGGGTCTGGCCGCCGGGCTGGGCCGTGTAGACGACGGGCACGCCGAGCCGGGCGGCCTCCTTGCGGAGCCGGCCGAGGTTGCCGAGCAGGGCGGAGATCGGCTCGGCCTCCGCGTCGAACGGGGTGAGGAAGTGGTTCTGCAGGTCGTGCACGAGGAGCACGGCGCGGTCCGGGTCGACGGTCCACTCCACCCGGTTGGCGGGGAGCTCGCCGGGGCGGGGCATGGGGTAGGGCGCGACGGTGGGCAGGGTCATGGGAGTTCCGTTTCGGCGGGTGCTGGTGGTGGTACGGCTGGGCGGGGGCGCCGGGTCAGTCCCGGGGAGCGGTCCGGGCGCGCAGGTCCTTCTTGGACACCTTGCCCACGCCGGTCGTGGGGAAGGCCTCGACGAAGACGACCCGGTCGGGCACCTTGAAGGCGGCGAGCCCGCGGTCCCGGACGAAGCGCTTCAGCGCGAGCGCCCCGACCGCCGGCGCGTCGGCGCGCGGGATGACGTACGCGCAGCTGCGCTCGCCGAGGTACGGGTCGGGCTCGGCCACCACGTTGGCGTCGTGCACCGACGGGTGGGCCAGGAGGTGGTTCTCCACCTCCTCGGCGGCGATCTTCTCGCCGCCGCGGTTGATCTGGTCCTTGGCGCGCCCCTCGACGACGAGGTGCCCGCTCGGGGTGACCCGGACGAGGTCGCCGGTGCGGTAGAAGCCGTCGGCGGTGAAGGAACGGGCGTTGTGCTCGGGCGCGTTCCAGTAGCCGCGGATGGTGTACGGGCCGCGGGTCAGCAGATGGCCGGTCGTGCCCACGGGGACGTCCTCGTCCTCGTCGTCCACGACCCGGATCTCGTCGTCGGGGGAGATCGGCCGGCCCTGGGTGGTGACGATCGTCTCGGTGTCGTCGTCGAGACGGGTGTAGTTGACCAGGCCCTCGGCCATCCCGAAGACCTGCTGGAGGGTGCAGCCGAGGGCCGGCTTCACCCGGCGGGCGGCCTCCTCGCCGAACTTGGCGCCGCCCACGAGCAGGACGTCGAGGGTGGAGAGGTCGTAGGCCGACGCGGCGGCGGCGTCGGTCCAGACGAGCGCGAGCGGCGGGACGAGACCGGTGATCGTGACGCCCTCGTCCTGGATCAGCGGGAACGCCGCGTCCGGGGCGGGCCGCGGGCACATCACCACGCGGCCGCCCGCGTACAGGGCGCCGAGCGAACCGGGGGAGGAGAGCGGGAAGTTGTGGGCGGCGGGCAGGACGCACAGATAGACGGAGGTCTCGTCGACCCCGCAGATCTCGTTGGAGCCGCGCAGCGAGTAGATGTAGTCGTCGTGCGTCCGCGGGATGAGCTTGGGGACCCCGGTACTGCCCCCGGAGAGCTGGAGGAACGCCAGGTCGGACGGGGCGGGGCCGGTGAGCGGCACCGGTTCGGCGGGCACGTCGGAGAGTGCCTCGAAGGGCCCGGCGTCCCCGCCGGCCACGAAGACGTGCCGCAGCGAGGGTGTCCGGGCGAGCGCGGTGGTGGCGAGGGAGCGGTAGTCGAAGCCCGCGTCCTCGGCCGGGATCACATAGGCGACCGCCTCGGTGAAGGCGGCGAAGTAGGAGATCTCCGACTCGCGGTGGGCGGGCAGTGCGAAGACGGGCAGCGCGCCGAGCCGGAAGAGGGCGAAGATCACCTCGAAGAACTCGGCGACGTTGGGGAGTTGGACGACGACCTTGTCGCCGTGACCGATCCCGCGGGCGGCGAGTCCGGCGGCGAGCCGGTCGGCGCGGAGGTCCAGTTCTCCGTACGTCCACGCGCGCCGGGCGCCGCCGGGCCCCGCGTGGTCGACGACGGCGACGCGGTCGGGGTGCGCCGCGGCGCGCTCGCGGAGCACGGCGCCGAAGGTCTCGCCCCGCCACCAGCCGGCGGCGCGGTAGCGCTCGGCGAACTCGGCGGGCCAGCCGGGCGCGGCCTCGGCGGGGTCCGTCCGGGCGGCGTCCGGGGCGGTGGGCCGGGTCGGTGCGGTCACAGCTCGGCCCCCACGGCGTTGAGGAAGGTGCGGAACTTGGCGGCGGTCTCGGCGGTCTCCGCCTCGGGGACGGAGGCGGAGACGATGCCGGCGCCCGCGTAGAGGCGCAGGGTGCGGCCCTCGGCCTCCGCGCAGCGGATGGTGACGACCCACTCGCCGTTGCCCTCCGCGTCGCCCCAGCCGACGATGCCGGTGAAGAAGCCCCGGTCGAAGGGCTCGGTCTCGCGGATCACCTGTCTCGCGAGCGCCGTCGGCGTGCCGCAGACCGCGGGGGTGGGGTGGAGCGCCGAGGCGATCTCCAGGGCCGAGACCTCGGGGTGGGCGAGGGTGCCGGTCACGGTGGTCGACAGGTGCCACATGGTGGCGGTGCGGATCAGCGAGGGCCGGGCGGGGACCTCGACGGCCGAGCAGTACGGCGCCATGACCTGGTGCACGGCGTCGACGACGACGGCGTGCTCGTGGAGGTCCTTGGCGGACTCCAGGAGGGCCGCGGCGCGCCGCACGTCCTCGGCGAGGTCGTCGCTGCGGGGGATGGAGCCGGCCAGCGGGTTGGATACCAGCCGGTCGCCGCGCCGGGAGACGAGGAGTTCGGGGCTGGCGCCGAGCAGGGTGCGGCCGGGGCCGGTGGGCAGCGCGAAGGTGTAGCCGGCCGGGTCCCGGCGGCCGAGCCGCTGGACCATGGCGGCGAGGTCCAGTTCGTCGGGGCCGGTCACCGCCAGGGTGCGGGCCAGGACCACCTTGCTGAATTCGCCGTTCCACATGCGGTCGACGGCCGAGGCGACGCCCTTGGCGTACACGTCGGGCTCCGGCTCCGGCCGGACCGACCAGGCGGTGGCCGGGGGCTCGCCGGCGGGCAGCGCGACCAGCGGGTCGTACGCGAGGGACGGTCCGGTGCGGACCGTCTCGGGTATGACGAGTGCGGCGGGGGCGTCCTGCTCGAAGGGGAGCGCGCCGATGACGACCGGGGCGGCACGGCGGTCGGAGCGGGCCTCCCGCAGGGCCTCGGCCACCCGCTCGGCGACCGGTGCGGCGCCGTGCGGGATCTCCCGGTGGACGCCGTGGGCGAGCAGGGTCCGGGTGGGCGTGGCGAGGAACCGGTCGCCCTCGCGGTAGGCGTCGAGCAGCGCGGTGGCCGCTCCGACGGCGGAATGGGGGTCTGCGGGCGCGGACGTGTGCGCGGCGACCTGGTGGACCGTCGACACGGGGGCTCCTTGGTTTCGTCTGAGGGTGGGGGTGCGGCGGGCGGTTCGGTACGCGACGGGCGGGCCGGGTGGGCCCGGTCCCGTCAGCGCAGGGTGGCGCCGCCGTCGACGTAGATGTCCTGCATGGTGATGTGGCGGGCCCGGTCGGAGGCGAGGAAGGCCACGGTCTCCGCGATGTCCTCCGGGTCGGCGATGCGACCCAGCGGGATGCCGGTCCGGTGGCTGGCGACGTCCCCTTCGATGACGCGCCGTGGGCCGGAGGGCCCGTCCCACAGGGCGCGCTGCATGGGGGTGTCGGTCGAGCCGGGGCAGACGGCGTTGCAGCGGACGCCCCGGTCGGCGACCTCCAGCCCCAGGCACTTGGTGAAGGCGACGGCGGCGGCCTTGGAGGCCGCGTAGGCGCTCATGCCGGAGCGGGGGATGCCGGCGGCGTTGGAGGCGACGGTCACCACGGAGCCCGTGCCCCGGGCGGCCATACCGCCGACCACGGCCCGGGAGAGATGGAAGACGCCCGTGGTGTTGACCGCGAAGACGTCCGCCCAGTCCTGGTCGGTCATGTCGAGCGCGGGTCCGGTCCTGAGCACCCCGGCGACGTTCACCAGGATGTCCACCGGGCCGAGTTCGCGCTCGATCCGGCCCACGGTGCGGTTCACGTCGTCCCCGTCGGTGACGTCCAGCGGGTAGGGCACGACCGTTCCCGTGGCCCGCTCCCCGGTCGACCGCGCGACGCTCGCGGCGAGCGCGGCCGCCTGCCGGTCGGTGGCCGCGACGGTGGCGCCCCGCGCGGCGAGCGCGTGGACGACCGCCTCGCCGATGCCCTGTGCGGCGCCGGTGACGAGGGCCACGCGACCCCCGAACTCACCACGTGGTCTGCTGCTTTCAGCCACAATACCTCCTTGACTTAGGCAAGCCTAACCTAAGCCGTGTGATTTACCCATGGGCTTGCCCCGGCGGCGGCCCGAAGGCCGCCGCCGACTGCGGAACACCGAACGGAGCCAGGTCACCGACGCGGTGACGGGCCGTCCGGCACGGCCCGCAGTGCCGCGTCGAGGAGCGGTCCGATCTCCTCCAGCGCCTCCGGCGCCATCAGCTCGTCGTGACCCCGGTCCAGCACGTGCTCGGTGACGGCGCCGTCCACGTACGCGGGCCACACCAGCTGCGGCGTCTCCCCGTCCGGAGTCGTCCGCGCGGCCGTGAAGAACAGGACGTCACCCCGGAAGTGCCGGGTGCGGCTGCGGGACAGCAGCCGTACGCAGTGCACGTTGGTCTCCACGATCGCGTGGAGCAGCGAGTCGTCGAAGCCCGCGAGCAGACCCTGGCTGTCCCGGATCGCGGCCACCGCCTCCTCGCGCGAGACGTCCCCGCGCCCGGACGTCTCCGCCCCGAGCCCCGCCACGGAGAGCAGGAAGCCGTTCTCCTCCTGTTCGAGCCGCTCGCGCCATTCCGGCGTCTCCAGGTACGACCAGTCGTCCCGCTCCGGCGGGTAGGCGTCCAGGAGCGCGAGGAACGCGACCTCCTCGCCGTGCTCCTGGAGCATCGCGGCGAGCGTGTGCGCCACCGTCCCGCCGAAGGAGTAGCCGGCGAAGTGGTACGGCCCCTCGGGCTGCACCGCGCGGATCTCCGTCAGGTACCGCTCGCACAGCTCGCCGACGTCCGACGCGTCCGGCAGCTCCCCGGCCAGACCGGGCGACTGCACGGCGTACACCGGCCGGTCCGCGTCGAGGTGACGCAGGAGACCCGTGTACTGCCAGCCGAACCCGGAGGCCGGGTGGAAGCAGAACAGCGGCGCCTTCCCGCCCCGCTCCCGCAGCGGCAGCAGCACCCGCAGCGCGTCCCGGCGCGAGTCCGAGCCGATCCGGGCCGCCACGTCCGCGACCGTCGGCGCCGACATCACCGTGCCCACCTGGACCGGGACGCCCAGCTCGTCACGGATGCGGCCGACGAGCCGCATCGCGAGCAGCGAATGCCCGCCCAGCTCGAAGAAGTTGTCCTCGACCCCGACCCGCTCCAGACCGAGCACGTCCGCGAAGATCCCGCACAGCAGCTCCTCGCGGGCGTCCTTCGGCGGCCGGCCGCCGCCCGCGTCCGCGAACACCGGGGCGGGCAGCGCGACCCGGTCCACCTTGCCGTTGACCGTCAGCGGCAGCGCCGGCAGCTCCACGAACGCCGAGGGGACCATGAACTCCGGCAGCGTCGCCGCAAGCCGGGTCCGCAGCGCCGCCGTCACCGCCTCCGGGTCCGTCCGGTCCGCCTCCGAGGCCGGGACCGTGTACGCCACGAGCCGCTTCACCCCGTTCGCCCCCGTGTGCACGACCACCGCGGCGGCCGCCACCTCGGGCGCGTCGGCGAGCGCCGACTCGATCTCGCCCAGCTCGATCCGGAAGCCGCGGATCTTCACCTGGTGGTCGGCCCGGCCCAGGTAGTCGATCCCGTCGTCCCCGCGCCAGCGCACGAGGTCCCCGGTGCGGTACATCAGCGTGCCCGGCGCACCGAACGGATCGGCCACGAACCGCTCCGCCGTCAGCGCCGGCCGCGCGAAGTAGCCGCGCGCCAGACCCGCGCCCGCCAGGTACAGCTCGCCCGGCACCCCGCGCGGCACCGGCCGCAGGGCGCCGTCCAGCACGTACGCCCGGGTGTTGTAGATGGGGCGGCCGACACAGGAGGTGGCGCTGCCGCCGACATCGGCCCCCAGCGCGTTGATCGTGTACTCGGTGGGGCCGTACAGGTTGTAGCCCATCGTCCCCTCCGTCCCCGCGATCAGCGACCACAGGGAGTCGGGCACGGCCTCGCCGCCCAGCAGGACCAGGGCGGGACGGTGCCGCCCCTCGTCCAGGAGCCCCGCGTCGACCAGCTGCTGCCCGTACGACGGGGTGACGTTGACGACGTCGATGCCGACCCGGTCGTAGTGCGCGGTCAGCGCCGCCGGGTCCAGCCGCAGCTCCTCGCCGATGACGTGCACCTCGTGCCCGTCGACCAGCCAGAAGAACTCCTCCCACGACATGTCGAACGCGAACGACACGGTGTGGGCGACCCGCATCCGGCGCCCGCCCGCCAGCTTCACCGCGGGCTCGAAGATCCGCTCCCGGTGGTTCAGCAGCATGTTCACCAGACCCGAGCCCGGCACCACCACGCCCTTGGGACGCCCGGTCGAACCCGAGGTGTAGATCAGGTACGCCGGGTGCCGGCCGTCACGCGGAGCAGCCAGCTCCTCCTCCGCCACCGGTCCGCCCGGCAGCGCGGCCAGTTCCGCGACCGTCGCCGGATCGTCCAGCACCAGCGGAGGCACTCCCGCCACCAGCGGCACCCGGCCCGCCACCGCCGAGACGGTGACCAGAGCGAGCGGGCCCGCGTCCTCCACCATCGCGGCCAGCCGGTCCACCGGGTGGTCCAGGTCCAGCGGCAGGTACGCCGCCCCCGCCTTGAGCACCGCGAACAGCGCGACGACGAACTCCGCCGAGCGCGGCAGCCCCAGGGCCACCGTCCGCTCCGGCCCCGCGCCCCGCGCGAGCAGCGCACGCGCCAGCCGGTTCGCCCGCTCGTCGAGCTCCGCGTAGCTCAGCCGCTCGTCCTCGAAGACCAGCGCCGTCGCGTCCGGGGTGAGCGCCGCCTGCCGGGCGAACAGCTCGATCAGCGACACGTCCGGCAGCTCGTGCCCCATGTCGTCGCCGAGGGCGAGCAGTCCGGCCCGCTCGGGGGCCTCCAGGGTGCGCAGCCGGCCGACCGGCGTCGCCCCGCCCGCCGCGAACTGCTCGACGAGCAGCCGCAGCCGGCCCGCCAGCTCCTCCGCCGTCCCCCGCTCGTACAGGTCGGGCCGGTAGGCCAGACTGAGTTCGAGCGAGCGGTCCGGCGTGACGGCGAGCGTCAGCGGATAGTGCGTGCCGTCCACACTGTGCGTCCAGCCGATCTGGTGCCGCTCCACCGCCTCCTCGCGGGCGGTGTCGTCCAGCGGCGTGTTCCGGAACACGTACAGCGTGTCGAAGAGCTGCCCCACGCCCGCCGCCTGCTGGATCCGGCCCAGGCCCAGGTAGTGGTGCGGCAGCAGCTCCGCGTGCTCGCCCTGCGTCCGGACCAGCAGCTCGCGCAGCGTCTCCGAGGGGCGCAGCGTCACCCGGAACGGCAGCGTGTTCATGAACATGCCGATCATCTGGTCGACCCCCGGCACCTCCGCCGGACGCCCCGAGACCGTCGCGCCGAACACCACGTCGTCCCGCCCGGTCATCCCCGACAGCGACAGCGCCCACGCCGCCGACAGCACCGTGTTCAGGGTGACGCCGCAGCCCCGGGCGAAGGCCCGCAGCCGGTCGCTGGTCTCCTCGCCGAGCGCGATGTCCACCACCTCGGCGGTCACCGGCTGCCGTGCCGGATCGGCCGGCGCCACCAGCGTCGCCTGGTCCAGGCCCGACAGGTGGTTCCGCCAGGCGGTCAGCGCCGCCTCGGTGTCCGTCCCCGCCAGCCACCGCAGGTACGCGCGGTACGGAGTGACCGGCGGCAGCACCTCGGCACGGCCGCCCGCCCCGTACAGCTGGAACAGCTCCTCGAAGAAGAGCGACTCCGACCAGCCGTCGGTGAGGATGTGGTGCTGCGTCACACAGAGCATCCACCGGTCCTCGGCGAACTTCAGCAGCGTCACCCGCATCAGCGGCGGCGCCGACAGGTCGAACCGCGTCGCCGCGTCCTCCAGCGAGAACACCCGCTGCGCCTCGTCCTGCCCGGCCCGGTCCAGATCCGTCAGATCCCGTACGTCCCAGGGCAGCTCCCACGCGGCGGGCACCACCTGCACCGGACCCGCCAGACCCTCGTGCCAGAAGGCCGAGCGCAGGTTCGGGTGCCGGCGCAGCATCGCGTCGAACGCGGCGCGCAGCGCCGCCGTGTCCACCGCGTGCCGCAGCTCCACGAAGTTCTGCATCAGATACACGTCGAGCGCGCGGTCGTCGTACTGCGCGTGGAAGTACAGCCCCTCCTGGAGCGGCGCCAGCGGCAGCACCTCCCCGGCACCCGGGAACACCCGGTCGAGCACGGCCCGCCCGGACGCGTCCAGCTCCACCAGCGGCCCCTCGGCCCCCGGCACGGTCCGCGCCGTGGCCTGCTCGTCCGGGGTCCTGGCCGCCACGGCCAGACCCGCCACCGTCCGCTGCTCGAAGACGTCGCGCGGGGTGAGGACCAGACCCTCCTTCCGCGCCCGCGTCACCAGCTGGATCGAGACGATGCTGTCGCCGCCCAGGGCGAAGAAGTCGTCGTCCACCCCGACCGAGCGCAGCCCGAGGACCTCGGTGAACACCCGGGCCAGGGCCTCCTCCCGCTCCCCGCTCGGGGCCCGGGACTCCGGCGAGGCGCCGAGCACCGGCGCGGGCAGCGCGGCCCGGTCCAGCTTGCCGTTCACGTTGAACGGCAGCGCGTCCAGCACCACCACGGCGGCCGGGACCAGGTAGTCCGGCAGCGCCTCGGCGAGCTCCGCGCGGACCGCGACCGGATCCGCCGTGCCGGTGACGTACCCCACCAGACGCTTCACGCCGGGCGTGTCCTCACGGACCACGACCGCCGCCGAGTCCACCCCGGCCACCGCCGCGAGCGCCGCCTCCACCTCGCCCGGCTCGATCCGGAAGCCCCGGATCTTCACCTGGTCGTCGGCCCGGCCCAGGTACTCCAGCTCGCCGTCCGCCCGCAGCCGCGCCAGGTCACCGGTGCGGTACATCCGAGAGCCCGCCGGCCCGAACGGATCGGCCACGAACCGCTCGGCGGTCAGCGCGAACCGGCCCAGATAGCCGCGCGCCGTCCCGTGCCCCGCCAGATACAGCTCACCCGTCGTCCCCGCCGGAACCGGCCGCAGCGCCGCGTCCAGGAGGTACGCGCGCGTGTTGCCGATCGGCCGCCCCACCACCGGGGTCGCGCTGCCGGCCAGGTCCGCCGCCAGCGCGTCCACCGTGTACTCGGTCGGACCGTAGAGGTTCACCGACATCACACCGCTCGCCGCCCGCACCGCGGACCACAGCGCCTCCGGCACCGCCTCGCCGCCGAGCAGCAGCAGCGCCGGACGGTGCTGCGCCGGGTCCAGCAGACCCCAGTCCAGCAGCCCCAGCGCGTACGTCGGGGTCACGTCCATCGCGTCCACCCGGTGCTCCCGCACATAGCCGACGACGAACTCGGCGTCTCTGCGGCCCACCTCGTCCAGGACGTGCAGCTCGTGCCCGGCGACCAGCCAGAACAACTGCTCCCACGAGGTGTCGAAGCTGAACGAGGCCGTGTGCAGCGCCCGCAGCGGACGTCCGCCGGTCGCGTCCACCACCGGGCCGAAGACCTCGGCGATGTGGTTGGCGTACAGGTTCGACAGGCCGCCGTGGGTGAGGACCACACCCTTGGGGCGACCGGTCGACCCCGAGGTGTAGATGACGTACGCCGGGTGCCCGTCCGCGATCCGCGGCGCGGCGAACTCCGCCGGGCGCGCGTCGAGCGCGGCGGCCGTCTCCGGCGCGTCGAGCACGATCCGCTCCGGACCGTCCCCTGCCGGCGGCAGCAGCTCCACCGCCCGCGCGGTGGTCAGCACGAAAGCGGGCGCCGCGTCCTCGATCATCAGACCCAGCCGCTCGGCGGGATAGTCCAGGTCCAGCGGCAGATAGGCGCCGCCCGCCTTCAGCACGGCCAGGATCGCGACCACCGTCTCCGCCGAACGCGGCACGGCGAGCGCCACCACCGACTCCGGTCCGACCCCGCGCTCCGCGAGCAGCCCCGCGAGCCGCGCGGCCCGCCCGTCGAGCTCGGCGAAGGTCAGCGAGGTCGCCCCGCAGACCACCGCCGTCGCGTCGGGCGTGCGCGCCGCCCGCTCGGTGAACACGTCCGCGACCGTCCCCGACGGCACGTCCCGCACCGTCCCCGGCCAGCTGCCCCGCACCCGCTCCAGCTCGGCCGGTGGCAGCAGCGCGAGCGCGCCGACCGCCGTGCCGGGCTCGGCGGCGATCCGGTCCAGGACGTGCGCGAGCCGGTCCGCGATCCGCTCCGCCGTGCGCGCGTCGAACACGTCCGGCCGGTACTCCAGGCGCAGTTCCGCCCGCGCGTCCAGGGACACGGCCAGGGTCAGCGGGTAGTGCGTGGCGTCCTCCGCCTCGACCCCCGTCACCCGGACCCCGGCCGCGACTGTCTCGCGCGCCGAGGGATCCACCGGGTAGTTCTCGATCACGACGAGCGTGTCGAACAGCTCACCGCCGCCGCTCTGCTTCTGGATCAGCCGCAGCCCCAGGTGGTGATGGGCCAGCAGCGCGTTCTGCTCGTCGCGGAAGCGGCGCAGCAGACCCTCCACCGTCTCCTCGGGCCGGGTCGCCAGCCGCACCGGCACGGTCGTGATGAACAGGCCGAGCATCGACTCGACCCCCGGTATCTCGTCCGGCCTGCCCGAGACCGTCAGACCGAACACCACGTCCTGCCGCCCCGTCAGACCGCCGAGCAGCAGCCCCCACGCGCACTGGATCAGCGTGCTCGGCGTCGTGCCGAGCCGCCGCGCCGCCGCCGTCAGCCGCTCCGTCGCCGCCTGCGACAGCTCCAGGGCGTGCACCCCGGGCCGCACCGGCGCCCGCGCCGGATCCGGCGCCGCGACCAGCGACGCCTCCTCGACCCCGGCGAGCGCCGACCGCCAGGCCGCCTCCGCCGCCGGAGTGTCCTGCTCCTTCAGCCACTTCAGATACGCGCGGTAGGGACGTACGGCAGGAAGCGCCGAGGGGTCCCCGTCCGCGGCGTACAGCGCGAGCAGGTCGCCCACGAGCAGCGGCATGGACCAGCCGTCGACCAGGATGTGGTGGACCGTGATCACCAGCCGGTGGTCGCCGTCCGCGAGCCGCGCCAGGACCAGCCGCAGCAGCGGCGGCCGGTGCAGCGCGAACCGCCGCGCCAGCTCGGCCCGCCGCAGCCCGGCGAGCCGCTCCTCCACCGAGGCACCCGTCAGCACGGTGCCGTCGGCGGCCTTCGGGGAAGCCTCCGTCAGATCGACCCGCTCGACGCCGGACGTCACCTCCGCCGGCACGAACTGCACCGGCTGGGGCACGCCCTCGTGCCAGAAGCCGGCCCGCAGGTTCGGGTGGCGGCGCAGCAGCGCCGCCGCCGCCCGGTCCAGACGGTCCGCGTCCACGGGTCCGGACAGGCCGACCGACACCTGCACGGTGTACACGTCGGCGCCCTCCCCGTCGTAGACGGAGTGGAACAGCATGCCCTGCTGAAGGGGGGACAGCGGCAGCATGTCCTCGATACGAGCCTGCGTCACTGCTGGGCCCTCCACATTTCTTCGAGCATGGTGATCTGGTTCTGGTCGAGGTCGAGCAGGTCGAGGTCGGACGGGGTGTGTCCGGCGGAGGAACCGCCGGCCGCCCACGCGGCGAGCAGGTCGAGGGCGGCGAGCCAGCCGTCCGCGAGCTCGGCCACCGTGTTCGGGGAGAGCGCCTCGCCCGCCCAGACGAAGGTGGCGGCGAGCTCCGGACCGTCCGGGCCGTTCTCGATCTCCGCGTCGACGGCGAGCGGGTGCGAGAGCGGCATCCCGGGATCGGGCCGTACGGCGAGCGCGTCGGCCTCCGCCGCGGGGCCCCACACGGACTGCGTCCGCGCGGTCTGCCGGCCGAGGTAGTTCCACAGGATCTCCGGGCCCCCGCCGGGTGCGAACAGCCCCGCCGTGGCCGCGTTCGCGTACCGCAGCAGTCCCGCGCCGATCCCGCCGTCCGGGACGTCCCGGAGCCGCTCCTTGATCTCCTTCAGGGCGGTCCCCGCGTCCTGCGTCCCGGCGACCACGGCCGCCGGGTCGTAGCCGTCGGCGGTGAGCCGCACCGGGTACACACTGGTCAGCCAGCCGACCGTGCGGGTGAGGTCGGCGCCCGGCACGAGGTCCTGCTCCCGGCCGTGCCCCTCCAGCTCCACGGTCAGCCCGTCCGCCGGCATCCCCGAGCGGGCCGCCCGCTCGCCCACGGCGAGGGCGAGCGCGGTCAGCAGCGTGTCGTTGACGGTGCCGTGGAAGGCCTGCGGAACGGCCGACAGGAGTGGTTCGGTCCGCTCGGGCGACAGCCGGACCGTCAGCCGGCGGGCCGTCGCCACGGTGTCCCGCGCCGGGTCCAGCGGCCGCTCGGCCAGCAGCCGCGCCCCCGGCGCCGCCGCCTCAAGCCAGCGGTCCAGCTCGGCCGCCCGCCGGCCGCCGTGCGCCTCGGCGAGCAGCCCCGCCGTCCAGGTGCGCAGGGCCGTCGGTACGGGGTCGAGCGCGGGCGCCCGCCCCGCCGCGGCGGCCTCCCAGGCCGCCCGCAGGTCGGGCAGCAGGATCTGCCAGGACACCTCGTCCACCACCAGGTGGTGGGCGACGAGCAGCAGCCTGCCCGGCTCGTCGGGACCGGCGTCCAGGTGCACGGCCCGTACGGTCGCCCCGGTCTCCGGGTCCAGTGCGGACGCGGCGCGGTCGGACTCCTGCCCGACCAGCTCCCGCAGCGCTCCCGAGTCCAGACCGGACGCGTCGGCGGTCCGCAGCACCGCGGCGGCCGACACCGAGCCTGCGGGGGCCACCTCGGCGCTCCACACGCCGGGGCGCGTCACGGTCAGCACCTGCCGGAGCCCGTCGTGGAGGTCGAGCACCGCCTGGAGGGCGGTCACGAGGTCGGCCCGCCGGACCCCCGCGGGCACCACGACCAGCCGGGCCTGGCAGAACCGGCGGAGGGGACCGCCGCGTTCGGCGAACCACCGGGCCACCGGCGGCAGGACCAGCGGCCCCACCCCCTGCTCGGCGGGACGCGCGGCGGCCGCGGCGTCCGCCGTGGGGGCGGCGACTGCGGCGAGCCCGGCGGGTGTCGGGTGCTGGAACACCTGACGCGCCGTCACCTTCAGCCCCGCCTTGCGGGCCTGGCTCACGAAACGGATGGAGACGATGCTGTCGCCGCCCAGCTCGAAGAAGTTGTCCTCGGGACCGACCGCCGACAGCCCCAGAACCTCGGCCATCAGCCGGGCGAGCAGCTCGACCGGGCCTTCGCCGGACACGGGACCCGGGACCGGGGCCGGGGCCGGCGCGCCGACCCGCGGCTCCGGCGGCGCCGGGAGCGCCCGCCGGTCCAGCTTGCCGTTGGGCGAGAGGGGCACCGCCGGGATGTCCAGGAAGACGCTCGGCACCATGTACTCGGGCAGCTGCCCGGCGGCGTGCGCCCGCAGCGCCTCCGCGTCGAACGCCGCGCCCGCCGCCGGGACGGCGTACGCCACGAGCCTGCGGCTGCCCGGCCGGTCCTCGCGGACGACGGTGACGGCACGGACGACGTCCGGGTGGGCGGTGAGGACGGTGTCGATCTCGCCGAGCTCGATGCGGAGGCCGCGGAGCTTGACCTGGTCGTCGGTGCGTCCGAGGTAGTCGAGTGCGCCGTCGTGGCGTCGGGTGACGAGGTCGCCGGTGCGGTA
>NZ_JBIBWF010000002.1:0-870047 GCF_043081085.1 Streptomyces sp. NPDC014891 | reverse complement strand
ACTGCAGGGGGGACCCTGTGGGAGAGTAGGACGCCGCCGAACAATCTTTAGCCTCAACCCCCGGACCATGTCCGGGGGTTGAGGCATTTCTGCGTGCAGCTCTTTTCGGCCATTCCTTGACGCAGTCATGACATTTCAAGGTCGCTGTGCCACGCTCCGTGGCGCACTCCGAAGTTCCCCCCACCCACAAGCCGTGGCAAGGAGAGCGACATGAAGTACACCCCCACTCTGACCGGTCTGGCCGCGCTCGTGATGGCGGTCGGCATCGCTGTTCCCGCGTCGGCCCGTGAGGGCGGCGCGGCGGCCGGCGCGGAGGTCGACGGCGTGATCGTCGTATCCGGCAACACCTGCACCTGGACCGGAGCCGACGCCGGCGCGACTCCTCCGAGCGCACTCACCGTCGACCGGGCCACGATCAACAAGCCCGGCGGGAACCTGGCCTGCGGCGGTGGCATCACCGCCTCGCTCAACAACAATCCGGCCTTCACCTTCGACGACGCCGCCGGGACGGCGACGACCGACGTCATCGACCTGACCGGCAAGCAGTCGTTCGTCTCCTGCCGCTACAAGGTCACGAACATCGTCTGGAACCGTGACGGAGCCACCAGGAAGTACGTGAACACCCCCTTCACGGCGACCAAGGTGTCGGGCTCGTTCCTGTGCCCGGGCTCCTTCAGCGCCGCGGCCGGGGAGGCCTCCGTCGTGTTCCGCTGAGTCGGAGCGCCGACCCCATTGACGGCCGGTGCGGCAGGAAGCCGCACCGGCCACCGGTGCGTGTCCCCCTACAGGCGGCCGGCCGCCTTGAGGGCCAGATAGGCGTCCGCCAGGGCGGGAGCGAGGGCCTCGGGGGAGGCGTCCACGACCGTCACGCCGTGCCGGCGGAGCTGGTCCGCGGTGCGGGAGCGCTGGGACTGGGTCTGCGTGGCCGCCGCCGCTTCGTAGACACCCTCGATCGAGCCCCGGGTCGCGGCCATCCGGGCGACGTGCGGGTCGGAGACCGACGCGAGCAGCACGGTGTGGCGCTGGGAGAGCTGCGGCAGAACCGGGAGGAGGCCTTCCTCGACCGGAGCCGCGTCGAGGCTCGTGAGGAGGACGATCAGCGAACGGCGGGGAGCTCGCGCGAGGGCCGCCGCGGCCAGGGCGCGGGCGTCGGTCTCCACCAGCTCCGGTTCGAGCGGGGCGAGCGCGTCGACCACGGCGGGCAGGACGTCGCCGGCGGAACGTCCCCGGACCTGGGCACGTGGACGCCGGTCGTGGGCCAGGAGGTCCACGCGGTCCCCGGCGCGGGACGCGAGCGCCGTGAGGAGGAGTGCGGCGTCCATGGAGGCGTCGAGGCGGGGGACGTCGCCGACCCGGCCGGCGGAGGTGCGGCCGGTGTCGAGGACGATCAGGATGTGGCGGTCGCGTTCGGGGCGCCAGGTGCGGACGGCGACCGTGGACTGCCGGGCGGTGGCCCGCCAGTCGATCGAGCGGGTGTCGTCGCCGGGGACGTACTCGCGGAGGCTGTCGAACTCCGTGCCCTCACCGCGGGTCAGGACGCTGGTGCGGCCGTCGAGTTCCCTGAGGCGGGCCAGGCGGGACGGCAGGTGCTTGCGGCTGGTGAACGG
The DNA here is from genome assembly GCF_043081085.1 of Streptomyces sp. NPDC014891. Lineage (NCBI taxonomy): Bacteria > Bacillati > Actinomycetota > Actinomycetes > Kitasatosporales > Streptomycetaceae > Streptomyces > Streptomyces sp. NPDC014891. Next base: position 868,440 of record NZ_JBIBWF010000002.1, on the reverse strand, counting down.
GGGCAGGACGCGGACCGTCCAGGGGACCTCGTGATGGCCCTGGCGGGCCGCCAGGCCGAGCGGGCCGTAGGAGCGGACCGTGACGCGCTCCGCGTGGCGGTCGCCCCGGCGGGTCGGGCGCAGGCTCGTGGTCAGGCGTCGGCGTTCGCCGGCGGGGACGGTCAGGTGGTGGCGCGAGGCGGCCTGTTCGGTGCCGGGGAGCCAGCTGCTGGGCGGCCAGGCGTCGCGCAGCCGGGCGCGGAGTCGCCGGCGGGAGCGATTGGTGACGGTGAGGTGGACGGTGGCCGTGTCACCGAGTCGAACGGATGTATCACCACTTCGGGTGAACTGGAGCGTTCGCACTGGTGCCGCCAGGGCGTAGTCGCACAGAATTGCGAGGGAGAGGGGCGCGTTCACCAGGAGCATCCCCGCCCAGCTGGGGGCGAGGATGCCGACGGGGAGCGATCCGAGGGCGGCGAGCAGCGCTGTTCGTCCGGTGAGGGCCATGGGGCGCCGTTCTCAGCGGGGGACGGGGAGGTGGGCGAGGATCGAGTTGATGACGGAGTCGGGGGTGACTCCTTCCATCTCGGCCTCGGGCCGCAGGTGGATGCGATGGCGCAGGGTGGGGAGGGCGAGGGCCTTCACGTCGTCCGGGGTGACGTAGTCCCTGCCGGTGAGCCAGGCCCAGGCGCGGGCGGTGGAGAGCAGGGCGGTGGCGCCTCGGGGAGAGACCCCGAGAGTGAGTGAGGGGGATTCACGCGTGGCACGACAGATATCGACGACGTAGCCGGCGATCTCGGCCGAGGCCGAGACCTTGGCGACGGCGGCCCGGGCGGCTTCGAGGTCGGCGGGACCCGCGACGGGGCGGACGCCGGCGGCCTTCAGGTCGCGGGGGTCGAAGCCCTCGGCGTGACGGGTGAGGACCTGGATCTCGTCCGCGCGCGAGGGCAGAGGGACCGTCAGCTTCAGCAGGAAGCGGTCCAGTTGCGCCTCGGGCAGGGGGTAGGTGCCCTCGTACTCGACGGGGTTCTGTGTCGCGGCCACCAGGAAGGTGTCGGGCAGGGCGCGGGGAGTGCCGTCGACCGTGACCTGACGTTCCTCCATCGCCTCCAGGAGCGAGGCCTGGGTCTTCGGGGGCGTGCGGTTGATCTCGTCGGCGAGCAGCAGATTCGTGAAGACCGGGCCGGGCTGGAAGGAGAACTCGGAGGTCCGGGTGTCGTAGACCAGGGACCCGGTGACGTCGCTCGGCATGAGGTCGGGGGTGAACTGGACGCGCTTGGTGTCGAGTTCGAGTGCTGCGGCGAGCGAGCGGACCAGCAGGGTCTTCGCGACGCCGGGGACCCCTTCGAGGAGGACGTGTCCGCGGCAGAGCAGGGCGACGACGAGACCGGTGACGGCGGGGTCCTGGCCGACCACGGCCTTTCCGATCTCGGTGCGCAGGGCCTCCAGGGAGGCGCGGGCGCTGTCCGAGTTCGTGGCGGTCTCGGGGGTCGGGGCGCTCATGAGGTGCGTACCTCTCTTTCGAGGGCGTCGAGTTGGTCCGCCAGGCGGATGAGAGCGGCGTCGTCGGCGGGTGCCGGGCCGAAGAGGAGGTGCTGGGGGTCCGCCGTGGCTCCGGGGAGACGGGCGGAGAGGGCGGGGAGGAGGCGGTCGGCGGCGTGGGCGTCCTGGACGGGGACGCCGAGCAGCGGGGCGATCCGGGTGCGGGTCGCGGTGCGCAGGACGGAGGAGGCGCGGTCGCGGGCGTTCGCCTTGCGGTAGAGGCGGGCGCGGCCCTCGGTGGCCTCGGAGGCGCGGAGGGCGACGGGCAGGCGCTCGGTCACCAGGGGGCCGAGTCGGCGGGCGCGCCAGACGGCGGCGAGCACGGCGGCGAGGGCGAGTTGGAGCGCTCCCCACAGCCAGCCGGAGGGGACGAGGGAGAGGAAGCCGCCCGTGGTGCCGTCCTCGGGTGAGTCGGCGGTGGCGGAGGCATCGGTCAGGGAGGGGAGGTACCAGACGAGATGGGGCCGGGAGCCGAGGAGTTGCAGGGCGAGCGAGGCGTTGCCCTGCTGGTCGAGATGCTGGTTGAGCAGGATGTCGGGCGAGCCGAGGAGGACGGTGTCGGCGGTGCCCGGTCCGGGGAGGCGGAGCAGGGTCGGCAGGCCGTCGGAGGGGTAGCAGGAGTCCGCGGCCGTGCCGGGGGCGGTGCGGTAGCGCTCGCCGCCGAGGTCGGCGCTGCCGGCGCGGACGGCCGCCGCCAGGGTGCAGGAGGGGGCGCGGTTCTCCACCGGGGTGCTGAGGGAGCTGGTGACTCCAGGGGTGAGGATGTCGAGGGAGGGGCGTCCCGCGCCGATGAGGACCGTGCGGCCGGTGGAGTCCGCCATGGCCCGGTGGAGCGTCGTCTGCTGGGACCGGGTCAGCAGGTCGGGTGTGGTGACCAGGAGTGTGGCGTCGGGGCCGGTCGCGGCGGTCGCCGCGTCGAGGGTGGTGGCGACGGTGAGGTCGACGCCCCGGGCCTTGAGGAGCTCGGCGACCGCCCGGCTGCCGTTCGGGTCGGCGGAGCGGGGGTCCAGGGCGCCGTGGGCGTCGGAGGAGCGCAGTGTGGCGAGCGCGAGGCCGCCGACGAGGACCAGGGCGAGGACGAGGGCCGCGCCGCGGGCCCGGGTCCACAGGCGGCGTGCCGAGAGGGCGGTCGACGTCGTGCTGGTGGCGGTGCGGCTCATGCGGGCGTTCCCGCGGAGGCGGCGGGGCCGAGGGTGGGGCGGGTGCGCTCCAGGACGGTGTCCAGCTCCTCGATGCGGCGGTACGCGGGCTCGTCGGCGGTGCGGCCGCCGTACGTGACGTCGTCGAAGACGCGGACGGCGAGGCGCAGGTCGTCCGCGTGGGCGGGCAGGGAGCGGCTCGCCTCGGCGGCGGCCTCGTCGGCGGTGCGGCCGGGGCGGGGGTCGAGCAGGGCGCGTTCCTCCAGGGCGCGGACGATGGCCCGTGTGCGTTCCTGGACGGCCTGGTTCCAGCGGCCGGCAGCGGCGTGGCGTGCGGCGGCCTCCCGGTGGTCGCGGGCGGTGCGCGGGCCGTCCGCGAAGAGGGAGTCGCCGGTGGTGCCCGGTGTGCGGTGGGGGGTGCCGAGGCGCCACCAGAGGGCGGCGACCGCGGCGATCACGAGGAGTGCGACCACGACGAGGCCGATCACGCCGCCGGGCGCGGCCCCGGAGGCGGCGTCGAAGAGGTCGCCGACCCACTCCCAGAGGCGGTCGAGGCTGCGCTGGAGGAGGTTCGGGTCGTTCTGGTGGTACATCGGCTCGGACAGCTCCCGTTCCGCCGCCTCTCGGGCGGGGACGCGGGAGATGTCCAGCGGAGTGTCGTCGGCGGTGAGCCGTGCCGGTGCCGCGGTCGTTCCCCCCGTGACCGTCACGGCATCAGCCTCCGACGGTCTGGGTGCCCGGGGTGGGGCCGTAGCCGGGGACGCCCGCGGCCCGTGCCAGTTCGAGGTCCAGGGCTTCGCGGCGGATGCGCTGGTCCACGTAGAGGAGGACGGTCACGCCGGCCGACACGGGGTAGGTGATCGCGCTGGTGATGACACCGCCGATGCCCGTGACGATCAGGAACGGCCAGCCGAAGGTGGTGGACGTGCCGGCGAGCATGTCGGAGAAGCCGTCGCCGTCGACCGCGATGCCGATGACGGTGAACGGGATCGCGATGATCATGGAGAAGATGAAGATCAGCAGCTGGGTGAGGAGCGTGATGCCGAAGATGCGCCACCACGCGCCCTGAACGAGCTTCGCCGAGCGCTTCAGGGACGTGAACACGCCGCCGCGTTCCAGCATCAGGGCCGGGGAGGCCAGGCTGAAGCGGATCATCAGCCAGACGGCGGCCACCAAGGCGCCGAGGCCGCCGAGGAGGGTCAGGGCGGCGCCGGCGGCGCCGCCGATCAGCAGGCCGGGGAGCAGGCCGACCATCACGATGGCGGAGCTCATCGCCGCGAGCAGCAGGGTCAGGCCGACGAGCTGCAGGAGGCGCGGGCGTGCCTCCTGCCACGCGGCGCCGAGCGAGACCGGGCGGCCGAGGACGGCCCGGCTGATGACGACGGTCAGCAGCGCGGCGCTGATCAGGGACCCCATCAGCGTCACGAGCAGGGCGGGGCCGAGGCCGACCAGGGAGGCCTGGGCCGCGTCGAGGGACTGCTCGAGCGCCTCGGCGGGGGTGGCGTCCGGGTTCGCCGCGGGAACGTCCGGGGCGAGGTACTGCTGGGCCAGGATGTTGGCGATCTGGGAGACCACCGCGACCGTGACCGTGATGGCCAGCACGGTGCGCCAGTAGGTGCGGAGGGTCTTGACCGCGCCGTCGAGGATCTCGCCCATGCCGAGGGGCCGCAGCGGGATCACTCCGGGCTTCGCGGCCGGCGGGCGGCCCCAGTGGGCGTTCGGCGGGGGAGCTCCCCAGCCGGGGCCGCGACCGGGTGCCGGCGGCGGGGTCGGGCCGGTCGGCGGGGACCACCGGCCGGCGGGAGGCTGGTCCTCGGACCACTGCGGGGTGGAGCCGTTCGCGTCGGCCGGAGCGGCGGGCCGGGGGACCCCGGAGCCGTTCTGGTCGTCGGAGGGGGCGGATCCGGGCGAGGTCCAGCCCGGAGTGTCGTTCACGGTCGTCCACCTCGGAGGAATGGTCGCGGTGCCGGATCGGCGAACCGGCTCGGTCACGGCGGCCGACACCTGACACGGCGGCGGGCCGGGTGCCATCGTGCCACGCGGGGCCCTCCCGTGGGCCGGAGCGTCCGTGACCTTCGTACCTTCGTCCGGACCTTCATTGTGCGAGCGGCAGACGGCACACTGTGCGGACACCCGATCATCACGCGCGAACCGTGCGGTGACGGGCCGAGCGGGGCGCGGTCGACGGGGTCGCGGACCCGGGCTGGGGGAGGCGCTGTGGGGCAGGTCACGGCAGGTAACGATTGGCTAATGGGATGATGTCGATATGAAGGGACGCGTTCTTGTCGTCGACGACGACACCGCACTGGCCGAGATGCTCGGCATCGTGCTGCGGGGTGAAGGGTTCGAGCCGTCGTTCGTCGCGGACGGTGACAAGGCGCTTGCCGCATTCCGGGAGGCCAAGCCTGACCTGGTGCTGCTCGACCTGATGCTGCCCGGGAGGGACGGCATCGAGGTGTGCCGCCTGATCAGGGCCGAGTCGGGTGTGCCGATCGTCATGCTCACCGCGAAGAGCGACACGGTCGACGTCGTGGTGGGTCTGGAGTCCGGCGCCGACGACTACATCGTCAAGCCGTTCAAGCCCAAGGAGCTGGTGGCCCGTATCCGGGCGCGGCTGCGGAGGTCGGAGGAGCCGGCGCCGGAGCAGCTCACCATCGGTGACCTGGTGATCGACGTCGCGGGGCACTCCGTCAAGCGGGACGGGCAGTCCATCGCCCTGACGCCGCTGGAGTTCGACCTGCTCGTCGCGCTGGCGCGCAAGCCGTGGCAGGTGTTCACCCGCGAGGTGCTCCTGGAGCAGGTCTGGGGCTACCGGCACGCGGCGGACACCCGGCTGGTGAACGTGCACGTGCAGCGGCTGCGGTCGAAGGTCGAGAAGGACCCCGAGCGGCCCGAGATCGTGGTGACCGTGCGGGGCGTCGGATACAAGGCGGGACCGAGCTGACATGAGTACAGGCAGTACTGCTCCGAAGCCCGGGGACCCGGGAGTCCGTACGGGGCGGGCTGCCGGACCGGGGCGGGGGGGCTCGCGTTCCGGCCGTCCGCCGCGCGGTGGACGGCTGTTCCGGGACGGGGCGCCGGGCGGGCCGGTGCTCCGGCTGTTCGTGCGCTGGGTGCGCAGGCCGTTGCTGCCCGCGCTGCGGCTGTGGCGACGCAACATCCAGCTCCGGATCGTCGCGGGCACCCTGCTGATGTCGCTCGGCGTGGTGCTGCTCCTCGGCCTGGTCGTGATCGGCCAGGTGCGCAACGGACTGCTCGACGCCAAGGAGAGGGCCGCCCAGAGCCAGGCCGCCGGCGGGTTCTCCGCCGCCCAGGACCGGGCGGCGACCACCCCCTCGGCGGCCGGACAGCAGGACGGCGCGCGGGCCGGTGCCTCCGTGAACTGGCGTTCCACGCTGGTGGAGCAGCTGGCCAGTGGCGGTCAGAGCGCCTTCAACGTGGTCGCGCTGTCCCTGGACACCGGGGAGGCCGCGAGCCGCGGCGCCCGGGCCTCGGGAGAGGTCGATCCGACCACGAGCATCCCCGCCGAACTGCGGCATCAGGTCGCGCAGGCCACGGACACCTACCAGCAGTTCACTCGCATCCACTACACCAACGGCAAGCCGTCCGAGGCCGGTCTCGTGATCGGCCAGCGGCTGAACGACGCCGAGGGCACACAGTACGAGCTGTACTACCTCTTTCCGCTGACCCAGGAGGAGGACTCCCTCACCCTGGTCAAGGGAACCCTGGCGACCGCCGGGCTGTTCGTGATGGTGCTGCTCGGCGCCATCGCGTGGCTCATGGTGCGCCAGGTCGTCACCCCCGTGCGGATGGCCGCCGGGATCGCCGAGCGGCTCTCGGCCGGCCGCCTCCAGGAACGGATGAAGGTCACCGGCGAGGACGACATCGCCCGGCTCGGCGAGGCCTTCAACAAGATGGCCCAGAACCTCCAGCTCAAGATCCAGCAGCTGGAGGAGCTGTCGCGGATGCAGCGGCGGTTCGTCTCGGACGTCTCTCACGAGCTGCGGACGCCGCTCACCACGGTGCGGATGGCCGCCGACGTCATCCACGAGGCCCGGGTCGACTTCGACCCCGTCACGGCCCGTTCCGCGGAGCTGCTCGGGGACCAGCTCGACCGTTTCGAGTCGCTGCTCTCCGACCTCCTGGAGATCAGCCGCTTCGACGCCGGAGCGGCCGCCCTGGAGGCCGAGCCGATAGACCTGCGCCAGGTGGTGCGCCGGGTCATCGGCGGCGCGGAGCCGCTCGCCGAGCGCAAGGGCACCCGGATCGTGGTCGTCGGCGACCAGCAGCCCGTGGTGGCCGAGGCGGACGCCCGCCGGGTCGAGCGGGTGCTGCGCAACCTGGTGGTCAACGCCGTGGAGCACGGCGAGGGCCGGGACGTGGTGGTGAAGCTGGCGGCCGCCGGCGGGGCCGTCGCGGTCGCGGTGCGCGACTACGGCGTCGGGCTCAAGCCGGGCGAGGCGACCCGGGTCTTCAACCGGTTCTGGCGCGCCGACCCCGCGCGGGCGCGGACCACCGGCGGCACCGGCCTCGGCCTGTCGATCGCGGTGGAGGACGCCCGGCTGCACGGCGGCTGGCTGCAGGCGTGGGGCGAGCCCGGCGGCGGGTCGCAGTTCCGGCTCACGCTGCCGAGGACCGCGGACGAGCCGCTGCGGGGGTCCCCGATACCCCTGGAGCCCGAGGACTCCCGGCGCAACCGCGAGCAGGCGGCCGCCGGACGCGCCCAGGACGACGCGCGCCGCACGGTGCCGGCGCAGCCCGCCGGCGACCGGCAGCAGCTGTCCGTGCCGCCGAGGCTCCCCGCACCCCAGCGGGCCAGCGTCGACCCGACGGCCCTGCCCGGCAACGGCGCACGGGTCGTGGCACGGGGGACGGCGGAGAACGAGAACGCCGGGGCGGGGCAGGCCACGGCCGGCGCAGGGAACGCGGAGCGGGAGGACGGGACACGTGGGCGCTGACTCCTCCACGGAGCAGGCGGGGCGGGGCCTCCGAACGGGGCGTGCGGTGCGGGGCTTCACGGGCCTCCGGCCGGTGCGACCCGGTCCGGGTGCCCGTCCGGGACGGGGGCTCGGCGTCCGGGTGGTCGTGCTGGCCGCGTGCGGCGGGCTGCTGGTGACCGGGTGCGCGACCATGCCCGACAGCGGAGACGTCCAGCCGGTGCGGGGGGTCAACCAGGGCGACTCGCAGGTGCGGGTCTACGCCGTGGCACCCCGGGAGAACGCGGACCCGGACGACATCGTCGACGGCTTCCTCGAAGCCATGACCAGTGACGACCCCGGCTTCGCCACCGCCCGCAAGTACCTGACGGCCCAGGCCGCGCGGACCTGGAAGCCGGAGCAGAGCATCACCGTGCTCACCACCGCGCCCGACCGCGACCAGGCCGACCGCAACGCCGACCCCGACAACCAGGGCCGCGCCTACTCGCTCTCCGGCCGCAAGATCGCGACCGTGGACGCCCGGCACGCGTACCAGCCGATCAGCCCCGCCAAGTACCTCCAGTCGATCCACGTCGTCCAGCAGCCCACGGCCAACGGCAAGGGCAAGGAGTGGCGCATCGACAGCCTGCCCCCGGGCCTGGTGCTCGGTGAGGCGGACTTCCTGCGCAACTACCGGTCGGTCAACAAGTACTACTTCGCCTCCGGGGAGGACCTGGTCGTCGCCGATCCGGTCTACATCCGGCAGCGCCAGGACCCCGTCACCCGGATGGATCCGGTGACGCAGACGGTCAGGGCGCTCCTCGAAGGCCCCACGGACTGGCTGAAGCCCGCCGTCGACTCCAGCTTCCCCTCCGGTACGGAGCTGCGGAAGGGCGTCACCGCGCTCACCCCCGACGACCAGTCCACGATCAAGGTCCCGCTCAACGCCAAGGCGGACCTGGTGGGCGGCGAGCCGTGCAGGCGGATGGCGGCGCAGCTGCTGTTCACGCTGCGGGACCTGACCTCCGTCAACGCCGAGCAGGTGGAGCTCCAGGGCTCTAGGGGGCAGTCGCTGTGCCGGCTCGGCAAGGGGCAGGCGGCCGACGAGTTCGCCCCCGTGCGCCCCACGGACCGGGACGAGAACCCGTACTTCGTCGACGAGCACCACAAGCTGATGATGCTGGTCGTCGGCGGCAAGGAGGCCAACGAGCCCGCCTCCGTGCCCGGCCCGCTCGGCAAGGGCACCACGAAGCTCGGCTCGGTCGCCGTCGACCGGGGCGAGACCCGGGCCGCCGGCGTCTCGGAGAGCGGCCGCGAGCTGTACGTCTCCTCCATCACCACCGAGGAGGCCCCGGCGCCGCCGATCCTGCGCAGCAAGGCCGCCAGGCCGGAGGACCGGCTGTCCGCGCCCAGCTGGGACGGCCGGGGCAACCTGTGGATCGCCGACCGCGACCCCGCTGCCCCCCAGCTGTGGATGGTGCCGGGCGGCACCGGCGAACCCGTCAAGGTGCGGACGCCGCCGTGGCTGGCGGAGGACGCGAAGATCGAGTCGCTGCGGGTCTCCGCCGACGGCGTCCGGATCGCGCTCGTGGTCACCCGCGACGGGGACACGACCCTCCAGATCGGCCGGGTCCAGCGGGACACCTCGGGCGACGAACCGGTCGTCTCCGTGCTCGACTTCCAGCCCGCGGCGCCCCGGATGGAGTCGGTCACGGCGGTCTCCTGGGCCGGGCCGAGCCGGCTCGTCGTCGTCGGCCGGGAGGCGGGCGGCGTCCAGCAGATCCGCTACCTCCAGACGGACGGCTCGACCTCGGCGACCTCGGTGCTCCCCGGTCTGAACGGCGTGACCTCGGTGGCCGCGCCGCACCAGGGCTCCGTGCCGCTGGTCGCGGACTCCGGCAACGACGGCATCGTGCGGCTCGTGCCCGGGACGAACTGGCAGCCCGTGGTCAGGAAGGGCACCTCGCCGGTTTACCCGGGCTGACCCGGCCGTCTGGGATCCGGCGTCGGCGCCCCGCGCGGGCGCCGCCCGGGCGCGGAGCGCGGCCCGCCGCCGTACCGGTCGGCGGGGCCCGCGCAACGGCTCCGGGGCGGGCGCGAAGGGGCGGTACCTGACGTACTCCGGGGCCTTCCGCAGCCGTTTTCCACAGGGGTGGCCGCGGGGCCCGGGAAGGCGCACAGTGGAGCCATGCGGGGGTGGTGGCGCGAGATCGCCGGGCTGGTGCTGCCGGTCGCCTGCGGAGGCTGCGGCCGGCCGCGGGCGGAGCTGTGCCCGGTGTGCGCGGCCGCCCTGACGGGAGCCGGGGAGGGGCCGCGCAGGGTGCGGCCGTCGCCCGAGCCCGACGGGCTGCCCGCCGTCCACGCCGCGGCGCCGTACGCCGACGCCGTGCGCGAACTCCTCGTCTCCCACAAGGAACGCGGGGCGCTCGCCCTCGCCAGGCCCCTGGGCGGCGCCCTCGCCGCCGCCGTGGAGGCCGCTGCCGGGGCCTCCGGCGGCCCCGCGGCCGCGCCCCTGCTCCTCGTACCGGTGCCCTCCTCACGTCGCTCCGTACGGGCGCGTGGCCACGATCCGACACGGCGGATCGCGCTGGCCGCGGCGGCCCGGCTGCGGGGCGCGGGACGGCCCGCGCGGGTCGTGCCGGTGCTGCGCCAGCGGCGGTACGTGGCGGACCAGGCGGGTCTCGGGGCGGCGGGCCGGCGCGCGAACCTCTCCGGCGCGCTGGAGGTGGTCCCCGGCGGCGGGCGGCTGCTCCGGGCGGGAAGGGTGGTCCTCGTCGACGATCTGATGACCACGGGCGCCACGCTCGCGGAGGCGGCGCGCGCCCTCGGAGGCGTACACCTTCCGTTCATTCCTGAATTACCGCGCGGTTTACCGGAGGGTAAGGGGCAGCACGGATTCGAACAGCGGGCGGCGGCTGTGATCGCATCCTCTCCCGTCTCGTTCGGAATAAACCGGAACTCGTAGGGAACTTGGAACGTTGCAGGTGGTGAGAGGTGGAAGCACCCGTACGGAGGTATGTCGCGGTACCGGGTGCCGACACCCGTCCGAAGGGGCTATGTTCGGTTGTGAGGAATGGCGAAAGCCATCACCTAGCCGAATACATGGTTGCGCCTACAGGACAGGAGTTCAGGGCGAATTAACCTCTTGTCGATGGGGTGGGGATCTCGTCGACTGGGCAGGAGGAGGTGAAACTCGCCGAGTCCGAGCTCCGGTGACCGACCGGAGTCTGGTGCAAAGGGAGAAGCCCTGCGGCCGAGAGAGCCGACAGGGCGATCCGGGAACGGAGTTCTGCGTGGACATCGTCGTCAAGGGCCGCAAGACCGAGGTGCCCGAGCGGTTCCGCAAGCACGTGGCCGAGAAGCTGAAGCTGGAGAGGATCCAGAAGCTCGACGGCAAGGTGATCAGCCTCGACGTCGAGGTGTCCAAGGAACACAACCCGCGGCAGGCCGACAGGTCCGACCGCGTCGAGATCACTCTCCACTCCCGAGGCCCGGTCATCCGGGCCGAAGCCGCTGCGGCGGACCCGTACGCGGCCCTCGACCTCGCCAGCGACAAGCTCGAGGCACGACTGCGCAAGCAGCACGACAAGCGGTACACCCGCCGTGGAAACGGCAGGCTTTCGGCGGCGGAGGTCGGGGACGTGGTGCCCGGCGCCGCCCAGCTCAACGGAGACGGCCAGCTCGTCGCCGACGAGTCCGACAAGGTGCCCACCACGATGATGGGCTCGATCGAAGTCCAGGGCGAAGGCCCGCTGGTGGTCCGCGAGAAGACCCACCGGGCCGCGCCGATGACCCTCGACCAGGCTCTCTACGAGATGGAGCTGGTCGGACACGACTTCTACCTCTTCGTCGACTCCGACACGAAGCAGCCGAGTGTCGTCTACCGCCGACACGCGTACGACTACGGCGTCATCCACGTGGAGAGCGACCCGCTCGCCGAGGGTGGCGGCGCGGGTGGTGCGCTCGGCGGCTGACCGCCCCTCCGCGCCCCCCACACTCCAACTGCCCCTCACGGTGCCCCTGGAGCGCCCCTCGCGCCCCCAGGGGCACCACCGTGCGCCCGCGGATCACCCCGATGCCGCCGGAGCATGAAAGCATGGCGTGCACGCCAACCGGTGCTCCCCGAGTAGCGGTTGGAGGACCGGAAACGAATTCAGGCCACGGCCTTCAGGGGGAGGAACGATGGCGGACAGCTTCGGGCCGGTGCTCAGCGGGCGCGAGCACGGTGGTGCGGTCCCGGAGGGATCGGAATCGGACAGCGGCTCCTTCCGCAGTGAGCCGATCCGGGTCCTTGTCGTGGACGACCACGCCCTCTTCCGCCGCGGACTCGAGATCGTCCTCGCCCAGGAGGAGGACATCCAGGTCGTCGGCGAGGCCGGCGACGGGGCGGAGGCCGTCGACAAGGCGGCCGATCTGCTGCCTGACATCGTCCTGATGGATGTCCGGATGCCCCGGCGCGGCGGCATCGAGGCGTGCACCTCCATCAAGGAGGTGGCCCCCAGTGCGAAGATCATCATGCTGACGATCAGCGACGAGGAGGCCGACCTCTACGAGGCGATCAAGGCGGGGGCCACCGGCTACCTCCTCAAGGAGATCTCCACCGACGAGGTCGCGACCGCCATCCGCGCCGTCGCCGACGGGCAGTCGCAGATCAGCCCCTCGATGGCGTCGAAACTCCTCACCGAGTTCAAGTCGATGATCCAGCGCACCGACGAGCGCCGGCTGGTGCCCGCGCCCCGGCTGACCGACCGTGAGCTGGAGGTCCTCAAGCTCGTCGCGACCGGGATGAACAACCGGGACATCGCCAAGGAGTTGTTCATCTCGGAGAACACCGTGAAGAACCACGTCCGGAACATCCTGGAGAAGCTGCAGCTGCACTCCCGGATGGAGGCCGTGGTCTACGCGATGCGGGAGAAGATCCTGGAGATCCGCTAGGCCCCGCCCCCGCCGGGAGATCCGCTAGGCCCCGTCCCGGCCGGAGACCCGGTCCAGCTCCGCCACCAGGGCCTTCGCCAGACCCGGGGTGTCCACCCGCTCCACCCGCACCGCGTCGCAGCCGACCCACTCGGCCGCCTCGCGCAGCGCCCGCGCCACCGCCGGCACCGCCTTCGGGCCGTCCAGCGTCACCTGGCGCGCGACCAGCGTCCCGCCCTCCCGCGCGGGGTCCACCCGGCCGACCAGACGGCCGCCGGCCAGCACCGGCATCGCGAAGTAGCCGTGGATCCGCTTCTGCTTCGGGACGTACGCCTCCAGCCGGTGCGTGAAGCCGAAGATCCGCTCGGTGCGGGCCCGCTCCCAGATCAGCGAGTCGAACGGCGACAGCAGGGTCGTGCGGTGCCGGCCGCGCGGCTCCGAGGCCAGGGCCGCCGGGTCCGCCCAGGCGGGCTTGCCCCAGCCCGCGACCGTGACCGGCACCAGGCCCGCCGCCTCGACCACCGCGTCGAACTGCTCCCCCTTGAGCCGGTGGTAGTCGGCGATGTCCGCGCGCGTGCCCACGCCCAGCGCCTCGCCCGCCTGCCGGACGAGCCGGCGCACGCACTCCGCGTCGTCCAGGTCGTCGTGGAGCAGGTCCTGCGGGACGGCCCGCTCGGCCAGGTCGTACACCCGCTTCCAGCCGCGCCGCTCGACCACGACCACCTCGCCGTACATCAGGGCCCGCTCAACGGCGATCTTGGAGTCCGACCAGTCCCACCACTCGCCCTTGTTCTTCGCGCCGCCCAGCTCGGTGGCCGTGCAGGGGCCCTCGGCCCGCAGCTGGTCGATCACCTTGTCGTACGCGCCCGCCGAGAGTTCGTGGCCCCAGTGCGGGCGGCCGCGGTAGGCGCGGCGGCGGAAGGCGAAGTGCGGCCACTCCTCGACCGGCAGCACGCAGGCCGCGTGGGACCAGTACTCGAAGGCGTGCGAACCGGTCCAGTAGGCGTCCTCGACGGCCGTGCGGCCGACGGCGCCCAGGCGCGCGTACGGGATCAGCTCGTGCGAGCGGGCGAGGACCGAGATCGTGTCGAGCTGGACCTGGCCGAGCCCGCGCAGCACGCCGCGCACTCCGGCGCGGCGGTCGGGCGCGCCCAGGAAGCCCTGGGCGCGCAGCGCGATCCGGCGGGCGTCGTCGGCGGACAGTTCGGCGGCGGGGCGCGGCGCAGTCGTCATGACCGCACCCTAGGCCCCGGCACCGACACTCCGGAGGGCGCGGGCCCGCCGGGGTCCGGCCCCGGAGCGCGGCTCAGGACGGGGTGGGGACGTCGCGGGCCGGGAGGTACGGCAGGGGGCTGGGGAGGCCGAAGTCGGAGGGGAGCAGGGCGGCGATCCAGCTGTCCCGGAGCGTGCCCTTGTTGGTGAGGCCGGCGCGCTGGGCGCCCTCGACGACGAATCCGACCCGCTCGGCCACGGCCCGCGACCCGGTGTTCCCGACCTCGGCCCGCCAGACCAGGCGGGTGCAGCCGAGCCCGGTGAAGGCCCAGTGGGCGACGGCCCGGACGGTCTCCGTCATGTAGCCGTGGCCGCGGTGCTCGCCGGCCAGCCAGAAGCCGACCTCCCAGACCCCCATGCCGCGGCTGGTCAGGGACACGGCGGCGAGCAGCGGGCCGCCGGCCAGCGGTTCGACGGCGAAGGCGTACTCGGTGTCCTCGCGCCAGCCGTCGGGCACGAGGCGGTTCAGGAACAGCTCGGCGTCCTGCCGCGTATAGGGGTCGGGGACGACGGTCCAGCGTCGGATGTCGGGGTCCTGGCAGACGGCGTACACCGCGTCCACGTCCTCGGGCACGAAGTTCCGCAGCCGCAGGCGGTCGGTGGTGAGGGTGATCGGCTCCATGTCTGGATTCTGGTGAGCCGCCCCGTCGGACGCGAACACTTTTCGGGTGGGGCGGCACCTTCCGCCCACCTCGTGCGTTCTCTTTCCGGGCGGGCGTACGGCTCCGGCACTGTGGGCCTCCCTTCGCGAGGGCGGTCTCGCTTACGATGGCCGTTGCGGTGGGGACCACCTGCCGTGCCCGCGCTCGCGTCCATGACAAGACCCAGTGCCAGGCCCGACCGGCAAGGAGACCAGCCTCAGTGTCCGTCTTCAACAAGCTCATGCGTGCAGGCGAAGGAAAGATCCTGCGCAAACTGCACCGCATCGCGGACCAGGTCAACTCCATCGAAGAGGACTTCGTCAACCTCTCCGACGCCGAGTTGCGGGCGCTCACCGATGAGTACAAGCAGCGGTACGCCGACGGCGAGAGCCTCGACGACCTGATGCCCGAGGCCTTCGCGACGGTGCGCGAGGCCGCGAAGCGCGTCCTCGGTCAGCGCCACTACGACGTCCAGCTGATGGGCGGCGCCGCGCTCCACCTCGGCTACGTCGCCGAGATGAAGACCGGTGAGGGCAAGACCCTCGTCGGCACCCTCCCGGCGTACCTCAACGCGCTCTCCGGCAAGGGCGTGCACCTGATCACGGTCAACGACTACCTGGCCGAGCGCGACTCCGAGCTCATGGGCCGGGTGCACCGCTTCCTGGGTCTGTCGATCGGCTGCATCCTCGCCAACATGACGCCGGCCCAGCGCCGTGAGCAGTACAACTGCGACATCACGTACGGCACGAACAACGAGTTCGGCTTCGACTACCTCCGCGACAACATGGCGTGGTCCAAGGACGAGCTCGTCCAGCGCGGCCACAACTTCGCCTGTGTCGACGAGGTCGACTCCATCCTCGTCGACGAGGCCCGTACGCCGCTGATCATCTCCGGCCCGGCCGACCAGGCGACGAAGTGGTACGGCGACTTCGCCAAGCTCGTCACCCGCCTGTCCAAGGGGGAGCCGGGCAACCAGCTCAAGGGCATCGAGGAGACCGGCGACTACGAGGTCGACGAGAAGAAGCGCACCGTCGCCATCCACGAGGCCGGTGTCGCCAAGGTCGAGGACTGGCTCGGCATCGACAACCTCTACGAGTCGGTGAACACCCCGCTCGTCGGGTACCTGAACAACGCCATCAAGGCGAAGGAACTGTTCAAGAAGGACAAGGACTACGTCGTCATGGACGGCGAAGTCATGATCGTCGACGAGCACACCGGTCGTATCCTCGCCGGTCGCCGCTACAACGAGGGCATGCACCAGGCGATCGAGGCGAAGGAGGGGGTGGCGATCAAGGACGAGAACCAGACCCTCGCCACGATCACCCTGCAGAACTTCTTCCTCCTGTACTCGAAGCTCTCCGGCATGACCGGTACGGCCATGACCGAGGCCGCCGAGTTCCACCAGATCTACAAGCTGGGCGTCGTCCCGATCCCGACGAACAGGCCGATGATCCGCAAGGACCAGTCCGACCTGATCTACCGGACCGAGGTGGCGAAGTTCGCCGCCGTCGTCGACGACATCGCGGAGAAGCACGAGAAGGGCCAGCCGATCCTGGTCGGCACGACCTCCGTCGAGAAGTCCGAGTACCTCTCGCAGCAGCTCTCCAAGCGCGGTGTCCAGCACGAGGTGCTCAACGCCAAGCACCACGACCGCGAGGCGAGCATCGTCGCCCAGGCCGGCCGCCGCGGCGCCGTCACCGTCGCCACGAACATGGCCGGTCGAGGCACCGACATCAAGCTCGGCGGCAACCCGGACGACCTCGCCGAGGCGGAGCTCCGCCAGGCGGGCCTCGACCCGGTCGACCACGTCGAGGAGTGGGCCGCGGCCCTCCCCGGTGCCCTGGAGCGCGCCGGGAAGGCCGTGAAGGCGGAGTTCGAGGAGGTCAAGGACCTCGGCGGGCTGTACGTGCTCGGCACCGAGCGCCACGAGTCGCGGCGCATCGACAACCAGCTGCGCGGTCGTTCCGGCCGTCAGGGCGACCCGGGCGAGTCCCGCTTCTACCTCTCGCTGGGCGACGACCTGATGCGTCTGTTCAAGGCGCAGATGGTCGAGCGCGTGATGGCCATGGCCAACGTTCCGGACGACGTGCCGATCGAGAACAAGATGGTCACCCGGGCCATCGCCTCCGCGCAGTCGCAGGTCGAGACGCAGAACTTCGAGACCCGCAAGAACGTCCTCAAGTACGACGACGTGCTCAACCGGCAGCGCCAGGTCATCTACGGCGAGCGCCGCCGCGTCCTGGAGGGCGAGGACCTGCACGAGCAGATCCAGCACTTCATGGACGACACGATCGACGACTACATCCGCCAGGAGACCGCCGAGGGCTTCGCGGAGGAGTGGGACCTCGACCGCCTGTGGAACGCCTTCAAGCAGCTCTACCCGGTGAAGGTCACCGTGGAGGAGCTGGAGGACGCGGCCGGGGACCGGGCGGGCATCACCGCCGAGTTCATCGCCGAGTCCATCAAGGACGACATCCACGAGCAGTACGACTCGCGGGAGAAGCAGCTCGGCTCGGACATCATGCGTGAGCTGGAGCGCCGGGTGGTCCTCTCCGTGCTGGACCGCAAGTGGCGCGAGCACCTCTACGAGATGGACTACCTCCAGGAGGGCATCGGCCTGCGCGCCATGGCGCAGAAGGACCCGCTGGTCGAGTACCAGCGCGAGGGCTTCGACATGTTCACCGCCATGATGGAGGGCATCAAGGAGGAGTCCGTCGGCTACCTGTTCAACCTGGAGGTCCAGGTCGAGCAGCAGGTCGAGGAGGTCCCGGTGCAGGCGGGCGGTCCGTCGCTCGACAAGCAGGACGCGGTGCCGGCCGGCGCCGGACGTCCGGAGATCCGCGCCAAGGGCCTCGACGCCCCGCAGCGTCCGGACCGGCTGCACTTCTCCGCCCCGACGGTGGACGGCGACGGCGGCGTCGTCGAGGGCGACTTCGCCTCGGAGGACTCCGGTGACGGGATGACGCGGGCGGAGCGCCGCAAGGCCCAGAAGAACGCGGGCGGCGGGCGTCGCCGCAAGAAGTGACGCGGTGCCGCTGACGCGGTGAGCAGTTCGACGAGGGGTCGGTCGCCCGGTGGGCGGCCGGCCCCTTTGTCATGCCGGCCGGGGTGCGGAGGGCGCCGCGGGGCGGGGCGGGGTGCCCAGGCCGTCGAGCTCCACCGCGGCGCAGCGCCAGCGCAGGTCCTCGCCGCGCTCCAGCCGGAAGGCCATGGCCCGGACGCGGGCGCCGGTGGCGATGCTGGCGAAGGCCTCCACGGCCGACCGGTCCTCGTCCACCTGGACGGAGCAGCGGCGCAGGACCGGGCGCGGGCCGAGGGAGCGCAGGGGGGTTCCGGGGGCGATCCGGACGAGCTGTTCGTAGGCCTCGCCGACGGTGTGGCCGAGCATCCAGTGGACCGGGCGTTCGCCGCTGAGCACGGCGAGGAGGCGTTCGGCGAAGACGGTGTGCGGGGGCAGGGCGCGGGGGCGGGCACCGCGGGGGCGGGTGCCCGCCGGGCCGCGGGGGCGGGTGCCCGCGGGGCCGCCGGGCGCCCTGCGGGGGCGCGGGGTGCCGGTCGTGGTGAGGGTGGTGGTCATGGGCCTGCCCCTGTCGTCGCGTCACCGAGTGGTACCGGTCAGTAACTTTCTGTAGGGGATCTTGTACGGGCGGGCTCGGAGGGGCCGCAAGCGGCCCGCGGCGGCCCGGCGGCCCGGCGGCGGAATCACCTATCCGGGTGACGCGACGGAAAATCGGCTCCCGGGGGTCCCGAGGGCGGCTCTCCGGGATGGACGTACGCCCCTGTCGGCCGGCCACCCCGAAGGGGGACTCCGCACGTATCCTGAGGGCCTCTCCGTCTACGAAAGCGGCCAGCCATGCGCGTGTACGTCCCCCTGACCCTCCCCGGTCTCGCACAGGCGCACAAGGCGGGCGAGCTGGGCCCCGGTCCGCTGACCGCCTACGCCGTCACCCCCGCCCTGCGCGAGTGGTACGTCTCCGACGACATCGAGGAGCTGGAGTACGCGGCGCTCAACCGGGCCGCGTCCGCCTCCCTGCGGCTGCTCGCCGGCGATCCGGAGGCCCCCCGGCGCCGGATCGTCGTCGCCGTCGACGTCGCGGACAAGGACGCCGCCACCGCCTCCGAGGGGCCGCTCACCGTCGACTCCATCGGCGAGGTCCGGATCGCCGGGCCCGTCCGGCTCGCCAAGGCCGCGGCCGTCCACGCGGACGCCGACGACGCGACGGCGGACGTGACGGCGGCGGCGGACGCCCTGGACGCGGCGGACCGCGGCGACGACGACGCGCAGTTCGTCGTCGACGGGGCCGAGGACCACGAACTGCTCTGGTTCGGGGTGCAGGAGATCCCCGCGCTGCTGGGCTGACGCCCGGGTCCGCCCGCCGGATCCGGCGGGCCCGAGCCCCCGGGTCTGGCTGTCGGTGGCGGCGGGTACCGTCTTTCCATGGGGAAGCACGACGGCTTGCGCGGCAAGCACCTGGTCTGGGACTGGAACGGCACACTGCTCGACGACATCACCGCGGTGATCGGCGCGACCAACGCGGCCTTCGCCGAGCTGGGACTCGAACCGATCACGCTGGAGCGGTACCGCGAGCTGTACACCGTGCCGGTGCCCAAGTTCTACGAGCGGCTCATGGGGCGGTTGCCCACCGACGCCGAGTGGTCCCTCATGGACGGGGTCTTCCACCGGCACTACTGGGCGCGGGCCGAGGGATGCGGGCTGACCTCCGGCGCGGCGGAGCTGCTCGCGGCGCGTCAGGCGTCCGGGTTCACCCAGTCACTGCTGTCGCTCGCGCCGCACGCGGACCTCGTGCCGCTGGTCCACCGGTACGGGATCGCGGACCGGTTCGTCCGGATGGACGGCCGGATCGACGCGTCCACGGACGGCAAGTCGGGGCACATGGTGCGGCACCTCGCGGCGCTGGAGGGCGTCTCGGCCGACCGGGTCGTCGTCATCGGCGACGCCGCGGACGACGCCCTCGCGGCGGCGCACGTCGGGGCCCGGGCCGTGCTCTACACCGGCGGCTCGCACAGCCGGGCCTCGCTGGAGCGCGTCGGCGTCCCGGTGGTGGACTCGCTCGCGGAGGCCGTGGCCGTGGCGGAGGAGCTGGTCTGACGGACCGGTCCGGCGGCGGGGCCGCGCCCCGCCGCCGGAGCGGGTGTCAGGCCTTGGCCCGCAGCACCTTGAGGAACTCGCGCATCCAGGTCGGGTGGTCCGGCCACGCGCGGGAGGAGACCAGGAGGCCGTCCACCACCGCCGCGCTGTCCTGGAAGGTCGCACCGGCCGCCTGCATGTCCAGCTCCAGGGCCGGGTAGGCGGTGACCCGGCGGCCCTCCAGACCGCCGACCGCGGCCGTCAGGAGCGGCCCGTGGCAGATCTGGGCCACCGGCTTGTCCGCGTCGAAGAAGGCCTTGAGGATCTTGCGGAGCTCCGGGTCGTTGCGCAGGTACTCCGGCGCCCGTCCGCCCGGGATCACCACCGCCGCGTACGCGCCCGGATCGACCTCGGAGAAGGCCAGGTCCGCGGGCCAGGTGTAGCCGGGCTTCTCGGTGTACGTGTCGAAGCCCGGCTCGAAGTCGTGGACGACGAAGCGGAGCTGCTTGCGGGCCGGAGCCGCGATGTCGACCTCGTACCCCTCTTCGAGCAGCCGCTGGTAGGGGTACATGACCTCCAGCGACTCCGCCGCGTCCCCGGTCACGATCAGGATCTTCGCCATGGCTCTCCCAAGACAGAGATGGTCGGTCTGCCGTGCTGCGCCCATGCTCGCGTACACGCTGCCCGCGGCGGGACGCTTTGCCAAGAGGACATGTGTCGCTGTCCATAACGTCAAACTTCCACCCCCTCTTTTGTACACATACGGCTCATGACGGGTCGGGGGTCGGGGGCGATAGGCTTTTCCCGTGATCAGCGCGATACGCCGAGGGGGCAGTGAAGCCCCCGGCTGCCGCCCGGTCCGCGACAGCGGCCGGGCCGACCGTGCGTTCGCCGATCCTCTCCGTCCGGGCGCGCCGCTCTCCGTGGCCGATAACGACCCGGGCATCTCTCATTCGGGCATAGCGTCGTCTTCGACCGGAAACACCGCGTCGAGGCGTCGCTCTGTCCTTTCTTCCACCGACGTCACGCAACGGCGCGCGACAGGAGTCAGAGGACATGCAGACCAAGCTGGACGAAGCCAAGGCCGAGCTGCTCGAAAAGGCCGCTCGGGTAGCTGAGCACAGCCCGGTCGGGGGGCGACTTCCGACGGGCCCGGAGGGTGCCGGGAAGCGCCCGGACCGGGACACCGTGCTCGAGTACCTCCAGCGCTACTACCTGCACACCGCCCCGGAGGACCTCGGCGACCGGGACCCGGTCGACGTGTTCGGTGCGGCGCTCTCTCACTACCGCCTCGCGGAGAACCGCCCGCAGGGCACGGCGAACGTGCGCGTCCACACCCCGACGGTCGAGGAGAACGGCTGGACGAGCAGCCACTCCGTCGTCGAGGTCGTCACCGACGACATGCCGTTCCTCGTGGACTCGGTCACCAACGAGCTCTCGCGCCAGGGCCGCGGCATCCACGTCGTGATCCACCCGCAGGTCCTCGTCCGCCGTGACCTCACGGGCCGCCTCATCGAGGTCCTGTCGGCGCAGATCGAGGGCGAGCTGCCGCACGACGCGCTCACCGAGTCCTGGATCCACGTCGAGATCGACCGCGAGACCGACCGCGCCGACCTCAAGCAGATCACCTCCGACCTGCTGCGCGTCCTGTCCGACGTCCGCGAGACGGTCGAGGACTGGGAGAAGATGCGCGACGCCGCCCTGCGGATCGCCGAAGGCCTCCCGGACGAGCCCACCGCCTCCGACCTGCGTCCGACCGAGGTGGAGGAGGCCCGCGAGCTGCTGCGCTGGCTCGCCGACGACCACTTCACCTTCCTCGGCTACCGCGAGTACCAGCTGCTCGACGGCGACGCCCTGTCCGCCGTCCCCGGCACCGGTCTCGGCATCCTGCGCTCCGACCCGCAGCACGCGGGCGACGACGAGGGCCACCACGCCCACCCCGTCTCGCCCTCCTTCAGCCGCCTGCCCGAGGACGTCCGCGCCAAGGCGCGCGAGCACAAGCTGCTGATCCTGACGAAGGCCAACAGCCGCTCGACCGTGCACCGCCCCTCGTACCTCGACTACGTCGGGGTGAAGAAGTTCGACGCCGACGGCAACGTCGTCGGTGAGCGCCGCTTCCTCGGCCTGTTCTCCTCGGCCGCCTACACCGAGTCCGTGCGCCGCGTCCCCGTCGTCAAGCGCAAGGTCCAGGAGGTCCTGGCGGGCGCGGGCTTCTCGCCCAACAGCCACGACGGCCGCGACCTGCTCCAGATCCTGGAGACCTACCCGCGCGACGAGCTCTTCCAGACCCCGGCCGACCAGCTCCGGTCCGTCGTCACCAGCGTCCTCTACCTGCAGGAACGCCGCCGGCTGCGGCTGTACCTGCGCCAGGACGAGTACGGCCGCTACTACTCGGCCCTCGTCTACCTGCCGCGCGACCGCTACACGACCCGCGTCCGGCTGCGGATCATCGACATCCTCAAGGAGGAGCTCGGCGGCACCAGCGTCGACTTCACCGCCTGGAACACCGAGTCGATCCTGTCCCGGCTGCACTTCGTCGTCCGCGTCCAGCCCGGCACCGAGCTGGCCAAGCTCACCGACGCCGACGTCGACCGCATCGAGGCCCGGCTCGTCGAGGCCGCCCGCTCCTGGTCCGACGGCTTCGCCGAGGCCCTCAACGCCGAGTGCGGCGAGGAGCGCGCCGCGGAGCTGCTCCGCCGCTACGGCAACGCCTTCCCCGAGGGCTACAAGGCCGACCACTCGCCGCGCGCGGCCGTCGCGGACCTGGGCCACCTGGAGGCCCTCATCCGGACCGAGGGCGGCAAGGACTTCGCGCTGTCGCTCTACGAGCCGGTCGGCGCGGGCCCCGGCGAGCGCCGCTTCAAGATCTACACGACGGGCGACCCGATCTCCCTCTCCGCCGTCCTCCCGGTGCTCAACCGGCTCGGCGTCGAGGTGACCGACGAGCGTCCGTACGAGCTGCGCTGCGCCGACCGCACCCACGCCTGGGTCTACGACTTCGGCCTGCGGATGCCCGTCACGACCGGCAACGGCGGCGACTACCTCGGCGACGACGCCCGCGGGCGCTTCCAGGAGGCCTTCGCCGCCACCTGGACCGGCCAGGCCGAGAACGACAACTTCAACTCGCTCGTCCTCTCCGCCGGGCTCACCTGGCGCGAGGCCATGGTGCTGCGCGCCTACGCCAAGTACCTGCGCCAGGCCGGTGCGACCTTCAGCCAGGACTACATGGAGGACACCCTCCGCAACAACGTCCACACCACCCGGCTGCTGGTCAACCTCTTCGAGGCCCGGATGGCCCCGGAGCGCCAGCGCGCCGGCACCGAGCTGATCGACGCCCTCCTGGAGGAGCTGGACGCCGCTCTCGACCAGGTCGCGAGCCTGGACGAGGACCGGATCCTGCGGTCCTTCCTGACCGTCATCAAGGCCACCCTGCGGACGAACTTCTTCCAGAAGACCGTCGACGGCTCCCCGCACTCCTACGTGTCGATGAAGTTCGACCCGCAGGCCATCCCGGACCTGCCGGCGCCCCGCCCGGCCTTCGAGATCTGGGTGTACTCCCCGCGCGTCGAGGGCGTCCACCTGCGCTTCGGCAAGGTCGCCCGAGGCGGCCTGCGCTGGTCCGACCGCCGTGAGGACTTCCGTACGGAGATCCTCGGCCTGGTCAAGGCGCAGATGGTGAAGAACACCGTCATCGTGCCCGTCGGCGCCAAGGGCGGCTTCGTCGCCAAGCAGCTCCCGGACCCGTCCGTGGACCGCGACGCCTGGCTGGCCGAAGGCGTCGCCTCGTACAAGACCTTCATCTCGGCGCTGCTCGACATCACCGACAACCTGGTCGCGGGCGAGGTCGTGCCGCCGGTCGACGTGGTCCGCCACGACGAGGACGACACCTACCTGGTGGTCGCCGCCGACAAGGGCACCGCGACCTTCTCCGACATCGCCAACGGGGTCGCCGAGGCGTACGGCTTCTGGCTCGGCGACGCGTTCGCCTCCGGCGGCTCCGCCGGCTACGACCACAAGGGCATGGGCATCACCGCCCGCGGCGCCTGGGAGTCCGTCAAGCGGCACTTCCGCGAGCTCGGCCACGACACCCAGACCGAGGACTTCACGGTCGTCGGCGTCGGCGACATGTCCGGCGACGTCTTCGGCAACGGCATGCTGCTCTCCGAGCACATCCGGCTCGTCGCGGCCTTCGACCACCGGCACATCTTCCTCGACCCGAACCCGGACGCGGCCGTCTCGTACGCCGAGCGCCGCCGCCTCTTCGAGCTGCCCCGCTCGTCCTGGGCCGACTACGACACCTCGCTGCTCTCCGCCGGCGGTGGCATCCACCCCCGCAGCGCCAAGTCGATCCCGGTCAACGCACAGGTCAGGGCCGCCCTCGGCATCGAGGACGGGATCACCAAGATGACCCCGGCCGAGCTGATGAAGGCCGTGCTCCACGCGCCCGTCGACCTGCTGTGGAACGGCGGCATCGGCACGTACGTCAAGTCCTCGGCCGAGTCCAACGCCGACGTCGGCGACAAGGCCAACGACGCCATCCGCGTCGACGGCCAGGACGTCCGCGCCCAGGTGATCGGCGAGGGCGGCAACCTCGGCGCGACCCAGCTGGGCCGCATCGAGTTCGCCCGCAGCGGCGGACCCGGGGGCGAGGGCGGCAAGGTCAACACCGACGCGATCGACAACAGCGCCGGCGTGGACACCTCCGACCACGAGGTCAACATCAAGATCCTGCTCAACGGGCTCGTCGCCGAGGGCGACATGACCGTCAAGCAGCGCAACAAGATCCTTGCGGAGATGACCGACGAGGTCGGCACGCTCGTGCTGCGCAACAACTACGCGCAGAACACGGCCCTCGCCAACGCCGTCGCCCAGTCGCCGTCCCTGCTCCACGCCCACCAGCGCTTCATGCGCCGCCTGGGCCGCGACGGGGCCCTCGACCGCTCCCTGGAGTTCCTGCCCAACGACCGGCAGATCCGCGAGCTGCTCAACAACGGCCGCGGCCTGAGCCAGCCGGAGCTCGCCGTCCTCCTCGCGTACACCAAGATCACGGTGGCCGACGAGCTGATCGGCACGGAGCTGCCGGACGACCCGTACCTGCGCGGGCTGCTCCACGCGTACTTCCCGACGCTGCTGCGCGAGAAGTTCACCGAGGCCGTCGACAGCCACCCGCTGCGCCGCGAGATCATCACCACCGTCCTGGTCAACGACACCGTCAACGGCGGCGGCTCGACCTTCCTGCACCGCCTCCGCGAGGAGACCGGCGCGTCGATCGAGGAGATCGTCCGGGCGCAGACCGCGGCCCGTGTCGTCTTCCGCCTCGGGCAGGTCTGGGACGCCGTCGAGGCCCTCGACAACCAGGTGCCGGCCGACGTCCAGACCCGGATGCGGCTGCACTCCCGCCGGCTGGTCGAGCGCGGCACGCGCTGGCTGCTCAACAACCGTCCCCAGCCGCTCCAGCTCACCGAGACCATCGAGTTCTTCGCCGAGCGCGTCGAGCAGGTCTGGGCGCAGCTGCCGAACCTGCTGCGCGGCGCGGACCTGGAGTGGTACCAGTCGATCGTGGAGGAGCTGACCGAGGTCGGCGTGCCGGAGGAGCTCGCGCTGCGGGTGGCCGGCTTCTCCTCCGCCTTCCCGATCCTCGACATCGTGGGGATCGCGGACCGCACGGGCAAGGACCCGCTGGCGGTGGCCGAGGTCTACTACGACCTGGCCGACCGGCTGCGGATCACCGACCTGATGGACCGGATCATCGAGCTGCCGCGCGACGACCGGTGGCAGTCGATGGCCCGTGCGTCCATCCGCGAGGACCTGTTCGCGGCGCACGCGGCGCTGACCGCGGACGTCCTCGCGGCCGGGGACGGCGCGTCCAGCCCGGAGCAGCGGTTCAAGGACTGGGAGGAGAAGAACGCGGCGATCCTGGGCCGCGCGCGGACGACCCTGGAGGAGATCCAGGGATCGGACACCTTCGACCTGGCGAACCTGTCGGTGGCGATGCGGACCATGCGCACGCTCCTGCGGACGCACGCCTAGCCGCCCGGCGGCCCGGTCTCGACCGGCCGCCCGGCCGCTCGTGAGGAAGGGCCCCGCCGGATCTCCGGCGGGGCCCTTCCCGTGTCCTGAGCGGCGTCCTACGCCGTCTCCTCCGGGGGGCCCGGCACGGTCGACGTCCACAGGCGGCGGGCGGCGAGGGCGGTCGCCGCGAGCAGCAGGCCGTTGCGGAGGCCCATCACCGTCAGCCCCTCCGTGGTGCCGGCGACGACGTGGTCGTACAGCACGGGGTACGCGAGGGAGCTCAGGGCGGCCGCCGGGAGCAGCAGCAGGGCCACCGGGCGCATCACGGTGCTGCGCGAGGTCAGGCAGACGGCGGCGAGGCCGAGCAGCCAGATCATGTACTGGGGGCTGATCACCCGGCTGGTGACGGTGAACAGCAGGACGGCGGTGAGGGCCGCGTCGAACGGGGTGGCGGCGGTCCAGCGGTGGGCCCGGACGCGCCACAGGAGCAGCCAGCCGAAGGCGATGACGGTGAGCAGCAGGGCGAGGTGGCCGAGGGTGGAGACGTACGGGCCGACGTACTCGAAGGCCCCGTACCGGAACTCGACCCGGCCCGGCCAGGCGCCGACGGCTCCCGCGAGCGCGAGGGCCGTCCCGCCGAGGGACTCGATCTGGATGCCGCGGCTGCCCTGCTGGCGCAGGAAGCCGAGGGAGTCGGAGAAGAACAGGGCGAGGGTGGCGAGGAGGACGAGCGCGGTGCCGAGCGCGGCGGTCCAGGCCTCCCGGGTGGTGCGCCCCCGGGGCGTGCCGATGAGGGCGAGCGCGGGCCAGACCTTGACCATCGCGCCGAGGGCGGCGAGCGCCCCGCCGAGCCGGTGGGCGGCGGTCCGGCGGGCGGCGAGCGCGAGCAGCGCGAGGACGGCGAGGGCGGTGCTCTGCACGTCGAGGCGGGCGAGCGGCAGGTGCAGGAGCAGCGGCAGTCCGCAGACCCAGATCCAGGCGCCGTGGGTGAGGCGGGCGCTGTCGGCGCGGGCGAGTGCGGCGGTGACGACCGCGTCGGCCAGCAGGGTGAGGACCGTGAAGGCCTGGACGTACGTCAGCCAGGGGAGGAGGCCCGGCGACATGATCACGAGCCCGGCGCCGGGCGGGTACTGCCAGGTGGCGTCGCCGGGCGGGAAGGTGCCCTGGGCGAACTGCGCGTACCAGTAGCGGTAGAGCTCCACCTCGCGGCCGACGCCCCCGATGCCGAGGGTGTCGCGGAGGAGCAGCAGCACCATGCCGACGCGGGTGATCAGCCAGACGGAGGCGACGGCGAGGGAGGGGCCGCGGCCGACCGTGACGAAGGTGGCGGAGGTGAAGGTGTCCGAGTCGAAGGGGGACCCGGTGAGCCGGGGCGGCTCGGCGCGGGTCCCTTGCGGCGGCGGGGGGTGATCGGTCGTCATCCCTCCATACTGTAGCCCTTTATGTCTTATTTGCCCCTTTGTCCCGTCCCGGTTCCGGCTGCTTTCGCGGTGAACTCCTCGTACGCCGCCACGACCTCCCCGGCCGGGCCGTCCATCCGCAGGACGCCGTGCTCCAGCCACAGCGCCCGCTCGCAGGTCTCCGTGATCGTCGAGTGCGAGTGGCTGACCAGGAAGACCGTCCCGGCCTCCGCGCGCAGCTCGTCGATCCGCTGCCG
Organism: Streptomyces sp. NPDC014891; assembly: GCF_043081085.1. Classification (NCBI taxonomy): domain Bacteria; kingdom Bacillati; phylum Actinomycetota; class Actinomycetes; order Kitasatosporales; family Streptomycetaceae; genus Streptomyces; species Streptomyces sp. NPDC014891. The sequence goes on along the minus strand of NZ_JBIBWF010000002.1, from coordinate 841,279 downwards.
GCTCCGGCGGCGGAAGCGGGCGTCGCCGGTGGACAGGGCCTCGTCGATGAGCAGGACGTCATGGCTCTTCGCGGCGGCGATGGAGAAGCGGAGCCTGGCCCCCATGCCGGAGGAGTACGTCCCCATGGGGCGGGAGATCGCGTCGTCCTTCTCGTTGATGCCGGAGAAGTCCACGATCTCGTCGTAGCGCGCGTGGACCTCCGTGCGGCTCATGCCCATCGCGAGACCGCCCAGGATGACGTTCCGCTCGCCGGTGAGGTCGTTCATGAGGGCCGCGTTGACGCCGAGCAGCGAGGGCTGCCCGTCGGTGTACACCCGGCCCCGCTCGACGGGCTGGAGGCCCGCGACGGCCTTCAGGAGGGTCGATTTCCCAGATCCGTTCGAACCGATCAGGCCAATTGCCTCGCCCCGGCGCGCGACGAAGCTGACGCCCCGGACGGCGTGGACCCGGGTCCCGGCCGGCGTCCTCCCGCCGCGCCGGAGCATCCGGCCCAGCGCGGCCGTCGCCGCGCCGCGGCCGCCCGGACCGCCGCCGTTGACGGTGTAGGTGACGTGCACTCCGTCGACCACGACGGTGGGCGCGGGCAGGGGTGCGGGTGCGGGGGTGTTCTGCGGGTCAGCCACGGCCGTACGTCTCCTCCGCCTTCCAGAACCACACGAAACCGCCGGCGAAGGCGACCAGGGCCCAGCCGACGGCGAGCGCCCAGACGTGCGGCGGCAGCTGCGCCGAGGTGTAGCTCTCGATCAGCGCGAAGCGCATCAGGTCGATGTAGACCGCCGCCGGGTTGCACTGGAGGGCGAGCGCCACCCCGTCGGGGAAGCGCCCGCTGCTCGCCAGGTTCTGGATCGACCACATCGCGCCCGAGGCGTACATCCAGGTCCGTAGCACGAAGGGCATCAGCTGCGAGATGTCCGGCGTGCGGGCCGCGAGCCGGGCGAGGACCAGCGCGACGCCGGTGTTGAACAGGGCCTGGCAGAGCAGTGCGGGGACCGCGAGGAACCAGCTCCAGGTGGGGAACTGGCCGAGCCCGAACAGGATCATGACCAGGGCGGCCAGTGAGAGCAGCAACTGCTGGAGCTGCTGGAGCGACAGGGAGATCGGCAGGCTCGCCCGGGGGAAGTGCAGGGCGCGGACCAGGCCCAGGTTGCCGCTGATGGCCCGGGTGCCGGCCAGGATCGTGTTCGAGGTGAAGGTCCACACGAAGATGCCCGTGATCAGGAAGGGCACGTAGTCGGCGACCCCGGCCTTGGCGTCCATGAGGACGCCGAAGATCAGGTAGTAGACGGCCGCGTTGAGCAGCGGGGTCATCACCTGCCAGACCTGGCCGAGGCGCGCCTGGCTGTACTGCGCCGTCAGGCGGGCGGTCGCGAAGGCGGCGATGAAGTCGCGGCGGGACCAGATCTGCCGGGCGTAGGCCGCCAGTGAGGGGCGGGCGCCACTGACGGTGAGGCCGTGGCGGCGGGCGAGCTCGCCCAGGTCCTCCAGGGTGGCCGCCGGGGGCGGGCTCGCCCGGGGTGGGGGCGCTGTCCGCGGGGTCGCCCCCGGCGGGGGCGTCGTCCGCGGAGGCGGCGGGTTCGGCGGGGGAGGGGTGAGCGTCTGGGGGGTCACGGCGGGGCGCTTTCGACGAAGGGTGCGGGCAGCCTCGGCGATGGAACGGGTCCGTATCGTCGCTACGGGGAGAGTAGGACGCTCCAGCGTCGCAACGCAACCGTATCGTCGTGACGGCCTCGGGGCGTCGCCGCCGGTTAGGATGCCGTTCATGACCGATCCGACGCCCCGCCGCGCCCCCGCCGGAGCCGCCGTACTCCGTGAGGACGTGACCGAGGCCATCCGCGCCGCCGTCTTCGAGGAGCTCGCGGCCGTCGGCTTCGCCCGGATGTCCATCGAGGGCATCGCGCGCCGCGCGGGCGTCGGCAAGACCGCCGTCTACCGGCGGTGGAAGTCCAAGCTCGCCCTCGTCCTCGACCTCGTCGGGGCCTTCGCCGCCCAGGGACTGCCCGCGCCCGCCACCGGTTCCCTGGAAGGGGACGTGCGCGCGCTCCTCCAGGTCGCCTCGCACGCGCTGCGCCACCCCGTCGCCTCGCAGGTCATCCCGGACCTGCTCGTCGAGGCGGCCCGGCAGCCCGAGATCGCCGAGGCCGTCACGGCCGCGCTGCTCGACGGCCAGCAGGGCGTCGTGACCCACATCGTCCGCGAGGCCGTCGAGCGCGGCGAACTCCCCGAGGGCACCGACCCGGGCCGCGCCCTCGACCTGGTCGTCGGTCCCCTCTACTGGCGCCTCGTCGTGGTCCGCACCCCGCTGCCCGCCGGATACGTGGACGATCTGGCGCGGTCGGCGGTGGCGGCGCTCAGGGCCGGAGGCTCCTGAGCGTACGGCCACGTCACCGCGGCCGGGGGCCTGACCGGGCCTCGTGCCGGGGGACTCGGGGCGGCTACTTCACCGCGCCCGCCATCACCCCCGAGGCGAACTGGCGCTGGAAGGCGAAGAAGACCACCAGCGGCACCACCATCGACACGAACGCCCCCGGCGCCAGCACGTCGACGTTGTTCCCGAACTGCCGCACCTGCTGCTGGAGCGCCACCGTGATCGGCGGCGACTGCGAGTCCGCGAAGACCAGCGCGATCAGCATGTCGTTCCACACCCACAGGAACTGGAAGATCCCCAGCGAGGCGATCGCCGGACCGCCGAGCGGCAGCACCACCCGGGTGAAGAGGCGCACCTCGCCGGCCCCGTCGAGCCGTGCGGCCTCCAGGAGCTCGCGCGGGATCTCCGCGAAGAAGTTCCGCAGCAGGAAGATCGCGAACGGCAGGCCGAAGGCCGTGTGGAAGAGCACCACGCCGGCCGTCGTCTCGAAGAGCCCGACCGCGCCGAAGAGCTTCGACACCGGGACGAGCGCCACCTGCACCGGGACCACAAGCAGCGCGACCACCCCGAGGAACCACCAGTCCCTGCCGGGGAAGTCGAGCCAGGCGAAGGCGTACCCGGCGAAGGAGCCGAGGAGCAGGACGAGCAGCGTGGACGGGACGGTGATCAGGACCGTGGAGAGCAGCGAGTCGGTGATCGTCTCGTTCGCGAGGAGCCGGGTGTAGTTCTCGGTGGTCAGCTGGGCCGGGGCCGTGAGCACCTGCCACCAGCCGGTCGCCGCGATGTCGGAGGGCGAGCGGAGCGAGGAGAGCAGCAGCCCGACGGTCGGCAGCAGCCAGAAGAGCCCGGTCAGCACGAGGAACACCCGGACCGCGCCCCCGGCGGCCCGGGCGGCGGCCCGCGCCGCGAGCGACCGGGGGGCCGGGGAGCCCGGCGGCGCGGCGGCGCCGGTACGCGCGCGCGTGCGGGGGGCGGAGGAACTCATCGGCGGGCCTCCCGGCGCAGGCGGCGGATGTTGAGGACCATCACCGGGACCACCAGGAGCAGCAGCAGGACGGCGATGGCCGAGCCGATCCCGAGATCGGCGTCCGTACCGAACGAGGAGCGGTACAGCTGGAGCGCGAGCACGTTGGCGTCGTCCTGGGCGGATCCGGGCGCGATGACGAAGACCAGGTCGAAGACCTTCAGCACGTTGATCATCAGGGTGACGAGCACGACCGCGAGGACCGGCGCGAGCAGCGGCACGGTGATCCGGCGGAACACCTGCCACTCGTTCGCCCCGTCCACCCGCGCGGCCTCCAGGAGTTCGCGCGGGACGGCGGCGAGTCCGGCGCCGATCAGCACCATCGCGAACCCGGCCCACATCCACACGTAGGCGCCGATGACCGCCGGGGTGACCAGCCGGGGACCGAGCCACTCCACGCCGTTGTACTGCTCGCGGAAGTTGCTCGCGGGCAGCCGCAGCACGGCCCCGTCGGCCCGGTCGGCGGGCAGGGTGAAGCTGCCGTCGGCCGCCGCAGTGGTCCGCGCGACCACCGCGCCGTCCCGCACCGCCTCGATCCGCAGACCCGCGAGGCCCCGTTCGGCCGGGTCGACGGCGTTCTGCCGGCCGCCACCGCCCCGGGTGAAGTCCAGCCAGGCGGTTCCGGTGATCGTGTCCGGCGTGCCCCGAACCGTCTCCGGCGCCCGTGCCGGACGGGCCTCCTCCGGCATCCGGCCCGGTGCCACCCCGATCAGCGGAAGCCGTACGGGCTGCCCGGCGCGGACCGGCTCCTTCGTGACGAACGCGCCCCCGCCCGCCGCCTCCAGCGGGTGCACGGGCAGCGGCCGGGCCCGGGGGAAGCCGGACGACTCGGCGAAGGTGTCGTGCACGCCGACCCAGACCGCGTTGGCGACCCCGCGGTCCGGGTCCTGCTCGTAGACCAGCCGGAAGATGATCCCGGCGGCCAGCATCGAGATCGCCATCGGCATGAAGACGACGAGCTTGAACGCCGTCCCCCAGCGCACCCGTTCGGTGAGCACGGCGAAGATCAGCCCGAGGGCGGTCGCGACCACCGGGGCGAAGACCAGCCAGACGACGTTGTTGCGTGCGGCGGTGCGGAGCGAGTCGTCGGTGACCAGGGCGAGGTAGTTGTCGAGGCCGACGAAGGAGGAGCCGGAGCTGTCGAAGAACGAGCGCTGGACCGAGTAGCCGATGGGGTAGACGACGAGCGCGCCGAGCAGGACCAGGGCGGGGAGCAGGAATCCCGCCGCGACCGTCCTGCTCCGGCGGCCGGTCCCGACCGGGGAACCGCTTCGGCGGGCGGTCCCCGACGTGGGCGCGGACTTCTTCCGGCGGCCGGTCCCGGTCGGGGTGTCGCTCGTGGTGCCGGTCCCGGTCGGGGTGTCGCTCGTGATGCCGGTTCCGGTCGGGGTGGCGCTCGTGGTGCCGGGCGTGTCGTGGCTGGGCATGACGGGGCCTCAGCCCTTCGCCGCGGCCCGGTACGCCTTCTCCGCGTCCTTCTCCAGGCGCGCCTGCGTCCCCGCGATGTCCTTGGGGTTCTTCAGGAAGTCCTGGAGCGCCTTCCACTCGCCCTTGCCGGGCGTTCCGCCGAAGGACTGCGGCATCTGGTCCGACATGTCGAAGCGGAATTCGTCCCCGGCCCCGATCAGCGCCTCGGCGATCTCGCGCTGGACGTCGTTCGGGTACGCCGACGGGTCCAGGTTCTTGTTGGGGGAGAGGAAGCCGCCCTCGGCCGCCCAGATCCCGGCCGCGTCCGGGGAGGCGAGGAAGGCGAGCAGCGCCTTGGCGCCCTTGGTGTCCTTGAGGGCCACGGCCGCGTCGCCGGCCGTCACCACGGGAGTGGTGCCCGTGCCGACGGCGGGGAAGGGGAAGACCTTCGCGTCCGTGCCGATCTTCGCCTTCGTCTGGGCGATGTTGACGGCGGCGAAGTCGCCCTCGAAGACCATCGCCCCCTTGGGCGTGTCACCTCCGGTGAAGGTCTGGGTGACCGACACCGGGTACTCGGTCTGCAGCGCGCCGTCCGTGCCGCCCGCGAGCAGCGCCGGCTTGCCGAAGAGTTCGGCGAGGGTGGTCAGGGCCGCCGTGACGGACGGGTCGGTCCACTTGATCGTGTGCTTCGCCAGCTGGTCGTACTTGGCCGGGCCCGCCTGGGAGAGGTAGATGTTCTCGAACCAGTCGGTGAGCGTCCAGCCGTCCGCACCGCCGACGGAGACCGGGGTGACGCCGGACGCCGATATCGTCTCGGCCGTGGCGAGGAACTCCTTCCAGGTCTTCGGCTCGCTCGCGCCGGCGTTCTCGAAGACGGCGGAGTTGTACCAGACCAGGGACTTGTTCGCGGCCTTGAAGTAGACGCCGTACTGGGTCCCGTCGACCGCGCCGAGCTCCTGCCAGCCGCGCGAGTAGTTGGCGGCCAGCTGCGCCTCGGCCTCCGGGCCGACCGGCTTGAGCCACTTCTGCGCGGCGGCCTGCTGGATCGCGCCGACCTGCGGGAGCATCGCGACGTCCGGCGGCGAACCGCCCGCGATCTTCGTCCCGAGGAAGTTCACGATCGGGTCCTGGGCCGGCACGAACGTGACGGTCGCGCCGGTCCGCTTCTCGAACTCCTTCAGGACCTTGGTGAAGTTCTCCTGCTCGGGGCCCGTCCAGACGGCGGCGACCTCGATCCGCTCCCCCTTCAGGGCCTGGCCGCCGCTGGGTCCGGACGCGCCCCCGTCCTTGTCGGATCCACCACCGCCACCGCAGGCCGTGAGGGCCAGTGCGGTGATCGTCGTGAACGCCGTGAGGGTCACCGCGGTCGTGCGTGGACGAAGAGTTGTACGCATCGCTGCCCCGTCTCTCCCGTGCGCTTCGCTGTCCCGTCCGACAGGTCTACGCCCGGTCGCGGGAGCGCCGCAATACCGCCTTCGGTGTCAACAGGAGGATCGTGACGTCGTCGTGACGTCGCGTCAGCTGTGGTGTGCGGGGGTCAGCGGGGCCACGGGGGTCGCCTCGACCGAGCGGGCGGCGCGGTCGAGCGCGCTCGCGAGGAGGGCGAGGTCGGTGGGCCCGTTCCCCAGCTCGCGGACCGGGCGGCGGGTCGGCGGATCGCCCATCCGCTCCCACTCCAGCGGGACCACGGTCGGCCGGAGCGTGGCCGTCCGGGGGATGCGGCCGGTGACCCGGCCGGCCTGGAACGGCGTCACACGGCCGTCCGGATGGCCGAGGCGTCCGCGCCCGGCCGCCGGTACGTCCGGGCCCGCGGTCACCGGCGGCGCGTCGAGCACGATCCGCAGCCGGGCCCCGTGGGCCAGTTCCGTGTCGGCGGTCCGGTCGGGGCGGGCGGAGGTCGCGACGAGGTGCACGCCGAGCCGCTCCCCGTTCCGCGCGACGGCCTCCAGGGCGCGCACGACGGACCCGGCGGCGGGTCGCCCGGAGGCGCCGAGTGCCGGGGCGACGAGCGCGTCGAAGTCGTCGACGAGCACGATCAGGCGGGGGAGCTGGGCGGCGCCGCCCTGGGCGCGCGGGGCTTCCTGCTCACCGCCGGCGGGCCGCGGGATCCGGCCGGCCGCCTCCTCGGTGGCGGGCCGGGGCACGCGGCCGCTGCCGAGGCCGACGACGTCCTCCGCACCGCCGCGGGACACGCGTCCGCTCGGCCGGTCCGCGAGGTCGCCGTCCCCGGTGCGCGGGGTGCGGCCGCCGGAGAGGTCCTCGTGGTGCCGGCGCGGCAGCCGTCCGCTGGGCGTGTCGGTCAGGAAGGCGTCGTTCGCGGGCCGGGTCCGGGCGCTGGGCCGCTCGTCGAGCGAACCGTCGCCGTCCCCGGTGCGCAGGGTGCGGCTGCTGGGACGCCCGGCGGGGTCGTCGGCCCCGGGGTACGCGACCCTGCCGCTCGGCCGCCCGCCGAGCTCCTCGGCCCCCGGGTACGGGCTCCGCCCACTGGGGCGGCTCTCCACGTCGCCGGGGTAGGCGGTCCGTCCGCTCGCCCGGCTGTCCACGTCGTCCGGGTACGGGCTCCGCGTGCTGGGGCGGCTGTCCACGTCGCCGGGGTACGGGCTCCGCGCGCTGGGGCGGCTGTCCACGTCGCCGGGGTACGGGCTCCGCGCGCTGGGGCGGCTGTCCACGTCGCCCGGATACGCGGCTCGTCCGCTGGGTCGGCTGTCCACGTCGCCGGGGTACGGGCTCCGCGCGCTGGACCGGCTGTCCACGTCGCCCGGGTACGCGGTCCGCGTGCTCGGGCGGCCGCCCGGCTCGCCCGTGTAGGTGATGCGGCCGCTGGGGCGTCCGCCGCGTTCGTCCGCGGCGGGGTACGGGCCGTCCGCGCGGCCGCTCCGGCTGCTCGGGAGGGAGCCGATCGCGCCGTCGCCCGTGCGCAGGGTCCGGCCGCTCCGCTCCGCGAGCTCGCCGGAGTCCTGGAGCCGGACGGTCGCGCGGGCACCCTGGGGCACGGACTCCGCCGCGCTCGGGGAGCGCTGGCCGATCAGCCGCTCGGCGGCGGTCGCCGCCGCGCCGGTCCGCGCGCCCCGGCGGTCGGCGAAGTGCCCGTCGCCCAGCAGTTCCGCCCGGCGCTTCAGCTCCGCGCCCAGCGCCTGGGCGAACGCGCGCATCCGCACCGGATCCGAGGCGACCAGGTGCTCGGTGACGTGCGGCAGCTCCGTGCAGGCCGCGAGGCCTTCGCCGCGCTCACCGCCCGCCCCGTCCACCAGGAGCAGGCCGAGCCGGTCGGGGCGGCCGCCGGCCGCGAGCGAGGCGGCGATCGACCGGAGCAGTTCCGTCCGCCCGCTTCCCGCGGGGCCCTCGATCAGCAGGTGCGGCCCCTCGCGGGTGAGGTCCACGGCCAGCGGGCCCCGCGGCCCCGCGCCCAGGACGGCGGTGCCGTCCCCGGCGGAGGCCCAGCGGGCCATCAGCGAGGCGGGCGTGGCGCGGGCGAGACCGAGCTCGTCGAGGAGGCGGGACGACGGGGGCAGCGCGGAGGCCCGCGCGCCCGGAGCCGCCGTCGTGTCCGTGCGCAGCGGGGCGAGGGCGCGGCCGAACCGCTCGGCCCAGGCGACGGAGACCGCGTCGACCACGCCGACCGTGCCGTGGCCGGCGACCCGGCCGCCGGCGGTCCTGAGCAGCCGGAGGGCGGTGGCCACGTCCCCGCTGAGGAGCGCGGCGGCGCCGCACTCGCGGAACGCGAGGGACGCGGCGCAGGCCGTCTCGTAGGTCGCGGCCACCGGGGAGACCGGGGAGGCCGAGGGCGCCTCGGCGAGGCACAGCAGATGGATGCCGGCCGCGGCTCCGGCCCCTGCCAGCCGCGCCACCGTCTCGCGCAGGGCGGCCGACCCCGGGTCGCCGTCGACGACCACGACGGTCACCGGACCCTCGTATCCGGCCGCCGCCTCGGCGACGGCCGCGCGGTCGGCGCTGGGCCAGCCGGGCCCCAGCGGGCCGTCGTCGAGCCGCCGGGTCAGCTCCGCCGTACGGGCCTGGGCCTGCTCGCGGTCGTACGCCAGGAGCAGCCGGCAGTCCTGGCCGTGGGCCGGTCGGAGGTGCGGGAGCCAGCCGAGCCAGCCCCAGGAGCGGCGCCGCTCGTCGAGGAGCCGGTTGCGGTCGGCGCTGATGAGCACGATCTCCAGGTCGGAGGGGGAGTGCAGGGCGGCGAGCTGGGCGACGACCGAGCGGGCGAGACCGGCGAGCCGGTCGGCCGGCCCGGCGAGGCCCAGCGAACCGGCCTCCCGCAGGCCCACGGTGACCGGGACCCCGGAGAGGTCGGCACGGTCCGTGGTGCCGAGCCGGACCACCAGGGACTCGGGATGGTCCTGGCCGCGCTCCCAGAGCCGGGGGCCGGGGCCGAGGGCGGTGAGCAGGACGGTGGCCGGATCGGGCCAGGTGTCGGCCCGGGGCACGGGTGCGGGGGAGCCGTCGCGGGCGGGCGAGCCGGTCCGGGCGCCCGTGCGGCCGTCCGGTGCCGTGCGGGGGCCGCCGGCGGGCGCCGGGAGCTCCTCGCGTCCGCCGGCCAGGCGCCGGGCCCAGGCGCCGAGGCCCCGCTTGCCGCCGCCCGCGCGGGGGGCCGGGGGAGCATCGGCGGGGGCCTGCCGGGTCCTGCTGTGGGCCGCGCCGGTGTCGGCTCCGTCGCCGCCGGGGTGGTCGCCGGCCCGGGCGTGGCCGGTGCCGGGGGAGTCGGTGCCGTACGCGCCGCCCGGGCCGTACGGGTCGTGGTGCGGGCCGTCGGTGATCCCGTCGAGCGGGACGCCGCGCCCCCCGCCGTGGGTGGTGTCGTCGGCCGGGCCGCCGGCCGGTGGACGGGGCACGCCCGCGGGGGAGGGCCGGTCGCCCGGCTCCGCCGGGGCCGGACCGCGGTCCCCGGGCGGTGCGACGCGCAGATGGCCCTCGCCGTCCGGGGCGGTCGCCCGGGCCTCCGTGCCGCGGAGGTCGTCGCCGGGGCCGGTCAGCCGGAGGGCCGACTCGCCGAGGCGCAGCAGCGCGCCCGGCCGGAAGGCGACCGGGCGGTCGCCGACGGGGGCGCCGTCGAGGCTGGTGCCGTTCGTCGAGCCGTGGTCGGCGACGGTCACGCGGCCGTCCTCGCCGACGGTCACGGTGCAGTGCGCGCGGGAGACGTCCGGGTCGTCCAGCGGGACGTCGGCGTCCACGGAACGGCCGATTCTGATCGCTCCGCCGTGCAGCAGGTGCACCCCGCCCGCGTCCGGGCCCGCGACCACGTGCAGCCGTGCCGCGGCGCCCTCGCCGACGCGGTCGTCGGGGCCGGGGACCTGGAGGGAGAGGACCGCGCCGTCGACCAGCGGGGGTTCGCCGAGCACGCAGCGGCGTCCGTCGAGCCGCTCCGTGCCCGCGTAGAGCACGGTGGTGCCCGAGGCGGAGGTGTCGGGGCCGGTGACGGCGGCGGCGAGGTTCGAGGCCACGGCGGCCAGCGCCGTGCCGGCGGGGGCCGTGACGAGCACGTCGCAGGTACGTCCGGCGCCGTGGCCGGCGTACGGCGCGAGGACGGTCAGCCGGATCTGCATCGCCGTCAGCGGTCCCTTCTGCGTGCCGCCCGGCAGGGGGACCGCCCTGTGACTCCCCCCACCCGGCACGGACGCGTCGCCCGGTACAGGTCGGCACGGCGCGGGGGCTCCGACCCCACCGATGCGACGTGCTGGAGGCATCCTCGCACCTGCCACCGACAACCCGCCCCCGGGTCGGCCGGAAGTGATCTTGAATGGTCGGCTGTGGACGCAAAAGTGCCTGGTTGAGCATGCCTTCGGAACATGCCCGGCAACCGTCCTGCCCGCGGAAGCGTCTTCTTTCGGACAGACCGGACCCGTCAGAACCCGGACGGGCCCGGTCCGGCGAAGGAACGTGTCGGCACCGGCGCCGCCGCGGACCGGTCCGCCCCCGGTGGCGGGCCGCGGCGCGACGGCATCGGAACCGGCCTGTGGACGACCGGCCTCTAGCCCGTTCGGCGGCACTAAAGTGGGTCGGACACCCGGACGGGTCACAACACACGACAGGGACCCCGGGAACACCACCGGACCACGATCAGCAGGGAGCGCGTGACGTGCGGCCTATCGGCAGCAAGTACCTGCTCGAGGAGCCGCTCGGCCGCGGCGCCACGGGCACCGTCTGGCGAGCCCGCCAGCGGGAGACGGCGGGCGCCGAGGCGGCCGTGCCCGGCCAGCCCGGCGAGACCGTCGCGATCAAGGTCCTCAAGGAGGAGCTGGCCAACGACGCGGACATCGTGATGCGCTTCCTGCGCGAGCGGTCCGTGCTGCTCCGGCTCACCCACCCCAACATCGTGCGCACCCGCGACCTGGTCGTCGAGGGCGATGTCCTCGCGCTCGTCATGGACCTCGTCGAGGGCCCCGACCTGCACCGGTACATCCGGGACAGCGGCCCGCTCACCCCGGTCGCCGCGGCCCTCCTGACCGCCCAGATCGCCGACGCGCTCGCCGCCAGCCACGCCGACGGGGTCGTCCACCGCGACCTGAAGCCGGCCAACGTGCTGCTCGCCGAGCAGGGCGGCCAGATGCACCCGATGCTCACCGACTTCGGCATCGCGCGCCTCGCGGACTCCCCCGGCCTGACCCGGACCCACGAGTTCGTCGGCACGCCCGCGTACGTGGCGCCGGAGTCCGCCGAGGGCCGTCCGCAGACCTCCGCCGTCGACATCTACGGCGCCGGCATCCTGCTCTACGAGCTGGTCACCGGCCGGCCTCCGTTCGCCGGCGGCACCGCCCTGGAGGTCCTGCACCGGCACCTGAGCGAGGAGCCCCGCCGGCCCTCGACCGTGCCCGGACCCCTGTGGACGGTCATCGAGCGCTGCCTCAGCAAGGACCCCGAGCGGCGGCCGAGCGCGGTGAACCTCGCGCGCGGTCTGCGCGCGGTCGCCGCCGGCATCGGCGTGCACTCCACGCCCGCCCAGATCGAGGCCGCCGAGGGCGTCGGCGCGCTCCTCGCCCCGGACCCGGACCCCGCGCCCGTCCCGGAGACCCCCGGGACCGGGGCCGCCGACCCCACCCAGGTGCTGCCCAGCGGTGCTGGGACCCCGCCGCGGTACGACCCCGCCGGCGCGACCAGCGTGCTGCCGACCAGCGGCGCGCCGGGCGCCGCCGATCCGACGGCCGTGATGCCCCCCGTACCGCCGCAGCCGCCGCAGTCCGGGCAGGCCGCTCAGTCGGAGGAGCCGCACCCCTGGCAGAGCCAGCTCCGCGCGGCCCGCGACCGCAACGAGCAGACCCAGGTCCAGTACCTGGACCCGAGCCAGGACCCGCTGCGCCGCCGCCCGCAGCGGCAGCAGCCCCCGCAGGACCAGCGGCCCGGCCAGTACGGGCAGCAGGGCGGTCAGCAGGGCCAGTACGGGCAGCAGCCGCCGCAGCCGTACCAGCAGCGCCCGGCGCAGCAGCGGCCCCAGCAGCCCTACCCGCCGCAGCACCAGCAGCAGCACCAGCCGCAGCAGTACGCGCCGCCGCCGGCCCCCCAGCAGTACGCGCAGCCCCAGCAGCAGTACACCCCGCCGCAGCCGCCGCCCCAGGCCCCGGCGCCGGCCCGGCGCGAGCCGCGTCCGCCGCGTCAGCGCAGCGCCAACCCGGTGCGGATCCCCGGCCTCGGCTGCCTCAAGGGCTGCCTGGTCATGATCGTGCTGTTCGTGGTCGCCGGCTGGCTGGTCTGGGAGCTGACCCCGCTCCAGGACTGGATCGCCGAGGGCAAGAGCTACTGGGAGGCCATCGGCGACGGCATCTCCAAGGTGACCGACTGGGTCTCCTCGATCGGGGAGACCACCGGCTCCACCGGTGCTACCGGCGGTACGGCGGGGCAGTGACCCCGTAGGACCACGCAATACTGCCGATTTATCGACTTCCGAGGGGTGATTTCCCCTCGGAAGTGACGTCCGGCGGCTGCGGACGCGTAACTTTGCACGCGAACCGCAGCCGCTGAGGGAGCAGTCTTGGCACGGAACATCGGCAGCCGCTACACCACCCACCAGATCCTGGGGCGGGGCAGTGCAGGAACGGTGTGGCTCGGCGAGGGGCCCGAGGGTCCCGTCGCCGTCAAACTGCTGCGCGAGGACCTGGCCTCCGACCAGGAGCTCGTCGGCCGCTTCGTCCAGGAGCGGACCGCCCTGCTCGGCCTCGACCACCCCCGCGTGGTGAAGGTCCGCGACCTCGTCGTCGACGGCAACGACCTGGCCCTCGTCATGGACCTCGTCCGCGGCACCGACCTGCGCACCCGCCTCGACCGGGAACGCAGGCTCGCCCCCGAGGCCGCCGTCGCGATCGTCGCGGACGTCGCCGACGCCCTCGCGGCCGCGCACGCCGCCGGAGTCGTCCACCGGGACGTGAAGCCGGAGAACATCCTGCTCGACATGGAGGGGCCGCTCGGACCCGGCGGAGCGCACCCGGCCCTCCTCACCGACTTCGGCGTCGCCAAGCTGATCGACACCCCCGGCCGCACCAAGGCCACCCGGATCATCGGCACTCCCGACTACCTGGCCCCCGAGATCGTCGAGGGCCTCCCGCCCCGCGCGGCCGTCGACATCTACGCCCTCGCGACCGTCCTGTACGAGCTGCTCGCCGGCTTCACCCCCTTCGGCGGCGGCCACCCCGGCGCCGTGCTGCGCCGCCACGTCACCGAGACCGTCGTCCCGCTGCCCGGCATCCCCGAGGAGCTGTGGCAGCTGGTCGTGCAGTGCCTGGCGAAGGCTCCGGCCTCGCGGCTGCGCGCCTCCGAGCTCGCCGCCCGCCTCAAGGACGTCCTCCCGCTGCTCAAGGGCATCCCGCCGCTCGACGTGGACGAGCCGGACGCCGAGCCGGCCCCGGAGGCGTACGAGGAGGACGCGTACGCGACCGGCACCGGCGCGGGCGAGCCGGGCCCCCGCAGGGCCGCCGTCCCGCTCGTGCCCGGCGCCTCCGCCGACTCCAACCGCGACACCCACACCTCCATGCGGGTCCCGGCCCCCGACGAGCTCTCCGGCGGCCCCCTGGGCACCGCGCGCGCCCCGCGCTCCGCGGGGGCCCGCAGACCCGGCTCGGCCCGCCACAAGGCCGGGGCGGTCCGCAAGCGGCGGATCACCCTCGGGATCGCGGCCGTCGTGGTCGTCGGCGCCCTCGGCGCGGGCGGCTATCTGGCGCTCTCCGGGGACGCGGACGCCCCGCCGCAGGACTCCAAGCAGTCCTCACTGCCGTAGCAGCGGCGGCGAGCCGTTACGCTGGACGCGTGGCAGTCGTCGATGTATCCGAAGAGCTGAAGTCCCTCTCCTCGACCATGGGGTCGATCGAGGCCGTCCTGGACCTCGAGAAGCTGAGGGCCGACATCGCCGTGCTCGAAGAGCAGGCCGCGGCCCCGTCCCTGTGGGACGACCCGGAGGCGGCGCAGAAGATCACGAGCAAGCTTTCGCACCTCCAGGCCGAGGTCCGCAAGGCCGAGACCCTGCGCGGGCGCATCGACGACCTCGGGGTGCTCTTCGAGCTCGCCGAGGAGATGGACGACCCGGACACCCTCGCCGAGGCCGAGGCGGAGCTCACCTCCGTCCGCAAGGCCCTCGACGAGATGGAGGTCCGCACCCTCCTCTCCGGCGAGTACGACGAGCGCGAGGCCCTGGTCAACATCCGCGCCGAGGCCGGCGGCGTCGACGCCTCCGACTTCGCCGAGCGGCTCCAGCGCATGTACCTGCGCTGGGCGGAGCGCCACGGCTACTCGACCGAGGTCTACGAGACCTCGTACGCGGAGGAGGCCGGCATCAAGTCGACCACCTTCGTGGTGAAGGCGCCGTACGCCTACGGCACGCTCTCGGTCGAGCAGGGCACCCACCGCCTGGTCCGCATCTCGCCCTTCGACAACCAGGGGCGTCGCCAGACCTCCTTCGCCGGCGTCGAGATCCTGCCGGTCGTCGAGTCCTCGGACCACGTCGAGATCGACGAGTCCGAGCTGCGCGTCGACGTCTACCGCGCGTCGGGCCCCGGCGGCCAGGGCGTCAACACCACCGACTCGGCCGTGCGCATCACGCACATCCCGACCGGCATCGTCGTCTCCTGCCAGAACGAGCGCTCGCAGATCCAGAACAAGGCGAGCGCCATGAACGTCCTCCAGGCCAAGCTCCTCGAGCGCCAGCGCCAGGAGGAGCGGGCCAAGATGGACGCGCTGAAGGACAGTGGCAGCTCCTGGGGCAACCAGATGCGCTCCTACGTCCTGCACCCGTACCAGATGGTCAAGGACCTGCGGACGGAGTTCGAGGTCGGCAACCCGCAGTCCGTCCTGGACGGCGAGATCGACGGCTTCCTCGAGGCCGGCATCCGCTGGCGCAAGCAGCAGGAGAAGTAACCCCGGAATCCGGCGCGTTCGGGCCCCGCACCCTGTGGTGCGGGGCCCGTCGCCGTTCTCCGCGGTGGCCTCCGTCCGGCCAGCGGATTCGCTGACGCAAGCGGAAACGACGTGGTCGGGGAGCTTTGTCGACAAGGGAACTGGCGGCGTGGAGCCCGGAGTTCTGGGTTTACGTCACAGTTGCATCGCCGTATGTGGGACACGTAGTGATCTTTCGGGCATCGCACGCGCAACGACCTTGACGCTGCATCGGAAACTCGGAAGGGTGACGTACTGGCATGCGCATTTCCGGGGCGCGTGCGAACGGGGGCCGGCCCAGCAGGGAGCCGCCTCTGTCGCGTGCCCCGAGCGCTGCCCCATGACGAGATGAGCTACTGGGGGTAGCAACCAGATGACCAAGCAGATGCGAGTCCGTATCGCGCGCATAGCCGCGGGTGCGGTGATCGCGGCCGGTGCGTCGCTGACGGCGGCCGGTGCGGCGCAGGCCGTGGACATGTTCGGTGACACCCCGGACCCGACGCCCACGTGCATCCCGGGAACCGCCGGATGCGAGGAGACGCCGCCGGTCGAGACCCCGCCGGTCGAGACCCCGCCGGTGACCACCCCGCCGGTGACCACGCCGCCGGTGACCACGCCGCCGGTGACCACGCCGCCGGTGACGACGCCGCCCGTGACCACCCCGCCGGTGACCACGCCGCCGGTGACCACCCCGCCCGTGACCACCCCGCCGGTCGAGACCACGCCGCCGGGGGAGGAGACCACGCCTCCCACGGGTGAGACCACGGCTCCGGGCCCGGTCGAGACGACCGGCCCGACCACCGGCGGCTCGGACAACGGCACCGGCGGCACCGGCGGCGGTGACGACACCACCGACAACGGTGACGCCGGCACCTGCACCGTCGACCTCGACGGCGCCGAGTGCGTGGACACCGGCAACAGCAACACCGACACCAACAACGCCGGCTCGCAGCCCGTGCAGCAGGGTCAGGCGAAGGAGGAGCTCGCCGAGACCGGTGCGGCCGAGACCTCGTTCCTGATCATCGGCGCCGCGACCATGATCGCCGGCGGCATCGGCTTCCGCATGCTGCCGCGTCTCGTCTCGGGCGGCAACGCCGCCGTCTGATCCGGGCGAGGGCGTGGATCCGTCCGTGTGACGGGCAGGACATGAGAGAGGGCCGGGGAGACGCTCCCCGGCCCTTTCCCGCGCTTCCGGCTCGTGTGGACGCCGTGCGGTCCCGTCAGACCGTACGGACCGCCGCGAGCAGGGCGATCGCGGCCAGCAGGGCGATCGCGAGCGTCAGCAGCATCGCGGGCGAGAGACCACCCTGGGGGGTCAGTCGCTCGCGGTTCGCGCGGCAGACGGGGCAGCGGCCCTCGGCGACCGGGGCCGCGCAGTTGGCGCACACCAGTCGGTCGTAGGTCATGCGCTCTCCTCCTCCCGCACCGGGTATCACACAGGACAACGTCCGGAGGGGTCCGGACGTTCCCCCTACCACTCTGCCAGCTCGACGGCGTTTCGGCGCGCCCCGCCGGGTCGCGACCGTTCCGTCCGCAAGGGCGAAAAGGATAAACAGCGCAAGCCGGAACCGCGACTGCGCGGGTCTTCCCCGGTCGCGTAAGGTCACGCTCACCTACTCCCGGCCGACCGTGGTGCATCCGTGATCCGATTCGACAACGTCTCCAAGTCCTATCCGAAGCAGAACCGCCCCGCGCTCCGGGATGTATCCCTGGAGATCGAGAAGGGGGAGTTCGTCTTCCTCGTCGGTTCGTCCGGCTCCGGAAAGTCGACCTTCCTGCGGCTGCTCCTGCGTGAGGAGCGCGCCAGCCAAGGCCAGGTGCACGTCCTCGGCAAGGACCTCGCCCGGCTCTCCAACTGGAAGGTGCCGCACATGCGGCGCCAGCTCGGCACCGTCTTCCAGGACTTCCGCCTCCTCCCCAACAAGACCGTCGCCGAGAACGTGGCCTTCGCGCAGGAGGTCATCGGCAAGCCGCGCGGCGAGATCCGCAAGGCCGTGCCGCAGGTGCTCGACCTGGTCGGGCTCGGCGGCAAGGAGGACCGGATGCCGGGCGAGCTCTCCGGCGGTGAGCAGCAGCGCGTCGCCATCGCCCGGGCCTTCGTCAACCGCCCGATGCTGCTGATCGCCGACGAGCCCACCGGCAACCTCGACCCGCAGACCTCGGTCGGCATCATGAAGCTGCTCGACCGCATCAACAGGACAGGGACCACCGTCGTCATGGCGACCCACGACCAGAACATCGTCGACCAGATGCGCAAGCGCGTCATCGAGCTGGAGAAGGGCCGTCTCGTCCGCGACCAGGCCCGCGGCGTCTACGGTTACCAGCACTGAGCAGGTAGGGGACTCAACACACCATGCGCGCTCAGTTCGTTCTCTCCGAGATCGGTGTCGGTCTCCGGCGCAACCTCACGATGACGTTCGCCGTCATCGTCTCCGTGGCCCTCTCACTCGCCCTGTTCGGCGGTGCGCTGCTCATGCGCGAGCAGGTCAGCACGATGAAGGACTACTGGTACGACAAGGTCAACGTCTCGATCTTCCTCTGCAACAAGGCCGACGCGGCCTCGGCGGCCAAGTGCGCCAAGGGCGCGGTCACCGCGCAGCAGAAGGAGCAGATCGAGGCCGACCTCGAGGACATGCCCATCGTCGAGACCGTCCTGCACGAGACGGCCGACGAGGCGTTCAAGCACTACAAGGAGCAGTACGGCGACACCGCCATCGCCTCCGTCGTGACGCCGGACCAGATGCAGGAGTCGTTCCGCGTCAAGCTCAAGGACCCGGAGAAGTACAAGGTGGTCGCCACCGCCTTCGCCGGCCGTGACGGCGTCGAGTCGGTGCAGGACCAGCGGAACATCCTGCAGAACCTGTTCGACCTGATGAACGGCATGAACATCGCGGCCCTCGGCGTCATGGGGCTGATGCTGGTCATCGCGCTCATGCTGATCGTCAACACGGTCCGCGTCTCGGCCTTCAGCCGCCGCCGGGAGACCGGGATCATGCGGCTCGTCGGCGCGTCCAGCTTCTACATCCAGATGCCGTTCATCATGGAGGCGGCATTCGCCGGACTCCTGGGCGGCGCGGTCGCCTGCGTGCTGCTGCTCGTGGGCCGGTACTTCCTCATCGACCACGGCATCGCGCTCGCCGAGAAGATGCAGCTGGTCAACTTCATCGGCTGGGACGCCGTCCTCGCCAAGCTGCCGCTCGTCATCGCGATCGGGCTCCTGATGCCCGCTATTGCGGCTTTCATCGCGCTGCGCAAGTACCTGAAGGTGTGAGAAGAGACCACTGACGGTGAACGGCGTCGTACGGGCAAAGCCCGTGCGGCGCCGTCGCCTTGTCCTAGAGTGGGCGGCATGCCGGCCGGCACCGACCATCTCTGTATCCGGCCCCGCGGAGTGCTCCGTGGGGCCGTTCTGACGTTCGTCTTCACCGGGGTCCTCGCGACCGCCGCCGCCACCGGCTCGCTGCCCCGGCAGGACCCGGGGGCCGGCGCCGCGGGGGCGACCCTGCGCGCGGGGAAGGCGTCCCAGGGCTCCGGGACGGTCGACAGCGCCGCCCTGAACCGGGCCGCCGCCGACGCCATGGCGGACGGCAAGTCCGGCAAGCAGGCGGCCGAGGAGTTCGTCAGCCGCAGCGGGGACCGCTGGGGCGCCGTCTACGACAAGCGGGAGTACGCCGAGTTCGAGCAGGCGCTCGACGGCGCCTACACCGGTGTGGGGCTCTCCGCCGGCCGGGCCGCCGAGGGCGGGATCCGGGTCACCCGGGTGCAGCGCGGCGGCCCCGCCGAGCGGGCCGGACTCCGCGTCGACGACCGGCTCGTCGCCGTCGACGGACGCCCGGTCGAGGGGCTCCCGGTCTCCGAGGTCGTCGCCCTCCTGCGCGGCGACGGCGTACCCGGCTCCGCGGTCGCCCTGCGCGTCGAGCGCGGCCGCGCCGCCTGGACCCCGACCCTGCACCGGGCCAGGCTCGCCACCGACCCGGTCACCGTCCGCCGCCTCGACGACAAGACCCTGATGATCCGCGTCGCCGCCTTCACCAAGGGCGCGGGCGCCCGCGTGCGGGACGCGGTGCGCGCCGCCCCGGCCGGCGCCGGGGTCCTGCTGGACCTGCGGGGCAACGCCGGCGGCCTGGTCTCCGAGGCCGCCGTGGCCGCCTCCGCCTTCCTCGACGGCGGTCTGGTCGCCACGTACGACGTGCGGGGCGAGCAGCGCGCCGTGTACGCGGAGGGCGGCGGCGACACCGGCCGGCCCCTGGTGGCGCTGATCGACGGCGGCACGATGAGCGCGGCCGAGCTGCTCACCGGGGCCCTCCAGGACCGGGGCCGGGCCGTCACCGTCGGCTCCCGCACCTTCGGCAAGGGCTCGGTCCAGATGCCGAGCGCCCTGCCGGACGGCTCCGTGGCCGAGCTGACCGTCGGCCACTACCGCACGCCGGCCGGGCACGCGGTGGACGGCCGGGGCATCACCCCCGACCTGACCGCCGGCGAAAGCGCGGAGGAACGGGCCAGGACGGTATTGAGTGGCCTCGGAGGGGGCTCGTAGTGCGAAAATGACCGCACTATGGCAAAGGGACTCGTGAACGTGCAGGGCAAGCCTGCGAAGAAGAACCAGGACAAGGCGCCCGAGCGCAAGATCATCGCGCAGAACAAGAAGGCGCGCCACGACTACCACATCGTCGACACCTACGAGTGCGGTCTGGTGCTCATGGGCACCGAGGTGAAGTCGCTGCGGATGGGCCGGGCCTCGCTGGTCGACGGCTTCGTGCAGATCGACCGCCACGAGGCGTGGCTGCACAACATCCATGTGCCCGAGTACATGCAGGGCAGCTGGACCAACCACTCGGCGAAGCGGAAGCGCAAGCTGCTGCTGCACCGGGCGGAGATCGACAAGCTGGAGTCGAAGGCGCAGGAGACGGGTCACACGATCGTGCCCCTCGCGCTGTACTTCCTGAACGGCCGGGTCAAGGTCGAGATCGCGCTCGCCAAGGGCAAGAAGGAGTACGACAAGCGCCAGACCCTGCGGGAGAAGCAGGACACCCGCGAGACGAACCGGGCCATCGCGGCGGCCAAGCGCAAGCAGCGGGCGGCGCAGGTCGCGTAGCCCCGTGCCGCCGCCCGGCGGCCCGGCGCGGCAGCGGGTAATACGCTGGCGACAGCGCCCGTCGGTCACGTACGATGGGCCGTGCCCACCCCGCAAGGGGTGTGCTTTGAAAAATCAACATGGGGATGATCGGTTTCGACAGCGGATACCGATGCAGGGGAAGCGTGTCGAGGAAGCGGCAATGATCTCGTTAACCATATGTCGCAACCAATAATCGCCAACTCCAAGAGCGATAACTCCCGCTTCGCCCTCGCTGCCTAATTCTTAGGTAACGACAAGAAGCCTCTGTGAGGAGCGTCAGCCCGGGGGTGGTCCCGACCCGGATCCTGGCGTCATCAAGGGATCTAAACCTCCTGCCCCGGTCACGGGGGCAGGGGGGAAATCAAACAGTGACTGAGCCCGTCGGAGACTTGTCCGCGTGATCTCCGGGGCTGAGAAACTCGTAGCGGACTGCGCACGGAGAAGCCCTGTTTCCGTACCGTTGGACGCGGGTTCGATTCCCGCCATCTCCACCGAGCGTCCAGGAGGCCCGCCTCCCGGACACCTCATCCCATGTGGGCGAAGGCCCGGCAGTCACCGACTGCCGGGCCTTCGTCATGTCCGGGCGCCCGCCCGCGCCACCGCGCAGACGGCCAGAGCGAGGGCGGCCGCCGCGGCCGGGACGAGGAAGCCGAAGGCGGCGAAGGGGGCGTGGTCGGCGGCCCAGCCACCGGTCGCGGAACCGGCCGCGATGCCGCCGAGGAGGGCGGTCACGGCCAGCGTCATGCCCTCGTTGAGCTGCGACACCGGAGTGAGGCGCTGCACCAGGCCCATGCCCGTCACCATCGTCGGGGCCGTCGCCATGCCCGCGAGGAGCAGCCCGGCGGCGAGCGCGGCCGTCGACCCGGTGGAGGCCGCGAGCAGCGGCATCGTCATCAGGGCGGCCATCGCGGCCAGGCAGGTGCGGAGCCGGGCCGTGCGGCGGGCGCGGCCGTAGAGGAGGCCTGCCGCGCAGGAGCCCGCGGCCTGGAGGGCCAGCACCGGGCCGGCGACGGGCCCGTCCACGAACGCCACGGTCACCACCTCCATGGAGCCGAAGACCGCCCCGGTGGCCAGGAAGACCGCCAGGAGCGGCGCCATGCCGGGGGCGCGCAGCGGGGAGCCCGCCGCCGTGCGGGGGGAGACCGGCGGCTCGGTGGAGCGCTGCGCCGCGAAGATCAGGATGCCGGTGAGGAACAGGGTCGCGCCGACGAGGGTGCCGGCCTCGGGGAAGAGCGTCGAGCAGAGCAGCGCGGCGACGACCGGGCCGAGCATGAAGCAGAGTTCGTCGGTGGCCTGTTCGAAGGCGTTGGCGGTGTGCAGGGCGTCCGGGTCGCCCTTGAGGAGGTGGGCCCAGCGGGCCCGGGACATGCCGCCCGTGTTGGGGGCGGTGGCGGTGAGCGCCGTGACGGCGAACAGCGCCCAGGCGGGGGCCTTCTCGTGGACGCAGAGCAGCAGGACCAGATGGCCCAGGACCGCGTGGACGGTGGCGGGGACCGCGATCCGCGCCTGGCCGTACCGGTCGACGAGCCGGGCGATCCAGGGGGCGGTGACGGCCCCGGCGGCCATTCCGGTGGCGATCACGCCGCCCGCCAGCGCGTAGGAGCCGTACGCCGCCGCGATCATGATCACGGCGCTGACGCCGAACATGCCCATGGGCAGCCGTGCGATCAGGTTGCCGGCGGCGAAGGCGCGGGTTCCGGGGAGGTCGAAGAGGCGGAGGTAGGGGTTGCGGGCGGCGGTGCGGCGGCGGCCGCGCGGGTCGGGGCGGGGAGCCGGGTCGTGGCACGCGGGGCCGGTGTGGTCGCGGTGACGGGGGGCGAGGCCCGGGCCCGCCGGGGTGAGGAGGAGGTCCGGTTGAGGCATGGACCAAGGCTCGCCGCAGGGGGGCGAGCGGGTCCAACACCTGTTCGGTGGCCATTCACGCGCCTGTGTTGTTGAATGCGGCGATGTCCTCCCCGGTACCCTCCCCCCGGCCGCCGTCCGCCGCACCGCGCGACCTCGACCCCCGGCTCCTGCGCGCCTTCACCGCCGTCGCCGAGGAACTGCACTTCACCCGCGCCGCCGCCCGTCTCTACCTCGCCCAGCAGGCCCTCAGCCGCGACATCCGGCGCCTGGAGCGCGAGACCGGCACCGAGCTCTTCGTACGGACCACCCGGCAGGTGTCCCTCACCCCGGACGGCGAGCGCCTCCTCCCGTACGCGCTCCGGGTGCTGGCCGCCCACGACGAGCTGACCGAGGCCTTCCGGGCCACGCCCCGGCCCCTCCTCGTCGACCTCAACAGCCCCGGCCTCGCCCCCGAGGAGGTGCTGCGCCGGGCCCGCGAACTCGCCCCGGACCAGGAGCTGATGGCCCGCTACGAGAGCGGACTCACCGGCGCCGTACGGGAGATGCTCGCCGGACGGATCGACACCTCCTTCGGCCGGTACGGCGGACTGGACGCCGGGACGCGGGCGCGACTCGACTCCCAGTTCGTGCGGTACGAGCGGATGGCCGTCATCCTCCCCGACGACCACCCGCTCGCCGCCCTGTCCGAGGTGCCGCTCGCCGCCCTCGCCGGGGAACGGATCTACGCGGGCGCGGGGAACGACCGGACACGCGAGTGGACCGACCTCGCCGCCCGCCTCTTCGCCGGCCGCGGCATCGAGATCTCCCCGCCCGCGCCGCTCGCCGTGGGCCAGGAGGAGTTCCGCCGCATCATGGCCAAGCACCGCCACCCGGTCCTCGCCGTCGTCGACTTCCCGCCCATGCCGGGCTCCGTGCTGCGGCCGCTCGTCGACCCCGTACCCCTCTCACCGGTGAGCCTGGTGTGGCGCAAGGGGCTGCGCCACCCCGGGCTGGACGCCCTGCGGACCGCGGCCGCCGAGATCGGCGCCCGCGAGGGCTGGCACCACCGCCCCGCCGGATCCTGGCTGCCGGAGGACGAGCCCGGACTGCCGGCGGCGCCCGGGGCGCTCACACGGCCCGCGCACGCCGGGTGAGAGCAAGGTTCCGCCGACGTCACCTCCGGGCACCGGGCCGAAACGCGCCCTCCCTAGGGTCGGGGGACGGATGGACCGGGGCAGTGGACGTCCCCGGACCCGACACCCGCGGAGGTACGACATGGGCGGCCGGTGGATCGAGCGGTGGGAGCCGGAGGACGAGGACTTCTGGCGCGAGAAGGGGGAGCGGATCGCCCGGCGGAACCTGCTCTACTCCGTCCTCTCCGAGCACATCGGCTTCTCCGTCTGGAGCCTGTGGTCGGTCATGGTGCTCTTCATGGGGCCGCAGTACGGCATCGACCCGGCGGGCAAGTTCTTCCTGATCGGGACCGCGACCTTCGTCGGCGCGCTGATCCGCGTCCCGTACACCTTCGCCGTCGCCCGCTTCGGCGGCCGCAACTGGACGATCCTCAGCGCCCTGCTGCTCCTGCTGCCGACCGGCTTCGCCTTCGCCGTGATGGAGCCCGGGACCTCGTACACCACCTTCGTCCTGGTGGCGGCGCTCACGGGCGTCGGCGGCGGCAACTTCGCCTCCTCCATGACCAACATCAACGCCTTCTTCCCGCTCCGCAAGAAGGGCTGGGCGCTCGGGCTCAACGCCGGCGGCGGCAACATCGGCGTGCCCGTCGTCCAGCTCGTCGGCCTCCTCGTCATCGGCACGGCCGGCGCCCTGCACCCGCGGATCGTGCTCGGCGTCTACCTCCCGCTGATCGTCCTCGCCGCCGTCTGCGCCGCGCTCTTCATGGACAACCTCGCCCCCGTCAGGAACGACACCGGCGCCGCCCAGGAGGCCGTCCGCGACCGCCACACCTGGATCATGGCCTTCCTGTACATCGGCACCTTCGGCTCCTTCATCGGCTACAGCTTCGCCTTCGGCCTCGTGCTCCAGACCCAGTTCGGCCGCACCCCGCTCCAGGCCGCCTCGCTCACCTTCGTCGGACCGCTCCTCGGCTCCCTCATCCGCCCGGTCGGCGGAGCACTCGCCGACCGGCACGGCGGCGCCCGCATCACCCTGGCCACCTTCGCCGCCATGGCCGCCGCGACCGGCGTGGTGATCTACGCCTCCGTCGTCGAGTCCCTCACCGTCTTCCTCGTCGGCTTCATCGGCCTCTTCGTCCTCAGCGGCCTCGGCAACGGCTCCACCTACAAGATGATCCCGGCGATCTTCCTCGCCCAGGGGCACCGCAAGGGCCTCGCGGGCGACGCCGCCGAGGCCTACGGGCGACGCCTGTCCGGGGCCGCGATGGGCCTCATCGGCGCGGTCGGCGCGGTCGGCGGACTCGGCATCAACCTCGCCTTCCGCCAGTCCTTCCAGACCTCCGGCACCGGCACGGCCGCCTTCGTCTCCTTCCTGGTCTTCTACGCGGCCTGCATGGCCGTCACCTGGGCGGTATACCTTCGGGCTCCGGCCGCCGTCCCCGCCACCGTCCCGCGGGACGCCGGGGACGCCACCGGGTCCGAGGCCCGGACCGGCTACGCGAAGGTGTGACGTCCGGTGCCCGGCGCGGACCGTAACGATCAGGAAATACGCGCGAACCGAGACCGTCACGCGTTCCCGTCAGGCTCTGACCCCATGGACGAGCAGCAAGAACAGGGCACCGCGGCCGGCCCCCTCGCCGGCTTCACGGTCGGCGTCACCGCGGCGCGCCGCGCGGACGAACTCATCGCGCTGCTCCGGCGGCGCGGCGCGGCCGTCGTCCACGGCCCGGCCCTGCGGATCGTGCCGCTCGCGGACGACACCGACCTCCTCGCCGCCACCAAGGAGCTCATCGGCCACGCCCCGGACGTCGTGATCGCCACCACGGCGATCGGCTTCCGGGGCTGGGTCGAGGCCGCCGAGGGCTGGGGATGCGGGCAGGAACTCCTCGCCGTCCTGCGGGACGTCGAACTCCTCGCCCGGGGACCCAAGGTCAAGGGAGCCGTACGGGCCGCCGGACTCACCGAGTCCTGGTCGCCCGGCTCCGAGTCCATGGCCGAGGTCCTCGACCTGCTGCTCGCCGAGGGCGTGGCGGGCCGGCGCATCGCGATCCAGCTGCACGGGGAGCCGCTGCCCGGCTTCGTGGAGGCGCTCACGGCCGGCGGCGCCGAGGTCGTCGGCGTGCCCGTCTACCGCTGGATGCCTCCGGAGGACATCGGACCGCTCGACCGGCTCCTCGACGCCGTCCTGTCCGGGAGCCTGGACGCGGTCACCTTCACCAGCGCCCCCGCCGCCGTGTCGCTCCTGTCGCGGGCGGGGGAGAGGGGCGTACGGGCCGAACTCGTCGCCGCCCTGCGGCACGACGTCCTCGCGGTCTGCGTGGGGCCCGTGACGGCGCTGGCGCTCCAGGCCGAGGGCGTCGACACGTACCAGCCGGAGCGGTTCCGGCTCGGACCGCTGGTCCAGCTGCTCTGCACGGAGCTGCCGGCCCGCTCACGGGCGCTGCCCGTCGCGGGGCACCGGGTGGAGGTCCGGGGGCACGCCGTCCTCGTCGACGGCGCCCTGCGGCCCGTGCCGCCCGCCGGCATGGCCCTCCTCGGGCTCCTCGCCCGCCGCCCCGGCTGGGTGGTCTCCCGCGCCGACCTGCTGCGCGCGCTGCCGGGCGCGGGACGCGACGAGCACGCGGTGGAGACGGCGATGGCCCGCCTGCGGGCGGCACTCGGCACGCCGAAGCTGATCCAGACGGTGGTGAAGCGGGGGTACCGGCTGGCGCTCGACCCGGCGGCTGACGCCAAGTACGGCGACTGACGGCGACGGACGACGGCTGGAGGGGACGGAGGAACGCGACCCGGTTCGGGGGTCTCGCCTGACACAGTGGGGGCCGGTGGCGTACGCTCGACGGCTGCCCAGTGCACGTCAGAAGGGGGCCTTAGGTGGCCGCGCAGGAAGCCGTGGACACGGTCAGAGACCGTGAGATCGGTGTCGAGCAGGAACATCTGGATCACGTCTACCGCCGACTGGAGGAGAAGATCCACGAGGCGGAGTTCCTGATGAACGACGCCGCCCAGCGGGGCCAGGTCGGCACGCCCGGCGCCCTCGCCGAGCGCGACGCCCAGGTCTTCCGGGCCGGCATCCACCTCAACCGGCTCAACAACGAGTTCGAGGACTTCCTCTTCGGCCGGATCGACCTGCTGTACGGCAAGGACGGCAAGAAGGGACCCGACGGGGCCTACACCTCCGTCGAGCCCGCCGAGGACGCCGTCCGGCCCGACAACACCGCCGACATCGGCGAGACCCTCCACATCGGCCGGATCGGCGTCCTCGACTCCGACTACGCGCCGCTGGTCATCGACTGGCGGGCGCCCGCCGCCGCGCCCTTCTACCGGTCCACGCCGGTCGATCCCGGCCGGGTCGTCCGGCGCAGGGTCATCCGCTCCAAGGGCCGCCAGGTCCTCGGCGTCGAGGACGACCTGATGCGTCCCGAGCTCCGCGCCAGCCTGGACGGGCACGAGCTGCCCGTCATCGGCGACGGTGCCCTGATGGCCGCCCTCGGCCAGGCCCGCAGCCACACCATGCGGGACATCGTCTCCTCCATCCAGGCGGAGCAGGACCTCGTCATCCGCGCCCCCGCCGCCTCCGTCACGTACGTCGAGGGCGGGCCCGGCACGGGCAAGACGGCCGTGGCCCTGCACCGGGCCGCCTACCTGCTCTACCAGGACCGGCGGCGGTACGCCGGAGGCATCCTCATCGTCTCGCCGACCCCG
The DNA here is from genome assembly GCF_043081085.1 of Streptomyces sp. NPDC014891. Lineage (NCBI taxonomy): Bacteria > Bacillati > Actinomycetota > Actinomycetes > Kitasatosporales > Streptomycetaceae > Streptomyces > Streptomyces sp. NPDC014891. The sequence goes on along the minus strand of NZ_JBIBWF010000002.1, from coordinate 814,348 downwards.
CTGCTCGTCTCGTACACCGAGGGCGTCCTGCCCTCCCTCGGCGAGGAGGGCCAGGTCGCGATCCGCGCCGTCGGCAGCCTCGTCGACGGCGCCGAGGCCACCGCCTACGACGAGCCGGCCGTCGCCCGGATCAAGGGCTCCTCACGGATGCTGCACGTGCTCCGCAAGGCCGCCCGCGGCGCCTTGGAGACGCCCGCGCCCAAGGGGCAGGCCCAGCTCGCCCTCGGCGAGGACCCGGACGGCGCCGAGGAGTCCGCCGCGCCCGCCGGCACCCCCACCCGGCTGCGGGTGGTCGCCTTCGGCCGGCGCCTGGAGCTGGAGGCCGACGAACTGCGCCGCATCCGGCACAACGTGCTCGGCGGCACCGCCCCGGTCAACCTGCTGCGCCCGCGCGCCCGCCGGCTGCTCCTGGACGCGCTGTACGCCAAGTCGGGCGCCGCCGGCCGGCACAGCGACCCCGAGCTCGCCGCCGAACTGCGCTCCTCCTTCGACGAGGACGTGTCGACGGAGGACGCCTTCCTCGGCTTCCTCGACGCCTGGTGGCCCGAGCTGACCCCGCGCCGGGTCCTCGACGCGATGTCCGACGAGCGCCGGCTCGGCCGCTGGGCCCGCCGCATCCTCAACCCGGGCGAGGTGCGGCGGCTCGCCCGCTCGCTGCGCCGCACGGAGCTGTCCGTCCACGACGTGGCGCTCCTCGACGAGCTCCACACCCTGGTCGGCGCCCCGTCCCGGCCCCGGAAGAAGCGCGAGTACGACCCGCTCGACCAGCTCACCGGCCTGGAGGAGCTCATGCCGGTGCGCGAGGAGACCCAGCGCGAGCGGGCCGAGCGGCTGGCGGCGGAGCGCACGGAGTACGCGCACGTCATCGTCGACGAGGCGCAGGACCTCACGCCCATGCAGTGGCGGATGGTCGGCCGCCGCGGCCGGCACGCCACCTGGACGATCGTCGGCGACCCGGCGCAGTCCTCCTGGTCGGACCCCGACGAGGCGGCGGCGGCCCGCGACGAGGCCCTGGGGTCCCGGCCGCGGCGCCGCTTCGAGCTGACCGTGAACTACCGCAACCCGGCGGAGATCGCCGAGCTCGCGGCCAAGGTGCTGGCGCTCGCCATGCCGGGCAAGGAGTCGCCCCGCGCGGTCCGCTCGACGGGCGTCGAGCCCCGGTTCGTCCGGGTTCGGGAGGTCGGTGGCAAGCCCGACCTGGCCGAAACTGTTCGGTCCGAGGCGCGGCTGCTGCTGGAGCGGGTCGAGGGCACCGTCGGTGTCGTCGTCGCCATGAACCGGCGTCAGGAGGCGGCCCGCTGGCTGGCCGAACTGGGCGACCGGGTGGTGGCGCTCGGCTCCCTGGAGGCGAAGGGCCTGGAGTACGACGCCACAGTCGTCGTCTCGCCCGCCGAGATCGCGGACGAGTCCCCGGCCGGCCTGCGGGTCCTCTACGTGGCCCTGACCCGGGCGACGCAGCAGCTCACGGTGGTCGCCGCGGCTGCGGACATGCCGGACGAGGCAGGGGTCCCGGACCTGCTGAGGGACTGACCCGCCCCTGCCCGAGGGGCCGGTCCGCCGGAGCCGGGGACACCGATTTCAGGTCAACCTGTGGCGCTGGAATCACCGACCAGGGTGGTTTGTTAGCCTTGTCGTGGCACCGGCTCGATCCAAGCCCCCGGGCCCAACCTTCGTCCCTCAGAGGGACCACTTGCCGCGAGGCGAGCATGGCGGGTCGGTGCCACTTAGACGTACGTACGAAGTCGAGGCCCTCGTCACCCCAGGTGGCGGGGGCCTCTTCTGTTTCCCCGGCACTTCTCGTATGGTGGAAACTACTTTCCGAAAACGAAATGACCGCATTACCTGCTACCGGCAGGTAGGTGCGACCATCGGAGGGCGCCACCGGGCAACCAGCCGGGGCGGCGTAGCAACGAAGCTCAGGGAAAGCAGAGGAACTCGGCCATGGCAACGGCGCCCAGCGTCTCGTACTCGATGACGGTCCGGCTGGAGGTTCCCGCGAGCGGGACCGCGGTCTCCCAGCTCACCACGGCGGTGGAGTCCCACGGCGGATCCGTCACCGGCCTCGACGTGACCGCCTCCGGCCACGAGAAGCTCCGCATCGACGTCACCATCGCCGCGACCTCCACCGCGCACGCCGACGAGATCGTCGCCCAGCTGCGCACCATCGAGGGCGTCGTCCTGGGCAAGGTCTCCGACCGTACGTTCCTGATGCACCTCGGCGGCAAGATCGAGATGGCGGCCAAGCACCCCATCCGCAACCGTGACGACCTCTCCATGATCTACACCCCGGGCGTCGCCCGTGTGTGCATGGCCATCGCCGAGAACCCCGAGGACGCCCGCCGCCTCACCATCAAGCGCAACACCGTCGCGGTCGTCACCGACGGCTCCGCCGTCCTCGGCCTCGGCAACATCGGCCCGATGGCCGCGATGCCCGTCATGGAGGGCAAGGCGGCCCTGTTCAAGCGCTTCGCCGACATCGACGCCTGGCCGATCTGCCTCGACACCCAGGACACCGACGAGATCGTCGCGATCGTCAAGGCGATCGCCCCCGGCTTCGCGGGCATCAACCTGGAGGACATCTCCGCGCCCCGCTGCTTCGAGATCGAGGCCCGGCTCCGCGAGGCCCTCGACATCCCCGTCTTCCACGACGACCAGCACGGCACCGCCATCGTCGTCCTCGCCGCCCTGACCAACGCGCTCCGCGTGGTCAACAAGGGCATCGGCGACGTACGGGTCGTCATGTCCGGTGCCGGCGCGGCCGGCACGGCCATCCTGAAGCTGCTGATCGCCGCGGGTGTGAAGCACGCCGTGGTCGCCGACATCCAGGGCGTCGTGCACGCGGGCCGCGAGGACCTCGTGGAGGCCCCGGCCGACTCGCCGCTGCGCTGGATCGCCGACAACACCAACCCCGAGGGCGTCACCGGCACCCTCAAGCAGGCCGTCGTCGGCGCGGACGTCTTCATCGGCGTCTCGGCCCCGAACCTGCTGGGCGCGGACGACGTCGCCGCGATGGCGGAGGGCGCGATCGTCTTCGCGCTCGCGAACCCGGACCCGGAGGTCGACCCGGCCGCCGCGCGCCAGACGGCCGCCGTCGTCGCCACCGGCCGCTCGGACTTCCCCAACCAGATCAACAACGTGCTGGTCTTCCCGGGTGTCTTCCGCGGCCTCCTCGACGCCCAGTCCCGTACCGTCAACACGGAGATGATGCTCGCGGCGGCCTCGGCCCTCGCCGACGTCGTCACCGAGGACGAGCTGAACCCGAACTACATCATCCCGTCGGTCTTCAACGACAAGGTCGCGGGCGCGGTCGCCGGAGCCGTGCGCAACGCGGCCAAGGCGGCGGCCGGCGGCCCGGCGGCGACCGGGCGCTGACGGCGCGTCGCGATTCGCGGAGTCGTAAACCCGCCTTTAGGGTGGCTTTTCGGCTCCGCATGGTTTTCGCGGAGTCGACAGAACGTCACCACCACGGGGCTCTGGCGCTTTTCGTGTGACCCCAGGGGGTGCCGGATTGGCGTTCCCGCCGCTGGTGGGGGCAGGATGCGTGTTTGGGCGCGAGGGTCTGTCATTAGACCCGGGTCCGGGGACTGTCCGAAGGCCCTGGCAGCATCGGCTTCGCTGTACCCAATCACGCGGCTTCCGCCGCGTGGCACGCCTCACAGGCAAGAAGAACACGGGAGTAACAACATGAACCGCAGTGAGCTGGTGGCCGCTCTGGCCGACCGCGCCGAGGTGACCCGCAAGGACGCCGACGCCGTGCTGGCCGCTCTCGCCGAGACCGTCGGTGAGGTCGTCGCCAAGGGCGACGAGAAGGTCACCATCCCCGGCTTCCTGACCTTCGAGCGCACCCACCGTGCCGCTCGCACCGCTCGTAACCCGCAGACCGGCGACCCGATCAACATCCCGGCCGGCTACAGCGTGAAGGTCTCCGCGGGCTCGAAGCTCAAGGAAGCCGCCAAGGGCAAGTAAGGCCGCCAAGGCCGCGTAAGCAGCCTGGAGGCACAGAAAGGGCGGCCACCCTGTCAGGGGGTGGCCGCCCTTCCGTTTGCCCGTCAGAGGCCCGTGCAGGCCGTCGCGCGCCCGGTGCGCGCCCGGTGCGCGCCCGGGGAGCGGTCCCCCGGGCCCCGGACGGCCGGTGCGCGCGGGGAGCCGGTCCCCGCGCGCGTACGGCCGGTCAGACCAGCGCGCTGCCCGGGAGCTCGACCTTGGCGCCGAGCTCGACGAGCTTGTCCATGAAGTTCTCGTAGCCGCGGTTGATCAGCTCGATGCCGTGCACCCGGGAGGTGCCCTGGGCCGCGAGCGCCGCGATCAGGTACGAGAAGCCGCCGCGCAGGTCGGGGATGACCAGGTCGGCGCCCTGCAGCTTCGTCGGCCCGGACACGACGGCCGAGTGGAGGAAGTTGCGCTGGCCGAAGCGGCAGTCGGAGCCGCCGAGGCACTCGCGGTACAGCTGGATGTGGGCACCCATCTGGTTGAGCGCGGAGGTGAAGCCGAGCCGGGACTCGTACACCGTCTCGTGGACGATGGAGAGGCCGGAGGCCTGCGTCAGCGCCACGACCAGCGGCTGCTGCCAGTCCGTCTGGAAGCCGGGGTGCACGTCGGTCTCCAGGTGGATCGCGTTGAGCGAGCCGCCCGGGTGCCAGAAGCGGATGCCCTCGTCGTCGATCTCGAAGGCACCGCCCACCTTCCGGTAGGTGTTGAGGAAGGTCATCATCGAGCGCTGCTGGGCGCCGCGCACGTAGATGTTGCCCTCGGTGGCGAGCGCCGCGGACGCCCAGGAGGCCGCCTCCAGGCGGTCCGGGAGCGCCCGGTGGGTGTAGCCGTCGAGGCGGTCGACACCGGTGATCCGGATGGTCCGGTCGGTGTCCATGGAGATGATCGCGCCCATCTTCTGCAGCACGCAGATGAGGTCCTCGATCTCGGGCTCCACGGCGGCGTTCGACAGCTCGGTGACGCCCTCGGCGAGCACCGCCGTCAGCAGCACCTGCTCGGTCGAACCGACCGAGGGGTACGGGAGCCGGATCTTGCAACCGCGAAGGCGCTGCGGGGCCTCCAGGTACTGCCCGTCGGCCCGCTTCTCGATGGTGGCGCCGAACTGGCGCAGCACGTCGAAGTGGAAGTCGATGGGCCGGCCGCCGATGTCGCAGCCGCCCAGGCCCGGGATGAAGGCGTGGCCCAGACGGTGCAGCAGCGGACCGCAGAAGAGGATCGGGATGCGGGACGACCCGGCGTGGGCGTCGATGTCGGCGACGTTCGCCGACTCGACGTGCGTCGGGTCGAGGACGAGCTCACCGGGCTCCTCGCCCGGGCGGACCGTCACTCCGTGCAGCTGGAGCAGTCCGCGGACCACGCGGACGTCACGGATGTCGGGCACATTGCGCAGTCGGCTCGGGCCGCTGCCGAGCAGGGCGGCGACCATCGCCTTGGGCACGAGATTCTTCGCGCCGCGGACGCGGATCTCTCCCTCCAGCGGGGTTCCGCCATGGACGAGCAGTACATCATGGCTGTCTGTGCCGGTCATGAATCTCGCGTTCCGGAGTGGGGTCGGTCGGGTGGCCAGTGAAAAGGGTAAGGGTCCATGAGACCCCTCCCGGGTGCTCCGGGTGCCCCGTCAGATGTAATGAATTCGGCACAACACCCTCTGTTCCCGTGATCTTGCGGAGCGTCACCGTCCGCTTCCGTCGTCAGGGCGCCGCCGCGGGCCCGCCGCGTCCCCTCTGAACTGCGGCGGTCGGCGAGTTCCGGACATCGCCCCCTCCGTGCCCTCCGAGACCGCCCGCGAAGCCGGAAGATGCGGGATCATGTGTCGCATGACCGAGGTGTCCTCGCTCACAGGACGGCTGCTCGTGGCCACCCCCGCCCTCGCGGACCCGAATTTCGACCGCGCGGTGGTCCTGCTGCTCGACCACGACGACGAGGGCTCGCTCGGCGTGGTCCTCAACCGGCCGACACCGGTGACGGTCGGCGACATCCTCGCCCCCTGGGCCGGCCTCGCCGGCGAACCCGGCGTCGTCTTCCAGGGCGGACCGGTCTCCCTCGACGCCGCCCTCGGGGTCGCCGTCATCCCCGGCGACGAGGGGCCGCTCGGCTGGCGTCGGGTGTACGGGGCGATCGGCCTGGTCGACCTGGAGACCCCGCCCGAGCTGCTCGGACCCGCCCTCGGCTCGCTGCGGATCTTCGCCGGGTACGCGGGCTGGGGACCCGGTCAGCTGGAGACCGAGCTGGGCGACGGGGCCTGGTACGTGGTGGAGTCGGAGCCCGGCGACGTCTCCTCCCCGCAGCCCGAGACGCTCTGGCGACAGGTCCTCCGGAGGCAGCGCGGGGAGCTCGCGATGATCGCGACGTACCCGGACGATCCCTCGCTCAACTGAGGGGCCCGGCTTTCAGTACCCTTGGCGGTTATGAGCACTCTCGAGCCCGAGCGCGGGGCAGGTACGGGGACCCTCGTCGAGCCGACGCCGCAGGTGTCCAACGGTGACGGCGACCACGAGCGCTACGCCCATTACGTCCAGAAGGACAAGATCATGGCGAGCGCCCTCGACGGCACCCCCGTCGTGGCGCTGTGCGGCAAGGTCTGGGTACCGGGGCGCGACCCCAAGAAGTACCCGGTCTGCCCGATGTGCAAGGAGATCTACGACTCCATGGGCGCCGGCGGTGGCGACAAGGACAAGGGCGGCAAGGACAAGTAGCGGTGTCCTGACGCTCCGGAACACCGGGGGCGGCCCCCGTCACGCGTACTCCGGTACGCGTGACGGGGGCCGTTTCGTCGTTCCGGGCCCCCGGCGGCCGTTGCGCAGGATGCATCCGCCGGTCACGGAGTGGTTGAGGTGGTCGAGACCTCTTGTCGGGTCACCGCGGGCACGCCTAACCTCACGCGTGTTGTGCAGAACGAAACGCGCATTGCGCATGTTGCAACGCACGCACCCGGAGGGGATCCGACATGAAGCTTTCCGCCCTCCCCCGAGCTCTCGGCCTCGCCCGAGCAGGGGGCACCCCCGTCACCGCCACCGCCGCGGCGCTCCTGCTGGCCGGCCTCACCGCCACGGCCTGCGCGCCCCAGACGTCCGACGGCAAGGCCACGGCGGACGAGAAGACCGGCACCCTGCGGGTCTGGCTCTTCCAGGAGGTGAGCAACAAGCCCAAGGAGCAGGTCGTCTCCCAGGCCGTCGCCGCCTTCGAGAAGCGGCACGAGGGCGTCGAGGTGGAGGTCGAGTACATCCCCGTCGAGACCCGCGCCCAGCGCGTCAAGGCCGCCTTCAACGACCCCGAGTCGGCGCCCGACCTCATCGAGTACGGCAACACCGACACCGCCGGATACGTCAAGGACGGCGGACTCGCCGACATCAGCGCCGAGTTCGGCGCCTGGGACGAGGCCAAGGACACCGACCCCACCGCCAGGCAGTCCGTCACCGTCGGCGGAAAGGTCTACGGCGCCCCGCTGTTCGTCGGCGTCCGCGCCCTCTACTACCGCACCGACGTGTTCCGGGACCTCGGCCTCACCGCCCCCAAGAGCCAGGCCGAACTCGTCTCCACCGCCAAGAAGATCCACAAGGCCCGGCCCGAGCTGTACGGCATCGCCGTCGGCGGCGCCTACACCTACGGCGCCATGCCCTTCGTCTGGGCCGCCGGCGGCGAACTCGCCACCGCGGACGGCGACTCCTACAAGGCCGCCGTCAACAGCGACGCCGCCGTCAAGGGCATCAGCACCTACACCTCGCTCTTCGGCGACGACAACTGCCCCGCCGCCAAGTGCGCCCAGATGGGCGGCAACGCCACCGTCACCGCCTTCGCCTCCGGCAAGGCCGCCATGGCCATCGGCGGCGACTTCAGCCACGCCGCCGTCGAGGCCGGCACCGTGAAGGGCAAGTACGCCGTCGTCCCGCTGCCCGGCACCACCCCCGGCTCCATCGCCCCGGCCTTCGCCGGCGGCAACAACATCGGCGTCCTCAAGAGCACCTCCTACCGCAGCCTCGCCGTCGACCTCCTCACCTCCCTCACCGGCAAGGACACCCAGGCCAAGCTCTTCGACGCCATGGGCTTCCTCCCCACGTTCACCGACGTCCGCACCGCCGCCGCCCAGCGGCAGCCCTTCGTGAAGCCCTTCATCGACACCCTCGGCGCCGGCACCAGGTTCGTCCCCGCGTCCCCCGGCTGGGGCCAGATCGACGCCTCCCTCGTCCTGCCCACGATGTTCCAGGAGGTCGTCAGCGGACGTAAGGACGCCAAGGCGGCGGCCGACGACGCCGCGAAGAAGATGGACGCGGCCTTCGCGCCGGCGGGCTGAGCCGCATGACCACCCAGCTCACCCCGCCCACCGCCACCGGGAAGCGGCCGGGGGCGACCACGCCCGCGGCCGCCCCCCGGCGGGCCCGGGGCGGCCCCCGGGGCCACCGCCCCTGGGCCCCCTGGCTGTACCTGCTGCCCGCCCTCGCCGTCCTCGGCGCCCTCCTCGTCTACCCCGTCTACCAACTCGGCCTGATCTCCTTCCTGGAGTACACCCAGGCCCAGGTCAGCGGCGGCGAACCCACCTCCTTCAAGGGCTTCGGCAACTACACGACCCTCTTCGCCGACCCCCAGTTCTGGCAGGTCCTCCTCGCCACCGTCCTCTTCGCCGCCGCCTGTGTCGTCACCACGCTCGCCGTCGGCTGCGCCCTCGCCGTCCTCCTCACACGGGTGCGCGCCCTGCCGCGGTTCGTCCTGATGATGGCCGCGCTCGGCGCCTGGGCCACGCCCGCGATCACCGGCTCCACGGTCTGGGTCTTCCTCTTCGACCCCGACTTCGGCCCCGTCAACAAGCTCCTCGGACTCGGCGACTTCTCCTGGACGTACGGGCGGTACAGCGCCTTCGCCCTCGTCCTCCTCGAAGTCGTCTGGTGCTCCTTCCCGTTCGTGATGGTCACCGTCTACGCCGGCATCAAGGCCATCCCGTCCGAAGTCCTGGAGGCGGCCTCCCTCGACGGCGCCTCGCAGTGGCGGATCTGGCGCTCGGTCATGGCGCCGATGCTCCGGCCGATCCTGGTCGTCGTCACGATCCAGTCGATCATCTGGGACTTCAAGGTCTTCACCCAGATCTACGTGATGACGAACGGCGGCGGCATCGCCGGCCAGAACCTCGTCCTCAACGTGTACGCCTACCAGAAGGCCTTCGCCTCCTCCCAGTACAGCCTGGGCTCGGCCATCGGCGTCGTCATGCTGCTCATCCTGCTGGCCGTGACCCTGGTCTACCTCCGGCTCCTGCGACGCCAGGGAGAAGAACTGTGAGCGTTCCGAACGCCCTCCGCATCCGTCGTCCCGGGCGTCTCGCCGCCGAGGCCGTCACCCTGCTCGTCGCGGTCGCCGTCGCCTTCCCGCTCTACTGGATGGTCCTCTCGGCCTTCAAGCCGGCCGGTGAGATCCAGTCCACCGAGCCCCGCCCGTGGACCCTGTCCCCGTCGCTCGACTCCTTCCGGCGCGTCTTCGAACAGCAGGAGTTCGGGCGGTACTTCCTGAACTCGCTGACCGTGGCGGGCACCGTCGTCCTCGCCTCCGCGCTGATCGCCTTCCTCGCGGCGACGGCCGTCACCCGGTTCCGCTTCCGGTTCCGGACGACCCTCCTGATCATGTTCCTGGTCGCCCAGATGGTGCCGGTCGAGGCCCTCACCATCCCGCTGTTCTTCCTCATGCGGGACGCCGGCCAGCTCAACACCCTCGGCTCCCTGATCCTCCCGCACATCGCCTTCTCGCTGCCCTTCGCGATCTGGATGCTGCGCGGCTTCGTCAAGGCCGTCCCCGAGGCCCTGGAGGAGCAGGCCCAGATCGACGGGGCGAGCCGCACCCGGTTCCTGTGGCAGATCCTCTTCCCGCTGGTCTTCCCCGGCCTCGTCGCCACCAGCGTCTTCTCGTTCATCTCCACCTGGAACGACTTCCTCTTCGCGAAGTCGTTCATCATCAGCGACACCTCGCAGTCGACCCTGCCCATGGCGCTGCTCGTCTTCTTCAAGCCCGACGAGAACGACTGGGGAGGCATCATGGCCGGCTCGACCGTCATGACCGTCCCGGTCCTCGTCTTCTTCGTACTCGTACAGCGCCGCCTGGTCTCCGGACTCGGCGGGGCGGTGAAGGACTGACGCGATGACCACCGACGCGACGACCACCGACCCGTACCCCGGCACGGACCTGATCCCCGCACCGCTCCGCCAGGACGTGCGCGGGGACTCACCGGGGTACTTCTCGCTCGACGAGCGGACCACCCTCGACGCCGGGCCCGGCACCGGCTCCACCGCACGCTGGCTCCGCACCGTCCTCGGCGCCGCCACCGGCCTGCCGCTCCCCGACGGCACCGGCCCGCACGCGATCCGGCTGCGCGTGAGCGAGGACGTGGAGCGGGAGCACGGCCCCGAGGGCTACCGCCTCACCACCGAGGACCCCGACGCCGCCGTCGTCGTCGAGGGCGGCGGACCCGCCGGCGTCTTCTGGGGCGCCCAGACCCTCCGCCAGCTCCTCGGCCCCGGGGCGTACCGCAGGGCCCCGGTGGACGGCGGTCCGTGGGACCTCCCGTACCTCACCGTCGAGGACCGCCCCCGCTTCGGCTGGCGCGGCCTCATGCTCGACGTCTCCCGGCACTTCACGCCCAAGGACGACGTCCTGCGCCACCTCGACCTGCTCGCCGCCCACAAACTCAACGTCTTCCACTTCCACCTCACCGACGACCAGGGCTGGCGCATCGAGATCAAGCGCCACCCCCGGCTCACCGAGGTCGGCTCCTGGCGGGCCCGCAGCAAGTGGGGCCACCGCGCCTCGCCGCTCTGGGACGACACCCCGCACGGCGGCTTCTACACCCAGGACGACATCCGCGAGATCGTCGCGTACGCCGCCGAACGCCACATCAGGGTCGTCCCCGAGATCGACCTCCCCGGCCACTCGCAGGCCGCCATCGCCGCCTACCCCGAGCTCGGCAACACCGACGTCGTCGACACGGCCGCCCTCACCGTCTGGGACACCTGGGGCGTCAACCCCAACGTCCTCGCCCCCACCGAGGGCGTCCTGCGCTTCTACGAGGGCGTCTTCGAGGAGGTCCTCGACCTCTTCCCGGCGGCCGTCTCCCCCTTCGTGCACGTCGGCGGCGACGAGTGCCCCAAGGACCAGTGGAAGGCCTCCCCGGCCGCCCAGGCCCGCATCCGGGAACTCGGACTCGCCGACGAGGACGCGCTCCAGTCCTGGTTCATCCGTCACTTCGACCGCTGGCTCGCCGCCCGCGGGCGGCGGCTCATCGGCTGGGACGAGATCCTGGAGGGCGGCCTCGCCGAGGGCGCGGCCGTCTCGTCCTGGCGCGGGTACGGCGGCGGGATCGCCGCCGCGGAGGCAGGCCACGACGTCGTCATGTGCCCCGAGCAGCACGTGTACCTGGACCACCGTCAGGCGCCCGGCGAGGACGAGCCCGTGCCCATCGGGTACGTCCGCACCCTGGAGGACGTCTACCGCTTCGAGCCCGTGCCGCCCGGCCTCTCGCCCGAGGCCGCCGCCCACATCCTGGGAACCCAGGCCAACGTCTGGACCGAGGTGATGGAGAACCGGTCCCGCGTCGACTACCAGGTCTTCCCCCGCCTCGCCGCCCTCGCCGAGGTCGCCTGGTCCGAGCTGCCCGCGCCGGAGGCACGCGACTACCCGGCCTTCGCCCGCCGGATGCGCACCCACTACGCGCGCCTGGACGCCCTCGGCGTGGACTACCGCCCGCCCGCCGGACCCCACCCCCGGCAGCGGCGCCCCGGGATCCTGGGACGTCCCCTGGAGGGCACGCCCCCGAACGTGTGAGGGACCCGACATCCCCCTTCACCCAAGAGCGGCGAAACGGAAGTTACCGTCACTCGTCGGGGCGTCCCGGACGGAACAGTCCTTCGCGGGCCCTCGCGCCGGACCGCTCGGAAGATGTGCCAGAGTTGCCACGTCCGGCCTGTGAGCACGTACGGTACGCCCACACGCAGGCGCGACCGCCGGGCACAGTCGGGGACCACCGGGACACCGGGAAGGGGCAGCGGGTTGACCACGCACGCACCACAGACGGCGCAGTCCGTGACGCTGCCCGCCTCGCTCGACGAGGCCGTGGCGGCGCTCACGGCCATGCCGGCCGCCGTCCCCGTCGCCGGTGGCACCGACCTGATGGCAGCCGTCAACAAGGGGCAGCTCCGCCCCGCCGGACTGGTCGGCCTGAGCCGCATCAACGAGATCCGCGGCTGGCAGTACCAGGACGGCCACGCGCTGCTCGGCGCCGGCCTCACCCACGCCCGCATGGGCCGCCCCGACTTCGCCGCCCTCATCCCCGCCCTCGCCGCCGCGTCCCGCGCCGCCGGACCGCCCCAGATCCGCAACGCCGGCACCCTCGGCGGCAACGTCGTCACCGCCGCGCCCACCGGCGACTCGCTGCCGGTCCTCGCCGCCCTGGAGGCCGACCTGATCGTCCTCGGGCCGCTCGGCAGCCGCGAGATCCCCGTCTCCCACCTGCTCGCCGGCCGGGACCTGCTGGCCCCCGGCGAGCTCGTCGCCTTCGTCCGCGTCCCGCTGCTCCACGCCCCCCAGGTCTTCGTGAAGGCCACCGGCCGCACCGGCCCGGCCCGCGCCACCGCCTCCGTCGCCGTCGTCCTCGACCCGGCCCGGCGCGGAGTGCGCTGCGCGGTCGGCGCCGTCGCGCCGATGCCGCTGCGCCCGCTGGAGGCCGAGCGCTGGATCGCCTCGCTGGTCGACTGGGACAACGACCGGGCCCTCGCCCCCGAGGCGCTCGCGGCGTTCGGAGAGTACGTCGCCGCCGCCTGCATCCCGGACCCGCCGGGCGACGAGGTGTTGCCCCCGGCCGTACTGCACCTGCGGCGCACCGTCGCCGCACTCGCCCGACGGGCACTGGGGAGGGCACTGGCGTGAGCAGCGACGAACAGCAGCGGAACGAGGGCGGCTGGGAGCCGATCCCGCAGAGCGAGGGGTACGACGGCGACGCCACGGCGTTCGTCCAGCTGCCGCCCGACTTCATGCTGGACGGCGTCCCCCTGGAAGCGCCCGGCCACGGCTACGTGCCGCCGATGATCACCCCCCTCCAGCCGCTCACGCAGGCCTCGGCGGACCCGTCGGCGACCGGCTCGTGGTCGGTCCACGTCCCGACGCAGGCGGAGCAGACGCAGTACTTCGACGGCACCGAGTACGCCGAGCAGGGCGGGTACGAGGGGCAGGGCGGGTACGAGGGGCACCCCGGGTACGCCGACCACGGCGGGTACGGCCCCGGGCAGGGCGGCTATGCCCCCGGGCAGCCCGGCCGGTCGGAGTACGCCGAGCACCTCGAGCAGGACCCGCACGCGACGGCCGAGTGGCGCTTCACGGAGGCGCCGGCGCCCGCCGGCCCCGGCGCCACCGGCCAGTGGGAGTTCCCGGGCGTACCGGACGGCTCCGGGGCGGGCGAAGGGGCGGGCTCCGCCGAGGAGTCCGGCGACTTCGCCGCCTCGGCCGTCCGGCCCTACGCGGAGGCTCCGGCGACCCTGCCGGGCGGCGCGCCCGCCCCGTGGGCGCTGCCGGCGGAGCCGCCGGTGGACGGCGGTGACGGTGCCGGGACTCCCGGAAGTGCCGGAAGCGCCGGGAGTGCCGGAAGCTCCGTGGGTGCCGACGCCGGTGCGCCCGCCGGGGCAGGGGAGCCGGTCGCGGGCCAGGAGGCCGGTCGGACCGCGCCGGTCCCGGCGGCCGACGGAGCCGTCGGCGCCGACACCTCCGAGGCGTTCGGGACCTCCGAGGCTTCCGGGGCGTTCGAGGCTTCCGGGGGCGCTCGGGGCGGGGAGCGGGAGGTGGCCGGTGCCAAACCGGCCCCGTCCGGTCCCTCCCTCCACGAGGCGGCCATGGCACCCGGGGTGTCCCCGGCGGCGTCCGGCGACCCCGACGGGTCCGCGGCCTCCGAGGTGGCGGACGGGTCCGCGGCGGCCGACGGGCCGGTGGCGGTGGACGGGCCCGACGGGGCTCCTCCGGTCGATCCCGAGACCGGTGGCGAAGCCGAGTCCGCGGAGGCGCACGCGCCGGCCGTGACCGTCCCCGCCCCCGCCGCCGAGCCGTCCGGCGCGAGCCTCGCCGCCTCCACCGACAGCGACGAGCACCCCCACACCTCGTACACGCTCCGGGTCAACGGCGCCGACCGGCCCGTCACCGGCTCCTGGATCGGCGAGTCGCTGCTCTACGTGCTGCGCGAGCGCCTGGGCCTTGCCGGGGCCAAGGACGGCTGCTCGCAGGGCGAGTGCGGCGCGTGCAACGTGCAGGTCGACGGCCGGCTCGTCGCCTCCTGCCTGGTCCCCGCGGCGACCGCCGCCGGGAGCGAGGTCCGGACGGTCGAGGGCCTCGCGGTCGACGGCGAGCCCTCGGACGTGCAGCGGGCCCTGGCCGCGTGCGGCGCCGTCCAGTGCGGCTTCTGCATCCCGGGCATGTGCATGACCGTGCACGACCTCCTGGAGGGCAACCACGCCCCCACCGAACTCGAGACCCGCCAGGCGCTCGCGGGCAACCTCTGCCGCTGCTCCGGCTACCGGGGCGTCCTCGACGCCGTGCGCGACGTCGTGTCCGAACGCGAGGCGAGCGCCGCGGCCACCGCGTCCGAGACCGCCGACGAGCCCCGGGTCCCGCACCAGATCCCCCACCCGCACGACGGAGGCATGGCGTGAGCGACGCGATCACCGCCGTTCCCACGATCCCGGTCCTCGACGGCACCGGGACCCCGGGCCAGGAGCCGGCCGCCCACGGCCTCGGCACCTCCCTCCCGCAGGCCGAGGCGCGGGCCAAGACCGAGGGCACCTTCCCGTACGCCTCCGACCTGTGGGCCGAGGGCCTCCTCTGGGCCGCCATCCTGCGCTCCCCGCATCCCCACGCACGCATCGTCTCCGTCGACACGAGCGCCGCCACCGCCATGGCGGGCGTACGGGCCGTGGTGACGGCCGCGGACGTGCCGGGCGCGGCGACCTACGGCCGACAGGTCGCCGACCGGCCGGTGTTCGCCGCCGACCTGGTCCGCCACCACGGCGAGGCGATCGCCGCCGTCGCCGCCGACCACCCCGACACGGCCCGGCTGGCCGCCGCCGCGATCGCCGTCGAGTACGAGGTGCTCGAACCGGTGACGGACCCGGAGAAGGCGTTCGCCGCCGAGGCGCTGCACCCCGACGGCAACCTGATCCGCCACATCCCGCTGCGCTTCGGCGACCCGGACGTCACCGGCGAGGTCGTCGTCGAGGGCCTGTACCGGATCGGGCGGCAGGACCCGGCGCCGATCGGCGCCGAGGCCGGGCTGGCCGTCCCGCGCCCCGACGGCGGGGTGGAGCTGTACACCGCCTCCACCGACCCGCACACCGACCGGGACCTCGCCGCCGCCTGCTTCGGCCTGCCGCCCGAGCAGGTCAAGCTGGTGGTGACCGGAGTCCCGGGCGCCACCGGCGACCGCGAGGACCCCGGCTTCCAGATCCCGCTGGGCCTGCTCGCGCTGCGCACCGGCTGCCCGGTCAAGCTCACCGCGACCCGCGAGGAGTCCTTCCTCGGCCACGCCCACCGGCACCCCACCCTGCTGCGCTACCGGCACCACGCGGACGCGGAGGGACGGCTGGTGAAGGTGGAGGCGCAGATCCTGCTGGACGCCGGCGCGTACGCGGACTCCTCCTCGGAGTCGCTCGCGGCGGCCGTGGCCTTCGCCTGCGGCCCGTACGTCGTCCCGCACGCCTTCGTCGAGGGCTGGGCCGTCCGCACCAACAACCCGCCGTCCGGCCACGTGCGGGGCGAGGGCGCGATGCAGGTGTGCACCGCGTACGAGGCGCAGATGGACAAGCTGGCGGCGAAGCTGGGCGTGGACCCGGCGGAGCTGCGCATGCGGAACGTCATGTCGACGGGCGACATCCTGCCCACCGGCCAGACGGTGACCTGCCCGGCCCCGGTGGCCGAACTCCTCTCCGCCGTACGGGACTTCCCGCTGCCCCCGCTGCCCAAGGACACCCCGGAGGGCGAGTGGCTGCTGCCCGGCGGCCCCGAGGGTGCGGGCGAACCCGGCGCGGTCCGCCGGGGCGTGGGCTACGCGCTGGGCATGGTGCACATGCTCGGCGCGGAGGGCGCCGACGAGGTCTCGACGGCGACGGTGCGGGTCCAGGACGGGGTGGCGACGGTCATCTGCGCGGCCGTGGACACCGGTTCGGGCTTCGCGACGCTCGCCCGCCAGATCGTGCAGGACACCCTCGGCATCGACGAGGTCCACATGGCCCCCGTCGACACCGACCAGCCGCCGGGCGGACCGGCCGCCCACGGCCGCCACACCTGGGTCTCGGGCGGCGCGGTCGAACGGGCCGCGAAGATGGTCCGCACACAGCTCCTGCAGCCGCTGGCCCACCAGTTCGGCATGTCGACGGAGCTGCTCCAGATCACCGACGGCAAGATCACCTCGTACGACGGGGTCCTGTCGACGACCGTCACGGAGGCGATGGACGGCAAGGAGCTCTGGGCCACCGCCCAGTGCCGCCCGCACCCGACCGAGCCGCTCGACGAGGCGGGCCAGGGCGACGCGTTCGTCGGTCTCGCGTTCTGCGCGATCCGCGCGGTGGTGGACGTGGACATCGAACTCGGCGCCGTGCGCGTCGTGGAGATGGCCGTCGCCCAGGACGTCGGCCGCGTCCTCAACCCGGCCCAGCTCGCCACCCGCATCGAGGCCGGCGTCACCCAGGGCATCGGTGCCGCCCTCACCGAGAACCTCCGCACCGCCCGGGGCCTGGTCCGGCACCCCGACTTCACCGGCTACGCACTCCCGACATCCCTGGACGCCCCGGACATTCGCATCGTGAAACTCGTCGAGGAGCGGGACGTCGTGGCGCCGTTCGGCGCGAAGGCCGCGAGCGCGGTCCCGGTGGTCACCTCACCGGCCGCAGTGGCCTCAGCGGTGCGCGCGGCGACCGGCAGACCGGTCAACCGCCTCCCGATCCGCCCCCAGGCAGCGGTGGCTGTGCCCAATTCGTAACCATGTGATGCCCGTTGCTTGTGCAACCCGGAGGTGCGCACTGTCGTCGTTCCTGACTACAGTGGACTTCTGACGTGGCAGTACGGCGGACGGTTGTTCGACCGTTCGACGGGGGACGAGCGCAGGCATGGAAGCCTACGTGGACGGGGGTGGTCCGGAATGCGGCCGATGAGCGAAGCGGCGGTGCACTACAACTCCGAGTCGATGACGGAGTTCAAGAAGGGCATCGACGGCCTGATCGAGACGCTCACCTCTTCCGAGGCCGACAAGGGCAAGATGGAGTCGGACCCGGTGGTGCGCAACCAGTTCGGCGGCGGTGACGCCGCCTGGTCCGAGGCGGCCGGGGTCTACACCTCGTACAACACCGTCCTCACGCAGCTGACGGAGCTCTCCGGGCTGCTGCGTGACTGCCTGGAGGGCCTCGGCATCGCGGTCGTGGCCTCCAAGGACGGCTTCGAGCAGATGGACGACGACGTCAAGCAGCAGATGATCAACATTCATCAGCGGACGGACGAGGCCAAGACGAAGGCGGACCGCGAAGCGGGCCGCGTCGCCACGGACGACGGGGCCGGACAGACGGCCGGGGGCGACGACTCCCTCCAGTAGGCAGGAGGGAGTGGACGGAATGTCGGGGACACGGGGAAGAGGCGAAGGATGAGGCCCGCAGAAGGCGGCGGAGGCGGCGGAACGGACTTCCGCTCGATGTCCCACCAGCAGATGCTGGCGTGGCTGGACGAAGCCAGCACGTTCTACGTCGGCAACGCGGCGGGACGGTTGAAGGCGGCTGCCGAGGAGATGCACCGCATCGCCACGCAGCTCAAGAACCGCTCCGGCCGGGTGGAGTGGGAAGGCGAAGCGGAGAAGGCGTTCAACGAGTGGGCCGAAAGCGTCGTGAGCTCGACCCACGCGCTCGGCGACTTCAGCACGGACGCGGCCAAGTGGATGGACAACGCCGCCGAGGCCATCGCCACCGCGCAGAGCGCCATCCCCCGCTACACCTCCCACGAGTCGGCCAAGGCGAACCTCGCGGCCGCGCAGAAGTACCGCAACGACCCCGACTCGCAGACCATCGCTCGCAACGCCAAGAGCCAGATGGCCGCCAGCGAGGAGCTCAAGGCCATCGAGGCCAAGGAGAAGGCGAACCAGCAGGCCGCGGCGGCCGAGATGGAGAAGCTCTCCTCCTCCTACCAGTGGTCGAGCTTCAACATGACGAGCCTCACGCCGCCGACGTTCCCGCCGCCGCCGGGGGACTTCGTGCCGGCGCAGGACCGTCAGCGCGGTGCGGATCCCACCTCCACCGGCTACGGACCCCAGGGCGAGAGGTCCGCCGGGGGGACGGAGCGGGCCACGGGGCCGTCCGGCCCCCGGTCTCAGCCCGACACCCGGACGACGCCCGAAACCAACATCCCGCTGCCGCCGTCCGGGGACCCGTCGGGGCCGAACCACGTCGTCCGTCCGGACGTGCGGCCGGACGTGCCCGTGGACATCGGCCTCGACAGCGTCGACACCAAGACGCCGCCGAGCACGACCGGACCCACGACGCAGACCCCGGGTACCCCTCCGCCGATCACCAAGCCGGAGGGCAGCACGCCTCCGTTCGTGACCACGACCGGCATGCCCCCGCTCACGGCGAAGGGCGGCCCCGGCGTACCGCCGCCCACCGGCCCCGTCACCGGCGGCACGCGGAACCCGCTGGGCACCACCGGCCCGCGCGGCCTGGCTACCGGGCCCGGTCCCCTGGGCGGCCCCCGTGAGGGCATCAGCGGCGGCAAGGCCGTGCCCAACACGATGGGACGTCCGCAGACCGGACTCCCGCGCAGCACCGTCATCGGCACCGAGCCGGGTCGCGGCACGGGCATGGGCCGGGCCCCGATGGGCGGCGGCGCCATGGGCGGCCCCATGGGCGGCGCGGGCGCAGGCCAGAACGGCATCACCGGGGGCCGCAGGCTCGCCGGCGAGGCCGGCGGGGTCGTCGGCGGCCGGGCGCAGCGCGCCGCCGCGGCCGGAGGCACGGCACGGCCCTTCACGCCCGGCGGCTCCGGCCTCGTCCGCGGCGGCTCCACGCAGCCCGGCGAGCGCGAGGAGACCAAGGGAGAGCGTCCCGACTACCTGGTCGAGGACGAGGAGACCTGGCAGCAGGGGCGCCGCGTGGCGCCGCCCGTCATCGACTGATCAGCGCGAGGAAGCAGATGCGTACCAGCAGTATTCGACGGAGCCGTGCCCGAGTCACCGCCTCGGCCGCCTTGGGGATGCTGCTGGTGGGCATCGCTTCCGTACCCGCCCACGCCGCGGGCGTCCGCGACCGGCAGTGGCACCTGGACACCATGGGCGCCGAGAAGATCTGGCAGCTCAGCACCGGCAAGGGCGTCACCGTCGCGGTCATCGACTCCGGCGTGGAGAAGGGGAATCCGGACCTTCCCGGCCAGGTGCTCAAGGGCAAGGACTTCGCCACGGAAGAGGCCGGCGACGAGTTCACCGACTACACCGGACACGGCACGAACATGGCCGGCCTCATCGCCGGCACGGGCAAGGCCAACGGCGGCCAGGGTGCCTACGGCCTCGCCCCCGGGGCCAAGATCCTCCCGGTGCGCGTGCCCGGGTCGGTAGCCGGGGCGGGGAGCCAGGCGGACGCCGACCGCGAGTTCAACACGGTCATGCCCGAGGCCATCCGGTTCGCCGTCGACTCCGGGGCCAAGGTCCTCAACATCTCGCAGGGCTCGCCGGCCGGGTCGCAGCAGCTCACGGACGCGGTGAAGTACGCCCTGGACAAGGGCGCCCTGGTCTTCGCCTCCGTCGGCAACAGCGGCGACAAGGCGAACAAGCTGGAGTACCCGGGAGCGACCCCCGGCGTGGTCGGCGTCGGTGCCATCGACCAGAAGCTGACCCGCATTCCCCTCTCCCAGTACGGTCCGCAGGTCGACCTCGTGGCCCCCGGCAAGGACACCGTTGCCACGTGCGGCGGCAGCCGCGTCTGCACCTCCAGCGGTACCAGCAACGCCACCGCCCTCGCCTCCGCCGCCGCCGCGCTCATCTGGTCGAAGCACCCCGACTGGACCAACAACCAGGTCCTGAAGGTCATGCTCAACACCATCGCCGCGCCCACCGAGGGCGACAAGCGCAACGACTACATCGGCTTCGGCGCCATCCGCCCGCTCCGCGCGCTGAAGACGCCCGGCGACCCGGGGCCGGCCGGCGTCCGGCCCCTCCAGGATCTCGAGGAGAACGTGTCCGCCGCTCCCTCGGGCGCCGCGTCGGAAGGTGCCACCCCGGCCGCGCCGTCCACCGCCGCCCCTGCTCCCGCCCCCGCGCCCGCCGCGCAGGAGAAGAGCGACGACGGCCTCAGCGCCACCCTCCTGATCGGCATCGGCATCGGTGCGGCCGTCCTGATCGGCGGCGCGGTGGTCGCGCTCCGGGGCCGCCGCACCTGAGGAACGGACGCCGCCCGCGCCGACCACGGTCGGCGCGGGCGGCGTCCGTGCTACTCCCCGAACACCGGCAGTGCCACGATCCGGCCGCCGCGGGTCATGAAGACGCGGTGGGCGTCGCTCGCCAACCGGTAGGCCCCTTGGCGCTCCATCCTCACGGTGAACAGCCGGGCGCCGGTGGTCTTGTTCACCACCAGCACGGCGCCGTCGTCGGTCTCCGGCAGCCAGGCCGTGCCGCCCTCGACGGCGGGGGCGGAGACGCCGCCGCCCGCGTTGTCCAGCGGATCCATCCACTCCCTGCCCGCGCGGTTGACATCGGTCCTGGTGAGGAACCGGTGGGCCTCGTAGCCGTCGATGGCGAACACGGAGTCGCCGTCCGCGGTCGGGCTGCCCCACCCCACGGTCTCCTCCTCGTAGGCGAGGGTCTCCTCCTTCCAGTGGAAGTCCCCGCTCTCCAGACGCCGGACCATCAGACTGGGACCACCGAGGTACACGGTGGCGCCGCTGATCGAGGGGATCTGGCCGTGCGTGCCCTGCCCCTTGAGCTTCCAGGCGGTCTCCCCGGTCGTGGTGTCGACGGCCTCGACCCGCCCGTCCCACCCGTGGACCACGAGCCGGCCCCTGCCCGTGGCCGCGCGCGCGGGCCCCTTCGTCGAGCGGGGGGACGTCATCGGGCGCGTCCACCGGGGCGCGAGGGTCCAGGCGTCGACGGCCCGCAGCATGTCGTCGGACGTCGTGAAGTAGAGGTTGGTGTCGTCCGCGGCGAGGAGCGCCTCCGCGTCGGCCTCGAACTGCCAGACCTCCCGGCCGGTGGAGGCCACGTACGCCCGCAGCCTGCCCCTCCTGTCGACGCCGACGACGAGCCGGTCGGCCACGGAGACGTACCCGGACGCGGCGTAGACGTCCTCGGACCGCCACCGCTCCTTCCCGTCCGTCACGGACAGGGCGAGCAGCCCGCCCGTCTTCGCGTACACCAGGACCACGTCCCGTACGGGGAGGGGCGGCACCGCCACCGGCGCGCAGACGTCGAGGGGCCCCCACAGCGCGTCCGGCGGCCGCCCCGCCTCGCTGTCGATGAGCGAGACGAACGCGGCCTCCGGGGCCGCCACGGCCGCCGGCACGTCGGCCGTGGGGGACTTCTCGCCGCCCCGGCTCAGCCACCAGGCCCCCGCGCCGCCCCCCGCGCCCAGGACGGCGACGCCCACCGCCGCGCCGGTGAGGAAGCGCCGCCGGGACGGCGCGGTCGGGACGACGGTGTCCGCCGGCGCGGTCAGGCGCTTCGTCGCCGTCTCGCGCCGCTTGATGTCGTCGGCGAGCGGGCCCTTCCGCCACGCCCGGTCCGCGCCCTTGGGAGGGGCGAAGGCCTCGGCGACCTGCGGCGGCCGCGGGCGGTGCGCCGGGTCCTTCGCCAGGCACGGCGCGATCGACTCCCGCAGCTCCGGCGGGACCTGGCTCAGGTCGGCCGTGCCGTGCACGACCTCGTACTGGACGGCCGCCACGTGCGCGCCGTCGAAGGCGCGTCGGCCGCTCGCCGCGTACGCGAGGACCGCGCCCAGCGAGAAGACGTCCGACGCCGGTCCGACCCGCTGCCCGAGGACCTGCTCGGGAGCGCCGTACCCGGGGGTGACCGGGATCTGTCCCGTCGTCGTCAGGGTGAGGCCGTGCTCGGGGCGGGCGATGCCGAAGTCGATGATCCGCGGACCGGTGGAGGTGAGGACGATGTTCGCGGGCTTGAGGTCGCGGTGGATCAGGCCGGCCGCGTGGATGTCGTGCAGGGTGCGGGCGAGCCGGGCCGCCAGGGCGCGGACCGCCGGCCCGTCCAGCGGCCCGTACGCCCGGACCGCCTCGTCGAGCGTCGGGCCGGCGAGGAACTCGGCGGCGATCCACGGCCGTCCGCCCTCGGTCTGCGCGCCGAGGACCCGGGCCACGCCCGGGCTGGTGACGGCCCGCGCCATGTCGGCCTCGCGGACGAAGCGCTGGGCGAGGTGCCGGTCGTGGGCGAGTTCGGGCCGCAGGACCTTGACGGCCGCGGGGGCGCCGTCGCCGTCCCGGCCGAGGTACACCTTGCCCATGCCGCCCTCGCCGAGGACGCCGAGCAGGCGGTACGGGCCGAGCCGGAGCGGGTCGCCGGTGGCGAGGGGCTGCGTGGTCACGGGGGTCTCCGGGTCGGTGGGAGCGGCGGTGGGCGGGGGAGGGGCGGGCGGCGGAGCGTGGACGGTGGGACGCGGTCGTGTCCGGAGGCTCAGGCGAGGGGGAGGGCCACGATGGACGACGGCCCCGCGCCCACGATCCGCCGGCGCTGCGCGTCCGTGACGTACCGGGTGGCCTCGGTCGGGAACACCCATGCGGAGCGTCGGGTCGCCCGGTCGACCGCGTTCAGGCCGCCCCGGACCGGCGCGTACACGTACGTCCGGCCGATCACCGGGACCGAGTACAGGTCCGGGGTCAGACTGCGGCCCGAGGCCGCCTCCGACCACTCCCCGGCCCCCTTGTCCGCGCCGACGACCACGAGTCCCCGGCCGGCCTCGTTGGCGTGGACGCGGCCGTCCGCCACGGTGGGGACCCCGAAGAGGGAGCCCCGGCCGTACTCCCAGGCGACGCCCCCGTCGGTGAGGCGCAGCGCCCGGAGGCGGTCCCCGCCGAGGTAGACGTGCCGGTCGTCGACGGCCAGCTGGCCGGGGATGAACGACGGGGACTCCTCCAGCGGGACGCTCCGCCGCCACACCTGCCGGCCGGTGCGGCGGTCCCGCACCTGCACGTCGAAGGACTTCAGGTCGCCGCTGTTCTTGCCGAGCACCAGCCGTTCGCCGACGATCCGGGACAGCCAGGGGCGGGCGTTGACGTCGGTGTGGGGGTGCCGCCAGAGCTCCTTGCCCGTGGCGAGGTCGACGGCGATCAGGTGCCAGCCGGTGTCGTCGTCCTCGTCGTCCCGGCTGCCCCGCCGGGACGAGGCGTACAGCACTCCGCCCGCCGCGGTCAGGAGTTCCGTGCCGAAGTTCGACCCCTCGAAGCCCTTGAGGCGGATCGTCCGTGCGGACTCCTCGCCGGTCCGGGCGGCGAGCGTCCGGATCTCCAGGGCGGACGGCCCGGTGACCGGATAGGAGGACGCGTAGAAGTGCGTACCGTCCGTCGTCACCTGCTTCGGGTCCAGTACCGCCGGCTCCTTCCACAGCACCGACCCGCTCTGCGGGTCCAGCGCGCGGAACGACCCCGTCTCCGCGAACCCCACGACGCCCCCGGCGAGCAGCGGCATCATGCCCTCCTCGCGGTCCAGGGCGTCCCCGCGCCACAGCGCGGCCGGTGCGCCGTCCGGGGCGGTGGTCGCGGGGATGGCGGTGGGGCCCGCGCTGGGGCCCGCCGCGCCGGGGGCCTCCTCGTCCCGTGACGCCAGCCAGGCCCACAGGCCGCCGCCCGCTCCCGCCGCCCCGAGCAGCGCCGCGCCGCCCGCCGAGAGCAGCCGGCGGCGGGAGACCGGGCCGCTGGGGGCGGTCTCCGCCACCGCCGAGCCCTCGGGGGCCGGCAGGCGGTGGGGCGCGTGGAGCCAGACGTCCGTGGCCCGGCGGGCGATGTCGGTGAGCAGCAGCGGCGGCAGGTGGTCGGCGAACTCGCCGTGACCGTCGTGGAGTCGGTCGATCAGGGTGCCGGTGGTGGGGCGGGCCGACGGGTCCTTCGAGAGGCAGGCCGTCAGGAGGGGGAGCAGCGCCTCGGGTACGCCGGCGAGGTCGGGGTCCGCGTAGCGGACGCGGTACAGGAGGTCGGCGGCGGAGCCCGTACCGAAGGGGCCGTGGCCGGTCGCGGCGAAGACCAGGACGCCCGCGAGGGCGAACACGTCGCCGGCGGGCGGGTGTTCCTGCCCGCTCGCCTGCTCCGGTGACATGTAGGCGGGGGTGCCGGCGGCGGCTCCCGTCCGGGTCAGGTGGTCGTCGCCGGCCGCCCGCGCGATGCCGAAGTCGATGATCTTCGGGCCGTACGCGGTGACGAGGACGTTCGAGGGCTTGAGGTCGCGGTGGACCACGTCCGAGGAGTGCAGCTGCGCGAGTGCTCCGGCGAGGGCCGCGCCCAGCGCGCGGACGGTCGGCTCGGGGAGGGGGCCGCCGAGCTCGACGGCGTCGTCGAGGGGCGGGCCGAGGACGTACTCGGTGGCCAGCCACGGGGTCTCGGCCTGCGGGTCCGCGTCGACCACGGCGGCGCCGTGGCGGGCGCCGATGATCCGTGCCGCGTCCGTCTCCAGCCGGAACCGGGCGCGGAAGGCGGGGTCGGTGGCGAGCCGTGCGTGCACGGTCTTCAGGGCGACGGTCCGGCCGCCGGGGGTGCGGGCCAGGTAGACCGTGCCCATGCCGCCGGAACCGAGGCGGGCGAGGAGCCGGTACGAGGCGACCGAGGCCGGGTCGTCATGGGTCAGGGGCGACAGCATGGTGGGGTCCGTCAGGTGCGGGGGAGGGCGGGAGGGGAGGCGCGGGGCTGGTCTCAGACCCTTGCCGGGGCCGGGAGTTCGGCGGCGAGGAGCTCCGCGGACTGGCGGGCGAGCGCCGCCGCCACCCGGCCCGGCAGCCAGCCCGGGGCGAGGAGGGACCCGGCCGAGTTCAGGACGGTGCCGTGGGTCGTCGGCGGGGCGAGCCGGGCCGTCAGCTCGGCCGCCGCGGGCCGGTCCGCCGGGTCGCGGGCCAGGCAGGCGGCGATCACCGGGCGCAGGGCGGGCGGGAGTTCGTCCCGTTCGGGCACGGTGTGCCCGGTGGCGGCGTAGGCCAGGACGGCGCCGAGGGCGAAGACGTCGCCCGGCGGACGCGGCCGGCCTCCCGAGGCCTGCTCGGGGGCGAGCGCCCCCGGTTCGAGGCCGGGCAGTCCGGTGCGCGGCTGTCCGTCGGGAGCGGCGGCCCGTACCGCGCCGAAGCAGGTCAGCCGGGGTCCGTCCGCGGTGAGCAGGACGGCGGCCGGGGACAGGCCCGCGTGGGTGAGCCCCTGGTGGTGCGCGGCGGCCAGCGCCTCGGCCAGTGCGGCCCCGACGGCCCGGACGGTGCTGTCGGGCAGGGGGCCGCCGTGGACGGCGAGCGCCACGGGAAGGGGGAGTGCGGGGACGTACGGGCCGGCGTACCAAGGGGGTTCGCCGGGTTCGGCGACGGCCGTGACCGGCGCGATCCACGGGCCGAGCAGGAAGCGCGCGGCGTCGGCCTCGGCGGCGAACCGGGCGGGGTCCGTGCCGGGCAGCGGGGTGCTGAGCAGCACGGTGTGCTCGCCGTCCTCCGTGCGGGCGACGAACCGGCGGCAGGGCACGACCGTGCGGGGCGGGTCGAGGCGGGTGATCAGCCGGTACGGACCGGTCCGCCGCGCCGATTCCGGGCGCGCGGGCCCCTGTTGCGTGCGCGACTGCTCCACCGTCCGTGCTCCCCCGTCGTCCGTGCGCCCGTGGTGACGGGGCGGGACGAGCCTATCGAGGCGGGTCGCGGCAAGGAGGAGGGGGCACGGAAAGCGCCCGGCGCCCGACCCCTGTGAAGGGGCCGGGCGCCGGGCGTCGATCCCCGCGGCGATCAGGGGATCATCGGAGACCGTGGCGGGATTCGAACCCACGTAACTCGCTTTGCAGGCGAGCCCCTCAACCACTCGGGCACACGGTCGTGCGGTGCTGACGAGAACGACCGTAGGCGCGGGCCGGGAGGGGCTCAAGGGGTTCCGGGGTCGTGCCACGGGACTGCAATGGTGCCGCCACACCGCGTTCACAGTCGTACGTCCAAGGGCTGAGCCGCACCGGGACTCCTGACAGGGGTCATTTACGGCTACACCTCTTACTCTGGGGGAATGGGCGCCCTCGAACCCCGCGACGCCGAGGCGGCCGCAGACGCGGCCGCCGACGTCGCCCGGAGACCCGGACCCCTGGCCCCGCACGAAGAAGCCGCCAAGGGGTCCGTCCTCGACGCGACCCATCGGGCGCTCAGCATCGGCATGGTCTCCGTCGTGCTGCTCATCGCCTTCGAGGCGACCGCCGTCGGCACCGCGATGCCCGTGGCCGCCCGCGAGCTGGACGGCATCCCCCTCTACGCGTTCGCCTTCTCCGCCTACTTCACCACCAGCCTCTTCGCCATGGTCCTGGCGGGCCAGTGGTCCGACCGGCTCGGACCGCTCGCCCCGCTCACCGCCGGCATCAGCGCCTTCGCCGCCGGGCTGCTGCTCTCCGGGACGGCCGGCGCCATGTGGCTGTTCATCCTCGGGCGGGCCGTCCAGGGCCTGGGCGGCGGGCTCGTCATCGTCGCCCTGTACGTGGTCGTCGGCCGCGCCTACGCCGAGCACCTCAGACCGGCGATCATGGCCGCGTTCGCCGCGAGCTGGGTCGTCCCCTCCGTCGTCGGCCCGCTCGCCGCCGGCACGATCACCGAGCACCTCGGCTGGCGCTGGGTCTTCGTCGGCATCCCCGTCCTCGTCGTCTTCCCGCTCGCCCTCGCCCTCCCCGCGATACGCCGCACCGCCTCCGGACCCGCCGACCCGTCCGCGCCCGTCGCGCCCTGGGACCGGCGCCGGATCCGGCTCGCGCTGGGCATCTCGGTGGGCGCCGCGCTCCTGCAGTACGCGGGGCAGGAGCTGCGCTGGCTCGCGCTGCTGCCGGCCGCGGCCGGTGTCGCGTTCCTGGTGCCGGCGGTCCGCGGGCTCCTTCCGCACGGCACCTGCCGGGCTGCCCGCGGCCTGCCGTCCGTCGTCCTGCTCCGCGGCATCGCCGCGGGCGCCTTCATCGCGGCCGAGTCCTTCGTGCCGCTGATGCTGGTCACCCAGCGGGGCCTCAGCCCCACCCTGGCCGGGCTCTCCCTCGCCGCCGGCGGCCTCACCTGGGCCCTCGGCTCCTGGATCCAGGCCCGGCCGTGGACGGAGCCGTACCGGGAGCGGCTCGTCGTCCTCGGCATGGTCCTGGTCGCGATCGCCATCGCGGCGGCCCCGAGCGTCCTGATCACCGCCGTTCCGGTGTGGGTCGTGGCGGCCGCCTGGGGGCTCGGCTGCCTCGGCATGGGCGCCGTGATCGCCTCGACGAGCGTGCTCCTCATGAAGCTCTCCGCGCCCGAGGAGGTCGGCGCGAACTCCGCCGCGCTGCAGATCTCCGACGGCCTGTCCAACGTCCTGCTCCTCGCCGCGGGCGGCGCGGCCTTCGCGGCGCTCGGCGGCGGGGCGGTGGGCCACGCGGTCACCTCCTCCGCGGCCACGGGCTCCCACCCGGGGGCCTTCGCGGCGGTCTTCCTGCCGATGGCGGGGGTGGCGGCGGTGGGGGCGTGGGTCGCGACGCGGCTGCACGAGGCGCCCGCGCGGGCCTGACTGGTGTGGTACCACTCTGACCCCAACGGGTGGTACCGTTTTGGTATGGCCATGAACCTGCGTCTTCGCGACGACCAGACTGAGGCACTCAAGCTCCGCGCGGAGCAGGAGGGCACGAGCATGCACGCCATACTGCTCCAGGCGGTCGACGACTACCTCGCCCGGACCGCCCAGCAGGCGATCGTGCGCAAGACCGCCATGGAGCAGGCGGCCAAGTGGCACGAGCTGATGGAGCGGCTGAAGTGAGCTGTGTCTACCTCTCCGCCGAGGACGTCCTGGTCGTCGCCGGACACGCGGTGGACGACCAGGACGTCGTCGTTCGCGACGTGGGACTCCTCGAGTCGGCGGTGCACCGGCCGTCCGCCGCCATGTTCGGTGAAGAGGCCTATCCCGACCTCCTCGACAAGGCAGCCGCGCTGCTCCAGTCCCTCGCGGTCAACCACCCCTTCCTCGACGGCAACAAGCGCACGGCCTGGCTCTCCTGTGTGACCTTCCTCGCCATGAACGGCGTCCAGCTGCGGCCCGACATCGACGCGGCGGAACGCCTGGTCATCGCCGTGGCCACCGGGGAGATCGACGAGGTCAAGGTGATCTCCCAAGGGCTGCGCGAGCTGGCCGACGCCGACGTGAGCTGAATCGCAACCGGGACGCGGCCGCCCCGTTTCGTACGAGGTTCCGGCCGGGCCGCCGGTAAGGTGGCCCGGTTGTCATATCTGGACGAGCGTCGAACCGGAGATCGTGACTACTACCACCACCTCCTCCCATCACCTCTCTCCCGCCTTCCCGGGACGGGCCCCCTGGGGTACCGCCGGCAAGCTGCGAGCCTGGCAGCAGGGCGCGATGGAGCGGTACATCCAGGAGCAGCCCCGTGACTTCCTCGCGGTCGCCACACCAGGCGCCGGCAAGACCACCTTCGCCCTGACCCTCGCGTCCTGGCTGCTGCACCACCACGTCGTGCAGCAGATCACCGTCGTCGCGCCCACCGAGCACCTCAAGAAGCAGTGGGCCGCCGCCGCCGCGCGGATAGGGATCAAGCTGGACCCGGACTACAGCGCCGGACCGCTCAGCAAGGAGTACGACGGGGTCGCCATCACCTACGCCGGCGTCGGCGTCCGCCCGATGCTGCACCGCAACCGGTCCGAGCAGCGCAAGACCCTCGTCATCCTCGACGAGATCCACCACGCCGGAGACTCCAAGTCCTGGGGCGAGGCCTGTCTGGAGGCCTTCGAGCCCGCCACCCGGCGCCTCGCGCTGACCGGCACCCCGTTCCGCTCCG
Organism: Streptomyces sp. NPDC014891; assembly: GCF_043081085.1. Lineage (NCBI taxonomy): Bacteria > Bacillati > Actinomycetota > Actinomycetes > Kitasatosporales > Streptomycetaceae > Streptomyces > Streptomyces sp. NPDC014891. Next base: position 785,382 of record NZ_JBIBWF010000002.1, on the reverse strand, counting down.
ACACCAACCCGATCCCCTTCGTCACGTACGAGGAGGGGAACGACGGCATCCGGCGCTCCTCCGCCGACTACACCTACGGCTACGGCAACGCCCTCGGCGACGGCGTCGTCCGGCCCGTCATCTTCCTCTCCTACAGCGGCAACATGCGCTGGCGCACCAAGGCCGGCGACGAGATCGCCGCGCGTCTCGGCGAGCCGATGACGAAGGACGCCGTCTCGCAGGCCTGGCGGACCGCCCTGGACGCCAAGGGCGAGTGGATGCCGAACGTCCTGCGTGCCGCCGACCGGCGACTCACCGAGGTCCGCAAGTCCATTCCGGACGCGGGCGGCCTCGTCATCGCCTCCGACCAGGACTCGGCCCGTTCGTACGCCAAGCTGATCCGCGAGATCACCGGAACGAAGGCGACCGTCGTGCTTTCCGACGACACCGGCGCCTCGAACCGCATCGACGAGTTCAGCGAGAGCGACGACCGCTGGATGGTCGCCGTCCGCATGGTGTCCGAGGGCGTCGACGTGCCCCGCCTCGCCGTCGGCGTGTACGCGACGACGATCTCGACCCCGCTCTTCTTCGCCCAGGCCGTCGGCCGCTTCGTGCGTTCGCGCAGGCGCGGCGAGACCGCGTCCGTGTTCCTTCCGACGATCCCCAGCCTCCTCGGTTTCGCCAACGAGATGGAGGTCGAGCGGGACCACGTCCTCGACAAGCCCAAGAAGCAGGGCGAGGAGGACCCCTACGCCGAGTCCGAGAAGGAGCTCGCCGAGGCCGAGCGTCAGCAGGACGAGGACACCGGCGAGCAGGACATGCTGCCCTTCGAGGCGCTGGAGTCCGACGCCGTCTTCGACCGCGTCCTCTACAACAGCGCCGAGTTCGGCATGCAGGCCCACCCGGGCAGCGCCGAGGAGCAGGACTACCTCGGCATCCCCGGTCTCCTCGAACCGGACCAGGTCCAGCTGCTCCTCCAGAAGCGCCAGGCCCGGCAGATCGCGCACAGCCGCAAGAAGCCGGACGAGGAGGCCGACCTGCTCGAACTCCCCGCCGAGCGGCGCCCCGTCGTCTCCCACAAGGAACTGCTGGAGCTGCGCAAGCAGCTCAACACCATGGTCGGCGCCTACGTCCACCAGTCCGGCAAGCCCCACGGCGTGATCCACACGGAGCTGCGCCGGGTCTGCGGCGGGCCGCCGAGCGCGGAGGCCACCGCCGGCCAGATCCGGGAGCGGATCAAGAAGGTGCAGGAGTGGGCGACCCGCATGCGGTGACCCCCCGCACGCCTGACCCCCGCAGGGGGATCGCCCCCGCCCCCGGTCCCCGTCGGGTCGCCCGTACGGGCGCGGCGAGGCGGTTCGGAGGAACGGCCGAGGAACGGCCGAGGCCCGTACGACGGTCATTCGTACGGGCCTCGCTCGTCCCGCGGCGGCGAAACCGGTGAAGGAACCGCGGCGGGACGGACGTCGGAGACCGGCCCCCACGGTCGGCCTCCGAGCCCCTCCACGCTACGGGCACGACAAAGCCGATCTTGTCCGCCAAAGTCCCGCATGCGACCGACGAAGGTCCCGAACCGTCTCCTTTCGCTCGGCGGCGCCCGGATTCTGGACGAGGTCTTCCGCTGAGCGGAGCGGGTCGCTACTGTCCCGGCTCAAAAGCAAACGCCCCGTGGCAGCGCCGCCGCGGAGCGCAGCCGGTGTACCCCTTCCTGCCGGCGGCCTCTGACGTGCGTCGCCGACGGGACCGGTGACGCAACCCCGTGAGAGCCCGTCGCCACTCACTCCTAAGGAGAGGGCGTCGTGACCGCGGAGACCTCCCAGACGCTCGACCGGGGACTCAGAGTCCTCAAACTGCTCGCCGACACCGACCACGGCCTGACCGTCACCGAGTTGTCCAACAAACTCGGTGTCAACCGGACCGTCGTCTACCGTCTGCTCGCCACGCTGGAGCAGCACGCCCTCGTCCGCCGCGACCTCGGCGGACGTGCCCGCGTCGGCCTCGGCGTGCTCCGGCTGGGCCGCCAGGTCCACCCCCTCGTACGGGAGGCCGCGCTCCCCGCGCTCCGCTCGCTCGCCGAGGACATCGGGGCGACGGCCCACCTGACGCTGGTCGACGGCGCGGAGGCGCTCGCGGTCGCGGTCGTCGAACCGACCTGGACCGACTACCACGTGGCCTACCGGGCCGGCTTCCGCCATCCCCTCGACCGGGGTGCCGCGGGCCGGGCGATCCTCGCCGCGCGCCAGGGCGGCCTGATCGAACCGGGCTTCACCCTCACCCACGGCGAACTGGAGGCCGGCGCGAGCGGCGCGGCCGCCCCGCTGGTCGGCGTGACGGGGGTCGAGGGCAGCGTCGGCGTCGTGATGCTCGTGGACGCGGTGCCGGAGCGGGTCGGCCCCCGGGTGGTCGACGCGGCCCGCGAGGTCGCCGACGCCCTGCGCTAGACCGTTTCCGGACACGTCCCGGGACTCGTCGTCGCCCTCCCGCCGCGGCTGCCCGCCGTGGGGTCCGCCGGCAGGAGCGCGCCGAGCGGAGTCACCCGCCGCGCCCGTGCCCGTGCCCGTGCCCGGGCAGGGGCACGGGCAGGGGCGCCGGTCCGCGTCCCCGGTCCGGTAGGGGTGGGCGCCCAGTAGATTGGACCGGTGCTCTCCAGTCTCTCCCGTCCCAAGGCGCTCGCGGTCTGCGCGCTGCCCGTCGCCGCGCTCTTCGCCGTCGTCGCGCTCGCGCCGCTGCCCTACGCCATCGCGCAGCCCGGTACGACCGCCGACGTGCTCGGCGAGGACAAGGGCCGGGAGGTCATCACGATCACCGGCGCCCCAGTCCGGCCCTCCGAGGGGCAGCTGCGGATGACCACGATCATCGCGACCGGGCCGTCCACGGACGTCGACCTCGGGGACGTGGCCGACGCCTGGTTCCGCACGGACCGGGCCGTCCTGCCGCGCAGCTCCGTCTATCCCCCGGGGAAGTCCGACGCCGAGGTCGAGAAGCGCAACCTCGGCCAGATGAAGGAGTCCCAGGACGCCGCCACCGTCGCGGCCCTCGACTACCTCGACGAGGACCCCGGGAAGGTCGAGGTGGACCTGAACCTCGCCGACATCGGCGGGCCGAGCGCGGGGCTGCTCTTCTCCCTCGGCATCGTCGAGAAGCTCGACGGCGACGGCGCGGGCGGCGACCTCACCGGGGGCCGGATCATCGCCGGCACGGGGACCATCGACGCCGACGGCGCGGTCGGCGCCGTCGGCGGGGTCTCGCTGAAGACCCAGGCCGCGGCGCGCGACGGGGCCACCGTCTTCCTCGTGCCGAAGGCCGAGTGCTCCGACGCGCAGGCGGAGCTGCCGAAGGGGATGCGGCTCATCCCCGTCACCGCGCTCAGCGACGCGGTGGCCTCCCTGAAGGCCCTGGAACAGGGGCAGGAGGCGAAGGTTCCGCGCTGCTGACCGGCGCACCGGCGGGTGCGCCGTCGCCGGCCGCCCGCTCCGGCGGCGGGGCGTCCATGCCCCGCCAGGCCGGGAAGAGCAGCGGCGAGAGCGTGGCGAGGAAGTAGAGCCCGCCGATCCCCAGCAGGGCCGCGGTCAGGCCGGCGCGCTCGACGAGGAGACCGGCCGCCAGACCGCCCAGCGGGGTCGTCAGCAGCACCCCCGCCGTGCTCGCGCCCATCACCCGGCTGCGCAGGGCGTCGGGGACCTGCTCGTACATCACCGTGGTCAGGATCGGGTTGAGGACGCCGACGCCGAACCCGGCCGCCGCGAGCGTCACGAGCAGGGGCGCGGTGGTGCCGGTGAGCGCGGCCACCAGGTACGGCGGGGCGCCCCCGAGGAGGAAGCCGGCCGTGAAGACGGCCCGGCGCGGGAAGCGCTGGCCGACCGCCCCGTAGAGCAGGGCGCCGACGAGGGCGCAACCGCCGAAGACCGACACGAGCAGACCCTGCGTGGCCGGGCCGCCCAGCTCCTCGCGCGCGTGGACCGGCAGCAGCACCGCACTCCAGCTCTGGCTGAGGCCGTTGGTGACCATCACCATCACCGTGATGCCGAGCAGCAGCCGCGCGCGGAACAGGAAGGTGTACCCCTCGCGCAGATCGGCCCGGTAGCGGGCCGGGGAGAGGCGGGGGCCGTCCCGTACGGGCTCCGCCGACGGCACCCCGCGCAGGCCCGCGGCGACGAGCAGCGCGGAGACCACGAAGGTCGTCGCGTCGAGGAGCAGGACCGTGTCGGCGCCCATGAACGCCACGAGGAGTCCGGCGACCGCGGCGCCCGCCATCCGCGCGCCGCGCGCCACGGCGTCGTACAGGCTGGCGGCCCGCGGCAGCGAGGTCCCGGCACGCCGGGCGAGATCCGGCACCAGGACGTGCCGGGCCATCTCCCCGGGCGCGTGGAAGAGGCCGTTGACCGCCATCAGGGCGCACAGCGTCCAGAACTCCAGGAGTCCGGCGCGGTGCAGCAGCGGGATCGCGGCGAGCGCGAGGGCGCAGACCAGGTCGGAGGCGATGCTGACCCGGCGGCGGCCGATCCGGTCGACGACCGGGCCGCCGGCGATCGCGGAGACGAGGACGGGCAGGGCCGCGCAGAAGGCGACGAAGCCGGCCTTGCCGGGGCTTCCCGTGGTGTCGAGCGCGAACCACGGGACGCCGATGAGGGTGAGTGAGTTTCCCGTGATCGAGACGGCGTTGGCGGTGAGGACGGTGGCGAGGGGGAGCCGTTTCCGCCCTGCCGCGCCCGTCCCCGCGGCGTCGTCTCCCTCCGGTGCGGTCATGCGGCCAGGGGGGCCGTGCGGTGGTGCGGGGGAGTGGCCAGGCGCAGTCCCAGCTCGACGAGCCGCCAGCCGAGCTGGACGCGGAGCAGGCGGCCGGCCGGGCGGCCGGGGGCGCGCGGAGCGGCGGCTGCCTCGTTCCGCAGCTCGGCGGCGTGCAGCCGGTGGAGCTGGAGGTGTATGTCGGGGTGCATGACTCCGTCTTCCCTTCCGTCAGTTCTCGCGCTGCGGGAACGCGTGCAGATGGATCCGTACGCGCTCGGCGTTCGGCGCGTCGGCCTCCTCGACGCCCCGGTACGACTCGATGAGCGCGTGCATCCGCGCGTCGAGCTCGCGGAGCTTCTCGGGGGGCAGGCGCAGCGTGAAGTCGCTCATGTCGGACACGCCGGTCCAGGCGTCGTCCCAGTCGTGCCGGGTGCCGAGGTAGGTGCTCAGTTCCTGGGTGTGGATGGTCGCGATCTCGTGGACGTAGAGGTCGAGGGCGCCGCGGACGGCCGGGTCCGGGTTCCGGGAGAGCGACTCGTCGACGGTCACGCCCTGCTGGGCCGCCTTCCACCACCGTTCGCGTCCCTTGCCCCGGCTCGGGTCGTCCTCGACGAAGCCGTAGGTCGCGAGCTGGCGCAGGTGGTAGCTGGTGGCGCCGCTGGACTCGCCCAGCCGCTCCCCGAGCTGGGAGGCGGTGGCGGGGCCGTGGCTGCGCAGGGCGCGCAGCAGCTGGATGCGCAGGGGGTGGGCGAGCCCGCGCAGGGTGCGCGGGTCGAGGGGGCGGGTCGGGAACGCCTCGGGCTCGGACATGGGTCGAGCGTAGAGTTGCAAAGAAGTACTTGCAAGGGTTTCTTTGCAAGTACTTCTTTGCAGCAGTGCCTCCCGGGCCTCGCGGGGGCCTCCCGGGCCTCGCGGGTTTCCCGGGGCTCGCGGGTTTCCCGCGCCCGCTACTCCTGCGCCGCCTGCTCCACCAGCGGGATGATCCGCAGCGGCACCGGGTTCTCCATCACGATCGCCGTCGACGCCCGCACGATCCCCTCGAAGCCGACCACCTTGTCGATCACCCGCTGGAGGTCGGCGTTGGAGCGGGCGACCAGGCGGCAGAGCATGTCGCCGTGGCCCGTCGTCGTGTGCAGTTCGAGCACCTCCGGCACGGTCGCCAGGTGCCCCCGCACGTCCGCCCCCTGCCCCTGCTTGATCTCCAGCGTCGCGAAGGCCGTCACCGGATAGCCCAGCGCCGCCGGGTCCACCTGCGGGCCGAAGCCGCGGATCACCCCGGTCGCCTGGAGCCTGTCGAGGCGTGCCTGCACCGTCCCGCGCGCCACCCCGAGGCGCCGCGAGGCCTCCAGGACCCCTATGCGCGGCTCGCGCGCGAGGAGCGTGATCAGCCGCCCGTCCAGATGATCGATCGCCACAACGGTCTCCCCGTGGTCAGGATGTACAAGTCGCACGGCCATACTGGCCTGTCGCTGTACAGATTGACCAGCAGAACAACGAACTCTTGCGCACCTTGCCGAACGGCGGGACATTGACGCCATGGCAGACACCTCGATGATCATCGATTCCGACCCCTCCACCGCGCGCAAGGCCGATCCCTTCCCGGTCAAGGGAATGGACGCGGTCGTCTTCGCCGTCGGCAACGCCAAGCAGGCCGCGCACTACTACTCCACGGCCTTCGGCATGAAGCTCGTCGCCTACTCCGGACCGGAGAACGGCTCGCGAGAGACGGCCAGCTACGTCCTCACCAACGGCGCCGCCCGCTTCGTCTTCACCTCCGTCATCAAGGTCGCCACCGACCGCGGCCGCTTCCTCGCCGACCACGTCGCCGAGCACGGCGACGGCGTCGTCGACCTGGCTATCGAGGTTCCGGACGCCCGCGCCGCGTACGCCTACGCCGTCGAGCACGGCGCCACCGGCCTCACCGAGCCGCACGAGGTGAAGGACGAGCACGGCACCGTCGTCCTCGCCGCCATCGCCACGTACGGCAAGACCCGCCACACCCTCGTCGAGCGCTCCGGCTACGACGGCCCGTACCTCCCCGGCTTCGTCGCCGCCAAGCCGATCGTCGAGCCGCCGGCCAAGCGCACCTTCCAGGCCATCGACCACTGCGTCGGCAACGTCGAGCTCGGCAGGATGAACGACTGGGTCGGCTTCTACAACAAGGTCATGGGCTTCACCAACATGAAGGAGTTCGTGGGCGACGACATCGCCACCGAGTACTCCGCCCTCATGTCGAAGGTCGTCGCGGACGGCACCCTCAAGGTGAAGTTCCCGATCAACGAGCCCGCGATCGCGAAGAAGAAGTCGCAGATCGACGAGTACCTGGAGTTCTACGGCGGCGCCGGCGTCCAGCACATCGCGCTCGCCACCAACGACATCGTCGCCACCGTGCGTGCGATGCGGGCCGCCGGCGTTTCCTTCCTCGACACCCCCGACTCGTACTACGACACCCTCGGCGAGTGGGCCGGCGAGACCCGCGTGCCCGTGGAGACGCTGCGCGAGCTGAAGATCCTCGTCGACCGCGACGAGGACGGCTACCTGCTGCAGATCTTCACCAAGCCGGTCCAGGACCGCCCGACCGTCTTCTTCGAGATGATCGAGCGTCACGGTTCGATGGGCTTCGGCAAGGGCAACTTCAAGGCCCTCTTCGAGGCGATCGAGCGCGAGCAGGAGAAGCGCGGCAACCTCTGACGGGACGCGCACCACGAGGGCCCGGGGCTCCTGCCCCCGGGCCCTCACCCCTGTCGGCACGTCCCGGCCCGCGTCTCCCTGCCCGTACCCCCTCCTGCCCGCGTGCCCCGCGCCCGCCCGGACGCGGGGCACGGCCACGGGGCGCCCGGGCACGGGGCGAGCCCATCAGCCGGCGGGTTCCGGCCCACGCGGGGGGTGGGCCGGGGCACCGTCCCTAGGGAGCGCCCCCATCGACCCGTCCCGCCGGGGCCGCCGGTTCCGCCGGAGCCGCCTGGGCCGCCGGTCCCGCCTGGGCCGCCGGCGTCACGGGGTTCGCCGGCTTCCTCGGCTTCGCCGGTGCGCGCGACCCCGCCTGCCGCACCTCCTCCGGCTCCGGACGGAGTTCCCTCGGCAGCTCGTCCGACGGCTCGCCGAGCGCCGCCAGCGCCTCCCGCGCCCTCGGGACGAGCAGCGGCGAGAAGTGCGGGTTGATCCGCAGCGCCTCCGCCACGTGCCGCCGGGCCGGACCCTCCTCCCCGAGGGCCCGCTCGATCTCGCCCCGGTGGTACGCGAAGAGAGCGCTCCGCAGCCCCTCCTCCGTGGCCCGGGTCGCGTACTCCAGCGCCTCCTTAGGCTGCCCCGCCCGGTACAGAGCCCACCCGAGCGCGTCGGCGACCCGCACCGAGCGGTGCCCCCGCGCCCACTCCGCCCGCATCCGGGCGACCGCCCCCGCCGCGCTTCCGTGGTCCGCGTCGAGCAGGGCCAGCGACACCTCGCCGCCCGACCACGCACCGGTCCGCAGCCGCGCGTACAGCGCCCGCGCCTCCTCGTCGAGGCCCAGCGCCTCCGACAGCTCGCCCGCCTCCAGGACGTACTCGGGGAGCGGCAGCCGGGCCAGCGCCGCCCGCCAGTCCCGCAGCGCCTCGTCGGTCCGGCCCAGCGCCGCCAGGGCCCGCGCCCGGCCCGCGAGCGCGGGCCCGTGGTCCCGCACCTGCGCCAGCGCCGCCCCGAACCGCGCGAGCGCCTCCTCCGGCTCGCCCCGCTCCCAGGCCAGGTCCCCGAGCCGGGCCAGCGCCGCCGCCTTGTCCGGGGCCGCCTCCGCGAGCGCCACCGCGGCGTGGGCCGCCGCGTCGGCGTCCTCGCGCCAGCCCCGGTCGCGGTACGTCTGCGCGGCCCGCGTCCGCACCATCGCGCCCGCGTGGCGCCCCTCCAAGGTCTCCATCGCCTTCTGGGCCGCCTTGTAGTCCCCGAGGCCGTTGTACGCGTCCATCAGCACCGGGAGCGCCGACCAGCCGCGAGGGTCGGCCTTCCGGGCCTTCTCGCCCCACTCCCTGGCCGTCCTCCAGTCGCCCCGCGCCCCCGCGAGCGCCCCCATGGCCAGCTGGGCCGCCGTGTTGCCGCGCGCGGCGGGCCGTTCGGCGAGCGAACGCCGCAGCGCCCGCTCGGCGCGCGGGTAGTCCCGTACGTCGCCGAGCCGCGCACCCCGCTCCGTGTAGGCCGCGCCGAGCCGCGCCCAGGACGCGTCGTCGTCCGGGTGGTCCCGCAGCCACCCCTCCCGGTCCGCGATCAGCGCCGCCAGGTCCGGAAGGGAGGCCTGCGCGCCCGCGTGGGCCGCGATCGTCGCCCGCTCCGCCGGACCCGGCGGGGGCGGCGGCCCCTGGTCGAGGAGCTCGGGGACGTACAGGAGCGCCGTCGCCGCGAGCACCGCGCCCGCGCCGGCCGCCAGGACCGCCCTCGACACGTTCTGCGTCTTCATGGCGCTCACTGTCCTCCCGCCCGCGGCTGTACGAAGAGCACACGAAGCGCCCGCCCCGGCGGGTTCACACCGATGGCCCCGGGTGCCACGCTGGAGGCATGGACGATCTTCTGACGCGGCTGCGCGCCGGGCTCCCGGCCGAGGCGCTGCTCACCGATCCGGACGTGACCGCCTCCTACGCGAACGACATGGCGAGCTTCTGCGAGGCCGGCGCGCCCGCCGTCGTGGTGCTCCCGCGGACCGTCGAGCAGGTGCAGCACGTCATGCGCACCGCCACCGAACTCCGCGTCCCCGTCGTCCCCCAGGGGGCCCGCACGGGCCTCTCCGGCGGCGCCAACGCCTCCGACGGCTGCATCGTGCTCTCCCTGGTGAAGATGGACCGCATCCTGGAGGTCAACCCGGTCGACCGGATCGCCGTCGTCGAACCGGGTGTCGTCAACGCCGTGCTGTCACGGGCCGTCGCCGAGCACGGCCTGTACTACCCGCCGGACCCGTCCAGCTGGGAGACGTGCACCATCGGCGGGAACATCGGCACCGCCTCCGGCGGCCTGTGCTGCGTCAAGTACGGGGTGACGGCCGAGTACGTCCTCGGCCTCGACGTCGTGCTCGCCGACGGCCGGCTCCTGACCACCGGCCGCCGCACCGCCAAGGGCGTCGCGGGCTATGACCTGACCAGGCTCTTCGTCGGCTCGGAGGGCAGCCTCGGCATCGTCGTCCGGGCCGTCCTCCAGCTCAGGCCGCAGCCCCCGGCGCAGCTCGCCCTGGCCGCCGAGTTCCCCTCCGCGGCTGCCGCCTGCGCTGCCGTCTGCACGATCATGGAGCGCGGCCACACCCCCTCGCTGCTCGAACTCATGGACCGCACCACCGTCCAGGCCGTCAACCGGATGGCGCGGATGGGCCTGCCCGACACCACCGAGGCGCTGCTCCTGTGCGCCTTCGACACCCCCGACCCGGCCGCCGACCTGGCCGCGGTTGCGGAGCTGTGCGCGGCGGCGGGCGCCACCGAGGTCGTCCCCGCCGCCGACGCCGCCGAGTCCGAACTCCTGCTCCAGGCACGCCGGCTGTCCCTCACGGCGCTGGAGACGATCAAGTCGGCGACCATGATCGACGACGTCTGCGTGCCGCGGACGCGGCTCGCCGAGATGCTCGCGGGCACGGCGGCGGTCGCGGAGAAGTACGACCTCACCATCGGCGTCTGCGCGCACGCGGGCGACGGCAACACCCACCCCGTCGTCTGCTTCGACCACACCGACGAGGACGAGTCCCGGCGCGCGCGGGAGTCCTTCGACGAGATCATGGCGCTCGGGCTCGCGCTCGGCGGCACGATCACCGGCGAGCACGGCGTGGGCGTCCTCAAGAAGGAGTGGCTGGCGCGGGAGCTGGGACCGGTCGGCCTCGAACTGCAGCGCGGGATCAAGGCGACCTTCGACCCCCTCGGGCTGCTCAACCCCGGAAAGCTCTTCTGAGCCGGGGTCCCTGGGGGCGCGGCGACGGGTCACAGCTCGCCGTCCTGGGACTCGTCCGACGGCCACGGGTCGCGCAGCCACAGCTCGTCCGCGGCCACCGCGCTCGACAGGAGCTCGGCGAGGCCGTCGTCGAGGCCGAGCCGCTCCGGCTCGGTGCCCGGCGGCACCGCGCGCAGGGTCCGCTCCAGCCAGGCGGACACCTGTGCGGAGGGGGCTTCGAGCAGGGCGTCCCCGTCGGGGGAGGAGAGCGCCATCAGGACGACGCCGCGGCCGTCGACCTTCGTGGGCCAGATCCGCACGTCGCCGTGGCCGCACGCGCGGAACACGCCCTCGACCAGGAGTTCGCGCGCGAACGTCCAGTTGACCGGGTGGTCGGTGCCGATGTGGAACGTGATGTGGACGGCGTACGGGTCGTCCGTCCGGTAGGCGAGGCGGGCGGGGACGGGGACGGCCCGCTCGGGGGAGAGCACCAGCTTCAACTCCAGCTCGCGCTCGACGGTGGTGTTGTCGGTGTTCTGCATCGCCGTACTCCCTCTCGCTGACCGGCCCCGGTCGGGCCTTCACCTGGAGAGAGCGGGCCGGCCGCCGTTCATGACGCGACTTCGGGAAGTTTTTCCGGGAAAGTTCTCCGCGACGGGGTGGACCGGCGCGGAAAGGGAGCATGTACCGGCCCGAGAATCACCGGGAGTGATCGATTCCGGTGCGCGTCCCCCTCGAAGGCGGGCTTTCTCGCGGGCTCTTTGTTCCCTCGGGGGCGTTCTTCGTTACTGTCCTCCTTGGGCGCGGCACGCCCGGCACGCGGCCGCGCGGTTCAAGGGCGTTGTGACTGAACGGAGTCGGGGCAGTGGCTACTCCTCCTGGAGGCGGCGAAGAGGTACCGCAGGCGGGGTACTACCCGGACCCGTCCATTCCCGGGTACATCCGGTACTGGAACGGGGGCGCCTGGGTCCCCGGTACGAGCAGGCCCGCGCCCACGGACGGTGAGGTTCCGCCGGGCCCGCCGGCCTCGGCGATCCCGGCCGGGCCGATCCTGGCCTCCGGCGCGGCACCCGCACCGGCCGCGCCCGCCCGCCCCGAACCGGAACCGTCCCGTCCGCAGCCGGAACAGCAACCGCCCCAGCACCACGAGCCCCAGCCGCGTCACGAGCCGCATCAGCAGCACGAGCCCCAGCCGCGTCACGAGCCGCAGCGGCTCCCCGCGCAACAGCAGCCGCCGCAGCCCGCGCCCCGGACCGAGCCCGCGCGTCCCGCCGCCCCCGTGCCCGCACAGGACCGGGGGCCCGCGCCGCTGCCGGCCCAGGACCGCGCGCCCGCGCTCGCCCCCGTACCCGCCGTCGAGGAGACCGGCCCCTTCTTCTTCGACGAGGAGCCGGCCCCCGCCGAGCCCGCGTCCGCCTGGCAGGCGGACACCTCCCGCCAGACCGGCTTCGGGGGCGACCTCGACCGGAAGGTCTCCTGGGGCGCGCCGCGGACGCCCGACCCGCGCACCCCGGCGGAGTGGCCGGTCGCCGGTGCGGGTGAATCCGAGCCCGAGGGTCCGGCCCGGGCCGCCGCGCCCGCCGCGCCCGCCGCTCCTGTCGTGCCCGCCGCGGACCCCCGGGCCACCGGCGGGGCCGCGCGCCTCGGCGGCATGCCGGTCACCCCGATCCCCTCGGCACCCGAGCCGGCACCCCGCGGGCCCCAGCCCGCCCCGGTGGCTCCCGAGCCCCGGCCGGCCCCCCGCCCCGCCGCCCCCGAGCCGGCGGCCGCCGCCCCCGCTCCCGTGCCGCAGGCGCCCGCCCCGGCGTCCGCTCCCGCGACCCCCTCCTGGGCGCAGCAGGCGCAGCCCCAGCCGCAGGCCCCGCAGCCGGCCGCGCAGGGACAGGACCCGCAGCAGCCCGTCGTCCCCTGGAAGCCCCCCGTCGACGACCTGTTCGTGCAGGCGGCCCGCGCCCAGGCCTCCGCGCGGCCCGCCGGGCTCGGCCGCAGGCTGATCGCCCGGCTGGTCGACAGCCTCGTCCTGGGCGCGCTCGCCGGTGCCGCCGCCTTCCCGTTCGTGACCGCGGCCCTCGACCACATCGACGGCAAGATCGAGGCGGCCGAGCAGTCGGGCGTCACCGTCCAGGTGTGGCTCGTCGACGGCACGACCTCGGTGCAGTTCGGGATCGCCCTGGCGGCCTTCTTCGTCATCGGCGTCCTGTACGAGGTGCTGCCCACCGCCAAGTGGGGCCGCACGCTCGGCAAGAGGCTGTGCGGGATCGAGGTGCGGGACATCGAGGCGCACCAGCCGCCGCGGTTCGGGGCGGCGCTGCGCCGCTGGCTCGTCTACAGCGTCCTGGGGCTCCTGGCCGTCGGCGTCCTCAACGTCCTGTGGTGCCTCTTCGACCGCCCCTGGCGGCAGTGCTGGCACGACAAGGCCGCCCGTACCTTCGTGGCGCGCTGATCCGCGGACCGCTGCCGCCCGGCCGGGCCGGGCGGCCCTCCGCGCGCGGGGGTCCCCCGAACGGCCGGTGATTCCTTGCGGGGGCGTCCGCCCCGGGATGCACTGCCCCCATGAGCACCGACCAGCCGCCGCCCGGCCAGCCGCCCGAGGAGGACCCGTTCCTCAAGAGGCCGCAGGAGCCTCCGCCGCCCTCCGGGGGCCAGCCGCCGCCGGCCGGCCCGCCCCCGGGAGGCCCGCCCCCGGACGGCCCGCCGCCCGGTGGACCGCCGCCGGGGGGTCCGCCGCCCGGGAGTCCGTACGGGCCCGGGGGAGGTTCGCCGTACGGTCCCGGGAGCGGCTCCCCGTACGAGAACGCGCCGCCCCCGCCCCCGTACGGCGGCTACGGCGCCGGGTACGGAGGGACCGATCCGCTCTCCGGGATGCCGCCGCTCGCCGAGTCGGGCAAGCGCATCGCCGCCCGGATCATCGACTGGCTGATCGTCGCGATCCCGCTCGCGATCATCGGCATCCCGTTCAAGATCTACTCGCGGGCGACCGAGGACGGGAACGACTTCGGCGACACGGTCAACAGCCTCAACGGAGGCAGTCAGCTGGTCTTCCAGCTGATCACGATCGTCGCGTTCGTCGCCTACGACACGGTGATGACGGCGAGGAACGGCCAGACCCTCGGCAAGAAGTGGATGAAGCTGCGGGTCGCGATGCTCAACGACGGCTCGACGCCCCCGATGAGCCAGTCCCTGCTGCGCGCGATCGTCCTGTGGCTGCCCGCCCTGGTCTGCTGCGCCTGCCTGTGGCCGCTGCTCCTGCTGATCCTGATCCTGGTCGACAAGCCCTACAAGCAGGGTCTGCACGACAAGGCGGCCAAGACGGTCGTGGTCTCCGTCCCGCGCTAGCCGAACCGCCCGCCGCCGCACGGGTCCCGGCCCGACCGGCTGGGTCCGGGCCGGCGGAGAGGGCGCACGAGGGGACGAGGTGTCACGAACCGGTCCGGGTGTCGACCCCCGCGCCCACGCGCGCGGTCGGGACCCGGGCCTCTTCGTGCGCGGCGGGTGCGGGAGTCCGCGCGGTGGTCTTGACGCCGCTCGTCCGCGGGGGCATCGTCACCGCCACGAGCAGTCCGGTCAGCAGGCCCGCGAGGCAGACCACCGTGATTCCGAGCGGGGACGTCGTGCCGGAGAGCAGCAGCAGGGCGACGGTCGTGAGGACGACGGTGGCCGAACCGTAGGTGAGTTGCGCGGCGTTCGGACGCTGCATGACACGTACCGCCCTCTCAGGACAACGGTTCGACTCTAAGTCCGTGGATGCCCGGGCGGAACCGAAGTAAGCGTGACCTCACCCACGATGAGGGGGCACGGGGTGCACGGGGGGCGCACGGAGTCACGGGGCATGTGATTTTCCCGGCAGAACACCCCAGGATCGTCCGATAATCGGAATTCGACTCCCGCATAGTGCAGTTGGTATGTGCAAGTCAAGATCTGTCTTTTCTTGCGTACCTCCGGTCGAATGTCGTCACTTGTGACGCGCGACCCGCCGGACGGACACCCCACCTTCGGTCCGCGGCGCGGGCGCCGGGGAGGACATATCAAGTGACCAACAGACGACGGGCGATCAGAACGTCCGCAGTTGTTGTGGCGCTCGCGGCCACCGCCGCCACCGCCTCGACCTTCACCACCGCATGGGCCGACAATCACGGAAGCGTGACGCCGGCCGATGTCCGTCACGACCCGGCGCCCGGGCACGGACACGACCACGAAAACGGGAAGACGGCGGTCGACCACGACCTCGAAGGCCCCTTCAGCGAGCAGCAGGCGCAGCAGCGCAAGGCTGCCCTGGAGCAGGTGCTGAGCGGCGAGACGAAGGTGGAGCGGCGCAACGGCTCCCAGGTCGTCAAGCTCGACGACAAGAAGTACGTCGAGCTGGGCCGCGAGAAGACCGACAAGATCTTCACGATCCTGGTCGAGTTCGGCGACAAGGTGGACACCACCACCCTCGTCGACCGCGCGGACGACGACACGACCGAGCCGAAGCCCAAGTACGGCGGCACGCCCGGTCCCCTGCACAACCAGATAGCCAAGCCGGACCGTGCGCACGACAACTCCACGGACTGGAAGGCCGACTACGACCAGAAGCACTTCCAGGACCTGTACTTCGGCACCGGCAAGGACGCCAAGGGACAGCCCAAGCAGTCGCTGAAGACCTACTACGAGAAGACCTCGTCCGGCCGCTACTCGGTCGACGGCAAGGTCTCCGACTGGGTCAAGGTCGAGTACAACGAGGCCCGTTACGGCTCGAACTACTGCGGCAACAGCAACTGCTCCAACGTCTGGGACGCGGTCCGCGACGGCGTCACCGCCTTCGTCGCCGACCAGAAGGCCAAGGGCCGCACCGACGCCCAGATCAAGGCCGACATGGCCCAGTACGACCTCTGGGACCGGTACGACTTCGACGGCGACGGCAACTTCAACGAGCCCGACGGGTACATCGACCACTTCCAGATCGTCCACGCGGGCGAGGACGAGTCGGCGGGCGGCGGCGCCCAGGGCGGCGACGCCCTGTGGGCCCACCGCTGGTACGCCTACGGCACCAACGCGGGCAAGACCGGCCCGGCGAACAACAAGGCCGGCGGCACGCAGATCGGCGACTCCGGCATCTGGGTCGGCGACTACACGATGCAGCCGGAGAACGGCGGCCTCGGCGTCTTCGCGCACGAGTACGGCCACGACCTCGGTCTGCCGGACCTGTACGACACCTCCGGCCTCTCCGGCGCCGAGAACTCGACCGGCTTCTGGTCGCTCATGTCCTCCGGCTCCTGGCTCGGCCGCGGCAAGGACGCCATCGGCGACCTGCCCGGCGACATGAACGCCTGGGACAAGCTGCAGCTCGGCTGGCTGAACTACACCAAGGTCGCCAACGAGGCCCGCAAGTGGAACTCCACCCACAAGCTGGGCGTCGCCGAGTACAACACCAAGAACCCGCAGGCGCTCGTCGTCGAGCTGCCCAAGAAGGCCGTCACCACCGACGTCGTCGCGCCCGCCGAGGGCGCCTCGCAGTGGTGGAGCAACATGGGTGACGACCTCAAGAACACCCTGACCCGCTCCGTCGACCTGACGGGCAAGAAGTCCGCCTCCCTGAAGCTCAAGGGCTGGTACGACATCGAGCTCGACTACGACTACCTCTACACCGAGGTGTCGACCGACGGCGGCGCCAACTGGACGGCCCTGGACGGCACCGCCGACGGCAAGCCGCTCCCGCGCGACGCCAGCGGCGCCCCGGCGCTGACCGACGTCTCGGGCACCCACAAGGAGCTCGTCTACGGCCTCGACGCCTACGCGGGCAAGAAGTTCGACCTCCGCTTCCGCTACCAGACGGACGGCGGCGCCGGCGGCAAGGGCTTCACGGCCGACGCCATCACGCTGACCGCGGACGGTGCGACCGTCTTCGCCGACGGCGCCGAGAACGGCGACAACGGCTGGACGGCCAAGGGCTTCTCGCGGGTCGGCAAGGGCTTCACGAAGGAGTACGAGCAGTACTACATCGCGGAGAACCGCCAGTACGTCTCGTACGACGCCACCCTCAAGGTCGGCCCGTACAACTTCGGGTTCACCGGTGACAAGGCCAGCTGGGTCGAGCACTACCCGTACCAGAACGGCCTGCTCATCTGGAAGTGGGACCTCTCCCAGAAGGACAACAACACCGCGGTCCACCCGGGCCAGGGTCTGATCCTTCCGGTCGACTCCCACCCGACCCCGCTGAAGTGGAAGGACGGCACCCTGATGCGCAACCGCGTCCAGGCGTACGACTCCACCTTCGGCACCTACAAGACCGACGGCATGCTGCTCCACAAGGCCGACGTCGCGTCCTTCGTCCCGTCGCTGCCGGGCAACCCGGTCTTCGACGACCGCAAGGGCACGTACTGGTTCAAGGAGACGGCGCGCGCCGGTGTCCAGGTAACTGACACCAACACCAAGATCCAGGTCGTCAAGGAGCCGAAGAACGGCGAGACGATCACGGTCCGCGTGGGTCCGTCCACGAAGTAATCGGTAAAACCGCAGGTCAAAGCGTGATCGGCCGTCGCCCCTCTAGCGGGCGGCGGCCGATCGTGTTTAGGTGCGTCTGACGCATCAGACCGATGTTCTTATTGACAGTCGATCCACGGGGGAGTGGTCACACATGCCCAACGGAGGGTTCTGCAAGTTGCCGGGAGGCAGTGTGGTCGTCGCGATAGGGCTGCCCAGCCCGGCCCGCGACGGCGCCAGCGTCCGCTTCCTGGTCCACGCCGCCAACCGTGCCCGCGCCCTGACCAGGCTGCGGAACCTGGGGCTGCGCGCGGTGTACCTCCGGGGCAACAGCGAGCCGCCCACGCCGGACGAGATCACGGCCGTCCTGCACCACCCCGACGGCCTGCTCTGGAGATCCGCGCCCGGCGCCGCCCAGGAGCTCTGGCACCCCGTACGGTCCCTTCCCAGGGAGCCGGCCGCCTGAGGGGGCCGCCGGGCCCCCGCGGGACGCTCAGGCCACCACGGGCTTGCCCGTCAGCTCCACGCCCGCCGCCCGCAGCTCCTCCAGGGCCCGGTCCGTCGTCTCCTTCGCGACGCCGGCCGTCAGGTCGAGCAGCACATGGGTGCGGAAGCCCTCGCGGGCCGCGTCCAGGGCCGTCGCCCGCACGCAGTGGTCGGTGGCGATGCCCACCACGTCGACCTCGGTGACCTCCCGCTCGCGGAGCCACTCCGCGAGCGTCAGGCCGTTCTCGTCGTGCCCCTCGAAGCCGCTGTAGGCGGCGTCGTACGCACCCTTGTCGAAGACGGCGTCGATCGCCCCGCTGGCGACGGCCGGAGCGAAGTTCGGGTGGAAGCCGACCCCCTCCGTGCCCGCCACGCAGTGCACCGGCCAGGAGGTGACGTAGTCCGGCTCCTCGCCGTCCGGCGCGAAGTGCGCGCCCGGGTCGACGTGGTGGTCGCGGGTGGCGACCACGTGCCGGTAGGAGCTGCCCGCCGTCAGGCCGACCAGGTCGGTGATGGCGGCGGCGACGTCCGCGCCGCCGCCCACCGCGAGGCTGCCGCCCTCGCAGAAGTCGTTCTGAACGTCCACAACGATCAATGCGCGGTGCATGGCGGGTGTCCTTAGCGCGTCGGGGAGGGGTGGGACCGAGCCTAGAGAATCGGCCCGCCCACCGGGAGAGGGCGGGTCCGTCCGCATGGCCCTACAGGTACTCCGTGGGCAGCACGGGCTCGCCGCGGGAGAGCTGCATCGCCGACATCGGCAGCCCGGCGCGGGCCGCGATGTGCCGGGCCCTGGCGGCCTCCAGCGGCTCCCTGGCGACCACGTCGCCGCCCTTGACCAGCTCGACCAGGAGCTGGTGGCCGGCGAGCTCCGGGGGGACCGGGCCGGTGCCCAGCACCTCCGCCTCCGCGATCCCGTACGCGTCGGGGCGGCGCGCCGCCCACTTGCGCCCGCCGACCGAGGCCTTGCCGCCGAGCGACTTCTTGGCGACCGCCGTGAGCGGCGCCCTGGGATCGGCCGAGGAGGCGCGGGCGACCAGCT
Source organism: Streptomyces sp. NPDC014891 (assembly GCF_043081085.1). Lineage (NCBI taxonomy): Bacteria > Bacillati > Actinomycetota > Actinomycetes > Kitasatosporales > Streptomycetaceae > Streptomyces > Streptomyces sp. NPDC014891. The sequence goes on along the minus strand of NZ_JBIBWF010000002.1, from coordinate 766,820 downwards.
TGTAGACCATGGAGCAGGTCGGGTGACCGCTTCCGGTGACCAGCTGGGTGCCCACCCCGTACGCGTCGACCGGGGCCGCCGCGAGGGAGGCGATGGCGTACTCGTCGAGGTCCGAGGTGACGACGATCTTCGTGTCGCGGGCGCCCAGCTCGTCGAGCTGCTGGCGGACCCGGTGGGCGACGAGCAGCAGGTCGCCGGAGTCGATCCGGACGGCCCCGAGCTCGGGCCCCGCCACCTCGACCGCGGTGCGGACGGCCTCGGTCACGTCGTAGGTGTCGACGAGCAGGGTCGTGCCGCGGCCGAGGCTGTCGACCTGGGCGCGGAAGGCGTCGCGCTCGCTGTCGTGCAGGAGGGTGAAGGCGTGGGCGGAGGTGCCGACGGTCGGGATGCCGTAGCGGAAGCCGGCGGCGAGGTCCGAGGTGGAGTCGAAGCCGCCGACGTAGGCGGCGCGGGAGGCGGCGACGGCGGCCAGCTCGTGGGTGCGCCGGGCGCCCATCTCGATCAGCCGGCGCCCGGCGGCCGCGGCCGACATGCGGGAGGCGGCGGCGGCGATGGCCGAGTCGTGGTTGAGGATGGAGAGGATCACCGTCTCCAGCAGCACGCACTCGGCGAAGGAGCCCTCGACGCGCAGGACCGGCGAGCCGGGGAAGTACACCTCGCCCTCGGGGTAGCCCCAGATGTCGCCGGTGAAGCGGTAGCGGGCGAGCCACTCCAGGGTCGGCTCGTCGACGATCCCGCGCTCGCGCAGGAAGCCCAGGACGGCGGGGTCGAACCGGAAGTTCTCGACGGCGTCGAGGACCCGGCCGACGCCCGCGAGGACGCCGTAGCGCCGTCCTCCGGGCAGGCGCCGGGTGAAGACCTCGAAGACCGAGCGTCGGTCGGCGGTGCCGGCCCGGAGGGCCGCCTGGAGCATGGTCAGCTCGTACTGGTCGGTGAAGAGCGCGGTCGACGGCACGTCCACCGGCAGCCCAAGGTCCGCAGCGTTCATGTCAGTGATGCTAGCGCAGAAATCGTCAGATTGACGAATAGGGGGGCGGGCGAGTGACGGGCGGGTGACCCGTTTGTGCGACGGGCCCTCCGGGGTGGCAGCATGGGGTGAGTGAGCGTCGCGCCTATTGAGATCGAACGTACGGAATCGGCCGAGGAGGTCTCCGCGGTCGTCGAGCCGGACGTGCCCTGGGTGACCCTCGTGCACAACGATCCGGTCAACCTGATGAGCTACGTGACGTACGTCTTCCAGTCGTACTTCGGATACTCCAAGGACAAGGCGCACAAACTGATGCTCGACGTGCACCACAAGGGACGCGCGGTGGTCTCCAGCGGCACCCGCGAGGAGATGGAGCGCGACGTGCAGGCCATGCACGGCTACGGCCTCTGGGCGACCCTCTCCCAGGACCGCTTCTGATGGCCGGGCACTTCGAGACCCTGCCCGGCGGCGGTGCGGCCGTCGCCCTCGACGACGTCGAGATCTCCATCCTCCGCTCCCTCGCCGTCCAGCTCATGGAGCTGATCGGACCGGGCGACGAGCCCGCCGAGGGCGCCGACCCGCTGGCCGCCCTCTTCGCCGAGGGTCCCAGCAAGCCGCCGTCCGACCCCGCCCTCAAGCGCCTCTTCCCCGACGCGTACGGGGACGACAGCGAGGAGCTGCGGGCCGCCGCCTCCGACTTCCGCCGCTTCACGGAGAACGACCTGCGGGCCCGCAAGCGCGAGGACGCCCTCGTCGTCGTCCGCGCCCTCGACGCGCTCTCCGCCGACGCGGCGGGCGAGGGCGGCGCCGTCCTGAAGCTGACCCCGGACGAGTCCCGCGCCTGGCTCGGCGCGCTCAACGACCTCCGGCTGACCATCGGGACCCGCCTGGAGGTCACCGACGACGAGGGCGAGCAGCTGTACCGGCTGCCGGACTCCGACCCGCGCAAGCCGATGGTGATGGCGTACCTCTGGCTGGGGGCGCTCCAGGAGTCCCTCGTCGAGACCCTCCTGCCGTAACGGGCCCGCCGGCCGACCGGCCGCGTCGCGCCCGGACGCCCCCGCGACACGCCCAGGCGGCGGCGTGTTCGCTCAGCGGACGCTCAAATCCGGATAACGAATGCGTTATCAGAGCGTCCGCTTTGGCGTCTTGAGTCCCCTTCGCCCGGCGCTTCCCGTGACGTGCGCCACACGTGATTCCCTCGATCGCGCCGGACCGCGTGATAAATCTTCACGACCGCTCGGGGACGCCACCCCTGTTCCCGAGGGCGCTTCGTCCGGCTGACCGCCGGTGGCACTCCATCCACATCCGGGGGGATCAGGATCTGATCCGCGGCAGACGCACTCGTAGTCGCGCGGATCAGCATGGAGAAAGGCGCACCACCATGACCTCTGTGCAGGTCGACAAGCAGCACGACGGCACCGACGGGGCCGTGGACGGCGGCGAGGGCTACCAGCGCGGCCTCGGCGCCCGGCAGATCCAGATGATCGCGATCGGCGGTGCCATCGGCACCGGCCTCTTCCTCGGCGCCGGCAAGGCCATCGCCAAGGCGGGCCCCAGCCTGATCCTCGCGTACGCCATCGCGGGCCTGGTCATCTTCTTCATCATGCGCGCCCTCGGCGAGCTCCTCATGTACCGCCCCGTGTCCGGCTCCTTCGCGGAGTACGCACGCGAGTTCGTCGGCCCCTTCTGGGGCTTCGTGACCGGCTGGACGTACTGGCTCTTCTGGGTCGTCACCGGCATCACCGAAGTCACCGCCGCGGCCACCTATATGACGTACTGGTGGGACATCCCGCAGTGGATCTCCGCGCTGGTCTTCACCGTGATCCTCTACGGCGCCAACCTGATCTCCGTGAAGCTCTTCGGCGAGCTGGAGTTCTGGTTCTCCATGGTCAAGGTCACCGCCATCATCGGCATGATCCTGATCTGCGCCGGCATCCTCACCGTCGGCTTCTCCGACGCCGGGGACACCGCCTCCGTGACCCACCTGTGGGACCAGGGCGGTTTCTTCCCCACCGGCATCGGCAACACGCTGATGACCCTGCAGATCGTCATGTTCGCCTTCCTCGCCGTCGAGCTGGTCGGCGTCACCGCCGGCGAGTCCAAGGATCCGAAGACCGTCCTGCCCAAGGCCATCAACACCGTGCCGTGGCGCATCGCCGTCTTCTACGTCGGCGCGCTGATCATGATCCTGTCGGTCGTCCCGTGGACCGAGTTCCAGCCGGGCGTCTCCCCGTTCGTCGCCGCCTTCGAGAAGATGGGCCTCGGCGTCGGCGCCGCCATCGTCAACTTCGTGGTGCTGACCGCGGCCCTCTCCTCCTGCAACTCGGGCATGTACTCCACCGGCCGCATGCTGCGCGACCTCGCGCTCAACGGCCAGGGCCCCAAGGTCTTCACGAAGCTCACCAAGAGCGGCACCCCGCTGCTCGGCCTGACCTTCTCGGCCTCGCTCATGCTGGTCGGCGTCTGGATCAACTACGTCGCCCCCGGCAAGGCCTTCGAGTACGTCGTCTCCTTCGCCACCATCTCCGGCATGTGGGCCTGGATCATGATCCTGGTCTGCCAGATCCGCTACCGCGCCAAGGCGAACCGCGGCGAGCTCCCCCAGTCCGCCTTCAAGGCCCCGGGAGCCCCGTACACCAGCTGGTTCGCGCTCCTCTTCATCGGCATGGTCATCGTCATGATGGGCATCGACGAGGGCGCCCGCGTCTCCCTGTACGCGGCCCCGGTCTGGGGTCTCATCCTGGGCGTCTCCTACCTGGTCCTGAAGTCCCGCAACCCCGAGGGCGCCGCCTTCGCCAAGCGGTCCTGACCGGACCCCGCGGGCGGTCGCCCCGGGCCGTCCCCAAGCGGCCCTGACCACGACCGTCTCGGCATACGGGCCGTTCCGTACCACTCCCCGGTACGGAACGGCCCGTCGGCTTATCCTGTCGGCATGCTGACCATCACCCGGGCCCTGTACGACCAGATCGTGGAACACTCCCGCGCGGACCACCCCGACGAGGCCTGCGGCGTGGTCGCGGGACCGGTCGGCACCGGCCGCCCCGAGCGGTTCATCCCGATGCTCAACGCCGCGCGCTCGCCCACCTTCTACGAGTTCGACTCCGCGGACCTGCTCAAGCTCTACCGCGAGATGGACGACCGGGACGAGGAGCCCGTCATCGTCTACCACTCGCACACCGCGACCGAGGCCTACCCGTCCCGCACGGACATCTCGTACGCCAACGAGCCCCAGGCCCACTACGTCCTCGTGTCCACCGCCGACACCGACGGCGCCGGACCCTTCCAGTTCCGCTCCTTCACCATCGTCGAGGGCGTCGTGACCGAGGAAGAGGTCGAGGTCGTCGAGGAGTACGCCGCCTGAGACACTGACCGGGACCAACGGGCGGCAGGACCCAGGAAGCCGGTGCGAATCCGGCACGGTCCCGCCACTGTGACCGCCTTCCCCGAGGGGAGGCGGAAGCCAGGAACTGACCTGCCGCCTTCTCACCACCGATCGGGGACGTGGAAATCCCCGGAGGAGGCACGTTCCGCCATGTCCAGGCACCGCCGCACCCTGCTGCCCGCCGTCCTCCTGCTCCCGCTGCTCGCCGCCTGCTCGGCGCCCGCGGAGCAGGCTCCCGACGCCGGGGCCGCCCCCGGATTCCCGTACACCGTCACCAACTGCGGTGTGAAGACGACCTTCACGGCCCCGCCGAAGCGGGCGGTCACCATGAACCAGCACGTCACCGAGGTCATGCTCGCCCTCGGCCTGGAGAAGTCGCTCGTCGGCACCGCCTACCTCGACGACACGGTCCTCCCCGCCTACAAGAAGGCGTACGACTCCGTCCCGGTCCTCGCGAAGGAGTACCCCTCCAAGGAGGCCCTGCTCGCCGCGAACCCCGACTTCGTCTACGGCGGCTACTCCTCCGCCTTCGCGAGCAAGGACGGCCGGAGCCGCGACGACCTGAAGCGCGCGGGCATCTCCACCCGCCTCAACACCGAGTACTGCCCCTCCGGTTCGCCCTCCGTGGACGACCTCTACCGCGAAGTCGAGGAGGTCGGGCGGACGTTCGGCGTCCCCGACCGGGCCACGACCTGGGTCCGCGAGGCGCGGACCACCGTCGCCGCCACCGAGAAGCGGCTCAAGGGCACCGCGCCGGTCTCCGTCTTCGTCTACGACAGCGGCGACAAGACCGCCTTCACCGCCGGCGGCAAGGGCATCGGCAACGAGCTCATCACCCGCGCCGGCGGCCGGAACGTCTTCGCCGACCTCGACAAGGCCTTCGGCGACGCCACCTGGGAGCAGGTCGTCGCCCGCAAGCCCGAGGTCGTCGTCATCTACGACTACGGCTCCACCACCGTCGAGCAGAAGAAGCAGCGGCTCCTCGACGACCCGGCCCTCAAGGACGTCCCGGCGATCAAGAACCGCCGGTTCGCCGTGATGCCGCTCTCCGACACCGTCCTCGGCGTCCGCGTCCCCGCGGCCGTCGACAAGCTGGCCGCCCAGCTCCACCCGGCCCGATGAGCGCGGGGCCCGCCCGCGCGGCGAGCACACCGGAAGACCCGCCGCAGCCCCTGCCGCCGACCCCGGCCCCCACCGAGCGACGGAGTGCCCCCACGACGGGGCCGACGCGACCGGGTGGTCCCGCCTCCGTGGCGGCCGGGTCCCGCTCGTCCGCCGAGTTCGGGCCTGCCCGGCCAGCCCGCCCCGGCGCGCCCGAGAAGGGCCCGGCCGGGAAGCCCCCGGCCGGCAAGGCCCCGCCCGGCAAGGCCCTGGCCGGGAAGGCCCTCCCCGGGAAGGCCCCCGCCGGCGGGCGTCTGCGGTACGCGGTCGTCGTCACCGGACTCGTCCTCGCCCTGGCCGCCGCCGCGATCGCCTCGCTCGCCCTCGGCTCCGTCCGCATCCCGCCCGGCCAGGTCCTCGACGTCCTCACCGGACGCGCCGCCGACCCCTCCCCGTTCCGGACGATCGTCCTCGACGTCCGGCTGCCCCGGGTCCTGCTCGGCGTGGTCGTCGGCGCCGGACTCGCCGTCGTCGGCGCCGTCCTCCAGGCCCTGGTCCGCAACCGGCTCGCCGACCCGTTCCTCCTCGGCATCTCCTCCGGCGCCTCCGCCGGCGCCGTCCTCGTCCTGGTCGCCGGCGGGGGAGCGGGCCTGCTGGGCGGCGTGACCACCACCCTCGCCATGCCCGTCGGCGCGTTCGCGGGCGCCCTGCTCTCCCTCGTCCTGGTCTACGGGCTCGCCCGCCGCGGCGGCACCCTCACCGGCGCCCGGCTCGTCCTCGCCGGAGTCGCCGTCTCCTACATCCTGTCCGCCCTCGCCACCCTGCTGCTCGTCCTCGCCGGCCGCCCCGAGCACTTCCAGGAGGCCCTGTACTGGTCCCTCGGCGGCCTCGGCAGCGCCCGCTGGGACACCCTGGTCCTGCCCGCCGCCGTCCTCGCGGTCGGCACGGCCGCCCTCCTCACCCTCGCCCGCCCGCTCGACCTGCTCCTCGTCGGCGAGGAGGGCGCCACCGTCCTGGGCCTGGACACCGCCCGCTTCCGCGCCGCCGTCTTCGTCCTCGCCTCCCTCGTCACCGCCGTCATGGTGGCCGCCAGCGGAGCCGTCGGCTTCGTCGGTCTGATGGCCCCCCACGCGGCCCGGCTCGCCGTCGGCGCCCCGCACCGCCGGCTCCTCCCGGTCGCCGCGCTCGGCGGCTCGCTCGCCCTGGTCCTCGCCGACCTCGGCGCCCGGACCGTCGCCGCCCCCCAGGACGTCCCCGTCGGCATCCTCACCGCCCTCACCGGCGGCCCGTTCTTCCTCTGGCTGATGCGCCGGCGCCCGGAAGGAGCACCGCTGTGACCGAACTGCGCCTGGAGGGACTCTCGTACGAGCGGCGGCTCCGCTCCGTCGACCTCACCGTCCGCCCCGGCGAGACCGTCGGCCTCATCGGCCCCAACGGCAGCGGCAAGACCACCCTCCTGCGCTGCGTCTACGGCACCCTCGTCCCCACCGCGGGCCGCGCCCTGCTCGACGGCGCCGACCTCCACGCCCTCGGCCCCAAGGCCCGCGCCCGCCGCGTCGCCACCGTCCCGCAGGACAGCGCCCTGGAGTTCGAGCTCACCGTCGGCGAACTCGTCGCCCTCGGCCGCTCCCCGCACAAGCGGTTCTGGGAGGGCGACAGCGGCGCCGACCGGGAGCGCGCCGCCGCCGCCCTGGCCCGCGTCGGCCTCGCCGAGCTCGCCGACCGCCCGTATCCCGCGCTCTCCGGAGGCGAGCGCCAACGCGCCCTCGTCGCCCGCGCCCTCGTCCAGGAGCCCGAGCTCCTCGTCCTCGACGAGCCCACCAACCACCTGGACATCCGCCACCAGCTCGACGTCCTGGCCCTCGTCCGTACCCTGGGCACCACGAACCTGCTCGCGCTGCACGACCTCAACCTCGCGGGGGCGTACTGCGACCGGATCTACGTCCTGGAGGGCGGACGGCTCGTCACCGGCGGAACCCCGGCCGAGGTCCTCACCTCCGCCCTCCTGGAGGCCGTCTACGGGGTGGACACCGAGGTCATCCCGCATCCGCGGACCGGGAAGCCCACCGTCCTCTTCCAGCCCAGTCCGGCAGGCGGTCGGCAAACATCCACCATGTGAGATCACATTCCGAAACCCGGACCGGGAATCGATACGATGAGCCCATGGTTTCCCACGACGTGAGCGAAGAGACTCCGGGCACAGTGCTGCTCGTCGCGCGCCTGCACGTCGACCTGTGCCGCCTCGCCAGCGCGATCTGTTCGTCCCGCGCTGCGCTCTGAGCGACCGGCCGAGCGCACGTTCGTACGACCCCCCTCCGCGCGGGGGCCCCAGCAGCGCGCCCATCACGCCACTTCCGACAGGAGCCCACGCCATGGCCATCGAGGTCCGCATCCCGACCATCCTCCGCACCTACACCGACGGCGAGAAGGCCGTCGAGGGCAGCGGCGGAACCCTCGCCGAGCTCTTCGCCGACCTGGAGTCCCGCCACGCCGGGATCGAGGCCCGCATCGTCGACGACGGCAAGCTCCGCCGTTTCGTCAACGTCTACCTGAACGACGAGGACGTCCGCTTCCTCGACGGCATCGACACCAAGCTCACCGACGGCGACAACGTCACGATCCTGCCGGCCGTCGCCGGTGGCATGGTCTGATCCACATGCGCTACGACTCCTCGCTGGCGGCGGTCGGCAACACGCCGCTCGTCCGCCTCCCCCGGCTCTCGCCCTCGGACGACGTCCGCATCTGGGCGAAGCTGGAGGACCGCAACCCGACCGGCTCGGTCAAGGACCGCCCCGCGCTCCACATGATCGAGCAGGCGGAGAAGGACGGCCGCCTCACCCCCGGCTGCACCATCCTGGAGCCGACCAGCGGCAACACCGGCATCTCCCTGGCGATGGCCGCCAAGCTCAAGGGCTACCGCATCGTCTGCGTCATGCCCGAGAACACCAGCGAGGAGCGCCGTCAGCTCCTCTCCATGTGGGGCGCCGAGATCATCTCGTCCCCCGCGGCGGGCGGATCGAACACGGCGGTACGGGTGGCCAAGGAGATCGCGGCCGAGAACCCGACCTGGGTGATGCTCTACCAGTACGGCAACCCGCACAACGCGGGCGCGCACTACGCCACCACCGGCCCCGAGATCCTCGCCGACCTGCCCTCCATCACCCACTTCGTGGCGGGCCTCGGCACCACCGGCACCCTCATGGGCGTCGGCCGCTACCTGCGGGAGCACAAGCCCGACGTCAGGATCGTCGCCGCCGAACCGCGCTACGACGACCTCGTCTACGGCCTCCGCAACCTCGACGAGGGCTTCGTGCCGGAGCTGTACGACGCCTCCGTGCTCACCACCCGCTTCTCCGTCGGCTCCGCCGACGCGGTCACCCGCACCCGCGAACTCCTCCAGCAGGAGGGCATCTTCGCGGGCGTCTCCACCGGCGCGGCCCTGCACGCGGCCATCGGCGTCGGCAACAAGGCGGTGAAGGCGGGCGAGAGCGCGGACATCGCCTTCGTCGTCGCCGACGGCGGCTGGAAGTACCTCTCCACCGGCCTCTACACCGCGGCCACCACGGAAGAGGCGATCGAGGCGGTCCAGGGCCAGCTCTGGGCCTGAGCGCCTCCCGGGCCCCGGCGCCCCCGGCCCCCGGCTCCTCACGCACCCGGCCCTGCGGGCGCCCGCCCGCGAAGCCCGCCCGCGCCGCGCTAGCGCGCCAGATGGCGGACCTGGTCCCACACGACCGGGTCCGCCGTTCCCACTCTCCGGCGGAAGTCCCGCACGGGAACCTCGCGCAGCTCGTCCGTCTCCAGGAAGCTCGGCCGCCCCTGCGCGTCCCCGACCGCACCCGGCGGCAGCGCGATCACCCCCGGCCGCTCGTCGTGGTACCTGCTGGTGATCTTGGCGACGAGCGCGCTGTTCCCCCGGACCGACAGGACCAGGCAGGGCCGGTCCTTCGAACCGGGCCCGTCCTCGAAGGGCACGTCCGCCCACCAGATCTCCGCCGCCCGCGGCGACCGCGACGGAGCCTTCCGCGGCCCGGCGGGCCGGCCGGGCGGCCGGACCGGAGGCCTGCTGCGCCCCGGCGGCGCGGGCCGCCGCCCCCTCCCGGGCCGCGACGACCGCCGCCACCCGTCGGCGAGCGCGACCACCAGGGCGATCACCACGACCGCGACCAGCGCGGGCCACCACGACGTGTCCATACCTCAAGACGGTACCGGCGCGCCGCTCACGGCGCCGACGCGGCCCGGCATCCATCCGAACCGGTGACAGAGCCCGTGAGTTCGCCCACAACAGGCCACTGCGAAGGAGCGACAGGCCCGGGTGCGCCTTACGCTCGACAGACCGCACAGCCACCCCCTTCCCCAGCGCGCTTTCCGTATCCGTCCACGGAGGTTCACGCTCCATGAAGCTCACCGTCGTCGGCTGCTCCGGGTCGTTCCCGTCCGCGGATTCGGCCTGTTCGAGCTACCTCGTCGAGGCCGACGGCTTCCGGCTGCTCCTCGACATGGGCAACGGCGCCCTCGGCGAGCTGCAGCGACACATCGGTCTGTACGACCTCGACGCGATCTTCCTCAGCCATCTGCACGCCGACCACTGCATCGACATGTGCGGGTACTTCGTCGCCCGCTACTACCGGCACGAGGGCGGACGGTGCGACGCGATCCCCGTCTACGCCCCGGAGGGCGCCGAGCAGCGCCTGACCACGGCGTACGCGGACACCCCGTCGCCCACCTCGATGAGCGAGGTCTTCGACTTCCGCACCCTCAAGTCGGGCGCCTTCGAGATCGGCCCGTTCTCGGTGCGCACGGAGAAGGTGTGCCATCCGGTCGAGGCGTACGGGATCCGGGTCGAGCACGGCGGCCGCTCGCTGACGTACTCCGGGGACACCGGGGTCTGCGACTCGCTGCACGAGCTGGCCGAGGGCAGTGACCTCTTCCTCTGCGAGGCCTCGTTCACCCACGGCAAGGAGGACATCCCGGCCCTCCACCTCAACGGCCGGGAGGCGGGCGCCGAGGCGGCCCGCTCCTCGGTGGGCCGGCTCGTGCTGACCCACATCCCGCCGTGGACGGACGGCGAGCAGAACCTGGCGGACGCGCGCGAGGTGTACGGGGGGCCGTCGGAGCTGGCGCGGCCCGGCGCGGTCTACGAGATCTGACCTCTCGGCCGAGAACGGGAAGGGCCCCGGAACCGTGCGGTTCCGGGGCCCTTCCGTGCTGCGGACGGGGCTCACGCCTTGGTGAGGTCCTCGATCTCCTCCTCGGGCTCGCGGCCCGGGGTCGGGAGGTTGAACTTGGTGATCGCGAAGCGGAAGACCACGTAGTAGATCGCCGCGAAGACGAGACCGATCGGGATGATCAGCCACGGCTTGGTCGCGAGGTTCCAGTTCAGCAGGTAGTCGATGCCGCCGGCCGAGAAGGTGAAGCCGGCGTGGACGCCGAGGGCCCAGGTGACGGCCATGGACACGGCGGTCAGGACGGCGTGGATCGCGTACAGGACCGGTGCGATGAACATGAAGGTGAACTCGATCGGCTCCGTGATGCCGGTGACGAAGGAGGTCAGCGCGAGGGAGACCATCATGCCCATCACGGCCTTGCGGCGCTCGGGGCGAGCGGCGTGGGCGATGGCGATGGCGGCGGCCGGGAGGCCGAACATCATGATCGGGAAGAAGCCCGACATGAAGATTCCGGCGCTCGGGTCTCCGGCGAAGAAGCGGTTGAGGTCACCGTGGACGACCTCGCCGGCGGCGTTGGTGAAGTCGCCGATCTGGAACCAGGAGACGGTGTTCACGAACTGGTGCATGCCGACGGGGATCAGCGCGCGGTTGATGAGACCGAAGAGGCCGGCGCCGCCGGCGCCGAGGCCGGTCATCCACTCGCCGAAGCTGGAGATGCCCTCGCCGATGGGCTCCCAGACCAGGCCGAACACGACACCGACGGCGGTGCCGACGAAGGCCATGATGATCGGGACGAGACGGCGGCCGTTGAAGAAGCCGAGCCAGTCGACGAGCTTGGTGCGGTGGAAGCGCTGCCAGAGGACCGCGGAGAGCAGACCCATCAGGATGCCGCCGAGGACACCCGGGTTGTTGTACGTCGCGGCGACGTCGACACCCTTGTTGGCGGTCGTGTTGACGACGGCCTCGGTGATGGGGAAGGCCTTCAGCACGTTGCTGTAGACCAGGAAGCCGACGAGCGCGGCCAGGGCGGTGGAGCCGTCCGCCTTCTTGGCGAAGCCGATGGCGACGCCGATGCAGAAGAGCAGGGGCAGGTTGTCGAAGACCGCGCCGCCGGCGGTGGCGAAGACGGAGGCGACCTTGTCCCAGCCGAGTCCGTCCTTTCCGAAGACGTCGGGCTGGCCGAGACGGAGCAAGATACCCGCGGCCGGCAGCACGGCGATCGGCAGCTGCAGGCTGCGACCGACCTTCTGCAGGCCCTGGAACAGGCCGGATCCGCGCTTCTTCGCGGGAGCGGCGGCCTGGGCGGTGGCCGTACTCATCAACTTCCTCCAGTAAGGCAAGGCGCCGCCAGAGGATGGAAAGGGGGGACGGCGACGTCTCGTGGAAACGCGGTGGTCTGGACCGCGTGGTCTACACCAATGAGTGGTGTAGACCAGTTGTAGCACGTGAGACTTAGATAAGGAACCTGCGAATTCTGTGCGTTCAGCCATAGCTGGAGATGCACGACATAAGGCCCCCGGACCGTCAGGTCCAGGGGCCTTTCGAGGGGCTTACGGGCGGGGCGAAAGCCCCGGAACGACCAGGCTCCGGCGGGTGAGCGAGGCGCTACCCGACGTCGCCGGACCGCCTCACTTCACGTTCTCCCGCTCCATCTCGTCGCCCACCTCGTCCGGCTCGCGGCCGGGGGTCTGGAGATCGAACTTGGTGATCGCGAACCGGAAGATCGCGTAGTACACCACCGCGAACCCGAGACCGATGGGAATGATCAGCCAGGGCTTCGTCGCCAGATTCCAGTTGATCACGTAGTCGATCAGGCCGGCCGAGAAGCTGAATCCGTCCTTCACGCCGAGCGCCCACGTCACCGCCATCGACACACCGGTCAGCACGGCGTGGACCGCGTACAGCACCGGGGCGATGAAGAGGAACGAGTACTCCAGCGGCTCGGTGATGCCGGTGACGAACGAGGTCAGCGCCACCGACAGCATCAGGCCGCCGACCTCCTTGCGGCGGTGCGGCTTCGCGCAGTGGGTGATCGCCAGCGCCGCCGCCGGCAGCGCGAACATCATGATCGGGAAGAAGCCCGTCAGGAACTGGCCGGCGTTCGGGTCGCCCGCGAGGAACATCGGGATGTCGCCGTGGACCACCGAGCCGTCCGGCTTCTCGTACGTGCCGAACTGGAACCAGATGGGCACGTTCAGGAACTGGTGCAGACCGATCACGAGCAGCGCCCGGTTCGCCACGCCGAAGATGCCGGAACCCCAGGCGCCGAGACCGACCAGCCAGTCGCTGAAGCTCTCCAGGGCGTCGCCGATCGGCGGCCAGACCCACAGGCAGAGCGCGGCGAACGCGATGCCCACGAACGTCATGATGATCGGGACGAGACGGCGGCCGTTGAAGAAGCCCAGCCAGTCGACCAGCTTCGTCCGGTGGTAGCGCTGCCACAGGTACGCGGTGAGCAGACCCATCACGATGCCGCCGAAGACGCCCGGGTTCTGGTACGTGTACCCGGCGAAGGAGTCGTCCGCGCCCAGGCAGCCGCCCCCGATGTCCTTCGTGCCCGCCGGGCAGTCCTTCGGGAACTGCCGCAGCACCGTGTAGTAGACGAGGAAGCCGACGACGGCCGCGAGCGCGGTCGAACCGTCCGCCTTCTTCGCCATGCCGATCGCGACACCGATGCAGAAGAGGATCGGCAGACCCAGACTGCCGTCGAGGAGCGCACCGCCCGCGCCCGCCATCACCTTCGCGACGTTGTCCCAGCCCAGACCGTCCGCGCCGAACACGTCCGGCTGCCCGAGCCGGTTGATGATGCCCGCGGCGGGAAGGACGGCGATGGGGAGCTGGAGGCTGCGGCCCATCTTCTGCAGCCCCTGGAAGAGCCCGCCCCACACGGACTTCTTCGGCTGCGCCGCAGCGCTGTCGGTACTCATCGGCGTCCTCCCTGTCCGGAACGTGCCGGGTGCGCGTCTCGTTGCACACTGGTGTAGACCAGTTGCGATAGGCTCCCGGGAGCCCGCTGAGGACAGGCCGCCGGTGATCATCATGATTCGGCAGAACGGCGGCACTCGCTCGCGAAGTTGGGCCAACCGTGGGTTACCGTGACAAAGCGGACCGCAGGTGCGCCGAGATTCGCGTACGCGCGAACAGAACGGACAGGGAGAAACACATGGCCACCAAGGCTGAGAAGATCGTCGCCGGGCTCGGCGGCATCGAGAACATCGAAGAGGTCGAAGGCTGCATCACCCGCCTGCGCACCGAGGTCGTGGACCCGTCCAAGGTCGACGAGGCCGCCCTCAAGGCCGCCGGCGCCCACGGCGTCGTCAAGATGGGCACCGCGATCCAGGTCGTCATCGGCACCGACGCCGACCCGATCGCCGCCGACATCGAAGACATGATGTAAGCAGCCGCATCGTCCTAAGGGCCCGACCCGGCAGGGGGACGGGCCCTTAGGCACACCCGCACCCCGCGCTGCCCCCACCCGCGACCACCACAACCGGCCACCGCCCCCACCGGCGGAACGGGCCCTTCACCACGCCCGGTTCCGACGCGGCTAGGCTCCTCACATGTCTCGTATCGACGGCCGTACCCCCGAACAGCTCCGCCCCGTCACCATCGAACGCGGATGGAGCAAGCACGCCGAGGGCTCCGTCCTCATCTCCTTCGGCGACACCAAGGTCTTCTGCACCGCCTCCGTCACCGAAGGCGTCCCGCGCTGGCGCAAGGGCAGCGGCGAAGGCTGGGTCACCGGCGAGTACTCCATGCTCCCGCGCGCCACCAACACCCGCGGCGACCGCGAGTCCGTCCGCGGCAAGATCGGCGGCCGCACCCACGAGATCTCCCGCCTCATCGGCCGCTCCCTGCGCGCCGTCATCGACTACAAGGCCCTCGGCGAGAACACCATCGTCCTCGACTGCGACGTCCTCCAGGCCGACGGCGGCACCCGCACCGCCGCCATCACCGGCGCCTACGTCGCTCTCGCCGACGCGGTCTCCTGGGCCCAGGGCAAGAAGCTCGTCAAGGCCGGCCGCAAGCCCCTCACCGGCACCGTCGGAGCCGTCTCCGTCGGCATCGTCGACGGCGTCCCCCTCCTCGACCTCTGCTACGAGGAGGACGTCCGCGCCGACACCGACATGAACGTCGTCTGCACCGGCGACGGCCGCTTCGTCGAGGTCCAGGGCACCGCCGAGGCCGAGCCCTTCGACCGCAAGGAGCTCAACGCCCTCCTCGACCTCGCGTCCGGCGGCTGCGCCGAACTCGCCGAGATCCAGCGCAAGGCCCTCGAAGGAACCCTCTGACCCCGTCGTGCGTCCTGACGGGCGGGCACCCGGATACGATCCGTGCGCCCGCCCGTCCACACGTACGAAACCGGGGGAGGACCCGCCTTGAAGCGCCGTCTCGCACTCACCGTGGCCACGGCCGCCGCGCTCACCACCGTCCTGAGCGGCTGCGGAGCCCTCGACAAGGCCATGGACTGCGTCAAGACCGCCGACGCGATAGCCACCTCGGTGAGCAACCTCCAGCAGGCCGTCTCCAACGCCTCCAACGACGCCACCCAGATCGAGGAGTCCCTCGACTCCATCTCCACCGAACTGGGCAACCTCAAGAACACGACGGACAACGCCGATCTCTCCAAGGCCGTCGACGATCTCACCAAGGGCGTCGACTCCGTCCGCACCGCCGTCGAGAACGGCGACACCACCCCGGACATCACCCCCGTCACCGACGCGGCCACCGAGATCGGGAAGGTCTGCACCCCGGGATAATCGACGGCATGACCCGTCTGATCCTCGCCACCCGCAACGCGGGCAAGATCACCGAACTCCACGCGATCCTCGCCGACGCAGGTCTCGACCTGGAACTCGTCGGCGCGGACGCGTACCCGGAGATTCCCGACGTCAAGGAGACCGGCGTCACCTTCGCCGAGAACGCCTTGCTCAAGGCCCACGCCCTCGCCCGGGCCACCGGCCTGCCGGCCGTCGCCGACGACTCCGGCCTCTGCGTCGACGTCCTCAACGGCGCACCCGGCATCTTCTCGGCCCGCTGGTCCGGCAGGCACGGCGACGACCGCGCCAACCTGGACCTCCTGCTGGCCCAGCTCTCCGACATCGCCGACGAGCACCGGGGCGCCCACTTCGCCTGCGCGGCGGCCCTGGCCCTCCCCGACGGCACGGAACGCGTCGTCGAGGGCACGATGCCGGGCACCCTCCGCCACACCCCGGTCGGCACGAACGGCTTCGGCTACGACCCGATCCTCCAGCCGCGGGGCCACGAGATCACCTGCGCCGAACTGACCCCCGCCGAGAAGAACGCGATCAGCCACCGAGGCCAGGCCTTCCGCGCCCTGGTCCCGGTCGTGAGGGAACTGCTGGGCTGAGGGCTACAGCGAAGGCCTCACCCGGAGCAACTTTCGGGTGAGGCCTTCGATTTGATGGCGTGTGCGGCCTGAGGGATTCGAACCCTCACGGGATTGCTCCCATCGCGACCTAAACGCGAGGCGTCTGCCGTTCCGCCAAGGCCGCTGGTCGCCTACCATCGTAGCGGGCCTGCACTTGCGTGAGTATGGATGCCCTACATCGGCTGGTGGCGCCCGCCGCCTCGATACCACGTAGCTGTCTTCGAGTGGCAGTTGGGGCAGAGGTAGCGGAGGTTCTCCCGGCGATTGTCGATCCAGTTTCCGTTGATGTGATCGATCTGCAGGGTGATGGGTCCACCTCTCCACGAGCCTTCGTTGCCGCACTCGACGCAGCGATACGGGACGCCGACCTCAGTAAGCGCGCGGTGGAGCCGAACGCGGTTCTCGCGCGACGATCCTTCGGGACGGACCCGGAACACCGTGTGCGCGATGGCCTTCGGCGCTGCGACTCGTACGGTGCCCCACGTACGTCGTTTGAAGTGCGACGTGTCGAGACCCAGCTCGGCTACCCGGCGTCGCACCCGGCGGTGAATCTGGTCGCTCACCGGGAGACCGAGCGCGCGCATCACGTCGGCGAAGCTGGCTGCAGCGGTCACCGCTGCTCGTAGGCCGTCCTCCGGAACTTCGACGCGCCTGTGAGTGAAGTGGGCGATGTCGATTCCGCGCTCGTGAAGCATGTGCCTGAGCGCGGCCCGGGATCTGCCGTCATCGCCCACGCCCAGCAGGCGCGCCATCGCCCTGACGCTCTGTGTGGCCGCTGCGGCTGTCTTGAGCTCCTCCGTGGTGAACGGAAGGTCCGCGGTCGAGCGATTCAGGCCGGGGAACCGCGTCACGTCGATTCCGGCTGCCGCGATTCGTTTGCTGAGGTGCGAGAGCGTTCCGGTGGCCGGGGGCACGCCGAGCTTCTGCGCGACCTCGCGCAGTGTCCTAGAGGTGGCGACCGCCTCGGCGATGGCGCTGTCCGTGTACTTACGCCAGGGGCTTCGTTGCTTGAAGTGGCTGGTGTCGATGTTGAACTCGGCCACCTGTGACTGCAGTATGCGGCGTCGGCCCCCGCTCTCGTTGACGCCGAGGCGGCGCATCAGATCCGCCCACCCACTCGCCTCCGCCGCAACGGCGGTGAGTCGTTCCCTCGTGTACACACTCGTCCCCATCCCGTCCCCTCCCCAGTGCGGTTCTCGTACGTACCAACGACCCGAATATCGGACGGTCACGTCATATCGCGTACGGCAAGCGGAACGGCCCGCACCGGGGACGTCAGGTGCGGGCCGTTGCGACGGTGGGGGCGTGGGGTCAGAACCTCGGTTCCGGGGCCTGGGACATGACCAGTTCCGCCGCTTCCTCCGGGGTCTCCACCGACGGCGGGGAGCCCTCCAGGGGCTGGCGGGCCGTCTCCTTCATGCAGGCGACCGCGATCACTCCGACGAGCGCCGCCGCCATCGCGTAGTACGCCGGCATCAGGTTGCTGCCGGTCGCGCCGATCAGGGCCGTGATCACCAGCGGCGTCGTCCCGCCGAACAGCGACGCCGACAGGTTGTAGCCCACCGACAGGGAGCCGTAGCGGACGTCCGTCGGGAAGAGCGCCGGGAGCGCCGCGGACATCGTGCCCAGCAGGCAGACCAGCGACAGGCCGAGCATCAGCATGCCCGCCGTGATCGCGGGCACGCCGTCCTGGCCGATCAGCAGGAACGCCGGCAGCGACAGGAAGAAGAAGCCCAGCATGCCCGCCATGAGCAGCGGCTTCCGTCCGAAGCGGTCGCTCAGGCGGCCGACCCGGGTGATGACCAGCATCAGCAGGACCATGACGAGCAGCAGGATCAGCAGGCCGTGGGTCTCGCTGTAGCCGAGCTCGTCGGTGAGGTAGGTCGGCATGTACGACAGCAGCATGTAGTCGGTGATGTTGTACGCGCCGACCAGGGCGATGCACAGGATCAGCGTCGGCCACTGCTGCCGGAAGATCTTCGCGAGGTCGCCCTTGGTGGAGGTCTCCACGGGGTCCGCCGCCTCGGAGGCGCGGGCCGACTCGCTCTCCAGCTTCTGGAAGGCGGGCGTCTCGTCGAGCCGCATCCGCAGGTACAGGCCGACGAGGCCCAGCGGACCGGCGACCAGGAACGGCACGCGCCAGCCCCAGGCCTCCATGGTGTCGGAGCCGAGCCAGGCGGTGAGGGCGGTCACCAGGCCGGCCGCGCCGACGTAGCCGGCGAGGGTGCCGAACTCCAGGAAGCTGCCGAAGTAGCCCCTGCGGCGGTCGGGGGCGTACTCGGCGATGAACGTCGAGGCGCCGCCGTACTCGCCGCCGGTGGAGAAGCCCTGGAGCATGCGGAAGAAGACCAGGAGCGCGGGGGCCCAGAAGCCGATGGAGGCGTACGACGGGATCAGGCCGATCGCGAAGGTGCCGACGGCCATGAGGATCATCGTCAGGGCGAGGACCTTCTTGCGGCCCAGCCGGTCGCCCATCGGGCCGAACACCATGCCGCCGAGCGGGCGGATCAGGAAGGCCACGGCGAAGGTCGCGAACGACGACAGCAGCTGGACGGTGTCGTTGCCCGAGGGGAAGAAGACGTGGCCGAGGGTGACGGCGAGGTAGGCGTAGATGCCGAAGTCGAACCACTCCATGGCATTGCCCAGCGAGGCCGCCTTCACGGCCCGCTTGACGGCCGCCTCGTCGGTGACCGTGATGTCGGTGCGGCGCAGCTTGGGCCGCCGCCGGCGGACGGCGGCCTTGAACAGCTGCGGGTGGCGCCGTTGCGCCTCGGGATCGACGACTTGGCCGTCGCGGTCTGTGGCCGGCATGGCCGTACGTCCTCTCTCCGGGAAAGCTCCAGAGGACCTTCTGCGCGTTCATGCCATTCACAAACGGAAATCGCCGGGGATTGCGACGTGCGTCACGTGGCCCGTGCGGTGGGTCAGGCCTCGATCGACAGGTCCCGGAGGATCTTGGCGACGTGGCCGGTGGCCTTCACGTTGTAGAAGGCGTGCTCCACCTTGCCGTCCTCGTCGACGACGACCGTCGAGCGGATGACGCCCGTGACGACCTTGCCGTACAGCTTCTTCTCGCCGAAGGCGCCGTAGGCCGCGAGGGTCTCCTTCGACGGGTCGCCGACGAGGGTGACCTTGAGGTTCTCCTGCTCGCGGAACTTCGCCAGCTTCTCCGGCTTGTCCGGGGAGACGCCGATGACGTCGTAGCCGGCGGCCGCGAGCACGTCGAGGTTGTCGGTGAAGTCGCAGGCCTGCTTCGTGCAGCCGGGGGTGAGGGCGGCCGGGTAGAAGTAGACGATGACCTTGCGGCCCTTGTGGTCGGCGAGCGCGACCTGGTTGCCGTCGGCGTCGGGCAGGGTGAAGGCGGGGGCGGTGTCGCCGGGCTGCAGTCGCTCGCTCATGGCTGATCTCCTCGGGATGGTTCGCGGACGCGTTCAGAGCCTAATGGGGGTCGGGGACAGCCCGACGGCGGCAGAGCTGACAGACTGTCCACAAGGACCGATCAACGACCGGATGACGACCACCCGGATCACGACTACGGAGGCAGCGCGGTGTCGGAGGCCAGGACCCCTGCGCAGATCGAGGCGGACATCGTCCGCCGGCGCGAGCAGCTCGCCGTCACTCTCGACGAGATCGGCATTCGGATGCACCCGAAGACGATCATCGGGGACGCGAAGGCCAAGGTCACCTCGACGGTCGATCAGACCGCCGGGCGTGCCTTCGTCGCCGTCAACCGGGTCGTCTCGGACGTGAAGGCGCGTTTCACGCATGAGGACGGCGCCCCGCGGCTGGAGCGCGTCGTGCCGGCGGCCCTGGTCGCCGTCGCGGTCGTCGGGCTGCTCGCCGCCTCTTCCCGGAAGGGCCGGGGATGATCCCTCCGGGGACGCCCCCCTCCCCGCCCCGGCCGGGGTGCGGGGGCAGGTAGGTTCGGACCGTGAGCGAGAACACGCACGACAAGCTGCCCATCCGGATGCTCCACGACCGCGTCCTGGTGCGCACCGACTCCCCGGAGGGGGAGCGGCGCTCCGGCGGCGGCATCCTGATTCCGGCGACCGCCGCCGTGGGGCGTCGCCTGTCCTGGGCCGAGGTGGTCGCGGTCGGCCAGAACGTCCGTACCGTCGAGATCGGCGACCGGGTGCTGTACGACCCCGAGGACCGCGCCGAGGTCGAGGTGCGGGGTGTCGCGTACGTCCTGATGCGCGAGCGGGATCTCCACGCGGTGGCCGCGGACCGGTTCCAGGGGGCGACGGACTCCACGGGTCTGTATCTCTGATCCGCTGTGCTGCGGAGGGCCCTGGTGACCATGGTCACCGGGGCCCTCGGTCTTTCTTTGCTAGCCTGGAGACACCCGACGAGACGCGCCGTACCGGGATTCCGACAAGACGACGCACCCTGTTGTTCCGTCTCGTGGAGGTGTCGTCGTCATGGCCTGGGTTCTTCTCGTCGTCGCGGGTCTGCTGGAAGTCGGCTGGTCGATCGGGATGAAGTACACCGACGGCTTCACGCGGCTCTGGCCCAGTGTGTTCACCGGTGTCGGGATCGTCGCCTCGATGATGCTGCTGTCGCAGGCGGCCAAGACGCTGCCGATCGGTACGGCGTACGGCGTGTGGGTGGGCATCGGCGCGGCCGGTGCGGCGGTGCTCGGCATGGTGGTGCTGGGTGAGCCGGCCACTGCCGCCCGGATCTTCTTCGTCTGTCTGCTGCTGGTCGCCGTGGTGGGTCTGAAGGCGACCTCCGGTCACTGACCGGGGGAGGTGCGGGGCGGTCGGGGGCTGCGGGAGGCGGCTCCCGGGCCGGCCTCGCCGATCTCGTAGGACTCTTCGCGGGCCTCGGGGGCGCCTGAGGTGTCGGGTGCCGGGGAGGTGTCGGGGGTTCCGGAGACGTCCGAGACGGCTGCGGTGTCGGGGGATCCGGAGGCGTTCGGGGAGTCCGGTGTGTCGGGGAGCGGTGGTGTCGAGGGGAGTTCTTCGGCTCCCGGCATCACCTGGAGGTCGAAGTCGCGGGGCGGTGTTCCCGCGAGGGCGTCCCGGGTGAACTGGGCCCAGATCTCGGTGGGTTCCCCGCCGCCGTTGACGCGGGGCTGTCCGAGTGCGCCGTAGAGGGATTCCTGCCGCCCCGAGTCGGGGTCCTGGCCCATCAGGGCGACGACCGTGGCGAGTTCCGGGGTGTAGCCGGCGAACCAGGCGGCCTTGTCGTCCTCGGCGGTGCCGGTCTTCCCGGCCGCGGGGCGGCCGGCGGCGAGGGCGGCGGTGCCGGTGCCGGTCCTGACGACGTTCTGCAGGACGGCGGTGGTGGTGTCGGCGGCTTCCCGGGTCACCGCCTGCCGGGCGGTGGGGGCGGGCAGGGTGATCTCCTGGCCGTCCCTGCTGAGGCGCTCGACGAGGGTGTGGGTGCCGTGCCGGCCGTGGGCGGCGAGGGTCGCGTACGCCGTCGCCATGTCCAGGACGCTCGCGGTGGCGGGGCCGAGGGCGATGGAGGGGGTGGCGGTGAGGTCCGGGGTGGAGCCGGGGAGGCCGAGGGCGACGGCGGTGCGGCGGACGTGTCCGGGGCCGACGTCGACGGCCATCTGGGCGTAGACGGCGTTGACGGACAGGTCGGTCGCGGCGCCGACGGGGATCTCGCCGAAGGTCTCGTCGTCCTCGTTGGCGGGGTCGTACGGGATGCCGTGCCAGCCTTCCACGGGGCGGCGGTTGCGTCCGTCGTACACGGTGTGGGGGGTGATCGTTTCGCCCTGCTGGGTCTGGGCGCCGCTCTGGACGGCGGCGGTGAAGACGAAGGGCTTGAAGGTGGAGCCGACCTGGTAGTCGCGGCGGGTGGCGTTGTTGACGTACTGCCGGGTGTAGTCGACGCCGCCGTACATGGCGAGGACCTTGCCGTCGGCCGGGTCGACGGCGGCGGCGCCGACCCGGACGTACCGGTCGGTGGGGGTGGCCGCCGGGTCGAGCCGGGACATGACCTGGTCCTCGACGGCCTGGACGAGGGCGTCCTGCTTGGCGGGGTCGAGGGTGGTGGTGATGCGGAAGCCGCCGCCCGCGAGGGTCTTCTCGTCGACGATGCCGTGTCCGGTCAGGTACTCCTCGACGGCGTGGACGAGATAGCCGCGCTGGCCGGAGAGGCCGGTGGCGGGGCGGGCGGTCTGGGGGACGGGGAAGCGGGCGGCGGCGCGGTCGGCGCGGGTGAGCCAGCCCTCGGTGACCATGCCGTCGAGGACGTAGTTCCAGCGGGCGACGGCCTTGGCGCGGTTCTCGGGGTGGGTGGTGACGTCGTAGGCGCTGGGTGCCTTGAGGACGGAGGCGAGGTAGGCGCCCTCGGCGGTGTCGAGTTGTTCGACGTCCTTGCCGTAGTAGGCGCGGGCGGCGGCCTGGACGCCGTACGCGTTGCGTCCGAAGTAGCTGGTGTTCAGGTAGCCCTGGAGGATCTCCTCCTTGCTCTTCTCGCGGCCGAGCTTGATCGCGATGAAGAACTCCTTAGCCTTGCGGGTGAGCGTCTGCTCCTGTCCCAGGTAGTAGTTCTTGACGTACTGCTGGGTGATGGTGGAGCCGGACTGGCGGCCCTTGCCGCTGACGGTGTTCCAGGCGGCGCGGACCATGGCCTTGGGGTCGACGGCGCGCGAGGTGTGGAAGTCGCGGTCCTCGGCGGCGAGGACGGCCTGGCGGACCGTCAGGGGGACGCGGTCGAGCCGGACGTTCTCGCGGTTGACCTCGCCGTCGCGGGCGAGGGTGCTGCCGTCCCGGTAGAGGTACAGGTTGGACTGGGCGACGGCGGCGGAGTTCGCGGGCGGGATGTCCACGAGGAGGTAGCCGGCGGCGAAGGCGCCCGCGAGCAGCAGGGTGCCGAGGAGCAGGAGCCCGAAGAGGGTGCGGAGGAGGCGGCGGGGACGTCGCCTGGCCCTGCGCGGCGGGGGAGGGGGGAGGGTGGGGTCCCTCGGTTCCCAGCCCGTGGGGCGGGCCGGCCGGGGGGCGTCGGAGTCGCTCGTACCGGAGGAAGGGGGCATGGCACCTCATATTGCCCCTAAGGGGACGAAACTCCTGAACGCGACCCGAAGGTGGCGGGAAATCCGGTCGCGGTGCGGTCCTCACCCCCGCTAGGGTCGTGCGCTTCGGCGCTTTTTCCGTGCGTTCCCATGCCTTTCGGGCCTTCCGGTCCTTTCAGGTTTTTTCGGTGCTTGACGGACAGGGGAGGAGAAGCCGCATGCTGCGGCTGTACGCGGCGGTGGCCGCGGGAGGGTTCCGGCGCCATGCCACCTACCGGGTGGCGACGGCGGCGGGCGTGTTCACCAACACCGTCTTCGGTCTCATCCTGTCGTACACCTACATCGCCCTCTGGGACGAGCGACCGCGGCTCGGCGGCTACTCGACGGACGACGCCCTCGCGTACGTCTGGATCGGCCAGGCGCTGATCACGGTCTGCGGACTGATGGGCGGCGGCTTCGAGGACGAGCTGATCGAGCGGATCAGGACCGGGGACATCGCCGTCGACCTGTACCGCCCCGCCGACCTCCAGGCCTGGTGGTTCTCGGCCGACCTGGGCAGGTCCGCCTACCAGCTGCTCGGACGCGGGATCGCCCCGATGGCGGTCGGCTGGCTGGCCTTCCGCTTCACCCTGCCGGCCGGCCCCGGCTCGTGGCTCGCCTTCCTGCTGGCGGCCGCGCTCGGCTCCACCGTCGGGTTCGCGATCTGGTACCTGGTGGCGATGAGCGCCTTCTGGCTGCTCGACGGCCAGGGCGTGGTGCAGGCCGCCTGGCTGGGCGGCCTGTTCTTCTCCGGGATGCTCCTCCCGCTGAACGTCTTCCCCGGCGCCCTCGGCGAGGTCGCCCGCGTGCTGCCCTGGGCCTCGCTGCTCCAGGTGCCGGCCGACGTCTACCTGGGGACCTACGAGGGCTGGGGTCTGCTCAGGGCGTACGCCTTCCAGGCCGGCTGGGCCCTGGTGCTGCTGGGCGCGGGCCGGGCGGCGCAGGCGGCGGCCACGCGGAAGGTGGTGGTGCAGGGTGGATGAGGCGACGCGCACCCGCGTGCCCTCCGGGGGCGCGCCGGGCCCGGACGGCGCCGCGACCCCCGCCCCGGACCGCGCACCGGCCGGCGAGCCCCGGGGCGGGCGCGGCCCGCGCCGCGCCCCCGGCCCGTGGGGCGAGTCCTGGCGGACGTACCGCATGGTCGCCGGCATGTGGATCCGCTCGACGATGACCTACCGCGTGTCCTTCGCGCTCACGCTGGTGAACAGCTTCTGCGCGACCTTCTTCGACTTCGTCGTGATCCTCCTGATGTTCGGTCAGGTGGAGGGCCTCGGCGGCTTCTCGTTCGCCGAGGTGGCCTTCCTCTACGGGACGACGGGCACGGCGTTCGGGATCGCGGACCTGACGATGGGCTCGCTCCAGCGGATGGGCGCACGCGTCCGGGACGGCTCGCTCGACACGTTCCTGATGCGGCCGGCGCCCCTGCTGGCGCAGGTGGCGGGGGACAAGTTCGCGCTGCGCAGGTTCGGCCGGGTGGCGCAGGGGCTGATGGTCCTGGTGTGGAGCCTGTGCCTGCTGGACGTGGACTGGTCGCCGCTGAAACTCCTGCTGCTGCCGGTGACGGTGGTGTCCGGAGCGGTGATCTTCGGGGCGGTGATGGTGCTGGGAGCCTCGGCGCTGTTCTGGATGCAGGACGCGGCGGAGGTGACGAACGCCTTCACGTACGGCGGCAACACCCTCCTCCAGTACCCGCCGACGATCTTCGCGCAGGACCTGGTGCGAGGGGTCGTCTACGTCGTCCCGCTCGCCTTCGTGAACTGGCTGCCGGCCCTGTACGTGCTGGGCCGGCCGGCCCCGGCCGGGGTGCCGGAGTGGACGGCGTTCGCGTCGCCGCTGGTGGCGGCGGTGTGCTGCGGCATCGCGGGGCTGGCGTGGCGGGCCGGGGTCCGTGCGTACCGATCGACAGGAAGCTGAGGACAGGCCGTCATGGAACCGTTCATCGAACTGGAGTCACTGGAGAAGGTCTTCACGGTCCGCCGGAGGGCAGGCCTCCTCCGCCGGGAGAAGAAGGAGGTCCGGGCCGTCGACGGCATCAGCTTCACCGTCGGACGCGGGGAGATGGTCGGCTACATCGGCCCGAACGGGGCCGGGAAGTCCACGACGATCAAGATGCTGACCGGCATCCTCACCCCCAGCGGCGGCCGGCTGCGGGTCGCGGGCATCGACCCCTCGCGCGAGCGCACCCGGCTGGCGCAGCGGATCGGGGTGGTCTTCGGACAGCGGACCACGCTCTGGTGGGACCTGCCGCTGAGGGACTCGTACCGCCTGATGCACCGGATGTACCGCATCCCCGACGCCCGCTTCCGGGAGAACCTCGAGCGCTGCGTGGAGCTCCTCGAACTGGGCGAGCTGCTCGACGTGCCGGTACGGCAGCTCTCCCTGGGCCAGCGGATGCGCGGCGACATCGCGGCGGCGCTCCTCCACGACCCCGAGGTGCTGTACCTGGACGAGCCGACGATCGGCCTGGACGTGGTGTCGAAGACGAGGGTCCGGGAGTTCCTGAGCCGCCTCAACACCACGCAGGGCACCACGGTCCTGCTCACCACCCACGACCTCACGGACATCGAGCAGCTCTGCTCGCGGGTGATGGTGATCGACCACGGGCGCCTGATGTACGACGGAGGGCTGGCCGGCCTGCACGCCGTCGGGGAGAGCGAACGGCTCCTGGTGGTGGACCTGGAGCGCGAGCTGCCCCCGATCGAGGACGTGCCGGGCGCCCGCTTCGTCCGGGCGGAGGGACCCCGCCAGTGGCTCGCCCTCCCGGCGGCCTCCTCGGCGGCTCCCCTGGTGGCGGCGGTGGCCGCGCGCTACCCGCTGGTCGACCTCTCGGTGCGGGAGCCGGACATCGAGACGGTGATCGCGAAGATGTACGGGGGAACTCGCGACGAGCGCCGGGAGTCCCTGATGTAGGAGGTCGGGCCCATGGTGAGTTTTTCGTACACGGCGGCGGACGAGGAGAAGAGCAGAGGCGTCCGCCGGATGAAGACGCTGGCGACGTCACTGCTGCTCTGCGTGGCCGTGGTCTACGCCCTGGCGACCTGGGCGGAGAACGCGGGCTGGGGCGCCTGGACGGGCTACGTCGCGGCGGCGGCGGAGGCCGGCATGGTCGGCGCGCTGGCGGACTGGTTCGCGGTGACGGCGCTGTTCCGGCGGCCGCTCGGCCTGCCGATCCCGCACACGGCGATCATCCCGACGAAGAAGGACCAGCTCGGAGCGTCGCTGGGGCAGTTCGTGGGCGAGAACTTCCTGTCGGCCGACGTCGTACGGGGCAGGCTGGCGGCCCTGGGCATCGGCCGGCGCCTCGGCACGTGGCTGGCGGACCCGGCGCACGCGGACCGGGTCACGGCGGAGGCGGCCACGGCGCTGCGCGGCGCCCTGACGGTCCTGCGGGACGCGGACGTCCAGGCCGTGGTCGGGGAGGCGATCACCCGGCGCGCCGAGTCGGCGGAGATCGCGCCGGGCCTCGGCAAGACGCTGGAGCGGATCGTCGCCGACGGCGCCCACCACCGGGCGGTCGACCTGATCTGCACCCGCGGCCACGACTGGCTCGTCACCCACGGCGACTCGGTGATGGACGCCGTCCAGGGCGGCGCGCCGGGCTGGACGCCCCGGTTCGTCGACCGGCGCATCGGCGAGCGGGTCTACAAGGAGCTCCTCCGCTTCGTGACGGAGATGCGGGACATGCCGGGGCACCCGGCGCGCGGCGCGATCGACCGCTTCCTCACCGACTTCGCCGCCGACCTCCAGGCGGACACGGACACCCGGGCCCGCGTCGAACGCCTCAAGTCCGACCTCCTGGCCCGCCCGGAGGTCCAGGACGTCATCGCCTCGGCCTGGTCCTCGGTCCGCAACCTGATCATCGCGGCGGCCGAGGACGACCACAGCCAGCTCCGCCTGCGGGCCCGCGCGTCCCTGATCTCCCTGGGCAACCGCCTGGCGACGGACACCCGCCTCCAGCAGAAGGTGGAGGGCTGGGCGGAGGACGCGGCGGCGTACGTGGTGACGACCTACCGGGGCGAGATCACGTCCCTGATCACGGACACGGTGGCCGGCTGGGACGCCACGCAGACCTCCAAGAAGATCGAGGCGAACATCGGCCGCGACCTCCAGTTCATCCGCATCAACGGCACGGTGGTGGGCGCACTGGCGGGCCTGCTGATCTACACGGTGAGCCACGGGGTGGGGGGCTGAGGGGCGTCCCCGGCGGGCGGGGGGCCGGCGCCCCCCGGGCCGAGGCCGCTACTTCCCCCGGGTGACGGCCCAGGAGGCGGCGGCCATGCCCGCGGCGGCGGAGAACACGGCGGGCCAGGCGCCGATCTTCTTGGCGAGCGGGTGGGACCCGGCGAACGCGGCGACGTAGACGGCACCGAGCCCGGCGGCGACCTTGCCGCCACCGACCTGCTGCCACTCCCGGGCGGCCACGGCCCCGGCCCCGGCGAGCACGACCCCGCCGAGGGGCCGCTTCTTGGTCCACCGGGCGACGGCGTACCCGCCGACGAGCCCGGCGGCGGCGACGGCGGGGGAGGGGATGCGGGGCATGGCGGGGCCTTTCGGTCGGTCGGGATTCTCCGGGGTCGAGCCTACGAGGGGACGCGGAGGTGCTCCCCGCCGGGCACCGGCATCGGCTCGTCCGGGGCGGGTGGGGCGCATGCGGGGCACAGGGTCTCGTCGCCGAGCGGCCGGAACAGCATGGGCTGGACGTGGTCACCGGCGCACTCGCGGGCGCCTTCGAGACGGTGGGAGAGCCGGGGAGCGACGGGGGTCGGCGCGGGCGGGACGGGCAGGGCGCGGGGCGGTACCTCACGGAGCAGGTAGCGGACGAGGCCGCCGGGCCGGTGGACGGGCGTTCCGGCGCCGGGCAGCCCCCGCAGGATGTGCGCGTGGACGTCGGCGGGGGTGTGCCCGGCGGCGAGCCAGCGGGCGGCGAGACGGGCGAGTTCCTCACGCATGCCGGGCGGGATGTGGCGGAGGGCGGGAGAGAGGAGGGGAAGGACGCCGATGAGGGCGCGGGCGTCGTCGAGGGAGCGCTCGTCCTCGCTGGTGGCTGCCGGACGGTGGGAGGTGTCTTCCGACGGGTCTTTCTCTGGATGACCGCCGGTCGGCGGGGTGGTCGGCGGACCGGCGGCCGGTTTCCGGGGACTCGGTGCGACCTGCGGTGATACGTCGTCGGCGCAGGTGGGGAGGGGTGCTCCGGCAAGGATCTTGGCGGCCTGAGCGGACGTCAGCGGGGTACTGGAGATGAGCTGCTGGGTGATCCAGCGGCCGCCGGGGCCCTGGACCCGCCGCTCGTGTACGAAGCCTTCGTCCTTGAGCTGGCGTTTGGCGCGGGTGAACGCGCAGCCTCCGATGCGGGCCCGGCGGGCGGTCGCGGAGAGCGACTCGCGTGCGCCGTGGGGCAGGGAGAGCTGCCAGGTGAGGAGCCGTACGGCATCGGAGTCGAGCCGGGGATGCCGGATGAGGTCGTGCGAGAACTGGCTGAAGGCGCGGGAGGGCGCGTTAAAGTGCCGGTAGATCACGGTGGATGTGCCGATCCATGAGTGGTTCAGGCCCTCGTCGGCGGCTGCAACCATCGACGGGGGCTGTTTGGCGTGACCGTAGCGTACGGAGCGTGACGGGGTCGACACGGTGGGCGAAGAACGCTCGTGTGAGTGACCGGAGAGGGAGGGGTGTGTCGTGGCGATGAAGACGATCGGGCTGATCGGCGGGATGAGCTGGGAGTCGACGGCGGAGTACTACCGGCTGGTGAACGAGTTCACGCGTGACCGCCTCGGTGGGCTCCACTCGGCGCGCTGCGTGCTCTACTCGGTGGACTTCGCGGAGATCGAACAACTGCAGGTCCAGAACCGCTGGACGGAGGCGGGCGAGATCCTGGCCGAGGCGGCCCGGGCTCTGGAGGCGGCCGGCGCGGACATGGTGCTGCTGTGCACCAACACCATGCACAAGGTCGCCGACCAGGTGGAGGCGGCGGTGTCGATCCCGCTGCTGCACCTGGCGGACGCCACGGCGGACGCGGTGAGGGCGTCGGGACTGCGACGGGTCGGCCTGCTGGGCACGGCGTTCACGATGGAACAGGACTTCTACCGGGGCCGTCTGGAGGCCGGCGGACTGGAGGTACGGGTCCCGGAGGCGGCAGGGCGGACGACGGTTCACCGGGTGATCTACGAGGAACTCTGCCGGGGCGTCGTACGGGAGGAGTCACGGGCCGCGTACCAGGAGATCATCGCGGCCCTGGTCGCCGACGGTGCGGAAGGAGTCATCCTGGGCTGCACGGAGATCGAGCTCCTGATCGCCCCCGAGGACAGCCCGGTCCCGATCTTCCCCACGGCAAGACTCCACGCGGCGGCGGCGGTACGAGCGGCACTCCCCGACGCGGGGTGACGGGGGTGATCCGGCCTGTTGGGTCTCGGGTGCGGCCGCCCTCGTTCCGAGTGTGGCGGCCTCCGCCGCCGCGTCAAGGGCGCTCCCTGCGGTCGCGTCGCTGCGCGATGGGCTGCGCCCACCCTTGACCCGGCGGCGGAGGCCGCCTTTTCACACTCGGAGGGCGGCCGGGGGCGGGGCCGCGCGTTCGGCCCGGGCAGCGGTTGGCGTTGGCGTGCGTCTGCGGGTCGGTGGGTGGGGGCTTGGCTAGCGGCGGGGGGCGGTGGGCCTCCGTTGGTCCGTTGGGGTGCGCGGTTGTTGAATGGGGCGGCCCGGCGGCGCTCAGCGGCCGCCCGTCGTCTTCGGGCGGGGACTCAGGCCCCGCTGGTCGCCCTTGGTGGGTGGTGAGGAGCGGTCGGCGAGTGTTTCTTGCACTTTCATCGCCCTATAAGGGTGATTCGCGCCGAATGTGGCTTAACTCAGGGCCTGTTACCCGGAGTAGTGCGCAGTTTCGTTCGTCTACCCCCCACCGGGAGTGACCAGCGGGGCCTGAAGCCCCACCCCGGACGAGCGCAACCCGCTGAGCCGGACTCCGACCGCCCCATTCAACAACCGCGCACCCCGAACCGGCCGACGGAGTCCCACCGGCCCCTGCCACAAGCCAAGCCCCCACCCACCGGCCCGCACACGCCCACCAACCCCGGCCGCTGCCCGGGCCGTGTGCGTGGACCCCGGCCCCCGGACCGCCCTCCGAGAGTGTTTTCGCTCCTTCCGGTGGTGGGTCAAGGGTGGAGCGCAGCGGAATCGGCGAAGCCGACGCGACGAAGGAGCGCCCTTGACGCACCACCGGAAGGAGCGACTCTCGGAAAGAGGGCGGTCCCACCAGAACCCCACGAACCCGGCCCACCCCGAGGCCCCTCCCGGTCGCCGGGTACACAAGCCCCCTCAGCGCTCAGAAGCATCCCGCCAGTAGTCGGCGAGCATCTCACCCGGCCACGTCGGCTGGGCCACGGGACCACGGGGGAGCATCTCCTGAAACACCGCGACCAGATCAACAACCTGAGTGCCGTCGTCGGCGTCGAGATCGACGACGTGCAGGTCGCGTCCGTCAACCTTGAGTAGCCTGGGGAAGGAAGTGGCGAGCCGCGCAGGCCGTCGATGGTTGTGATGGACGAACGTACCGGTCGCCGGCCACGCCGGGTTGTCGCGGGGGCTGCGCGCGTGCAGAGCGATGTCATCCGGCGATCCGAAGTTGAAGAACCAGGTGACCTGAAGGTGCGAAAACTCTTCGATGCCTTGCAGGGTCTCCAGTGGAAACTCGGACTTCAGGCGGATGACCGACTCCACGCCACCCTTGAAGTCGTCGAGTCGCCCGGAGTGGCCCCCGATCACGTCAGCGATGACTGGCACCTCAATCGACTGAGCAGGCACGACGGCCCCCTTCTTCCTTCTCGGTAGCGCCACTTGCGAGGGATGACGGCTGCGGCGGCGTCAGGGATGTGGGGCGGGCGGGAGAGCCCCGGATCAAAGCTGATCGTCGATCTGCACGCGTGGGTGGATGTTGACGGCCGCGATGCCGACGTTCACGGCTGCTGCAGATGACCGAGCAGCGCGTGGAGGTCGGCGGAGTCCATTCCCCATGGAGTGAGGTCCTCCTCCGGGTCCGCCAGCTCCCTCACGACCGGGTCGTCGAGGATCTGGCCCATGAACTCCAGCTTGCGGCCGAGCCGATCGTGTACGACCGCGTCGATCGTCCCCTCGGCGACGAGCACCGTCACGCGGGTGTCCGTACCCGGGGCGAGTCCCAGCCGGTGGATGCGGTCGAGGCTCTGGAGGTAGCGGCCGGCCGCGAAGTCGCGGTCGAGGTAGACGGCGTCGTGGCAGACGTGGTGGAGGCTGATTCCCTCGCCCAGCGTGGCCGGGTTGGAGAGCAGTACCATGCAGTCCGGGTCCTCGCGGAACCTTCGGATCTGCTCGTCCCGGTCCGGGGTGGCGCCATGGACCACCGCTGGGCGGAGCGAATCGAGAGAAGCCGCGAGCGTGGTCAGGTTCCTGACGAAGGTCGACCAGACGAGTGTCTTGCGGCCCGCGCGGGCGTTCTCCGTCACGGTCCGCAGCACGGCCTCGTACTTCGGGGACAGCTCGTAGCGCGGAAGTTCCCGCATGAGATCCAGCAGAGGGAGACCGGGGTCCGCCGGGCGCCGGGCCGCGAACAGTGGCAGGGGCTGGTAACGGTCCGAGCCGGACTCCAGCAGGGCGGGGTTCGTACTGGCCATCATCAGGTAGACGAGCACCTTGCCCAGCCGGGTGAACTCCTCCTGCTCGCGGTCCTGGAGGTCGGTGAGCTGGTTCCTGAGCGCGGCGTAGAGGCGGCGGTGCGCCTCAGGGAGCTGGACGTACTTCACCCGTATGTCCACCGGGGGGAGCTGGAGTTCGTTCTTCGTCGTCCTGGTGAAGAGCGGTCTCAGCACCCGGCTCGCGTGCGCGAGGTCCCCACCCGCCACCGCCTGGTCCACGGCTCGCCGCCCGTGCCCGGGCCAGACGAACGAGAGGAGGCTCTCCAGATCCTTGGCGCCGTTCGGCGCAGGGGTCCCGGTGAGGATGAGGCGGTGCGCGGCCAGTGGCCCCAGCGCCATGCAGCTGGCGCCGTACGTGCCACGGACGCCCAGCTTCATTCGGTGGGCCTCGTCCAGGACCATGAGTGCCGGGCCGGCCGAGAGCCACTCAGCGAGCTGGGTCTGCTGTCGGCTCAGCCGCTCGTAGTTGACGAGCAGGATCTCCGCGCCGCTGTCCTCCGACCGCTGGAAGACGCGGAGAACGGGTGGCACGGAGAAGCACGTGGCGGCTTCGTCGGTCCACGCCTCGTAGGCGGACTTCGGGCTGACCACCAGAAGCCGCCGGACCTTGCCGGCCTGCCGGAGGGCCGCGTACACCGCCAGGGCGGCGCGGGTCTTGCCCGCCCCGGGAACGCTGAAGTTGGCGCCGTGTGTGAGGGACAGCAGCTTCGCGATGTCGCGTTGCTGGAAACTGGTCAGCGGAGCCGTCCAGGCCGGGCCGAGGAGCGCGGGGACGTCAGAGGGCGAGACCTCTCCCTGTACCTGCTCGCCTCGCTGCCCCGCCTCCAGACGGGCCTGCACCGCCTGCGAGTCGCGTACCGACCCTTCGGCGAGAGCCCTCAGGCCGGGACTGAAGACGACACCCTGCGGGTCGTACCAGTGGGTCAGCAGGGGCAGCTGGGCGAGGAACTCCTCCAAGTCCACCTCCGCCGCCTGAGGACCGCGCTGGCTCCCGCTGCCGTACCGGGCGATGAACCGCACGAGATGCGCCTGGCCGTCCGCGAGGCAGCGGAAAACTACCTTCGTCCGCGTCTCGTCAAAGCTGATTCTGAGCGAGGGCTCTTCCGTGCCGGCCATGCTCAGTCCTCGCTCGCCTTGATCAGCCAGGTGACGCCCTCGCCGCGCGTGCTGACACCACGGCTGGCCTGTCGGGCCAGCTTCGCGAGACTGCTCCGGACCCTGAGCAGCGCGCTGTCGAAACTCGCCTCGTCGAGGCTTTGGCTGCCGAGCGCCTGCACCAGATCGCTCACGCTCTGGTCGATCGACGCGCGCGCGTCGTCGAGACGCTCCGCCGTGGTCTGCCTGACCTTCCTGAGCCGGTCATCCCGCTCCGCCGCGTCCAGCGCGCGGCGCATCCCCTTACGGGCTTCGGCGATCTCGCGCTGGGCGGCCTCACGTACGGCGTCCGGAGCGTTGCGGGAGGACCAGGTGGCGCGGGCCTTGAGGATCTGGTCGGTCACGGCCCGGGCCCGGACGACCGGGTCTGAGGGCGGAGCGACGGCGACGGACAGCCCGGGGATGGAGATTCCGGCCGGTTCTGCGGGGCTCTTCCCGGGGGAACCGGCGGCCTCGAACAGCTTGGGGAGGTTTTCCTCCAGGTAGACCCCCTGGAAGTCCTCTCCGATGACACGGGTCTTGGTCTTGGCGAAGTCCAGGATGATGGCCGCGATCCGGTTCTCCTTGACCCGCTCGGCCTGTTCCTGGCTCGAAGCCCGCACCTTCTCGTACGTACGGTGCAATTCCTTCAGGTTCTCCTGATGGCCCTCGAAGTCCGAGAGGCCGAGCTGGGCGCCTTCAGGCGTGGCGCTGCGCTCGATCATGTCCCGGATCACTCCGAGGATCCAACGCTCCTGCCGGAAGGTCTTGAGCTGGATGTGGAAGTCGCGGGCGATGTCGGCCGCCTCGCGCCCCATCTCCTCCTGCTCCTCCATGGCAATCAGGCGGTTGATGTAGGAGTAGTCACGACGCTTGTCGGGGCGCAGCTGAAGGGTCAGCTCGACCGCGTTGATGTCGTCCCAGGTGAAGGAACGGGGGAGGACGCCGACCCGGATCGAGGTGCGCCCCAGCCGGCGCAGGGCCGCGGCACGTGTGTTGCCGTTCACGAGGATGCCCTCGTGCGTCATGAGCCCGGGTTCCTGCTGGTCGACGGAGCGCAGGCTGTCCAGCAGTGCTTCGAAGTCAGGGTCCGTCTCGTCCGGGCTGGCGGGCTTTCCCCTCAGCAGCCGGTCGAGGTACTCCTGGCTCTCCACGCTCCAGGGATCCGACTCCAGCCCGCGGGCGCGCTCGGGGTCGTGGTCGCGCTGAGCCCTGATGCGGTGAGTCGCCGGGTTGTAATAGACATCGCGCAGCGGCATGTCGATGACACCGACATGAAGCGGACGGCCGTTCCACTCCACGGTTACGGTCTCGCTGATTCCGTCGCCTTCGGTGGACTCATGGAGCCGCCGTGCGACGAGCTCGGTGTTCTCCGGGCCCTTCGGCGGAAGAGCGAATGCCAGCATTCCCACGTTTCTCCTCAACTCCGGACCTCGGCCCGTTCTTTCTTCCAGCTCTCCGCCACGACGGGCTACGGCCGTCTGACCGCCGTGCGGACCGTCTCACGGGACTCCGCCGGCAGACTGCGGTACTCGCCCCACAGCCGCTCCATGGCGCTGAAGTCCCGGTGGTCGGCGGCCACCCACTGCGCGAAGAGCTCGCGCTCCACACCGCTCATCTTCCCCAGTCGGCCGAGGATGTCCGTCACGTCGGTCTGACGGCCCCGGCCGCCGATCCTGCACCGCCGGCACTCGATGACCAGCTCGACGGTCTTGCCGCCCGGCTTTAGTACCTCACGGCGGGCGATGTCCAGCTGGGCGGTCTCGACTCCGCCGTCGTACGCCTCGCCGGCGGCGATGCCGCACACGCGGCAGAGGTGGTCGTCCCGGTCGAGGATCTCACGGCGCTGTGGAGCGCTGATGCCGGCGGCGGCAGGCTTGACCCGTGCCTGGCCGGGCTTCCAGACCTCGGCCCCCTGCTCGACGAACCGGTGCTCGCTCGGGGAGAGGGTGGGGTCCTCGCGATTTGTCGCAATGACCCAGCCATGTACCCGGAGATCACGCATGCGACGGTCGATCTGCGAGGTCTCCGGGAATGCCTCGCGCAGCTGGGTCTTGGTGAAGACCGAACCCACGCCTACCTCGGTGACGAGCCAGAGTGCGCAGCGGACCATGGTCCCCTGCGTGCTGGTCCGCCACGAGGGAATGCCGGTGTCCACCACGATGATCTCCTTAAGGCCGACCAGGGGCCGGCGTCCGCGTGCGGACACCGGCGCCCGGATCCGTTTGCCTTCCATTGGAAGGGGGCGCCGGCCGGAAGATCAAGCTGTCCCGGGTGTTTGCGGCCCAACGCAAACATGTCGGGGCGCGGTCTGGCGGAAACGCAAACACTGGGAGACCGAGCGGTGCCAATGCAAACACCCAGGTCGGCGGAATGACTGGTTCCTGGTTGTGTCTGCGCATGATCGCGTCAGACTGATTGCTCGACAAATACGTTCGCCTCTGGAGGTTCGATGGCCGCTCTGGGCCAGGTACGGGAATCGTTCTGGGAAGAGTGCACCCCTGGGCGCATCGAGTTCGCCACGCAGTTCCGCGCGCTGGTCAACGCGATGAGGTCCCCCAAGCAGGGCGTCCGCGCGCAGCAGTTGGGTATCGCACCCAGCACCCTGTCCAACTACTGGATCGGCCGCCGCATCCCCTGGCAGTCGGACCTTCGCGTCCTCTTCGCGGCGGCACGGGCGCACTCGGCCGGTGACGCGCCGGTGACCCTGGCCGCCTTGGAGGAACTGCGCGCGTATGCGTGGCTGAACCGGCTCGACCGCGACGTCCACGCCGCGTCCGTCATCGGGGGGCTGCCCGCTCTGGCAACCGGCACGGACGCCTCGGCATCCGGCACCCCTCCGGCAACGGGACCGGCGCAGGACCGGCGGAACGTCGGGAACGCCGCGCTGCTGGAGAGCGGGGAGAACCCGGAGAGCTCGGAGATGCCGGGGTACTCGGCGCAGGACGCGGGGAACCAGGAGGCGCTGGAGGCCGCCGAGACGAGCATGGAGATCGCCGAGAGCGGCGCGGTGACTGAAACTCTGGGGATCCTGCGGGCGGCGCGGGCGTCGGGGAACCTCCGGCACCTCGTTGGTACGGCCTGGTCGGCCAGCAGGGCCTTCAGCGAGGCCGAGTTCTGCGCCGCCGTCGCCGCGCTCCACACCACCGGCGACGCGGACCTGGCCGAGGCGCTGCTCCTCGCCGACCGGCAGCGTGCCGCGGACGCCACCATGCGGCTCGCCCTCGCGCTGATGGGCGCCGGTCTCGGAAGCTCCGCCGAGCTCATCATGCGGGCCAGCCTTCCCGCGGAGGCCAGCCTGGGGCGCTAGCCGACTAGCCGACAGCCGTCGGGCATTTCCGAAGAACACCAGCACGGGGTGGGACGAAGTCGCCACTCCGGTCTCTGTGGCGCCCGGATCCGGACCGCCTCCTCGCTCACGCTGCACAGGAGTCCCTTTATGCTGCACATTTCGCTGGCCCTGATCGTCGGGATCGGCTTCGCCGTCTTCGTCTCGGTCGTCGCTGCCGCTGCTGCCTTCGCCCTCTCCAGGGCAGAGGGGGAGACGATGTTCGCCTCGGTCCGCTGGGGAGCCGGAGCCTTCGCCGGCGCGCTTACCCTCGGCATCCTGGTCCTCACTCTGTTCAGGAGTGTGGCGGGTTAGCCACCGAGGGCGCCGTGCGAGGCGTACTCTCCCGATCGCCCGAGGCGCGGTAATCCACCCGTGCCTGATGCCGCACACTTATGTGGGCGCTGTCTATTGTCGGGGCGGCCCATTGTCAGTGGGGTCTGTCACCCTCTGTGATGGCTGGTGGCACAAGGCGCCAGCCGGGGTTCGCGTATGAAGGAGGGTGCATGGCCGGCACTGCATCGGAGTTCACCTCGATCGAGATCTGTGCTGGAGCCGGCGGACAGGCCATCGGCCTGCACCGCGCGGGTTTCCGGCACCTCGCACTCGTGGAGATCGACAAGAACGCCAGGGAGACGCTGCGACGGAACATCGCGACGCGCCCGGACTGGGCGTGGGAGCTGCGGCACTGTGACCTCAGCCACTCGGACGTGCAGGAATTCGAGCCCCTCGAAACCGTCCGCCGGGATGGGGTGCCGCTCCAGCCGGAGGAGCTGGACCTCCTGGCCGGCGGCGTGCCGTGTCCTCCCTTCTCGCACGCCGGGAAGCAGCTGGGCAGGGACGACGAGAGGGATCTCTTCCCGCGCATGCTCGATCTGGTGGGAAAGCTCCGCCCCCGGGCGGTCATGATTGAAAACGTGCGGGGCATTCTGGACCCGAAATTCGAGGACTACCGGGACTACATCAGGGCCAGGCTCGCGGGTGGCTCGTACCGCGAGGTAGACGGGACCGTGGTCACCGAGAAGGGGATGAACTACCGGGTCTGTCACTGGGGTCTTCTGGAGGCCAGTAATTTCGGTGTCCCGCAGCTCCGGCCGCGTGCGATTCTCGTCGCCATCCGGGAAGACGTCCTGAAGGACGTGAAGTACGAGTGGCCCACGCCGACACACGAGGAGCCGTTCAGCGTCGCGGAGGCCCTGAAGGAGTCGATGGAGACGCGGTACGCCGCCCACTACGGCGGCGCCCGTGAGCAGGAAGCGCGGGATGCCCTGGATAAGTGGTACCGGAAGGCGTCGGAGCGACACGCGGAGCTCAGGGCCAAGGGAAGCGCCGGCATCGCCCCCACGCTCGTGGGCGGTTCGAAGAAGCACGGTGGGGCCGACCTCGGTCCGAGCCGGGCCAAGGCGGCCTGGAAGCAGCTGGGTGTGTCGGGCCTCGGGGTCGCCAACGACACCGAGACGGCCGAGAAGAAGAACTCGGCGAACCGCGACCTCTTCGGCGCGGACGGACCGATGTTGACGGTCGAGCAGGCCGCGATCATCCAGGGCTTTCCGCACGACTGGATCTTCGACGGGGGCAAGACGGCTCAGTACCGGCAGGTCGGCAACGCTTTCCCGCCGCCGGTCGCCGAGGCCGTGGGCCGCTCGATCATGGAGGTCCTGAAGGCCGCCCGGGAAAGAGACGCGCAGCAGTCCTGATCAGGGAGTGTCTGTGCCTGTATCCGTGCCCTCTTTCTCGGCACGGGTGCAGGCACGGCGCTTCTCCACTTCGGCGGCGATCCGCAGGGCGCACTCGGCGGGTGCCTCGTGCTCCCAGAAGCGGAGGACGGCCCATCCCGCCTCCAGCAGCCGCGCGTCCGTGTCCCGGTCGCGGGCCATGTTGCCGGCGACCTTGTCCGACCAGTAGCCGGGGTTGGTCTTGGGCGGCACGTAATGCTCGGGACATCCGTGCCAGTAACACCCATCGATGAACACCGCGACCCTCACCGGCCGGAAGACGATGTCCGCCGTCCGCCGCAGGTCGGCCACCGGCCTGGCGGCCACGCGGTAGCGCAGCCCCTGAGCGTGCAGCAGCCTCCGGACCAGTTGCTCCGGTTTCGTGTCACGGCTGCGGATGGCCTGCATATTGCGCCGGCGGGCGGCGGATGAGGCCCAGGAACCCGGCGGGAGTTCCGGCTCCCCGGCCGGCGGGCGGGTGTCCTTCTGGCGCGGATTGTCCATGGTGCTGGTTGGCCCCTACAGCGGCGCGGGGACGGTCGGCTGTTCCCCGGGGAGGGGAACAGCGTAGAAGAGCCCGTTGATTTCGACCCTGGCCCGGCTGCTTTCGGAGCCGACTTGAGTAAGGGCCGTCGAGAGCCACGATCCCTTTCCCGGAACGTCGAGGCCGAGTGCCATGGCGATCTGAGGGTGCGGATGCAGGTGCCCGAGGATGGCGATGCCTTCGGAGCGCAGCCTGTTCCGGGCGTCGCGGACCCGCTTGGGGCTGTCGTCCTGCCGGGCGACGGTGAGAACGGTGTTCCGGTTGATGACCCGTCCCTGAACTCGACGGAAGAGCTCGTCGGTACGCAACTGTCCGCTTCTTCCCCCGCCAGCTCCGAAGATCGCTTCCCGGTCGGCTTGGCTGGTGCGGAGAAGGATGTTCTCCGGAAGCCTTGCCCGGCTGGCGATCCAGAGGACGGCGTTTCGCCCCGAAGCCGAAAGCGTTCGCTTGCCGTCCCGGTTCCTGCCGGGGTTCAGCACGTCGTCGCTGATGCGCAGGATTCCCGCAGTGAATTCGCCTTTCCGGTCGTTGGCGGAGACGAGAAGGCAGATGTGCCCGTCGGCTTCCGACGGAACGGTCCAGTTCTGTCCGACGGTGAACTTCGAGTCGACCTCATGACCGGCGATTACGTAGTCCATGCTCCGGCCGCGGCCCAGGCCAAAGGAGCTCCTCAGGATGATCTCCACCTTGGTGCCGAGGTAGGTCTTCTCGGTCTTCTCCAGCGTGTCGATGTCGAAGCGGCCGGTGCGCTGACCGTCCAGCACTTCGTCGAATGCCTGCCGGATCGAGTCTCCTATGACCTGGGCCGCCTGCCGCTGCTCCAGCCAGGCGGCCACCTCGGAGACGGCGGCGTCAGGTTCCGGGGAGCAGCTCAGCCGGCTTGCCACGTTGTGCGCGGCCGCGATGTCGAAAGGAAGAAAGGATTCCTGCACTGCTGTCAGCTCCCCGGATGTATCCACGCCTCATGAGCGACCCGGATCACTCCGCCACTTGGCGCTCCCCGTACCCCGTGCCGCACCAGCATTCTGCCGGACCGCCCCGGGTCACTCCGCCCCGTGGCACTCCCCGTAAGCCCGTTCCAAGCCGCACCAGCAGGTGTCCGTCCAGGCCGGGGGCCATGCCGTCGCCCTGCCTCGGGCTGCCAGGGTCGTCGCGTACTGGGGGAGCAGGTCCGCGTTCGACGGGTGGGTGGATTCCGAGGCCGCGAAGGCTTCGTAGGAGGGGACCGTCGCGCGGACGATGCCCAGGTTCGGGGTGCCCGCCTGGGCGAGTTCGCGGAGGGAGGCCTCGATGTCCGTCAGGTGCGCGCGGTACGTCGGGTACTCCGCCTCCAGTTCCGGATACGCGGCCAGGAGCTCGTCCAGTTCCGGTTCCGGCCAGTGCAGGACCGCCACCGGGAACGGGCGGGAGAGGGCCGTGCGGTAGGTGCCCAGTTCCGAGCGGAGGCGGGTGATCTCCGCCTGGAGTTCCGCCGGGTCCGAGGAGCCGAGTGACCAGAGGCGCTTAGGGTCGTGGAGTTCGTCCAGGGGGACCTCCGCCGTGTGGAGGCGGTCCGCCCGGTCGTCCCAGTCGTCGTGGTCCAGCGCCAGCATGCGGCGGACGCGGTGGCGGGTGGTGAGGAGGGACTGCGTGGCGTGCGGGAGTTCCGCGGACGTGACGAGGAGCTCCGCCGCCTCCGTCAGCGTCTGCTCCGCCGCCTCCAGCTCGTCGTGGGCCTCCAGCGTCTCCGCCGCGATCTCCCACGGCGCCGCGTCCGCGGGCCGTGCGCTCCGGATGCCGTCGATGATCGCGCGGGCCTCGGCCTCGTGGCCGTACTCCCACAGGTTCGCCGCCTTGAACGCCCTGATCAGGGGCGGGTTCGCGGTGGCGGAGGACAGCAGGGTGTCGTAGAGGGTCGTGGCCGCCTGGCGGTCGCCCGCCAGTTCCAGGTGTGCCGCGGCCCGGAGGAAGAGGGGCTCCCGGTCTCCGGGGTACTGCGCTGCCGTGCGCAGCAGGCGCTCGGCTTCGGTGGCGTGGGCGGCAGGCGTGTCGGGGCGCATGCGCTCCACCGTACTGCTGTACGGGCCTGGAGAGTTGGCGGCCCAGCGCTTATCGTGCCCCGCGTGCGGGTCGGCAGGGGGCAGCGGATACCGGTCGTCGTGCAGTCGCGGGGGCGTCGCCGCGCGGGTGCCCGGCTGCTCTGGGCGTGCGCGGAGACCGTCGTCACCTGTGGCGTCGTCGTCCTGCTCCTCGTGGTGCACCAGCTCTGGTGGACCAACCGGCAGGCCCGGGCCGAGGCCCTGCAGCAGGTCCGCGTCCTGGAGCGGGAGTGGGACATCTCTCCCCCCGTCTCCGTCCCCGTCCCTGACCCCGTCACCGGTGGCTCCTCGCCCACCGGTACGGCCCCGCCCGAGGCTGCCGCGCCCTCCGTCGGCCCCTCCGGCGCTCCCGCCGGCCGCCCCGCCGCCGAGGACCCGGGCGATCCGGCGCCCTCCGCCGCCTTCGCCGTCCTGCGCATCCCGCGTCTCGGCCTGACCGTCCCCGTCGCCCGGGGCATCTCGAAGCGGTCCGTCCTCGACAAGGGGTACGTCGGGCACTACCCCGGCACCGCGGCCCCGGGCCGTACGGGGAACTTCGCCCTCGCCGGGCACCGCAACACCCACGGCGAGCCCTTCCGGTACATCAACCGGCTGGTGCCCGGGGACGAGGTGTCCGTGCGCACGCGTGCGCGTACGTACGTCTACCGCGTCGACCAGGTCCTGCGGCAGACCGCTCCGCGGGACGTGGGGGTCGTACGGGCCGTGCCCCGGTCGATCGTCAAGCCCTCGTACGGGTACGACGAGCCCGGCGCCTACCTCACCCTCACCACCTGCACCCCCGAGTTCAGCAGCGCCTACCGGCTGGTCGTCTGGGCGAAGCTCGTGGCCTAGCGGGAGGCGCCGCGCTGCCGTCGTCCGAGGGCCAGCGTGAGCCCCGCGCCCGCGACGGCGAGGGCCGCCGCGGCCAGGACCGCCGTGTCCGGGCCCGCCGTGGCCAGCGCCAGCATCAGTGCCACGCCGGCCGAGGAGCCGATGTAGCGGGCGGTGTTGTTGGCGCCGGAGCCCATCGCCGCGCGCTCCGGCGGAACGGAGTCGACCGCGAGGCGCGGCAGCGCGGCGTTGAGCAGGCCGCTGCCCGCGCCCGCCACCAGGAGGCCGGGGAGGAGCCGGGGCCAGGAGCCGGCCGGGCCCTCCAGGCCGCCGAGCAGGGCCAGCACCCCCGCGGCCGACAGGGTGAAGCCCAGGGCCAGCTGGTACGGGGCGGGGACGCGGCCCGCGAGCCGCCGGGTCTGCAGGGCCACCGCGAAGGCGGTGCCCGACCAGAGGACGAACAGCCATGCCGCGCCCAGGGGGGACATCCCCGCTCCGCCCTGGAGCAGCGCGGGCACCACGCTGAACAGTCCGATCACCGCCAGGCCCGTGAACAGCGCTCCCAGCGTCGACGCGAGGAACGCCGGCCGCCGCAGCAGCGCCAGGTCCACCATGGGGGTCCGGCTCCGGTGCTCGACCAGCACGAACAGGCCGGTCAGGGCGAGCGCGGCGAGCAGGAGGAGACCCACCCGGGGGTGGAGCCAGCCGTCCCGGCCGAGGGTGAGGGCGGTGAGCAGGGCCGCGAGGGCCAGGCCGAGGGCCGTGGCGCCCGCGAGGTCGGGGCGCGTGCGGGCGCCGGCCGGGGGAGCCTCGTCCGCCGGCAGCAGCCGTGCCCCGGCTCCCGCGGTCAGCAGCGCCGCGGCGCCGAGGACGGCGTAGGCCAGCCGCCAGTCCACCAGGCTCAGCGCGCCCGCGAGGAGCGGGCCCAGGGCGATGCCGGCGCTGACGGACGCGCCCCAGATCCCCGTGGCCCGGATCCGGTCGCGGCCCGCCGGGTACGCGGTGGCCAGCAGGCCCAGGCTGCCGGCGAGGACCGCGGCGCTCGCCGCGCCCTGGGCGATCCGGGCCGCGGTGAAGGCGGCCGTGGAGCCGGCGAACGCGCCGAGTGCGGTGGTGAGGCCGAGGGCGAGGGTGCCGAGGAGGAAGACGCGGCGGCGGCCGTGCGCGTCGGCGAGGCTGCCGGCGACGAGGAGGAGGACGGCGAGGCCCAGCGGGGTGCCGTTGAGCAGCCATGCCCGGGCGGAGGCCGGGGTGCCGAACGCCGCGGCCGTGTCGGGGAGGGTGAGCATCGGGGCCGTGTAGTTCATCAGCGCGACGGCGGTGGCCGCCGCGGTGACGGCGAGCGCGGCCCGGGGGCGGGGGGTGGAGCGGGGCGGGGCGGTGGCGGGCGCGGTGGACGCGAGCGGGGTCATGGCGGGAGCCTTTCCACCCGTAGGTTCGGTGAATGAACTCTAGGTCTCCCACGGTACCAGCTCAGTTCATTCAATGAACCTGAGTGGGTACGATGGTCCGCATGGCTCTCGGCAAGGACTACACCCACCAGCAGTGCTCCATCGCCCGCGCCCTCGAAGTCGTCGGAGAGCGCTGGACCCTGCTCGTGGTGCGCGACGCCTTCTACGGCGTGCGCCGCTACAACGACTTCCTCGTCCACCTCGGCGCCCCCCGCGCCGTCCTCGCCGCCCGCCTCCAGGCCCTCGTCGAGGCCGGCGTCCTCGAACGGCGGCGCTACCAGGAATCACCCCCGCGCGACGAGTACGTCCTCACCGACCGCGGCCTCGCCCTCTGGCCCGTGCTGCGCTCGCTCGGCGCCTGGGGACGGGGCGAGGCGCCCGGAGGCGTGGCCGTCCGCCACTTCCACCACGCCGACTGCGGCACCGAACTCGGCTCGTACGGCGAGTGCCCCGCCTGCCGCCTCCCCGTGCCGCCCGCGGACGTCGAGATGCGGCCGGGCGCCGGGCTCGACCGGGATCCCGCCGACCCGATCAGCCGCGCCCTCGTCGCGCCCCGCCGCCTCCTCGTCCCCCTGGATCACCCGAACGACTGACACTCCCACCCGATCGCGCGGGCCCGGGAACTCCGGGCGCGCCCCGAACGTCCTCCCGGTGGGAAAGCCGAGCGAGGCCCGTGGAAGGGGGTGGCGGAATGACGACCGGGAGCATCGCCCTGCGCGTCCTCGCGCCGCTGTTCTTCCTCCTCGCCCTCGCCGATCTGCTCCTCGCCGACGGCGGTGGCGTCCCCGCCGCCGTCGCGCTCGCCGCGACCACCGTCGTCTGCGCCCTGTTCGGAGCCCGTACGGCCCCGGCCGTACCGCCCACCGCCGTGCGCACCGCCCTCCGCGACCGCGAGCGGCGCACCGCCTTCCTGCCCCAGCGCGACCCGGACGCGGCGGGCCGCCGCAGACCCCGCGCTCCCGGCCGTCCCCTCCCGACGGCCGCGTAGGGAGCCCCCGCACCACCCCCGGGGAGCGCGCACCGCACAGGGCGCGCGCCCCGCACCGGACACCCCTCACGCGGATCCGTCATGCCGAGACCCGACCTCTCCCCGGCACGACGAGACCCCACGGAGGGCTCCCCATGTCCGCTGTCCTTTCCGCCTTCGGTTCCCTGGTCGAGCGGCTCGCCGACCTGCTCCAGCCGCTCTTCGCCGGCACCGCCACGGCCGCCGCGATCGTCCTCTTCACCCTGCTCGTGCGGCTCGCGGTCCACCCGCTGTCCCGGGCCTCCGCGCGGGGGCAGAAGGCCCGCACCCGGATCGCCCCGGAGCTGGCCGCGCTCCGCAAGAAGCACGCCAAGAACCCCGAGAGGCTGAGGAAGGCGGTCACCGAGCTGCACGCGCGGGAGAAGGTCTCGCCGTTCGCCGGGATCCTGCCCAGCCTGCTCCAGGCGCCCGCGTTCCTGCTGATGTACCACCTGTTCTCCGGCGACCGGATGGCCGGGCACACCCTGTTCGCCGCCCCGCTCGGCGACCACTGGGCCGACGCACTCTCCCACGGCGGCCCGTTCGGTCCGGCCGGCCGGGTCTACCTGGTCCTCTTCGCGCTCGTCGTCGCCGTCGCCACGTACACGTACCGGCGCACGAAGGCCCAGCTCGCCGCCCAGCCGCTGGACCTGGGGCAGCCCACGCCGGGCGCGGGCACCATCGCCAAGGTGATGCCGCTGCTCTCCTTCGCCACCCTGATCACGGTCGCCGTCGTCCCGCTCGCCGCCGCGCTCTACGTGGTCACGAGCACCGCCTGGACCGCCGCGGAACGGGCCTTCCTCTTCCGCGAGAGGAGCGAGAAGGAAGGGCCCGCTCCGCTTGCTACTCGCGCGTAAGGGTCCAGTGGCTGAACGGGGTCTTG
This sequence comes from Streptomyces sp. NPDC014891, assembly GCF_043081085.1. NCBI lineage: Bacteria > Bacillati > Actinomycetota > Actinomycetes > Kitasatosporales > Streptomycetaceae > Streptomyces > Streptomyces sp. NPDC014891. Next base: position 722,198 of record NZ_JBIBWF010000002.1, on the reverse strand, counting down.
CAGACTGACCCTTTCTCTTGGAGGATCGACCAATCCTCCGATGGCCGCACTCCATCGGCCGGGGTACCTCAGGGCCCTTTCCCGGGCCCGCCTCGACCACAGGGAGAAGTCCATGAAGCTGCTGCGTGTCGGCCCGCCGGGAGCCGAGCGTCCCGCCCTGCTCGACCAGGACGGGACGCTCCGCGACCTGTCCGCGCTGGTCGACGACATCGACGGCAGTCTGCTCGCCGACGCCTCCGCCCTCGACCGGGTACGGGCCGCCGCCGGTGCCGGCGTGCTGCCCGCGCTCGACGCGACCGGACTGCGCGTCGGTCCGCCCGTCGGCCGGATCGGCAAGGTCGTGTGCATCGGGCTGAACTACCACGGGCACGCCGCCGAGACCGGCCAGGCCACCCCCGCCGAGCCCGTCGTCTTCCTCAAGGCCGCGGACACCGTCGTCGGCCCCGACGACACCGTGCTCGTACCCCGCGGCTCGGTGAAGACCGACTGGGAGGTCGAGCTCGCGATCGTCATCGGCCGCACCGCCCGCTACCTGGAGACCGACGAGGAGGCCCTCGCGCACGTCGCCGGCTACGCCGTCGCCCACGACGTCTCCGAGCGCGAGTTCCAGATCGAGCGGGGCGGCACCTGGGACAAGGGCAAGAACTGCGAGACCTTCAACCCGCTCGGCCCGTGGCTCGTCACCGCGGACGAGGTGCCGGACCCGCAGGCCCTGGGCCTGCGCCTCTGGGTCAACGGCGAGCTCAAGCAGGACGGCCACACCTCGGACCAGATCTTCCCCGTCGCCGAGGTCGTCCGGTACGTCAGCCGGTTCATGACGCTCCACCCGGGCGACATCATCAACACCGGCACCCCCGCCGGCGTCGCCATGGGGCAGCCGGAGCCCAAGCCGTACCTGCGCGCCGGGGACGTCGTCGAGCTGGAGGTCGAGGGCCTGGGCCGCCAGCGGCAGGAGCTCAAGGACGCCTGATCCGGGCCTGGCGTGGGGGGCCCGGGCCCCGGCCCCGGCTTCCCGCCGGCCCCGGCTTCCGGGCCCCGGCCCTGGCTTCCCGCGGGCCCCGGCCTCGGGCCTCGCCCGGCCTCGCCCTCCGGGCCCCGGCTTCGGGCCTCGCTCTGCCTCGCCCTCCGGGCCCCGGCTTCCGCCTGCCCCGGCCCCGGGCCTTACCCGGCCTCGGTCTCCGGGCCTCCGGCCCCGGCCCGCTCCCGGTGGGACGGTGGCGCCCGCCCGGGCGCCACCGCCGTCCGTCGCCGGCGGGCGACCGTGCGGTACGTCAGCCGGTCCCGGCGGTGGGCGGCGTGCCCGGGGTGTACGAGGCGAGCAGGAGCTCCAGTGCCTCGACGACCATGGCGTGGTCCTCCAGCTGCGGAAGTCCCGAGACCGTGACCGAGCCGATCACCCCCGCGCCCTCGACGGCGAGCGGGAACGCGCCGCCGTGCGCCGCGTACCGGTCCGGGTCGAGGCGCGAGGACGCCTCGAACGTCGTCCCCTTGGCCCGGAACCGGGCGCCGACCAGGAGCGAGCTCACGCCGTACCGCTCGACGACCCGCCGCTTGCGGTCGATCCACGCGTCGTTGTCCGCACTCGACCCCGGCAGCGCGCAGTGGAACAGCTGCTGCGGCCCGCGTCGGATGTCGACGGCCACCGGCGCGCCGCGCTCGCGCGCCATGCCGACGAGCAGCCCGCCGAGCGTCCAGGCGTCCTCGTACGTGAAGCGGGGGAGGACCAGCCCGGCCTCCTGGGCCTCCAGATCGTGCACCTCCGGCTCGCTCACAGCGCCACCGTGATCCCCTCGCGGGCGGACCGCCGCGCCGCCTCCAGGACGTCGAGCGCGGCCGCGGCCTCGTGCGCCGTCACCGGGTTCGGGCCGGTGCCGCGCAGGGCGGCGGCGACGGCCGCGTAGTACGCGGGGTAGTCGCCCGGCACCGACTCGACCGGTGTGCCGCCGCCGGTCAGCGGCGACTCGCCGGCGCCGAGCCGGCCCCACAGCTCCTCCCGCTCCACGCCCCACGCCGTGCCCGGCTCCGGCCGCAGACCCTCGCGCAGGGCCGCCTCCTGGGGGTCGAGCCCGTACTTCACGTAGCCCGCGCGCTGCCCGAGCACCCGGAAGCGGGGTCCGAGCTGGGCGGTCGTGGCACTCACGTACAGGTGCGAGCGCACGCCGTTCGCGTGGGTGAGCGCGAGGAAGGTGTCGTCGTCGGCCTCGGCGCCCGGCCGGCGGACGTCCGACTCGGCGTACACGGAGACCACCGGGCCGAAGAGGACCAGTGCCTGGTCGACGACGTGGCTGCCGAGGTCGTAGAGCAGACCGCCGATCTCCGCCGGTGCGCCGGACTCGCGCCAGCCGCCCTTGGGAAGCGGGCGCCAGCGCTCGAAGCGGGACTCGAAGCGCTGGACCTCGCCGAGCGCCTTCTCGTCGAGGAGCCGGCGGAGGGTCAGGAAGTCGTTGTCCCAGCGACGGTTCTGGAAGACGGAGAGCAGCAGGCCCCGCTCCTCGGCGAGGGCCGCGAGGGCGCGGGCCTCGGCGGCGGTCCCGGCCAGCGGCTTGTCGACGACCACCGGCAGGCCCGCCTCCAGGGCGGCGGTGGCGATCGCGACGTGTGTCTTGTTCGGGGAGGCGACGACCACCAGGTCGAGCTCGTCCGCCGCTCCGTCCGTCCACAGCTCCTCGGGGGCGGCGACGACCCGGACGCCCGGGTGCGCGGCGCGGGCCTCGGCGGCCCGCTCGGGGTTGCCGGTGGTGACGGCGGCGAGGACCAGGTCCGCGGAAGCGGCGATCAGCGGGGCGTGGAAGACGGAGCCCGCGAGGCCGTAGCCGACGAGGCCGACGCGGAGGGGGGTGCGGGGAGTGCCAGTCATGCCCTCACTTAAACAACGGCGTTGCCAAAGTGCAAGCGGCAGCGACAATGGGCAGGTGGAGACGTATCCGATCGGAGTGGTGCAGTGAACGTGCCGGCCCTGCGCAGCCCCAACGCGGCGCTCGTCCTCGACCTGCTCCGCACGGCGGGCGAGGCCGGGATCAGCCGTCTGGAGCTCGCCGAGCGGACCGGGCTCACCCCGCAGGCCGTCAGCAAGATCACGGCGCGGCTGCGGTCCGAGGGCCTCGCCACGGAGGCCGGCCACCGCGCCTCGACCGGCGGCAAACCCCGGACGGTCCTGCGGCTCGTGCCCACCGCGGGGTACGCCGTCGGCGTCCACCTCGACCGCGACGAGCTGACCAGCCTCCTCACCGACCTCGCGGGCACGGTCGTCGCCCGGCGCACCCGCGCCCTGGACCTGGGGGAGGGCGCGGGGCCCGTCCTGGCGGCGGTGGCGGCGGAGGTGAGGGCCCTGACGGCGGGCTTCGCTGCCTCCGAGCCGCACGCGTCCGAGGTCACCGCCGGGCCGTACGCCGACCAGGCGCCGGACTCCGTCCCCGGGTCGTACGGCGACCACGAACGGGAATCCGTCCCCGGGCCGTACGGCGATCCCGTACCGGACTCCGTCCCCGGGCCGCGCGTCGACCACGTACCGGACTCCGTCCCCGGCCCGCGCGTCGACCACGTACCGGACTCCGTCCCCGGCCCGCTCCCCGCGCCCGTCCTCGGTGTCGGGGTCGCGATGCCCGGGCCGCTCGACCACCGCGCCGGAGTGCCCGGCCGGGTGACGGGCTTCCCCGAGTGGGACGGCCACCCCGTGCGCGAGGAGCTGGCCCGGCGCACCGGGCTGCCCGTCGTCCTCGACAAGGACACCAACGCCGCCGCCCTGGGCCTCGCGGTCCGCCCCGCCGCCCCTTCCTCCTTCGCGTACGTCCACCTCGGTACGGGCCTCGGCGCCGGTCTCGTCCTCGGCGGGGCCCCGCTCCGCGGCGACAGGACGGGGGCCGGCGAGCTGGGGCACCAGACCGTCCAGCTCGACGGGCCCGTGTGCGGTTGCGGCGGCCGAGGCTGCCTGGAGGTGCTGTGCCTCGCGGCCGTCGCGCGCGGCGAGGCGGCCGAGGCTGCGCGGATCCTCGGCGCGGGCGCCGCCAACGTCGTACGGCTCCTCGACATCGACGAGGTCCTGCTCGGCGGTCGACTGGTGCTCGCCGCGCCCGAGGTGTTCGCGGGCGGCGTGCGGGAGGTGCTCGCCGGGCTGGGCCTGACGGCGCCGGTGCGCGTGGCGGGGGACCGGGACTCCGTGGCGGAGGGCGCGGCCTGGCTGGTCCTGGCCCCGCTCTTCGGCGGCGGATCGGCACCGCGGGCGGCCTGAGTCCGCCGGGGCCTGCGGGAAGGCGGCGGCTGGTCCGCACCGCCCGTCCTGAGCCTGGCCCTCGCCCTGCCCGCACGAGCCAACGCGTCGTGGTCCGGCACCGCGCCAGTACGAGCCGGCGCGTCCTGAGCTCGGCCCTCACCCTGCTCCCGCTCGGCCCTCGCTCGGCCCTCGCTCGGCCCTCGCCCGGCCCTCGCTCAGCCCTCGCCCTGCTCCCGCCCCCTACCGCGTCTCCGCCGGTCTCAGCCCTGTCCGATCGTCGGCCCATCCGCCCAGGCGACCATCGGTCGAGACGCCCATCAGCCCAGACGCCCATCAGCCGAAACGCTCATCGGACCGTACGACTGTAGGCCGATCGGGCGGATCGGCCGGGCCGTCCGGGGGTGGCCGCGGTGTCGCCGTCCGGGCCCCGGGCCGCTGGCATGGCAGCGTCGCGGCCGACCCGTACGCCCGCGAGCAGCGAAGGCCCTCACCCCATGCCCTCCGCACCCCTGCGACCCCGCACCCCCCGTTCCCTCGCCACGGCGGCCGTGCTGGCGGCCACCGCGACGGCCCAGCTCGCCCTGGCGCCGCCCGTCCCGGCCGCGCCCGACCCCTCGGGGCCTCCCGCGACCGCCCCCGCCCCGGCGCAGGCCGCCCCCGCCATCCCCGCCCCCGATCCCCCCGCGCCCACCTGCGGCGCCTCCTCCGGATCCGCGTTCCCCCTCGACACCCGGATCCAGGGCGGTCCGTCGGAGTACCCGGCCGGCGGCGGCCTCCAGGAGTGGAAGCTCGACCTCACCAACACCACCGACGGACTCTGCTCCGGGATCCACCCCGTGCTCGTCCTCACCGACGAGCAGGGGAGGCTGCGGCCCGAGCAGATCCGGTTCGAGTTCTACGACGGCGGCGCCGCGCGCTGGCGGCCGGTGGCCTTCGAGGCGACCGAACAGGCCGAGAACGTCGGTGCGTTCACCGGCTTCGACGGCTTCGTGGTGCCCTCGAAGGAGACCCTCTCGGTCTCCGTGCGACTCGGCTTCCGCGCGGAGGCCGCCCCCGACGAGGTCGTCGTGAAGGCGGCGGTCGTCCAGCGCCGGGGCGCCGACGGGGACTGGGTCGGCGAGTCGGACGACTACCGGCTGACCGTGGGCCCCGCCGCCCCGGCCCCCGCCTCCCCGGCGCCCTCCGACGGCACCGGCACCGAAGAACCCGCACCTGACACATCCGGCACGTCCGCTCCGGCGACCCCCTCGCGGCCCCCCACCGTGAGTCCCCGCCCGCCGGGCACCGCCACCGCGAGCCCCGACGACCTCGTGCTCGCCGGGCCGGACGACGAACTCGCCAGTACGGGAAGGGAGTCGGAGCGGAAGGCCGCGCTCGTCGCCGCGCTCGCGGGCGGCCTCGTCGTCCTCGGCGCCGTCCTCGTCCGGATCGCCCGCCGCCGCCGGCACCGGTGAGACATGCCGCGTACACCTTCCCGTTCATCCCCGTCTGCGACCATCCCCCGGTGAACTACCAGAACACCCCCGGCACCCCGGGCGCCCCTGTGAACTCCGGCATCCCGGAGCACGGCCGCGTGCCCAAGTACTACGCCGTCAAGGCCCGACTGGCCCTGATGGTGGACGAGTTGGGGGAGGGTGGACTGCTGCCCACCGAGCGCGACCTCGCCGTCCGCTACGAGGTGTCCCGCGAGACCGTCCGGCAGGCGCTGCGCGAACTCCTCCTGGAGGGAAGGCTGCGCCGTCAGGGCCGGGGCACGGTCGTCGCGGGCCCCAAGCTCGAACAGCCCCTGTCGCTCGCGAGCTACACGGAGGGCGTCCGCCGCCAGGGCCGCCGCCCCGGCCGCAGCCTCATCTCGCTCGACCGGTTCCCCTGCCCGGAGGCACTCGCCCCCGAGGTCGGCGCCGAACGCGGCGAGCCCGTCTGGCACATGGAGCGCGTGCTGCTCGCCGACGACGAGCGCGTCGGCCTGGAGAGCACGTACGTCTCCGAGGCCCGCGCCCCGCACCTGGACACCGAGTTCGACCCGGACTCCTCCTTCTACGCCTACCTCCACGACCGCCTCGGCATCTCCTTCGGCGACGCCGACGAGCGCATCGAGACGGTGCTGGCGACCCCGCGCGAGGCCCTTCTCGTCGGCACCCCGCCGGCGCTGCCGATGCTGCTGCTCCACCGCGTCTCGCGGGACACCGCGGGCCGCCCCCTGGAGCGGGTCCGCACCCTCTACCGGGGCGACCGGTTCAGCTTCACCGCCCACCTGGGCCGGCAGGGCTGAACGAGGGCCGCGACGGGAGCGGTGGCGGGGGCGGCGACGCGATCCGCCGTACGGGAAAGGCGCGGGAGGCCGGCGGGGAAGGCCGGCGGGTGAACGGGCCGCCCACCCCGCCGCCCTGACATAACGAGAAGATAACGGGTCTGGTCCAAGCTTGGCGGGCCGTTCACCGTCCCGTCGCCCACCGGTCCCGTCCGGGCCACCCGTTCCCAGGACCGTCGACGGCATGAAGGTGATCGTCGTAGGAGCCGGCGTGGTGGGAACCATGCACGCCTGGCACGCAGTGGAACGCGGCCACGAGGTCGTACACATCGAGCGCGAGGCCGAGGCGCGCGGAGCCTCCCTCCGGAACTTCGGCCAGATCTGGGTGAGCGGACGGGCGGGCGGCGAGGAGCTGGACACCGCCCTGCGCGCCCGGGAACTCTGGGAGGCGATCGGCGCCCGCGTCCCCGGCCTGGGCTTCCGGGCCATCGGCTCGCTCACCCCCGTGCGCGACGAGCGGGAACGCGCCGTCGCCGAGGCCGCGGTGGCCCGCCCCGACGCCCCCGCCCGCGGCTACAAGCTGCTGACGGCCGGCGAGGCCCGGGCGGTCAACCCGGCCCTGCGGGGCACGTTCGAGGCGGCCCTCTGGTGCGAGCGGGACGCCGCCGTCGAGCCCCGCCCCGCGCAACTCGCGCTCCGCGAGGCCCTCCTCGCCACCGGGAGGTACACCTTCCTCCCGGACCGCGAGGTCCGCGACGTCGTCGGCGAGGACGGCGTCCGCGACGACCGCGGCGAGGTGCACCGCGGCGACGCCGTCGTGCTGTGCACCGGCGCCGCGCTCTCCGGTCTCGTCCGCGAGGTCGCCGGCGAGATACCCGTCCGCCGGGTGCGGCTCCAGATGATGCAGACCGACCCCCTCGGAGAGGCGCTCACCACCTCCGTCGCGGACGCCGACTCCTTCCGCTACTACCCGGCCTACGCCTCCGGGGCCCTGGACTCCCTCCAGGCCGCGCAGCCGCAGGACCCCATCGCCGCCGCCCACCGGATGCAGCTCCTCATGGTGCAGCGCCTCGACGGCGGACTGACCATCGGCGACACCCACGAGTACGAGCACCCCTTCGCCTTCGACACCCTCGAAGACCCCTACGAGCACCTCACCCGCGTCGTCGAGTCCTTCCTCGGCCGACCGCTGCCGAGGATCAGGCGACGCTGGGCCGGGGTGTACGCGCAGTGCGTCGACACCGCCCGGGTCGTCCACCGCCAGCGGGTCCGCGACGGCGTGTGGCTGGTGACCGGGCCGGGCGGCCGGGGCATGACCTGCTCGCCCGCCATCGCCGAGACGACCGCGAACGAACTGGGCTGGTGAACCGCATGAGCACCCACACGAAGAACCTCGTCGTCCTCGACATGGCCGGCACCACCGTCGCCGACGGCGGCCTCGTCGAGCAGGCCTTCACCGCCGCCGCCGAGCGCCTCGGCGAGGACCCCGCCTCGATGATCGACTACGTCCGCGCCACGATGGGCGAGTCCAAGATCTCCGTCTTCCGCCACCTCTTCGACGGCGACGAGACCCGCGCCCGGCAGGCCAACCTCGCCTTCGAGGCGGCCTACGGCGAACTGGTCTCCGCAGGCCGGATCGCCCCGGTACCCGGCGCCGCCGAGGCCATCGCCGAACTGACCGGCCAGGGCCGCCGGGTGGTCCTCACCACCGGCTTCGCCCGGGTCACCCAGGACGCCATCCTCGACGCGCTCGGCTGGCGGGACCTGGTCGAGCTGACCCTCTGCCCGGCGGACGCCGGCGGCCGCGGCCGCCCGTACCCGGACATGGTCCTCGCGGCCCTCCTCCGCACCGGCGCCGTGGACGACGTCCGGCAGCTCGTGGTCGCGGGCGACACCTCGTACGACATGCTCAGCGGGGTCCGCGCCGGCGCCGGGATCGTCGCGGGCGTCCTGACCGGCGCGCACGACGAGGCGGCGCTCAGGAAGCACGGCGCGACGCACGTCCTGGACTCGATCGCCGGACTTCCCGCGCTGATCGGGGAGTCGGAGGCATGACCAGCGGCATCCGCTTCGACGCCGTGTCCGTCGCCTACGGCGGCACCACCGTCCTCGACCGGCTCGACCTGACCGTCGAACCCGGCGAGGTCATGGCCCTCCTCGGCCCCTCGGGCTCCGGCAAGACCACCGCGCTGCGGGCCGTCGCCGGGTTCGTCCGGCCGGCCTCCGGGCGGGTGTTCATCGGCGACCGCGACGTCACCGGCCTCCCGCCGTACAAGCGGGGCATCGGCATGGTCGTCCAGCAGTACGCCCTCTTCCCGCACCTGCGGGTCGCGGCCAACGTCGCCTTCGGCCTGAAGGCGCGGAAGACGCCCAAGGCGGAGATCCCCGGCCGGGTCGCCGAGGCCCTGGACATGACCGGCATGGCGGCCTACGCCCACCGGTACCCGCGGGAGCTCTCCGGCGGCCAGCAGCAGCGGGTCGCGATCGCCCGCGCGCTCGCCATCCGGCCCGAGGTCCTCCTCCTCGACGAGCCGCTGTCCGCACTCGACGCGCAGCTGCGCTCCGGGATGCTGGCCGAACTGGCCCGGCTCCACCGCGAACTGCCCGACGTGTCGATCCTGTACGTCACCCACGACCAGGTCGAGGCGCTGACGCTCGCGGACCGCATCGCCGTCATGGACAGGGCCCGGCTCCAGGACTGCGGCACTCCGCAGGAGCTCTACCGCCGGCCGCGGACGGAGTTCACGGCCTCGTTCGTGGGCAACGCCAACCTGCTGCCGGTGACGGTCGGCACGGCCGGCGTCGTCCTCGACGGGACGCCGCTGGAGGTCCCGGTCGGCGGCGCGGCCGCCGGGTCGGCGGCCACCCTCTGCGTGCGCCCCCACCTGGTCGGCCTCGGCGAGGGCCCGAACCCGCTCCGGGGCCGGCTCGCCGAGGTCCAGTGGCGCGGCTCCACCCACCGCCTCCTCGTCGAGGTCGGCGGCCACCGCGTCACGGCGGACGTCCGCGAGCTGCGGGAGGCGCCGGTCCTCGGCGCCGAGGTGACGCTGCACTTCGCGCCCGAGGACGCGGTGCTGCTGGCCGCGGGGGTGAGCGATGAGCACTAGGGCCCCGCGCCGCACCGAGGAGCAACCGCCGACCGGCGACCGCCCCGGCCCCCCGCCGACCGCCGCCACCCCCGGCCTCCCGCCGACCGCCGCCACCCCCGGCCTCCCGCCGACCGGCGCCACCCCCGGCCTCCCGCCGACCGAGGCCACCCCCGGCCTCCCCCCGGCCCGGACCGGGAAGGCACCCGCCGCCCCCGCGCACCGCCCGCCCGCCGCCCGGCGCCCCGGACCCGCCCTGCTCTGGGCCCTGCCCCCCGTCGCGCTCCTCGCCGTCGTCTTCCTCTACCCGCTCGCGCTCGTCGTCCAGGAGTCCCTGGCTCCCGGCGCGTACGGTGACGTCCTCGGCTCCGCGTCCTTCCGCGACGCGCTGGTCACCACCGTGTGGCTCGCCGTCGCCTCCACCGCCGGATGCCTCGTCCTCGGCTTCGCGCTCGCGGTCGTGATCGCGTTCGTGCCCTTCCCCGGCGCGAGGGCGGTGGCGCGGTTCATCGACGTCTTCCTCTCCTTCCCGTCCTTCCTGATCACGCTCGCCCTGCTGTTCCTCTACGGCACCGTCGGCATGGCCAACGGCGTCTGGACCGGCGTCACGGGCGACCCGTCGGGCCCCTTCGGGTTCCTGACCACCCCGTGGGGCGTCCTCCTCGCCGAGATCACCTACTTCACGCCGTTCGTGATGCGTCCGCTGCTCGCCGCCTTCTCCCAGCTGGAGACCGCCCAGCTGGAGGTCGCGTCCTCGCTCGGCGCCCGGCCGGCGCGGATCGTCCGGCAGGTGATCCTGCCGGAGGCGCTGCCCGCGCTCGCGGCCGGCGGCAGCCTCGTCCTCGTCATGTGCCTGAACGAGTTCGGCATCGTGCTCTTCACCGGGGCCAAGGGCGTCACGACCCTCCCGATGCTCGTCTACAGCAAGGCCATCCTCGAATCCGACTACGCGGCCGCCTGCGTCGTCGCCGTCGTCAACGTCGCCCTCTCCGTGGGGCTCTACGTCCTCTACCGGGGGGTGAGCCGCCGTGCTGGTGCATAGCCGTACGGGCAGGTGGACGGCCTGGGCCGCGTTCGCCGTGCTGTTCGTCCCGCTCTTCGCCCTCCCGCTGCTGGTCATCGTCGCCGCCTCGTTCGCCACCCACTGGTCCGGCGCCCTCCCCTCCGGACCGACCACCGGCCACTACGCGGCCGCCGTCCGCGGGGAGTCCCTCCGGGCCCTCACCACCAGCCTCGTCACCGCCCTCGCCGCCAGCGCGGTCGCGCTGGCCGCCGGCACCTGGGCCGCGCTCGCCGGGGCCGCGCTCGGCCGGAGGGGCAAGCGGATCCTCGACGCGCTGTTCATGCTGCCGGTCGCCGTGCCGTCCGTGGTCGTCGGCCTCGCCGTCCTCGTCGCGTTCTCGCAGCCGCCGCTGCTCCTCAACGGCACCCGCTGGATCGTGATCCTCGCGCACACCGTGCTCGTCACGGCCTTCGCCCACCAGTCGGTGTCCGCCGCGATCCAGCGGCTCGACCCGATGTACGAGCAGGCGGCGGCCGGCCTCGGCGCCCGCCCCTCGTACGTCCTGCTCCGGGTGCGCCTGCCGCTCCTGCTGCCGTCCCTGAACGCGGCCGCCGGACTCTGCTTCGCCCTGTCCATGGGCGAGCTGAGCGCCACGATGATGCTCTACCCGCCGGACTGGATGCCGCTCCCGGTGCTCGTCTTCACCGCCACCGACCGCGGCTCCCTCTTCACCGGATCGGCGCTGGCCGTGGTCCTCATGACCACGACCCTGCTGGTCCTGCTCGCGGTCTCCCGCATCCGCACCAGGGCCTCCTTCCGCTAGAGGCCGCTCCCCGGAACCTTCCCCTGCTCCCGCGGGCCTTCCCCGCCCCCGGGGCCTTCCCCCGCCCTTCCCCGTAGCCAGAGATCCTCAGGAGAGAACGACGTCATGCGTACCCACGCCAAGCCGATCGCCGCCGTCACCGGCTCCCTCGTCCTCGCCGCCGGCCTCACCGCCTGCGGCGGCACCACCGCCGCCTCCGACGCGAAGACCGTCACCGTCTACAGCGCCGACGGCCTCAAGGGCGAGGCGGGAGACGGCTGGTACGACAAGGTCTTCGCCGACTTCGAGAAGAAGACCGGCATCAAGGTCGAGTACGTCGAGGGCGGCTCCGGGGAGATGGTGCAGCGCGCCCTCCGCGAGAGGAGCAACACCCAGGCCGACGTCCTCGTGACCCTGCCGCCCTTCATCCAGCAGGCCGGCTCCAAGGGCCTGCTCCAGAAGTACACCCCGCAGGGCGCCGACCAGGTCGGCGGCGGGGACAAGGCGGCCGACGGCACCTGGACCTCGGTCGTCAACAACTACTTCGGTTTCGTCCACAACAAGAAGGAGCTCCCCACGGCCCCCACGTCCTGGGAGGACCTGCTCGACGGCAGGTTCAAGGACAGGCTCCAGTACTCCACCCCGGGCGTCGCGGGCGACGGCACCGCCGTCCTCATCAAGGCCATGCACGACTTCGGCGGCCGGGAACCGGCCATGGAGTACCTGAAGAAGCTCCAGGCCAACAACGTCGGCCCGTCCTCCTCCACCTCCAAGCTCGCCCCCAAGGTGGACAAGGGCGAACTCCTCGTCGCCAACGGCGACGTGCAGATGAACTTCGCCCAGTCCAAGTCCATGCCGAACCTCGGCATCTGGTTCCCGGCCAGGGGCGCGGGGAAGCCGACCACCTTCGCCCTGCCGTACGCGGCCGGCCTGGTCGACAAGGCCCCGCACACCGAGAACGGCAGGAAGCTCCTCGACTTCATGCTGACCGAGGGCGCCCAGCGCCAGGTCAGCGCCGTCGGCGGCGGCTTCCCGGCCCGCAAGGACGTCAAGGCGACCGACGCCAACGCCATCGAACTCGCCCGGCTGATGGAGGGTGTCGAGATCTTCGAACCGGACTGGGCCGACATCGACAAGAACCTGAAGACGTACGTCGACGCGTGGAAGTCCGCGACCGGCAGCTGAGAGTTCACCGTACGACCCTGGAATGCTCCCGTTGATCGCGGAAGGATAACGGGTACGGACCAACGCCCCTGAGGGATCAGGGGCGTTGACGTGCGCCTGCCTTTCCGTCGACCCCGCCCACGGAGGAACCCGACATGCCCGTCACCGGCATTCCCCGCCGCACCCTGCTCGCCGCCGCCGGCGCCACCGCGGCCGTCGCCGCCACCGGCCTCGCCACCGCCCCCGCGGCCCGTGCCGCCGCCGCGCCCACGCTCCCCGACGGCACCAGCAAGGACAAGGTGCTCGTCGTCGGCATGGACGGCCTGCGCCACGACCGGATCGACGCGGCCAAGGCCCCGCACCTCAAGTCCCTGATGACGAACGGCACCTACGGCCGCTCCCTGCTCTACGCCGCCCCGATGGCCGCGACCTCCTCCGGCCCCGGCTGGTCCACCATCTCCACCGGCGTCTGGCCCGACAAGCACGGTGTCAAGGACAACACCTTCACCGGCAAGAACTACGGCCAGTACCCCGGCTTCCTCGCCCGCCTGAATCAGGTCCGCCCCGGGCTCTCGCTCTTCGCCGCCGTCGACTGGCCCGAGCTCGACACCCACGGCACCGTGACCCCCGGCGCCGACGCCAAACTCGTCTACAACAACGACTACGCCGTCAACGACCTCGTGATCACCGACATCACCGAGGACGTCCTGCGCAACCAGAACCCCGACGTCCTCTTCGTCTACTTCGGCGAGACCGACGAGATCGGCCACAACCACGGCGCCGCCAGCCCCCGGTACACCGACGCCATCGACGTCCAGGACGGCTACCTCGGCCGGCTGCTCACCGCGATCAAGGCCCGCCCCTCGTACGCCACCGAACGCTGGACCGTCATCGTCACCACCGACCACGGCCACACCGACGGAGGCGGCCACGGCGGCTCCTCCATCGAGGAGCGCCGCACCTTCGTCCTCGCCCAGGGCCCCGGCATCGCCGCCGGCGCCCGCCCCATCGACACCCGGCTCGTCGACGTCGCCGCCACCGTCTTCCGCCAGCTCGGCATCACCCCCGCCGCGTCCTGGGGCCTCGACGGCAAGCCGATCCAGGAGCGGTCCACCGACCCCTTCGACACCCTCCAGGGCTCGCTGACCGGGCGCGTCGACGAGACCGGCATCCCCGCCGGCGTCCTCGGCTTCACCCGCACCGCGCCCAGCGGCTGGTCCGTCATCGACAACGCCATGGGCACCGGCGGCATGACCGAGTGGCGCGGCTGGTCCTTCGCCACCGACGAGTTCTGGTCCCGCACCCAGCGCGACCAGTCCCGCGAGCTGAACGTGCGGGCCCGCGGCGTCTTCGCCGTCGCCGACTCCGACGAGTGGGCCGACAAGGCGTTCTCGGGGACGTACGACTCGACGCTGGTCACCCCGGCGTACAGCGTCGCGGGCGCCACCCGGGTCACCCTGGACTTCACCACCCTCTACCGCCAGGAGGGCGCCCAGACCGCCCAGGTCCAGGCCGTCTTCAACGGCGGCACGCCGACCGTCGTGAAGAACTACACCGCCGACGTGATCTCGCAGCCGCAGTCCCTCACGGTCGCCGTCCCGGCCGGCGCGTCCACCGTGGGCTTCCGCTTCCGCTACACCGGCGCGAACAACTGGTACTGGGTGATCGACGGGGTCAGGGTCACGGCTTCCTGACTAGGCTGGGGGCGTCGCCACAGCGCTGTCGCGGCGCCCCAGCACACCGCACTTGCACGGCAGGAGTCCCGCACCCATGGCAGAGCGCAAGCCGATCGAATCCTGGCTGACCGACATGGACGGCGTCCTCATCCACGAGGGCGTGCCGATCCCCGGCGCCGACGCGTTCATCAGGAAGCTGCGGGAGACCGGGAAGCCCTTCCTGGTCCTCACGAACAACTCGATCTACACGGCCCGCGACCTGCACGCCCGGCTCGCCCGGATGGGCCTTGAGGTCCCCGTCGAGAACATCTGGACCTCGGCCCTCGCCACCGCCAAGTTCCTCGACGACCAGCGCCCCGGCGGCACCGCGTACGTCATCGGCGAGGCCGGCCTGACCACCGCGCTGCACGACATCGGGTACGTCCTCACCGACCACGACCCGGACTACGTGGTGCTCGGCGAGACCCGCACGTACTCCTTCGAGGCCATGACGAAGGCGGTCCGGCTCATCAACGCCGGCGCCCGCTTCATCTGCACCAACCCCGACGAGACCGGCCCCTCCCTGGAGGGCCCGCTGCCCGCCACCGGCTCGGTCGCCGCCCTCATCACGAAGGCCACCGGCAAGGACCCGTACTTCGCGGGCAAGCCGAACCCGCTCATGATGCGCACCGGCCTGAACGCCATCGGCGCCCACTCCGAGACCAGCGCCATGATCGGCGACCGGATGGACACCGACATCCTGGCCGGCCTGGAGGCGGGCATGCAGACCTACCTGGTGCTGACCGGCCTGACGACGCAGGCGGAGATCGACCGTTTCCCGTTCCGCCCCTCCAAGATCGTCAAGTCGATCGCGGACATCGTCGACCGGGTGTAGCGGCCGCCGGCCGGCCCCCTGCGGATGCGAGAAGCCCCGATCCGGGTGACCCTGCCTGTATCAGGAGGTCACGATGCGTTCAGGTCCCATTGCTCTCGGTGCCGCAGGGGCGGCCCTCGTGCTCGTACTGGCACCCGCGGCCGGCGGCGCGTACGCCCACGACGGGGTGAAGGTCACCGTCACGCCGTCCACCGCGGCGCCCGGCGCCGACATCGACGTCCGCGTCCAGGGCTGCAAGGGCACGACGGGTGCCGCGAAGTCCCCGGCGTTCGTCGCCGACGCGGAACTCACCGGCCGGGACGGCGGCGGCGCCCCGCTGTTCGGCGACACCACGGTGAAGACCCGGCTGGAGAACGGCACGTACAAGGTCAGCGTGACCTGCGACGGCCACGACCACCCGCACGCCGGCAGCGTGCGCGTCGAGCGCTCCGAGCCGACGCACCGGCCGACCCACGAGCCGACCCACGAGCCGACGCACCGGCCCACGGACGAGCCGACCCATCGGCCGACCCACCACGCGAGCCCGATCGCCCCGGTGCGCGCGGGCGGCGGCGGCACCGCCGCGTTCGCCGCCCCGGCCGCGCCCGGGGTCGCCCAGACCACCAGCGAGAGCGGCCTCGGCACCCCGTACACCCTGCTGGGCCTCGGCCTGGCGGCCGTCGCCGCCGTGGCGGTCGCGTTCCGCAGCTCCCGCCGCCGGACCGCCGACACGGACACCGGCACGGGTCCGGGCACGGAGTGACGGTGACGTCCGGCTCCCGCCCGGCGGGCACCGGGCGACTCGTCACCGGCGTGGCCTGGGCGCTGCTGCTCCTCGGGCTCTGGCTCTGGGGCCGGGAGGTCACCGAGGGCCCCGGCGGGAGCTCCGGGCCGACCACCGGGGACATCGCCGCGGTCGGCCGCCCGTTCGGCACGGCCCTGCCGCCGGCCAGGGACCCGCTGGCCCCCGTCGCGCCGAGCCGGGTCGAGGTCCCCTCCCTCGGCATCGACGCACCGGTCGTGGCGCGCGGCCTGGACGACACGGGGGCGATCGACCCGCCGCCGTACGAGATGCCGCACACGGTCGGCTGGTTCGGCGCCGGCACCCGGCCGGGCGCCGCGGGCCCGGCCCTCCTCGTCGGCCACGTCGACACCGAGACCCGCCCGGCCGTCTTCTACGGCCTGAGCGCGGCCCGCGCGGGCGCGAAGGTCCGCGTCACCCGTACGGACGGATCGGTCGCCGAGTTCACGGTCGACGACGTCCAGGTGTACCCCCGGGAGCGCTTCGACGCGCGCAGGGTCTACGGGGCGAGGGACCCGCGCCGTGCGGAACTCCGCCTGATCACCTGCGGCGGCACGTTCGACCGCGAGACGAACGCGTACACGGCGAACGTGGTGGTCTCGGCCTACCTGACCTCGGCGACGCACTGATCCACCGGGCGCTCACAGCGCTCGGCCCCGGGCCGCGGGCCCTCCACCGCCCGGCCCCGCGAGGCCGGGCGCCCTTCGTCAGTCCTGGGCTTCCGCGCCGACCGGACCCCGGCCGGCGCCGCCGCGTCCCGCGTCGGCCGCCGGCCGGGCCGGTCCTCCACCGTGGGGCTCGCGGACGCGGGAGGGGTCCGGTGCCACCGCGGGAGGTCGAGGTTCCGGCCACTGTAAGGTCCCCGCCCCGCCCGGCCCAGAGCGCTGCCGTGTCACCTGGGTCACGACCGCACCGTCCCGTGGACGCCTCCGGAACGAGCAAGACCCCCTCACCATCGGTGAGGGGGTCTTGACTCTGCGTGCGCCGCCAGGGACTCGAACCCCGGACCCGCTGATTAAGAGTCAGCTGCTCTAACCAACTGAGCTAGCGGCGCCTGCTGACAGAGAGAACTCTACCCGACGTCCGGGCGTGCTCCTGACCAATTACGGTCGCCACCGGCCTGTCGGATGGTCGTATGAGGCCTTCGATCCGTCAAAATGCGATTTGTCCAGACAGTTGAGACACTGACGCCCACATCCAAGGGTTCGAAAGATCTTGACGAGTGTGGAGGGGATTCGCATGAGCGTGCCGGTCTTCGTGGAGTTCGAACCCGCGGCGGACTGCGGCTGCCCCGGGTGCGCCCGGCAGCGGCGCGACCTCGCGCTCGGCCTGCCGGTCCGGGCGGGCGGCCACCCGTCCGCGCACGGCGCGCGCCGCGCCCTGGTCCTGGTGACGGCCGCGGGCGTGGCGCTCGGCGGCGGCGGGGCCGCCACGGCGACCGCCCTCCCGCCGCCCACGGCGCCGATCGAGCCGGCGGAGCCGACGCCCGCGTCCGTCCGGGCCGCCTTCCCCCAGCCCGACACCCCGCAGGGCGGCCGCGAGCCCCTGCACGGCGCACCCGGCCCCGGCGGCCAGGCCGTTCCGGGCATCAATCCGACGACCGGTCAGATCTCGCCCGGCACGCTCCGGACGACGAGCCGCGCCGACATCATCAACCGCGCCAAGCTGTGGGTGGCCGCCCAGGTCCCCTACTCCATGGAGAAGTACTGGTCCGACGGCTACCGCCAGGACTGCTCCGGCTACATCTCGATGGCCTGGAACCTCCGCAGCAACGAGTGGACCGGCAGCCTCGACCGCTTCGCCGACCGCATCGACCGCACCGAGCTCCAGCCCGGCGACATCCTGCTCTTCCACAACCCGGCGAACCCGACCCGCGGCTCGCACGTCACGATCTTCGGCGGCTGGAGCGACTACACCCACACGTCCTACGTCGCCTACGAGCAGACCAAGCCGCAGACGCGGAGGCAGCAGACGCCGATGGCGTACTGGGCGAACTCCGAGCGGTACGTGGCCTACCGCTACAAGGCCGTCGCCGGCGCCGGCTCCGGCAGCGCCGGGAGCCCGGCCCCCGCGGTCACGCCGTACCCCGGCGCGGCGATGTTCGGTCCCGGCGCCGACAACGCGTACGTCACCCGGCTCGGCCGGCTCCTCGTCGACCGCGGCGGCAAGAAGTACTACCGCCAGGGCCCCGGCCCGAAGTGGGGCGAGGCCGACCGGCGCGCGACCCAGGCGTTCCAGCTGGCCCAGGGCTGGAAGGGCAAGGAGGCCGACGGTCTGCCCGGCCCCGACACGTGGGAGCTCCTCGTGACCGGCAAGGGCCGGAGCATCGGCGGTTCGAGTGGTTCGAGCGGGTCGAGCGCCAATGCGACGGCGTTCCCCGGGCGTGGCGCCTTCCGTCCGGGCCAATCCAACGCATATGTGGAGAAGCTGGGCAAACAACTGGTGAAGCGGGGCTTCGGCAAGCACTACCTGTCGGGACCCGGTCCGCGCTGGACGGAGGCGGACCGCCGCAACGTCGAGGCGTTCCAGCGGGCGCAGGGCTGGCGCGGCGCGGCGGCTGACGGCTACCCGGGCCCGGAGACCTGGCGGCGCTTGTTCCGATGACCCCGAGAGCATGAGGTGGACCCGAATGACGGCATCGACCCCGAACCCCGCGGATTCCGGCGCGGCGGCCTCACGTGACGCGGCCCGCACGGCCCGCCGCCTGACGGACGGCACGCTCCCGCGGACGTCCCCTCCCCAGGGCGCGCCCCCGGGCACCCCGCCGTTCCGGCGGGAGACGCCGCCCCCCGCCTCGGCGGACCCGGCGGGCGGGGCCGGGCCGGGCGAGAGCGGTCCGGGGGAGAGCCGAACGGCCGCGGGGGCGCCGGTGACGGGCGCGTCCGCGGCCGACGCACCCGCCACACCGGCCTCGGAGCGTCAGGGCGCCGGCCGCGAACCGTCCGAGGCCGAGGCCGCCGACCGGGCGACGCTCGACCGTGAGGCCGCGGACCGCGCGGCCGCCGACCTCGGGACTCCTGAACGTA
This sequence comes from Streptomyces sp. NPDC014891, assembly GCF_043081085.1. NCBI lineage: Bacteria > Bacillati > Actinomycetota > Actinomycetes > Kitasatosporales > Streptomycetaceae > Streptomyces > Streptomyces sp. NPDC014891. The sequence continues at coordinate 703,325 of NZ_JBIBWF010000002.1, read as the reverse complement.
CGACGACTCCTGAACGTACGACGACCACCCCTGACCGTACGAGCCCTCCACGTACGACGCCTGACGGTGCGGCAGCAGGCGGGACCGCGGAGAGCGGGACCCCGGCCGGTGGGCCCGTGCCGGGGAATCCCGCGGTGAACCCGACCCGGGCCCCCGCGCCCGGCGTCTCCGCGCCCGCTCCGACCGGCGCCGCCGCGCAGCCCCCGGGCGCCGCCTCCGTCGCGACGTCGAGCGCCGCCCCCGGCTCGCCCTCCACCAGTGCTCCCGCCTCGCCCCCGCCTGGTGCCGCGCCGCGTTCGGCCTCCCCCCAGGTCTCCACCCAGCCCCCGCCAGGTGCCGCACCGAGGTCGGAACTCACCCAGGCACCCACCCAAGACCCGGCCTCCACCTCGGCCTCCGCGCCCGCCGTCGCCGCTCCGGCCTCCCCGGCCTCCCCGTCCGTCGGTCCGGCTCCCGCTCCGGCGACCCCCGACGTGCAGGCGTCGCCGCCCGCCCCGGCGGTCGGGGCGCCGGAGCCGGTACGGCGCAGGGTCCCCGTGTGGCCCGAGCCGGGTGCCCGCGGCGGCGCCGCGGCCGACGCGGCGGCGAGGACGGACGCCCCGGCAGGACGCGCCGACGCGGCACCGGGCCGCGCGACGGCGGAGCCCGACCCGCACTCGGGTCGGCCGACCGCCCCGTCGACCCCCCGCGCGACCGCCCCGTCGGCGACCCGGCCGACCACCGGGGCCACCCCCGCCCCCGGCGCCCGCGGCCCGGCGGACTCCACCGCGGGCGCCGCCCCGGTGATCACCCGTGTCCAGCCCGTCCCGCCCGCCTACCCCGGCACCGCGGCCTCCGCCGCGGGCGGGACCGCCCGGCCCGCCGCCGACTCCCCGCTGAAGGCCACCATCTCCGTACGAGCCGGGGGCGCCGCTCCGGTCCCCGCCACGCCGGCCACGTCCGCCACGCCGGCCCCCGCCACGGCAACCACCGCACCTGCCCCCGCCCCGGCGGCAGCCCCCTCCGCACCCGCCCCCGCCGACCGCCCCGCCACCCCCGACTTCGGGCGGATCGCCGGGGTCGGCGTCCGGGCCGTCGCCGTGCCCACCGCCGCCGTCGTCCGGGTCGCGCGGCGGCGGAACGTGATCGGGGCCGAGACCACCGGCTCCATCCCGGTGCACCTCCTCTTCCGCGACGAGCCGGGACGCGCCGCGCCCTTCGGGGCCGGTGCGGACGACGGCGGTCCCGACACGGTCGCCATGGCCCCGCCCACCCTGCCCTCGACGGGCAGGAACCCCGCCATCCCGGGCCCGTCGAAGACCCAGGCCCCGGAGCATCCCCGCACGGGGGCGGGTGCCGGGCCCGCGAGCCGGAACGCGTCCGGGACGACGTCCGGGTCCCCGGCGGACGACGCGTCGCGGGCCCACCTCAAGACGCCGGACGCGCGGCCCAAGGACCGCTCGGCGCCCTGGGCGAAGGCCCGGCGCAAGGCGAAGGCCACCGGCGCCCCCGCTCCGGTCACCGCACCGTCCGCCTCCTCCGCCACTCGGCCCGTCCCCACCGCGGACCCCGCGCTCGTCGAGCGCCCCGGGCCCGCGCTGCCCGGCTGGGTCGGCGTGGCCGGCGGCGCGCTCGCGCTCGCCGGATGCGCGGCGGTCGTGTGGTGGGCCGGGGCCGTCCCCGGGGAGGCGGCCCGGATGCTGCGGCTGCCGGAACGCCCGTACCACGGCATCCACCTCGGCCAGTGGGCGCTCCTCGCCCTCGGCGTCGTCCTCGCCCTGTTCGCGCTCGGCGGGCTCGGCCGGGGCCGGGTCGGCTACGCCTGGGTGCTGACCCTGTTCGGCGACTACCGCGGCACCGTCCGCCGTACCGGACTGGTCTGGGTGAGCCCGCTCCTGCTGCGCCGCCGCGTCGACGTACGGCTCCGGCACTGGCGGAGCGAGCCGCTGTCCGCGGTGGACGCCAAGGGCACCGCGCTCGACGTGACGGTGCTCGTGGTGTGGCGGGTGCGGGACACCGTCCGGGCGGCGCTCGGTGTCGACGGACACGAGGACTACCTGCGCGAGCAGGTGGAGGCGGCCATGGCCCGGGTGCTGTCGCAGCTCCCGGCCGACGCCTTCCACGAGGACGCCCCCACGCTCCGGGACGCGGAGGCCGTCGGTGAGGCGCTGACCCGGATGCTGTCGGCGGAGTGCGCCCCGGTCGGCGTGGACGTGTTCTCGGCGCAGCCGACGCGGATCGAGTACGCGCCGGACGTGGCGGCGGCGATGCGGCGGCGCCGGATCGCGGCGATCGACGCGAAGCACCGGGACAGCGTGCTCACCTCGGTGGTGGACGCGGTGGACGACGTGGTCCACCGGCTGACCAGTCGTGGTCTGGTGGAGCTCGACGACTACGAGCGCAAGGCGCTGGTCAAGGACCTGACGGTCGCCTTCTACACGGGACGGACAGGTCCTGTAGAGGGGGCGTGAAGGGATGGACATGTTCAACTTCCGTCCATACCTTGGTACTTGGTCCAGACCAAAAATCGGTACGACGTACCACCGCACGCGTGCGCGCACGGCCTTAGGAACTCCCCCACGTTCTCCTGGAGCGAAGCATGCGCAAAAACTCAGTCGGGGCGGCGGTGGTGGCGCTCGGCGTCGCCGGCGTCACCCTGTTCGCCACCGGTAGTGCCGGCAGCCACGGCTACACCGACGCGCCCATCAGTCGCCAGAAGCTCTGCGCCAACGGCACCGTGACCAACTGCGGCAACATCCAGTGGGAGCCGCAGTCGGTCGAGGGCCTCAAGGGCTTCCCCTCCGCCGGTCCCGCCGACGGGAAGATCTGTTCCGCCGGGCTGTCGCAGTTCGCCCAGCTCGACGACCCGCGGGGCGGGGCGTGGCCGGCGACGCAGCTCACGGCGGGTCAGAGCTACAGCTTCCGCTGGCAGTTCACGGCCCGGCACCGCACCACCGACTTCAAGTACTACATCACCAAGAACGGCTGGGACCCGAGCCAGAAGCTGACCCGGGCCGCGCTCGACCCGCAGCCGTTCCTGACCGTCCCCTACAACAACCAGCAGCCGCCGGCGACCCTCTCGCACTCCGGGACCGTCCCGGCGGGCAAGACGGGCCGCCACCTGATCCTGGCGGTGTGGACGGTCGCGGACACGGCGAACGCGTTCTACGCGTGCTCCGACGTCAAGTTCTGACGTCCGGGCGGTTCGGCGGCCGCTCCCGGCGGTCGCCGAGCGGTCGTCCCTGACCGTTCATTTCTGATGGGTCGTCAGTTACAGTCCGGCCCATGAGGGGTGCGGACACCGTCGCGGAACTCGTACGGCGCCAGTGGGGCGACCACCGGATCGGGCTGAGGGATGAGCACCACACCCTCACCCACCACCAGATCGCCGCCGGCGCCGCCGCGCGGGCCGCACTGCTCGTGGACCTGATGCCACCCCGGCCGGGGGGCGAGCCGCACCTCGGCGTCCTGCTCGACAACACGCCGGAGTACCCGCTCTGGCTCAGCGCGGCGGCCCTCGCGGGGGCCGCCGTCGCCGGCATCAACCCCACCCGGCGCGGCGCCGAACTCGCCCGGGACGTCCGGCACACCGAGTGCCGCGTCCTGGTCACCCAGCGCGCCCGCCTGCCGCTCCTCGACGGCCTCCCGCTGCCCGGCGTCCGGATCCTGGTCACGGACACCGACGCGTACCGGGGACTCCTCGCGCCCTACGAGTCGGCCCGGCCGGGCGACGCGCGCCTTGGTCCCGTGCGCCCCGGCACCCGGTTCCTGCTCTCCTTCACCTCGGGATCGACGGGCGCCCCGAAGGCGGCGCTCTGCAGCCAGGGACGGCTGGCGGCGGCCGGCGCCTCGCTGGCGGACCACTTCTCCGTCGGCCCGGACGACGTCCACTACGTCTGCATGCCGATGTTCCACGGGAACGCGGTGATCGCGGACTGGGCTCCGGCGCTGGTCGCCGGAGCGGGGGTGGCACTGCGGGCCCGCTTCTCCGCCTCCCGCTTCCTGCCCGACGTACGCGCCTTCGGCGCCACCTACTTCACCTACGTCGGCCGGGCGGTGCAGTACCTCCTGGCGACCCCGCCCACCCCCGACGACCGCGCGCACCGGCTCCGCCTCGGCTTCGGCACCGAGGCCGGGGCGGTCGACGCGGCGCGCTTCCGGGAGCGCTTCGGGGTGCCGCTCGTGGAGGGGTACGGCTCCTCCGAGGGCGGTGCGTCGATCCAGCGGACGCCGGACACACCGCCGGGCGCGGTGGGCCGGGCGGCACCGGCCGACGACCTGGTGGTGGTGGACGCGGAGACCGGCCGGGAGTGCGAACCGGCCGCCTTCTCCCCGACGGGCCGCCTCCTCAACGCCTCCGAGGCGATCGGAGAGCTCGTCAACCGGGGCCGCAGCACCTTCGAGGGCTACTGGCGCAACCCCGACGCCGAGGCGGCACGGCTGCGCGAGGGCTGGTACTGGACGGGCGACCTCTTCTACCGGGACGCCGAGGGGTACCTCTACTTCGCGGGCCGTACGGACGAACGGCTGCGGGTCGACAGCGAGAACCTGGCGGCCGGGATGATCGAGCACATCCTGGCCCGCTGGGAACGGGCCGCGGGGGTCGCGGTCTACGCGATACCGGACCCGGTGGCCGGGGACCAGGTGATGGCGGCCCTGGCACTGCGCGCGGGGGAGGCCTTCGCGCCCGCGGAGTTCGCCGCGTTCCTCGCGGCGCAGCAGGACCTGGGCACGAAGATGCCGCCGCGCTTCGTCCGCGTGATGCCCGAACTGCCCCTCACGGCCACGAACAAGATCCACCGGGTGGCCCTCCGCCGCGCCGCCTTCCTCTGCCCGGACCCCGTCTGGTGGCGCCCCGCCCCGGCCGCCCCCTACGAACCCCTGACCCCCGAGGCCGCCGCCGCCCTGCGGGCCGAGTACGCGCGCCACGGCCGCACCCCGACCCCGGACCACCGCCCCTGAACCCGCCCGGCCCGTCCGAACTCCGCCGCACACCCCGGCCGTCGCCCCGCGCCCCCGTGATCGCGAACCCTGGCGGCGGGCCCGGTCGCCCGCCCGCCTAACCTGCTGCCATGGGCCGGCGCACCGTCGCCGATCGAGGGATCCGGGGGGATCAGTGCAGAGGGAAGCGGCGACCGAGGTCTTCAAGCCACTCCAGGCGGACGACCCGCCCGTGGTGGCCGCGTACCGGCTGGGGGAGGGCGACACGCCCCGCCACGACGGAGACCGGACCGCCGCGTCGACCGCCCTGCCGGGAAGCGGGATCAACTTCCTCACCGGCGACCTGACGGTCTGGCGGGCACCCTGAACGGCCCCGCGCACCGCCCCGCCGCCCCGGACCCGTCACCGGGCGCGGCCCCCGCGGACCCCCGCACCCCCTGGCAGGCGCTCACCCGCCGCCGGTTCCTCCTCGGCCCCTGGCCCTGGCGGGCCCTCGCCTACCTGGTCAGCGGCGCGCTCCTCGGGGGCGCCGCCTGCGCGGTGTTCGCGCTGCTCGGGCTGTTCTCCGTCCTGCTCGTCGGACTGCCCCCGCTGCTCCTCTCCGGGCTCGCCCTCGGCGCCGTCGAGCGCCGACGCCTCCGCCTCGTCGACCTCGATCCCGCCCCCGACCCGCACCGCGTCCCGGCCGCCCCCGGCATCGCGGCCTGGCTCCGGCTGCGCGCGGGGGAGCAGGCGACCTGGCGCGAGCTCGGGTACGCGCTCCTCCTGGCCACCGTCCTGTGGCCGCTCGACCTCCTCGCCGTCGCGTTGGGCGTCGGCCTGCCCGCGCTCCTCCTCGGCGCCCCCGTGCAGCTGGCCGCCGACGGACAGGAGGCGAAGGTCGTCAAGGCGTACCTGGTGACCTCCTACCCGGAGGCCTTCGCCGCCGCCCTCCTCGGCGCCGTGCTCCTCGTCGTCCTCGCCCATCCGCTCGCCGCCTTCGCCGGAGCCCGCGCCGCCCTCGCCCGCGCCCTGCTCACCCCCCGGGACCCGGCGGCGCAGGGGGCGATCGGCGAGGTCATCGCCTCGCGCGCCCGGCTCGTCGACGCCTTCGAGGCGGAGCGCCGCCGCATCGAGCGGGATCTGCACGACGGCGCCCAGCAGCGCCTGGTGGCCCTCATGATGACCCTCGGCCTGGCCCGCCTCGACGCCCCGGCGGGCGGACCGCTCGCCGACCAGCTCGCGAAGGCCCACGCGGAGGCCGGGCACGTCCTCACGGAGCTTCGCGAGCTGATCCACGGCATCCGTCCGCAGGTCCTCGCCGACTACGGTCTCGGCCCGGCCCTCGTCGACGCCGCCGACCGCTCGGCCGTGCCGGTCACCACGGACGTCGAGCTGCCCCGGCTGCCGGAGCCCGTCGAGAGCGCCGGCTACTTCGCGGGCTGCGAGGCCCTCGCCAACATCGGCCGGCACAGTGGCGCCGCCCGGGCCCGGATCACCGCCCGGCACGCGGACGGCGTCCTCCGCATCGAGGTGGAGGACGACGGCCGCGGCGCCGCCGACCCGGCCCGGGGCACCGGTCTCACCGGGCTGGCCGACCGGATCGCCGTCCTCGACGGCACCTTGACGATCACGAGCCCGCCGGGCGGGCCGACCCTCCTGCGAGTGGAGATCCCATGCCCCGTACCGAGCGCACGCTCCGCGTCGTCCTCGCCGAGGACGGCGTCCTCCTCCGGGAGGGACTGATCGGGCTGCTGGCCCGCTTCGGCCACGAGGTCGTGGCCGCCGTCGGCGACGCCGACGCCCTGCGCGAGGCGGTCGCCGCCCATGAGCCGGACATCGTGGTGACGGACGTCCGGATGCCGCCCGGCTTCCAGGACGAGGGGCTGCGCGCCGCGGTCGCGCTCCGCGCCGAGCGGCCCTCGCTTCCGGTCCTCGTCCTCAGCCAGTACGTGCAGCGCAGCTACGCCGCCGATCTCCTCGACGCGGGCGACGGCACCGGCGTCGGCTATCTGCTCAAGGACCGGGTCGGGGAGGTGGAGGAGTTCCTGGACGCGCTCGTCCGGGTCGCCGACGGCGGGACGGTCGTCGACCCCGAGGTCGTACGGCAGCTGCTCCGCCGGCACCGGGACCCGCTGGAGGCGCTGACCCCGCGCGAGCGGGAGGTCCTGGGGCTGGTGGCCGAGGGCCGGTCGAACGGCGCGATCGCCCGCCGCCTGGTGGTGACCGAGGCGGCCGTCGGCAAGCACATCGGCAACATCCTGGCGAAGCTGGACCTGCCGCCGGCGGAGGACACCCACCGCCGTGTCCTGGCCGTCCTCACCTACCTGCGGGCGTAGGGGCCGGACCGGGCCCCGTCGGGGGCCCGCCCGATCCGCCCCCGGCTCGCCGCGGACACGAAGAAGCCCCCCGCTTCCGCGAGGGGCTTCTTCCGTCGGTGCGCCGCCAGGGACTCGAACCCCGGACCCGCTGATTAAGAGTCAGCTGCTCTAACCAACTGAGCTAGCGGCGCCTGCTGACAGAGAAAATACTACCCGGTCCCGCGGGGTGCTCTCGACCACCCCGCGCGGCCGCGCCGCGGGGACCCCCGAATGCCCCGGACCCCGGGTCTCCCGGGGTCCGGGGGACCGGTCAGATGGCCAGCGCCATGACCACCGGCGCCGCGCGCCGGTTCAGCGTGTCCGCCGCCGAGCGGAGCCGGTGGGCGTGCTCGATCGGCAGGGAGAGTGCGAGGCAGCCCACGGCGGAGCCCGCCGTCAGCGGCACGGCCGCGCAGACGGTGCCCACGGCGTACTCCTGGAGGTCGAGCACCGGGACGGTCGGCGGCTGGCTGTCCAGCTTGGAGAAGAGGAGCCGCTCGCTGGTGATCGTCCGGGAGGTGAGCCGGGCGATCTTGTGCCGGGACAGGTGGTCCCGGCGTCCGTTCTGGTCGAGCTGGGTGAGCAGGCACTTGCCGACCGCGCTGGCGTGCGCGGCCGAGCGGAAGTCGACCCACTCGTTGACCTTGGGCGTACGCGGGCCGTCGGCGAACTGGGTGATCTTCACCTCGCCGTCGATGTACCGGCTGATGTAGACCGCCGCGCCGACGGAGTCGCGCAGTTCGGTCAGGGTCTCCTGGAGCTTCGCCTCCAGCGCCTCGCGGCGGGTCAGGCCGGAGCCGAGGAGGACGAGGGAGTCCCCGATCACGTACGCGCCGTCGGCGACCTGCTCGACGTACCCCTCGCGGCGGAGCATGAGGAGCAGTGAGGTCAGGTGGGCGACGGGCAGGCCGGACTCGCGCGCGATCTGGACGTCCGTCACACCGCCACCGTGCCGTGAGATCGTCTCGAGCACGCGCAGGGCGTACTGCACCGAGTGGAACGGCGCGGTGGGCTCGGGCTTCAGCGCCACGGTTTCCCCCTACCAGGTTGTGACCGCAAGCTTTCGTACCACGATAGCCGCCAAGCGCCGTTTGCGGGGCGGCTGTTGGCGAGAATGATGCGGAGCGTCCGGTCCCTGGACTGGAGTGCCTCCCGCTGGCATATGCCCCCGTCACGGGTGTCCCGCAGAGTCTCAGGTCAGGGCGGTGCGCGCGGGGGCTCGCGTGTACGTTCGGCCCGGGGGTGTCCCGAGATTTCTCCTGGGGAAACGGACGCGGTGGCGGCCCCTCCGGGCGCCTTCCGGCCCCGTTCGGTGGCCGATAACCGTCGGCGGACCCCCGGAATAAACGGAGACACCCTCCTGTTGTGCGGGGGTCCGAGCCGGTCCACGGGTCCTCCGGGGCCGGCGGTGAGTCGTCCATCAACCCGTGCGATGCCGTGCGGGTGCCGAGGAGGGTCCCGAAGGTGACCGACGCTATTCGAGGAGAGGCGCGGGGCTCCGCGCCCGTGCCGCTGTCCGTGCTGGACCTGGTCACCGTCGGCAGCGGCAGGACCGCCACCCAGGCGCTCGCCACCAGCGTCGAGCTGAGCAGGCTCGCCGAGCGGCGCGGCTTCCACCGGCACTGGGTGGCCGAGCACCACTCCATGCCCGGTGTCGCCTCTTCGTCTCCGGCGGTGATCCTCGCCCACCTCGCCGCCCACACCCGGCGCATTCGCCTCGGATCGGGCGGCGTCATGCTGCCCAACCACGCCCCGCTGGTCGTCGCCGAGCAGTTCGGGACCCTGGAGGCCTTCGCCCCGGGCCGGATCGACCTCGGCCTCGGGCGCGCGCCGGGCACCGACGGCGCCACCGCCGCCGCCCTGCGCAGGACCGCCACCCTGAACGAGGGGGCGGACGACTTCCCGGAGCAGCTCGCCGAGCTGACCCGGTTCCTCGACGACGACTTCCCGGACGGGCACCGCTACGCCCGGATCCACGCCGTGCCCGGTCCGGTCCAGGGCCCCGAGGGCCGGCCGCCGATCTGGCTGCTCGGCTCGTCCGGCTTCAGCGCCCGCCTCGCCGGCCTGCTCGGACTGCCCTTCGCCTTCGCCCACCACTTCTCGGCCAGGAACACGATTCCGGCGCTCGACCTCTACCGGGAGTCCTTCCGGCCCTCCGGCGTCCTCGACGCGCCGTACGCGATGATCGGCGTCTCGGCGCTCGCCGCCGACGAGGCCGCGCAGGCCCGCCGCCAGGTGCTCTCCGGGGCCCTCGCGATGCTCCGGCTCCGCACCGGCCGCCCCGGCCTCGTCCCGACGCCGGAGGAGGCGGAGGCGTACGCGTTCAGCGCCGCCGAGCGGGAGTTCGTGAACGACTGGCTCGCGAACATCGTGTACGGCACCCCCGACGAGGTCCGCACGGGCCTGGACGACCTGCGCAAGAGGACGGGTGCGGACGAGCTGATGATCACGGCCAACGCACACGGCGGCGAGGCGCGGCTGCGGAGCTACGAGCTCATCGCGGACGCCTACGAACTCCCCGAGCTGCCGGCGGAGTAGCGGGTGTCCGCCCGGTCAGGCCCCGCGATCCCGGCGTGACCGGGACGGCGCTCCCCGGCGCGGAGGCTGTTCCGGTCGGGGGTCGGCCGGGTAAAAACCCCGGTCCCCGAAGGCGGTTGGTTCGTGCACGGATCCGACCCCGCGCCACCCCTAAGTGAACCTTAAACCGCTCGTCACCGATGGTGGCGGGCGGTTCCGTTTTGTGCTGCGCGGCTCTGACGAGGCCTTTCTCCCGCCAATTGGTCTAGTCCTCAATCTGGTTCAGACCATTGACGCACTGTTCACGTGCCGGTTATCACTGCTCCAGCTCCTGTACGGCACCACCCCCGCACTCCCCCCGATGGAGGCCGCACGTGCACCCCCGTAAGCCCCTGATCGCCGCGCTGCTCAGCACGGCCCTCGCCGCCGGCGCCCTCGCGGCGACCGTCGGCCTCGGATCCGCCCAGGCGGCCGACACATCGACCACTGCCGCTGCGGGCGGTGTGCGCATCGCGTACTACGACCAGTGGAGCGTGTACGGCAACGCGTTCTACCCCAAGCACCTCGACACCCGGGGCATCGCGGGCCAGCTGGACGTCATCAACTACTCGTTCGGCAACATCCACCCCACCAACCTCACCTGTTTCATGGCCAACAAGGCCGCCGGTGACGACAACAACCCCAACGCGGGTGACGGTGCGGGCGACTCGTACGCCGACTACCAGAAGTCCTTCAGCGCGGCGGACAGCGTCGACGGCGTCGCCGACAAGTGGGACCAGCCGATCGTGGGCGTCTTCAACCAGTTCAAGGAACTGAAGGCGAAGTACCCCCACCTGAAGATCAACATCTCGCTGGGCGGCTGGACCTACTCCAAGTACTTCAGCGACGCGGCCAAGACGGACGCGAGCCGCAAGAAGCTCGTCTCCTCCTGCATCGACCAGTACCTCAAGGGCAACCTGCCCGTCGAGGGCGGCTACGGCGGCGCGGGCACGGCGGCCGGCATCTTCGACGGCATCGACATCGACTGGGAGTACCCCGGCTCCTCCGGCGGCCACCTGGGCAACCACTACGCCCCCGAGGACAAGCAGAACTTCACGCTGCTCCTCGCCGAGTTCCGCAAGCAGCTCGACGAGTACGGCGCCGCCAACGGCGGCAAGAAGTACATGCTGACCGCCGCCATGCCGGCCGGCCAGGACAAGATCAAGTACATCGAGACCGACAAGATCGGCCAGTACTTGGACTACGCCAACATCATGACGTACGACATGCACGGCGCCTGGGACGGCGACGGGCCGACGTACCACCAGTCGCCGCTCTACTCCGGCGCGAACGACCCGACCGACCCGATCGCCCCGGGCACCGAGAAGTACTCGATCGACAACGCGATCGACTCCTGGATCGACGGCAAGCCCGCCTACGGCATCGCCGGCGGCTTCCCGGCCAACAAGCTGACCCTGGGCTACGAGTTCTACTACCGCGGCTGGAAGGGCGTGCCCGCCGGCTCCGCCAACGGCCTCGGCGGCACCGCGACCGGCGGCTCCAACGTCCGCCCGCTGAGCCAGCAGGCCGGCATCGCGCACTACAAGGAGCTCGGCGGCATCGTCGACAACGCCTCGACGACCTTCTGGGACGACCAGGCGAAGGCCTCGTACTTCTACAAGGACGGCGAGTTCTTCACCGGCCTCAACCAGCGCTCCATCCAGGCCCGCGTGGACTACGCGAAGCAGCGCGGCCTCGGCGGCGCGATGATGTACTCGCTCCTCGGCCTGGACGAGAACGCCACCCTGCTGAAGCAGATCAACACCGCGCTCGGCAGCACCACCACCCCGCCCACCACGCCGCCGACCACCCCGCCGACGACGCCTCCGACCACCCCGCCCACCACGCCCCCGACCACGCCTCCGACCACCCCGCCCACGGGCTGCGGCTCGGTCCCGGCGTACGTGGCCGGCACGGTCTACAACGGCGGCACGGTCGTCTCGCACAACGGCCGCAAGTGGCTCGCCCAGTGGTGGACCCAGAACGAGACCCCCGGCACCACCGGCGAGTGGGGCGTCTGGAAGGACCAGGGCGCCTGCTGACGCCCCGTCCCGTAGGCACCCTCCGCTGAACCCCGCATGAACCACTGCCCCCGCCCGGAATGTCCCTCCGGCCGGGGGCAGTTCCATGCCCGGCAACGGGACCCGGACGCGCACCCGGACGCCGCCGCGGCCGGCCGGCACGGCGCACCGGCCCGGGCGGGGGACGGCGCTCAGGCCGGCAGCGGCTCCGAGCCGATCAGCTCCGCGATCCGGTCCGGCGCCACGGCCCGCGAGTACAGCCAGCCCTGCCCCGTGTCGCAGCCGATCCTGCGCAGCCGGCTCGCCTGGCCCGAGGTCTCGACGCACTCGGCGGTGACCGTCAGCCCCAGCCGGTGCGCCAGCTGCACCAGCGCCTCGACGATCAGCTCGTCGGCCGGGTTGGCGTGTTCCTCGTCCTGGAAGCCCCGGACGAACGAGCCGTCCAGCTTGAGCACGGAGACCGGCAGCCGGCTCAGATAGGCCAGGTTCGAGTAGCCGGTGCCGAAGTCGTCGATCGCGATCCGCACCCCCATGTCGCTCAGCGCCTGGAGCGCCTGGAGCGGCCGTCCGGCGGAGCCCATCACCGCGGACTCGGTCAGCTCCAGCTGGAGCAGGTGCGGGGCGAGGCCGGTCTCCGCGAGGATCCCGGCCACGTCGGCGACCAGGTCGGAGTCCCAGACCTGGCGGACCGCCACGTTGACGCTGACGAAGATCGGGCGCTCGTCCGGACGGTCCTTCTGCCACTGCCGGGCCTGCCGGCAGGCCGTGCGCAGCACCCAGCGGCCGAGCTCCACGATGGAGCCGTCCTCCTCGGCGATCCCGACGAACCGATTCGGCGGCAGGGTGCCGAACTGGGGGTGGTGCCAGCGCACCAGCGCCTCCACCCCGCGCACCGCACCGTCCGTCAGATCCACCAGCGGCTGGTACTCCAGGGCGAACTCCCCGCGGTCCACGGCCGGCCGGAGCGTGGAGGAGAGCGACTGCCGGGTCATCCGGTGCGCGTTGCGCTCCGGGTCGAAGAAGGTCCAGCGGGCCTTGCCGTCCGCCTTCGCCCAGTACAGCGTGGTGTCGGCGTCCTGCATCAGGGCCGTCGCCGTCGTGCCGGCTCCCGAGCGCTCGACCACGCCGATCGACGCGGAGACCGAGAGCCGCCGGCCGCCCAGATCGAAGGGTTCCTGGAGGGCGCAGAGCACCGAGCGGGCCAGGTCGGCCAGTTGCTCGGTGCCGGCGGAGTCCTCGACCAGGATGGCGAACTCGTCCCCGCCGAGCCGGGCCACCAGATGACCGCCGCTGCGGGTGTAGCCGTCGCTGTCCGCGCACTCCGTCAGCCGGGCGGCCGCGGCGGCGAGGAGCCGGTCGCCGATCCGGTGGCCGAGGGTGTCGTTGACCGCCTTGAAGCCGTCGAGGTCCAGGTAGCAGAGGCCGATCCGCCCTGTTCTGCCATACCCGTACGACTCGTAGGAAGAGCTGATCGCCCTGCGGCGGGCCGCCGTTCCCGCCGTGCCGCCCGCCGTGCCCGCGGCGCAGGGGGTGCTCGCGGTGCCCGCGATGGACGCGGCGCTCGCCATGTCGGCAGCGTCCTGCGCCGAGGACTCCAGGGCGGCCGAGAGCCGCTCGAAGAACAGGGCGCGGTTGGGCAGCCGGGTCACCGGGTCGTGCATCTGGAGGTGCCGCAGCCGCGCCTGGAGCTCGCGCCGGTCGCTGATGTCCGCGATCGACACCAGGACGCGCGGACTGTCGGGCACCGGGGCCACCGTGACCTCGACCCACAGCGAGCGGCCGTCGGAGTGCTTGAGGCGGCGGGTGCAGCGGAAGCGGGAGCGCCGGCCGCGCAGCACCTCGCGGTACGCGTGCCAGGTGCGCCCGTCGGACGCGAGGTCGACCAGGTCGGCGGCGGCCTGGTCCCGCAGCGCCTCCGGCTCGGCGCCGAGGAGCGCGCCGAAGGAGTCGTTGGCCGTGACGACGACGCCGTTCTGGTCGACGACGGCCATCGCGAGCTGGGAGACGCGGAACGCGGCGCGGTAGTCCCGGAGTTCCGAGGGGGAACAGCCGACGCGGTGCTCGGCGCCGTACGGGGGGTGACGCTCCGTGAGTGCGGACTCCGCCGCACGCGTCTCCGGCGGCTCTGGGTGCACCGGTCCTTCGGGGGTTCCGCTCACGCTCGCTCCCGTAGTGCAGTCGGGCCGGTCGCATGGGGTCGGAACGGTCGGCCGAGGAAGAGTGTGCCGATCATAGAGCCCGTACGGGGGAGCGTTCCAGCTCCACGGGGCCTCCGGGGGACGGCCGGCCCTGTGAGGCAGGCCACCGGAACACCCCGCCCGATCGTTTCTGCTCGGGTCTGACACGGGTCGATGACGACGTGACCGAATGTGACTTTCCGTGAGCTGAAGCGCGTCCGTGTCGCGTCGACGCCAGGGCGCGCCCTCACCCGACCGGGGCAGCGGAAACATGCGAAACGTCGCAAACCATCACAAGGTGGTTGAGGTGTCCCGCATTCCCGAACCGGAGGTCCACGTGAGGGGTCAGCAGCCACTCGGGGGAGTGGAACGCTCACGGCTGCGTGCCGGCGCGGCGGCCCTCACCTCGTTCGCCGCGCTCGCGGCCACCGGGCTCGTCGCCGGGCCCGCCGCCGGAGCGCCGGCGGCCGGCCCCTGCGTCCTGCCCCGCACCGCGGCCCATCACTCGCTCGGCCTCGACACCTGGAACAGGTCGTACCCGCGCCCCGACCGCCCCCTCGACGCGGTCATGGTCTTCCTGTCGTTCCCGGACTCCGAGCCGCTCAACGACCCGGCCGAACTGGCCGCCGACCACTTCCCCGCCACCAGCGAGTTCTTCACCCGCGCCTCCTACGGGCGGTTCACCCTGCGCACGCACACCCAGCGCGTCTGGACCCCCATGCCCAAGGAGTCGAGCGCGTACGACATACGGCGCGACTGGGACGCGGGCCAGCGCGCCGCCTACCTCCGGGACGCGATCGGCGCCGCCGACGCGAGCGTCGACTTCTCCCGGTACGACATCGTCTACCTGGTCGCCGACCCGGACGCCCCCGGTGTGGACTCCGACGCGACCAAGGTGGTCAACCTGGACAGGCCGATCGAGGTCGACGGCACCGAGATCAGGCGGGTGGTCACCGTCTTCGAGCGGCACCCGCCCGACCGGAACGTGCTGGCGCACGAGACCGGCCACGTCTTCGACCTCCCCGACCTCTACCGCCGTCCGGCGGACGGCAAGGGCGACTGGGACACCCATGTGGGCGACTGGGACGTCATGGGCAGCCAGTTCGGGCTGTCCCCGGACCTCTTCGGCTGGCACAAGTGGAAGCTCGGCTGGCTCTCCGGCGCCCAGATCGCCTGCGTGCAGGGGGCCGGCCCCCGGATGGTGACCCTGGAGGCGACCGACGCCCAGCCGGCGGCCGGGACCACGCTCGGCACCCGGCTGGCCGTGGTCCGCACCGGCCCCGACAGCGTCCTCGCGATCGAGGCGCGGGGCCGGGCCGGGAACAACGCCGACACCTGCACCGAGGGCGTCCTCGTCTACCGGATCCGCGGCACCGCCGCCTCCGGCGACGGCCCCGTCGAGGTCGTCGACGCCCATCCGCGCACCGAGGCCTGCTGGGACCGCTCCGTCTACCCGCCGCTCGCGGACGCCCCGCTGGAGGAGGGCGAGACGCTCACCGTGCCCGGTACGGGGGTGCGGGTGGAGGTCGCGGAACGCACCCCCGCGGGTGCCTGGACGGTGCGGATCACCCCGCCCGCCGTCGGCTGACCGACGGCCCCCCCGGGGCGGCCCGGAAACACGAAGAAGCCCCTCGCTTCCGCGAGGGGCTTCTTCCGTCGGTGCGCCGCCAGGGACTCGAACCCCGGACCCGCTGATTAAGAGTCAGCTGCTCTAACCAACTGAGCTAGCGGCGCCTGCTGACGTCGTAGACATTAGCATCCGGATCGGCGGGAGGAAAAATCGATACCCGCACGTCGGCGGCGGATGCCGCCCGGGCGGCCCGCACGCAGGCCCAGAGCAGGACCTGGGGGCCGGGCAGCCAGGGACTGCGCGTGTCGGGCGCCACGAGCCAGCGGGGTCCCTCGCCGCCGGACGGCACCAGCGGCGGCACGGTCACCGCGTCCCCGACCCCGTGGCAGAGCGGCCGGGGGACGCTGTCGCCCCAGTCCTCCCAGTCGAGCAGGGCCGGCAGCCGCTGGGCCGTGCCCGGCGCGGCGAACAGCATCATCCGGCCCCGGTGCACCGCGACGGGCCCGGACCCCGGGCCCTCCTCCCAGAGCCGGTCCAGCATCCGGCGGCCGAAGACCGGGTCCACGTTGACGACGTCGAAGACCGTTCCGCAGGGCAGTGCCGCCGGGGAGGACGGCCGCGACTCCCAGCGGGTCAGCGCGGCCTCACGGCTCCCGGTGGCGGAGGTGAGCCAGGAGGCGCCGTCGGCGGTCACCCGGGCGGTCTGGTGCCGCCCCTCGTCGCCCTCCCCGGGGAACCGGAGGATCCGGGGCACCCAGGGAGTCCGGGTGATGTCGTGCGGGGCCTCGTCGCGCGTCCACGTCGTCATGCTCCAGATCTACCGGGCGTCACGGAACGGTCGCCGAGAGTTCACGGAATCCCGGACAGGCGGGGAGGGTGAGGGGTATCGTGCCCACCCGGCATATGCCATGGGTGGTTTTCCGGCCATGTGCGACGAGGTCCCCGGGCGTAGGCGACGAAGCCCCCGGGCAGGCTCCGTGAAGCCTGTCCGGGGGCCCGGGCGCGGGGCGGCTCAGTCCTCCGCCGGCCGCCCGTTCGTCCTGATCAGATCGCGGCCGAACTCGATCATCTTCCGGGCGTAGTCCTCGGTCCACTGCGCCCGCTCGGCGACGTCCGCGGGCGTCAGCCGGTCGAACCGGCGCGGGTCCGCCAGCTGCGCCGCCGCGATCGCCTGGAACTCGGTCGCCCGGTCCGTCGCCGCGCGGAACGCCAGCGTCAGCTCCGTCGCGCGGGACAGCAGCTCCCGCGGATCGTCTATCGACTCCAGGTCGAAGAAGTGCTCCGGGTCGGCGGTCGCCTCGGCAGGCTCGAAGACCAGCGGTGCCGGCCTGAGCCGCCGCTGTCCGCTCCGCTCCGCGGGTTCCGCCATCGTCGTTCTCCTCTTCGCGTTCACGTTCACGAGGGACGCGCCGGCGCGTCGCGCACCGGCCCTCCGCATACGGGCGGCCCGGAACCCCGGGCCGCTCTCCATTGTCCCGCGCCCCGCAAGAGGGCGTCGGCGCGCGGTGCGCCGTCAGCCGTCGAGGCCGCGCAGGAGCAGCCGCAGGCCGCCGAAGAACTCCTGGTCCGGGTCGACCTCGCCGGCCGTCCGCGCGGTCCGGGCCAGGTGTGGGAACCGGTCCTCGGGCAGGGCGGCGATGGCCGAGGTGCCCGGGCCGGCCAGCGGGCCGAGGTGGGCGAGCTGGATGGCCCCGGTGACGTACCCGTGGATCGCGCGCAGGGCGACGACCCGCTGGGCGCCGTCCACCCCGGCCTCGGTCAGGATGCCGAGCACCGTCTCCGACCAGAGCAGGCCGCCGGGGGCGCGGTGCCGGTGGGCGAGGGTCAGCGGGAGGGCCTCCGGGTGGCGGACGACCGCGTCGCGCAGCCGTCCCGCCATGGTCTCGATCCGGTCCCGCCAGGGGGCGTCCGCGGGGGGCGGGTCGGTGTCGAGGCCGTCCAGGACGCGGTCGACCACGAGTCCCTCCAGCTCCTCGCGGTCGGCGACGTAGCGGTAGAGCCCCATCGGGCTCGCGCCGAGCTCCCGGGCGACGGTGCGCATCGAGAGGCCGGCGAGTCCGTCGCGGTCGATGACGGCGAGGGCGGCGGCGGCGAGCCGGTCGGGGGTGAGGGAGCGGGGACGTGGCATGACGGTTGACAGCGTACGCCCTACGCCTACGCTATTGGGAGTACACCGTACGCCTACGAGGATGGTGTCCCATGCGCACGCCCCAGAACCCGCCCGCGAACCCCGCCGCCCCGCCCCGCGCCCGTCGGACGGCTCCCGGAGACCTCGTGCCGAGCCGCGTTCTCACCCCGGTGACCGGCCCCGCGCTGACCCTCCCGGACCCCGGACGCCCCACCCACGTGCAGTTCCGGCGCTTCGCCGGCTGCCCCGTCTGCAATCTCCACCTGCGCTCGGTGGCCCTGCGCCACGACGAGATCGAGCGGGCCGGGATCCGGGAGGTCGTCTTCTTCCACTCGCCCGCCGAGGAGCTCCGCGAGCACGTCGCCCATCTGCCGTTCGCCGTCGTCGCGGACCCCGGGAAGGTGTTCTACGCCGAGTTCGGCGTGGAGGCCCACCGCCGGGCCCTGCTCGACCCGCGCGGCTGGCCCGCCATCGCCGGCGGCGTGCTCCGCGACGCCTGGGAGCTGCTCCGGGGCCGGGGCAGGCTGCCGGCCGGGCAGCAGCCCGCCGGCCGGCTGGGCCTGCCCGCCGACTTCCTGATCACGCCCGAGGGCCGGGTCGCCGCGGTGAAGTACGGCGAGCACGTCTACGACCAGTGGTCGGTCGACGAACTCCTAGCCCTGGCGACCCGACCGGCCTAGGCCGTCTCTTTCGGATCTTGCCGGTCAAGCCCGCGTCGTCCGGTGCCTGGGGTCTCCCCAGGCCCGCCAGGGCCGAGGGGACGCATCGCAAGGCGGAGAGGTACCCGGGTACCGGGCGTACCCGGGTGCCTCGACAACGCGGCGAGGTGCGGTGCCGGGCGGCGCGGGTCAGGCAAGATCCGGAAGAGACGGCCTAGGGGCTGCCTTGTCGGTCAGGCCGGTTCAGGGGGTCCAGGTGACGCGGTGCTCCTCCAGGTGGGAGAGGACCGCGTGGTTCGCCTCCCAGCCGTCCGGGAACGACACGGCCGCGCCCAGCTGCACCGGCTCGGTCGACGGGTGGGCGTCGAGCAGGTCCGCGACGCCCGCCCGGCAGACCACGACGCACGCGTGCCGGTGCCGGCTGGCGAGCACGCACAGCCGGCCCGTCTCCAGGTGGAAGGCCGTCGCGTCGGGCCGGCCGGACAGCGGGTGGAGGACCACCGTCACGTCGTACTCGCGGCCCTGGAGCCGGTTCGCGGTGTCCACCGTCACGCCCGTGACGCCCAGCCCGGCGAGGGCGGCGCGGACCGCCGCCGCCTGGTCGCGGTGGGCGGTGCCGACCGCGACCCGGTCGGGCGTCAGCGGCGCGGGAGTCTCCGAGCGCTCGGAGACCGCTGCCCCGCCCCGGTCCAGGAGCCGGCGCACCACGACGGCGACCGCGCCCACCGCCTCGGGGTCGGTGCGGGGGGTGTGCCGGGCGGGCAGTTCGAGCAGTCCCCAGCCCGACTCCGCCGCCTCGTCGAGCACCCGGTCGGGCCCCGAGCCGTCCGAGGCGACCGCGAAGGAGAGCCTCCGGTCGCCGGGCCCGGTGCCGCTGCGGAACGGCGTGAACGGGTAGAACGCGTCCGAGACCAGCGGCGCCGCCGAGGCCGGCAGCCGCCAGGACACCGGAAGCCGGTGCTGCGGCAGGTCGGGGTTGTGCGCGAGCAGGGTGGAGACCGCGCTCGCCGACGGGTCGTACGAGAGCCCCGCCCACTGCTCGGCGCCCACCACCGAGAACGGGTCCAACTGCCCGGGGTCGCCCACGAACAGGGCCCGCTCGAAGAGCCCCGCCACCGCCAGCAGCGCGTCCGAGCGCATCTGGTACGCCTCGTCGACGATCGCGTGCGCCCAGGGCTCGACGTTCTTCACGTGCGCCCACTTGGCGGCCGTGGAGAGGACGACCGGCAGCCCCGCGAGCTCCCCCGCCTTCGCCGACTTCCGTACGTTCTCCAGGTCGTTCAGCGCCCGGTCGTACGGGTCGCTGTCGTTCGAGTGCAGCCGGCCGACCTCCAGGTCCGGCTCCTTCTCGGCGAGCCGCAGCACCAGGTCGTCCACCTGCGCGTTCGTCTGGGCCACCACCATCAGGGGGCGTCCCACCGCGGCCAGTTCGAGCGCCGCCCGCACCACGAGCGTCGACTTCCCGGCACCGGGCGGGGAGTCCACCACCACACCGCGCGCGGTGCCGTGCAGGGTGGCCGCGAGGATGTCCGCCGTCGCCCGGCCCGCGGCGGCCGAGGGATCGAACGGCGCCGCGTCGCCGACGGGCGGCTTCGACAGGTCGAACACGGTCACAGCACGTCCTCCGAGGTCACGGCGTCGGGCAGTTCCACGGCGTCGGCCCGCGGCGGACCGCCGTGCGTCCAGGGCGTCTCCTCCGCCTCCGGCAGCTGCGGCCCGACCCGCTGGTCGTGCTCGAACAGGGTGAAGGCGATCCGCTCGCCCTTCTCCGGCACCGAGCCCTCCGCGGGCTCCTTCGAGCGGCCCATCCGGTCGAGGAGCCGCAGCACCAGCGCCCCGTCCTCCTCGTGGCGCACGAACTCCGCCGACTGCGGCTTCCCGTCGAGCGAGCGGTACACCTTCACCTTCTCGCCCAGATGCGGCCGGTCCTCGGTGCGGACCGTGAGGAGCGGCCGCGGGGCGGGCCGCTTGGACTCCGTCCACGCCATCGTCACCTCGACCACCTCGGCCGCGAACGCCTCGCCCGACAGCCGCCGTCCGGCGAGCACCAGCGGATCGTCCAGGGCCTCCTGCGCCTCCAGCTGGCCCTGCGCCTGCTCCCGCGCGGCGAGCTTCCGGGCCGCCGTCACGGCGTCGTCCCGGCGCGGCTGCGGCGGCTCGCCCGCGGTGACCCGGTCCCGGTGGGCGGTGAACGACCAGCGGTCGCGGGTCCAGCGGTCCTCGACCCTGGCCCCCTCCGGCAGCTCCCGCAGCAGACCGACCGACCGCCAGACCGCGTCCCAGGTCGGCCGCAGCTGGGAGACGACCAGCCGCCGCACCTCACGCTCCGCCCGGTGCAGCTCACCGAGACCGCGCTCCGCCGCCTCGCCGTCCTCGGCCGCGCCGACCGCCTGCCGCGCCCGGTCGTACCGCTCGATCGCGGGCGCGAGCAGCCCGTTGTCGAAGGCGGGATCGGTGGCGGGCCCGGCGGGCGGACAGAACAGCTGCCCCCGCGGGTCCCGGCCCGTCTCGGCCCGCAGCGCCGCCTCGGCGCCCGGCTCCCCGTCGTACGGGTCGATCCAGGCGAGCAGCGCCCCCAGGTGCTGGTCCTCCAGCGAGGACTGGCCGGTCGCCCAGTGCCGGTTGAGCAGGTCGGTCGCGCTGAGCAGCAGCGAGGAACCTGGCACCCGGGCCCGGTCGCCGAAGTGCGTCAGCCAGCGCCCGAGCAGCGGGACGCGGGGCGGCGCGGGGAACGGCGTCTCCGGGTCCTGCTCGGCCGTCCGCCGGAACCGCGTGGACCGCCCCAGCAGCCGTACGTACTCGATGCCCGCCCGGCTCGGCACGATCAGCTGCGGCGCGTCCGCGCACAACTCGACCTCGACCTTCACCTTCTTGCCGGTCTCGGGGTCGACCTCGCTCTTCTCCGCCGCCTCGACGGCCTCGGCGAACGAGTCGACGTACGGCAGGACCTCCTCGGCCAGATCGGCCAGGAAGGCGAACCGCAGCTCCCGGTCCCGGGGCTGGGCCACCACCAGGAGCCGCGGCTCCTCCGGGTCGGTGCCGACGAGCGCCCCCAGCGGGGCGCCCGCCTCACCGGCCGTGGTCAGCGGGACGAGGACGAGCGGCCGCGCGGAGACCCGCCGGTGCCGGACGGTGGCGAGCGGCTGGGCGCGGCCGGACTCGACGGCCTCCATCCGGGCGAGGGTGGAGATCAGCGACATGTCCGCGCCTCCGTCCCCGCCAGGGCCTCCTCGCGCAGGGCCCGCGCCCGGCGGAGCGCCGCCACCGCGGGGTCGTCCGGATCCCCCTCCTCGCCCCGGGCCGCCCGGAGGACCGCGCCGACCGTGGTCAGCCCGCCCAGCTCGCCCCGTACCGAGCGGCCCAGGGTCTCCACCGCCTCCGCCTCCCGGGCCCGCGAGCGGCAGTGGAAGGCCAGCTCGCAGGCGGCCAGGCACTCCGGCGCGTACTGGTGCGGCACACACTCCACGGCCGCCGTCAGCTCCTCCGCCGAGCTCTCCGCCACGTCGAAGGAGACGCCGTCGGGCAGGGCGGCGGCGATCTCGTCGATGCGGGTCAGCCGGTCGAGCTGGCGGCGGGTCACCGACCGCTGCTTGCGGACGTCGACCACCGAGGCCGTCGGCAGGTTGGAGAAGTCCTTCGGGCAGACCAGGAGCACCGACTGGGCCACCCGGGCGCCCTCGGTCACCGCCGCCACCCGTTCGAGCGCGAGCACGTACACGGCGGCCTGCCGGGCCGCCGCGCCCACCTTCGAGGCGTCCGCCGCGCCGTCGACCATCGGGAAGGACTTGATCTCGACGACCGTCCACCCGCCGTCGGGGCGGACCACCACGGCGTCCGGTTCCAGGTAGACCGGCGAACCGGCCACCTCCAGGGCGAGCAGGGGATGGTCGAGCAGCGTCCACGCCCCGGCCGCGGTCGCCTCCCGCAGGGCGAGGGCCGTGCGGGCCACCCGCCCCTCGGGGCCGGCGGCCGCCAGCTCGGGCACGGAGACCGCGCCCGGCTCCTCGACGCCGATCAGGCGCAGCAGCTCGCGGCCGCCGTCGGCCTTGACCTTGGCCTCGAAGGAGTTCCCCCGGACGATCGCGAACTGGGACTGCCCGAAGGGGGCGGGCGAGCCGAGCTTCTCGGCCAGGGCGGACTTGTCGACGCCCGCGCCGTCGAGCAGGGCCCGGCGCCGGCAGCCGGGGTTGGCGGCCAGCGCCGCGAGGGCCCGCGCGTCGAGCGGACGCGGCGGTGTGGCCGGTCCGCGCAGCTCAGCGAGCCTCTCCCACGCTCTCGGCTTCGCTGGAGCAGGGGAGACCCCTGGTCGACGTGTCGTCTGCGGAGGTCGGGACGGTCCGCTGTCCGGGGATGCGCTCACCCGCGGAAGTCTCGCATCCGCCACTGACAACCGGGGGCGCTTCCGCCGTCCCGCGCAGTCGCCGGGCGAGCCGCAGCACGTGCGGGGTGAGGAGCAGACCGGCCCCCATGACGGCCGCGCCGGCGACCGCGTCCAGCAGGTAGTGGTTGGCGGTCCCCATCACGACCACCGTCGTGAGCAGCGGATACGCGACTCCGAGCGCCTTCGCGACCGGGGTCCGCCCGTACCGCCAGAGCATCACCCCGCACCACAGCGCCCAGCCGACGTGCAGGCTGGGCATGGCCGCGTACTGGTTCGTGAGACCGCCGAGCCCGCGCGGCGCGCTGGCCTCGCCGCCCCACCAGCCGTACGCGCTGAAGTGCGCCATCGTGTCGGTGAAGCCGTGCACCGGGTCGAGGAGCCGGGGCGGGCAGGTGGGCAGCAGGGTGAAGCCGGCCAGGCCGAGCAGGGTGGAGACCATCAGCCAGGTCCGGGCGGCCCGGTAGTGGGCGGGGCGGCGGCGGAAGAGCCACAGCAGGATCGCCGGGGTGACGAGGTAGTGCAGCGAGGCGTACGCGAAGTCCGCCGGGATCCCGAGGGCGGGCACGTCCGTGAACAGCCGGTTCAGCGGGTGCTCGGCGTCGATGCCGAGCAGCCGCTCCAGGCGCAGGATCGCCAGCCCGTGCTCCACGGCCGAGGCCTCGTCGCCGCGGACGAGCAGCCGCCCGCCCGAGTAGGCCGCGTACACGACCGCGATCAGTGCCAGTTCCGCCCACCAGCGTGGCTTGCGCATGTGAAGAGTTCCCCCCGACCGGTGACCGCCCCGGGGGAGGGGACGCCGGACGCCGCCCGCGGGTTGCCCCCACGTCACCGCGAATCCACGTGGGCGATGATGGGGAGAGGCACGTCCGCACCGTGAACCTCTGGAGATCCCTTCCCATGGCACCGCGCATCCTGCTCGCCCGGCACGGCCAGACCGAGTGGTCGCTCCTCGGCCGGCACACCGGCAGGACCGACATCCCGCTGCTCGACGAGGGGCGGCGCGGCGCGAAGCTCCTGGGCGAGCGCCTCCACCGGGGCCCCTGGCAGGGGCTTCCCGGCGTGGAGGTGCGCACCAGCCCCCTGGTCCGGGCGAGCGAGACCTGCGAACTCGCCGGCTTCGGCGACCGGGCCGAGCCGTGGGACGCGCTGATGGAGTGGGACTACGGGGCGTACGAGGGGCTGACCCCGCCGCAGATCCAGGACATCCGGC
Organism: Streptomyces sp. NPDC014891; assembly: GCF_043081085.1. Classification (NCBI taxonomy): domain Bacteria; kingdom Bacillati; phylum Actinomycetota; class Actinomycetes; order Kitasatosporales; family Streptomycetaceae; genus Streptomyces; species Streptomyces sp. NPDC014891. The sequence continues at coordinate 679,364 of NZ_JBIBWF010000002.1, read as the reverse complement.
CGGGCTGGTTCATCTGGCGCGACGCGGTGCCGGACGGTGAGACGCTGGCGCAGCTGTCGGACCGGGCAGACGAGATCGTGAACTGGGCCCGCTCGGCCGACCGCGACGTGCTGGTCTTCGCGCACGGCCACATCCTGCGGTCGATCGGCGCCCGCTGGCTCGGCGAGGACGTCTCCTTCGCCTCCCGCATCCGCCTGGACCCGACGAGCCTGTCCGTCCTCGGCTGGGCGTACGGGGCGCCGGCGGTCGAGCGCTGGAACGACACCGGGCACCTGGAGTAGGCGCCCCGGCCGCCGGGGCCGGCGGCCGGTCCGCGGTCAGTACGCGGTCAGTACGCGGCGAGGGCCCGGCGGGTGTCGACGAGCATCCCCCGGATCCGCGCCGAGGCGATGCCCTCCAGGGAGTCCACCACCCGTTTCGCCTCCGCCTCCGCCTCGTCCGGGCGGCCCGCGTGCGCCAGGTTCTTGGCGAGGTGGGCGCGGTAGAGCGCCAGGTTCCGCGCGAAGTGCGGGTTCTGCAGGACCGCGGCCCGGTGGGAGTGCCGGGCCGCCCGGCCCCAGTCGCCGAGGGCCGACCAGCACTGGGCCTCCAGGGCCTCCCGCTCCGGCTCCCCGAAGAACGACATCCACTCGGGGTCGTCGTCGGCCGTGCCGCGGTCGAAGAAGCCGTGGGCGCGGCCGAGGGCCTGCTCGCAGGCCGACCGGTCGCCGAGTCCGGCCCACGCGGCCGCCTCCCGCAGCGAGAGCAGCGACCGCAGCCGGTCCGAGTCCAGTGTCTGCGCGGCCCGCAGGCCGGCCTGCGCGGCCCGGACCGCCTCGCGGAACCGGCCGGTGTCCCGGGCGAGGAACGAGGTGTTGCAGAAGGCGTGCGCCTCCAGGGCGGCGTTCCCCGACACGCGCGCGGTGGCCAGCGCCTCGGCGTAGTGCGAGCGGGCGTCCTCATGCCGGCCCGAGTCGTGGGCCAGCCAGCCCACCGAGAGGGAGAGCTCGCCGGCGCCCGCGTGCAGCCGGTCCTCGGTGGAGCGGCGGGTCATGGTGCCCGTGTCGAGCAGCGCGTAGGCGGCGCGGAGCGGATGGGCGGCGACCTTGTAGAGCCCGTCGGCGCCGTGCCGGTCGTCGAGCAGGCGGATCTGCCGTACGGCGTCCTCGACGGCCCGCACCTCGGCGTCGCCGATCCGGTGGGTGCCGCGGGGGGAGGGAATCGCGACGGCGGGGCCGCCGAGTCCCAGCGAGGCGGCCGCCAGGGTGGCGGAGCCGCTCGTCATGAATGCGCGACGCAGCACGTCGCTCTCCTCATCGTTCCGGGTCGGGAGTACCGCGGGAGCCGGAGCCCCGGCCGCGACCGGCTGCCGCCGGCCGCGCACCGTCTCCCGCGCGGAGAAGCCCAGGTCCGACAGATCCAGACCGGGGAACATGTGCAGGAAGACCCGCTCGTACGCGTAGTTGGGGCAACGGATCTCGCCCGCCTCCACGCGCCCGATGTAGCGGGCGTCGCACGCGACCTGTTCGCCGATCTCCCGCGCCGCCCGCCGGACAGCCGCGGCGAACTCCGCCGGCGAATGCTGCCCGCGGAGCCTGCGGAAGGCGAGATTGGGAACTGCCCGTGACGTCGCCATGGCCGAGCCCTCTCCTGTGCTGCCGGGTGGTCCGGCGGCAAGAACGTACCTGCTGTGACCGGACGGACACACAGAGTTTGGCTACAAATCGGATATCTCGCCTGCGATCTGCCATGAACTGCCATCCTTTGCGGCGGCATGGCGCCGTAGCCGTTGACGCGCACGGGCGTTGAACCGTATGGGAGAGACGGAACGTGTCTCCTCAGGAGCGAGGAGGGGTCCCATGTCGGAGATCGGTTCCCAGTCGGCCACGCGGCACGCGCCCGCCCCGGACGCCCGCGCGTCCCGGACCGCCCCCCAGGACAGGGCCCCCCTCCAGGCCGGCGCACCGCAGTCCGCGGAGCCCTGGGACCTGGTCACCGTGCCCGTCCGGCAGGGCCTGGAGGCCGTCGACATCCTGCGCCGCGGCGCCGTCCCGGCCGTCGGCCCCGTCGTCCACGACGGCACCTGTGACACCCTCGGCTTCCTCGTCCCGCCCGGCACGGCCGCCGGCTGGGACATGCCCGGCAGCGCGTGTACCAGGACCTCGGGCCGCGGCCTGCGCCTGCCCGAGCTCCCCGAGCTGCCGGAACCCGCCGGGGACGCGCCCCGCCCGGCCGGCTGGCTGCTGCCTCCGGGCGACGCCGACCCCGTCACCGACCCCGTCGTGCTGCGCGAGGCGCTCGGCGAGGCGGCCCGGCTCATCGAGGCGGCGGACGGCTGCCACTGAGCCCCGCGGACGCCGCCGCCGGGCCCGGGGGCCGCGCGGCGGGGCCGGGGCGAATGCCCCGATAATGGCCCTGTGGCCAGGAACAGACAGCGCGACCGGGCGTCCGCCGCCTCCGTCGTCGAGACCGTCGACGGCGGGCTCGCCGAACTCATACCCGACCGGGAGCGCCCCCGCGCGTGGACGCTGCTCATCGACGGCGCCCCGCAGTCCCACGTGGACCTCGACGACCCGGCCCACCTGACCTTCGAGTACCAGCGGCGCCTCGGCCACATCGCCGACCTCGTCGCCCCGCCGCAGCGGCCGCTCCAGGCCGTCCACCTCGGCGGCGGCGCCTTCACCCTCGCCCGGTACGTCGCCGCGACCCGGCCCCGCTCCACACAGCAGATCGTCGAACTCGACGGCCTCCTCGTCCAGCTCGTCCGCCGCGAGCTGCCCCTCGACGCCGGGGCCCGCATCCGGGTCCGCTCCACCGACGCCCGCGCCGGGCTCGCCAAGGTCCAGGACGGCTGGGCCGACCTGGTCATCGCCGACGTGTTCAGCGGCGCCCGCACCCCCGCCCACCTGACCAGCACCGAGTTCCTCGGCGAGGTGCGCCGGGTGCTGCGGCCCGGCGGCTTCTACGCCGCGAACCTGGCCGACGGTCCGCCGCTGACGCACCTGCGCGGCCAGATCGCCACGGCCGCGTCCGTCTTCCCCGAACTGGCCCTGGCCGCCGATCCGACGGTGCTGCGCGGCCGGCGCTTCGGCAACGCGGTGCTGCTCGCCTCCGACCGGGAGCTCCCGGTGGCCGAGCTGACCCGCCGGGTGGCCACCGACCCGCACCCGGGCCGGGTCGAACACGGAAGGGCGCTCGCCGACTTCGCCGGGGGAGCGGCGCCGGTCACCGACGCGAGCGCCAAACCCTCGCCCGTACCGCCCGCGTCCGCCTTCCGCTGACCGCGGGGGCGTCGGTTCAGAGCCGGCGGTCGTCGATCTCCACGCGGGGCGCCGTGTCGTGCCAGACGCAGAAGACGGAGAGTTCGCGGCCCTCCCCGGTGAACGTCACCCGGATCCAGGTCGTCTGCTTCCACACCTGCATCCGCCAGCCCGACGCGGGGGTCGCCGAGACCAGTTCGGCGGAGTCCGCTCCCATGTCGAAGGTGACCCGGCCGCCGTCCACCGTGTAGGTCTTCACGTTCGAGCCGGTCGAGGGCGCGGTCGTCGCGGGGGGCGGCTCCGTCGTGGGCCGCGGCGTCCGGGAGGGGGTCGCCGACGGCGTCGCGGCGGTCGCGCCCGTGCCGTCGGGCGTCGGCCTCCTCGTGACGGCCGCGGTGGGCTCGACGGTCTCGGGCCGCCGGGTCGAGGAGGTCAGCGGATCGCCGCCGACCGGGGCCGGTTCGTCCGCGCCGCCGGCCGGGAGGGGCAGTGCGCGCGGGGGGTCGTACACCGTTCCGGACAGGACCGTGTGCACTCCCCACCAGGAGAGCGTGACCGCCGCGCCGGTGGCGAGCGACCAGGCCAGGGCGTGAACGAGTCCTCTTCGCATCGGGGCCATACTGCACCACGCCGCCGCGGTCCCCGCCGCAGGGTGCGCCGTGCCGCGCGTTCGCCCGAATGGCGTACGGTGCGGCCCATGGCAAGTGTGCTCGTGGTCGAGGACGACCAGTTCGTGCGCTCCGCCCTCATCCGCCGGCTCTCCGAGGCCTCCCACACGGTACGGAGCGTCGGTACGGCCCTGGAGGCGCTGCGCGAGGTCGCCCATTTCCGGTTCGACGTGGTCATCCTGGACCTCGGACTGCCCGATCTGGACGGGTCGGAGGCGCTCAAGATGCTGCGCGGGATCACCGATGTACCGGTGATCATCGCGACCGCCCGGGACGACGAGGCGGAGATCGTCCGGCTCCTCCACGCGGGCGCCGACGACTACCTCGTGAAGCCCTTCTCGGTCGACCACCTCTCGGCCCGGATGGCGGCCGTCCTGCGCCGGGCCCGGTCCGCCGCGGGCGAGGCCCCGCCGCCCCGGGTGATCCGGGTCGGCGGGCTCACCGTCGATCCGCTGCGCCGTCAGGCGGAGCTGGACGGGAGCCCGCTGGACCTCACCCGCCGCGAGTTCGACCTGCTGGCCTTCCTCGCCGGGCGGCCCGGTGTCGTCGTCCCCCGCAAGGAACTGCTCGCCGAGGTGTGGCAGCAGTCGTACGGCGACGACCAGACCATCGACGTACATTTGTCATGGCTGCGGCGGAAATTGGGTGAAACGGCCGCCCGGCCCCGCTATCTGCACACCCTGCGCGGGGTCGGCGTGAAGCTGGAGCCGCCCCGGGAGACGCAGCCGTGAGATGGGCGCTCGTCAAGGTGTCGCTCGCCGTCACCGCCATGGTCGTCGTCGCCTTCGCCGTACCCCTCGGGCTCGTCGTCAAGGAGATGGCCCGCGACCGGGCCTTCTCCAACGCCGAACGGCGGGCCGCCGGCCTCGCCCCCGTCCTCGCCATCACCACCGACCGCGAGGAACTCGACAAGGCCGTCGCCACCACCGAGGACGGGGCCGCCGGACGGCTCGCCGTCCACGTCCCGGCCGCCGAACCCGGCGACCCGGGGCTGGAGATCGGCACCCGGCGGGCCGGCGCGGCCGAGCTCGCCGCCACCCGCCGGCTCGGCCGGGCGTCCATCGCCGAGGTCCCCGGGGGATTCGCGCTGCTCCAGCCCACCGCGCTCAGCAGCGGCCAGGTCGCCGTCGTCGAACTCTTCGTCCCCGAGGGCGAGGTGTCCAACGGCGTCGCCACCGCCTGGCTCGTCCTGGCCGGCGTCGGCATCGCCCTGATCGTCGGCTCCGTCGCCGTGGCCGACCGCCTCGGCGTCCGGATGGTCCAGCCCGCCCAGCGGCTCGCGGGCGCCGCCCACGACCTCGGCGAGGGCAGACTCGGCGCCCGCGTCCCCGAGGAGGGGCCGCCCGAACTCAAGTCGGCCGCCGTCGCGTTCAACTCGATGGCCGACCAGGTCGTACAACTCCTCGCCAACGAGCGGGAACTGGCCGCCGACCTCTCCCACCGGCTCCGCACCCCGCTCACCGTCCTCCGGCTCAACGCCGCCTCGCTCGGCTCCGGCCCGGCCGCCGAACAGACCCGCGCCGCCGTCGAGCAGCTGGAGCGCGAGGTCGACATCATCATCCGGACCGCACGGGACGCGAAGCCGCAGACCCAGGCCACCGGCCCCGGCGCCGGCTGCGACGCCGCCGAAGTGGTCCGCGAGCGGATGGAGTTCTGGTCGGCGCTCGCCGAGGACGAGGGGCGCCTGGTCCGCGTCGCCGGCGTCGACCGACCGGTCCGCATCCCCGTCGCCCGCCCCGAACTCGTCGCCGCCCTCGACGCGCTCCTCGGCAACGTCTTCCGGCACACCCCCGAGGGCACGGCCTTCTCCCTCGACGTCCACAACGGCGAGGACGCCGTCATCGTCCTCGTCTCCGACGCGGGCCCCGGCATCGCCGACCCGGCCGCCGCGCTCGCCCGGGGCAACAGCGGTTCCAGGGACGGCTCCACCGGCCTCGGCCTGGACATCGTGCGGCGGATGGCGGAGACCACCGGCGGCGACGTCCGCCTCGGGCACTCGGTCCTCGGCGGCACGGAGGTCCGGATCTGGATCGGCCTCGACGGCCGCGGCACGGGCGGCACGGCCGGCCGCCGCGGCCACCGGCCCGCCCGCCGCCGACGCGGCGGCGGCTCCCGGCGGGCCGCCGAGGGCTGACCGCCCCGGCCCGCCCGCCAACCTTTCGTGGTCCCGATGCCTTCCTTAAAGGGACCCTAAGGATCCCCACCCGTGTCCCCGGACGCCGGTTTGTCCCCTTCCCGGTCGCTAGCGTGCTGCCGCACCCCCTCACCACCCCCGGCACACAGAGGCAGGCACGCGATGGGCACCAGTTCGCACCGGCGCAGGGCGAGCGCCAGGACCAAGGCCGTCGGAGCGGTCGTCGCCGCGGCCGTCGTCGGCGGGGCCGCCTTCGCGCTCACCGGTACGGCCCAGGCCGCCTCGGTCGGCGCCGCCTACACCAGGACCAGCTCCTGGACCGGCGGCTACACCGGCCAGTACGTCGTCACCAACGAGACCTCCGCCGTCCAGACCGACTGGACCCTGGAGTTCGACCTCCCCGCCGGGACCACCCTCGGCTCCCTCTGGAACGGCGAGCACACCGTCTCCGGGCGCCACGTCACCGTGAAGCCCGCCGACTGGAACAAGCGGCTGGCGCCCGGCGCGTCCGTCACCGTCGGCTTCACCACCGGCTCCGCCGGACAGGCCGGCGACCCCGCCGGCTGCCTCATCAACCGGGCGGCCTGCTCCGCCGGAGGCCCCGCCCCCACCCCCAGCGGCCGCCCCACCACGACCGCCCCCGCGCCCACGGCGACGCCGAAGCCGACCGCCACGGCCACCACGAGCCCCCGGCCCACGGCCACCGCGACCACGGCGCCCCCCAAGCCCACGGCGCCCCCCACCCCGACGCCCACCGCGACCGCGACCGGCGCGCCCGCCACCGCCGCCCGCTACGCGCCCTACGTCGACACCTCGCTCTACCCGGCGTACGACCTGATCGCCACCGCCGACGCCACCGGCGTGAAGGAGTTCAACCTCGCCTTCATCACCTCCGGCGGCACCTGCGCCCCACTGTGGGGCGGCGTCACCGACCTGGCGAACGACCGGGTCGCCGCCCAGATCGGCGCCCTGCGCGCCAAGGGCGGCGACGTCCGGGTCTCCTTCGGCGGCGCCGCCGGGCACGAGCTGGCCCTCAACTGCTCCTCCGCCTCGGCGCTGGCCGCCGCCTACGGCAAGGTCGTCGACCAGTACCGGCTGACCAAGGTCGACTTCGACGTCGAGGGCGCCGCGCTCCCGGACACCGCCGCCAACACCCGCCGCTCGCAGGCCATCGCCCAGCTCCAGAAGTCCCACCCCGGCCTCAACGTGTCCTTCACCCTGCCGGTCATGCCCGAGGGCCTGACCCAGCCGGGCGTCGACCTGCTGGCCGACGCCCGCCGCAACGGCGTCCGCATCGACGCCGTCAACATCATGGCGATGGACTACGGACCGGCCTACAGCGCCGACATGGGCACGTACGCCGTCCAGGCCGCGACCGCGACCCAGGCGCAGATCAAGGGCGTCCTCGGGCTCTCCGACGCGGCCGCCTGGAAGGCCGTCGCCGTCACCCCGATGATCGGCGTCAACGACGTCGTGAGCGAGGTCTTCAGGGTCGACGACGCCACCCAGCTCGTCGACTTCGCGAAGTCCAAGGGCATCGGCTGGCTCTCGATGTGGTCCTCGACCCGGGACAAGCAGTGCCCGGACGGCGCCGTGAACCGCGCCGACGCCACCTGCTCCTCGATCCTCCAGCAGCCGCTGGCCTTCACGAAGGCCTTCGCCGCCTACAAGTAGCCCCCCGGACCCGCCGGTCCGCCCCCAGGAACCACTGCGCCCCCCACACCGCGCGCCCCGGCCGGAGACACCCCACCTCCCGGCCGGGGCGCGCACCCCCGTGTCCGCGGCCGTCAGGCCCCGGCGGCCCGCCACTCCTCCGCGTAGTCGTTGAAGATCGCCCGCAGGTGATGGCCGATCTTCAGGTAGTCCAGGTCGTCGAGGTTGGCGAGCGACACCCGGACCGACCACTCGGGGCCGTCGAAGCCGCCGCCGTTGAGGAGGACGACGCCGGTCTGCTCGGCGAGGCGGAACAGCGGGTCGACCGGCTCGTAGTTCTTCTCCAGGAAGTCCGCGAACTTCTTCCCGTGCACCCGCTCGGCCTCGGCGAGCAGGTCGAGCTCCACGTAGTAGCCGGCCCGCTTCACGTCCTCGGCGATCTTCATCTGGGCGCCTTCGAGGAGCAGGTCGAGGCGCTGCCGGACGATGCCGCGGATCCTCTCCTTGTAGGCCTGGCCCTCGGGCAGCAGGTCGAACAGCGAGAACAGCACCATCATGACCTGCTGGGGGAGCGAGAGGCCCGCCGTGTGGTTGAGGGCGACCTGGCGGGAGTCGGCGACCAGACGGTCGATGAACCGGATCCGCTCCGGCTCCAGGGACAGCGTCCCGTACCGCTTGTTCAGGAGCTCCTTCTCCGCCGCCGGCAGGTTCGCCAGCATCTCGTCGAGGACGTTGTCGTCGTGGAGGCCGATGACGCCGAGCCGGTGCCCGGTGCAGCCGTAGTGCTTGGAGTACGAGTAGACGAGCAGCGTGTTGCGGGGCAGGTCCGCGGCGATCGAGCGGAAGCCCTCGACGAAGGTGCCGTACACGTCGTCCGTGACCACCAGCAGGTTCGGGTTGCTGGTGGCGACGATCTCCTGGATCTGGCTCGCGACCCGGTCGCTCAGCGCGAGCGACGGCGGGTTCGAGGGGTTCACCAGGCAGACCATCTTCACCGAGGGGTCGGCGAGCTTGGCGACCTCCTCGGCCGGGTAGCGCCACTCGCGGACCCCCGTCTCGGTGAACAGGCTCGCGTTGACCGTCACGACGTCGAAGTCGTACGTGTCGAGCTCGGGGATCTCGATGTACGGGGTGAAGACCGGCACCATCAGGGCGATCCGGTCGCCCTTCCGCAGGATCCCGTTCTTCATGAGGGAGTCGAAGATGTAGCACATGGCGGCGGTGCCGCCCTCGGTCGCGAACAGCGACATGGTCCCGGCGGGCGGCCGCTTGCCGAACATCTCGTCGTCGAGGTAGCCGCGGACGATCCGCTCGGCGTGCGGCAGCATCCGGTCCGGCACCGGGTAGTTGTCGCCGATCGAGCTGTCGGTCAGCTCGTGCACGAACGCGTCCTTGCCGAAGCCGAAGCGCTCGATCGCGTACTCCACGCAGCTCTGCAGCAGCTCGATGCCGGGCAGGTCCGGGTGCCGCCGCACGAAGGCGTCGAAGCGGTCGCCGGAGCCCGGGAGCTCCGGCATGCCGCCCAGGTCGTCGGCGGTCCAGACGCGGCGCGACTCGGAGAGCGCGAAGTGGCCGAGGGCGAGGAAGGCCTCGCGGGGGCCGGTGGCGACCCAGTTCGGGTTGCCGCGGCCCGCGTTGAGCATCTGGGTCTGCGACTTGTCCTTCTGGCCGGGCTGGTCGGCCTGGGCGGCCTGCGCGAGCCTGATGAACTTGTCCTTCAGCTCGAACGGCGAGAGCTGCGCGAAGGACTGGATCTCCTCGCGGGTGAAGGTGGTCCTGGGCACGGTGACTTCCTTAGGTGCGAGAGGGGGCGGGAGGTCGGCTCAGTGGTTGAGGATGACGATCACGGCACCCCAGATGGTCAGCAGGACGTTGCCCACCGCGTAGGGGATCGTGTAGCCGAGCGTGGGGATCTGGGACCGGGACTGCTCGTTGATCGCGCCGATCGCCGCGGTCGTCGTCTGGCCGCCGGCCAGGACGCCCATCAGGATCGGGAAGCGGATCTTCTGGATGTAGTGGCCGACGCCGAAGCCCACCAGCAGCGGCAGCACCGTCGCCACCGCGCCCCAGACGAGCAGCCCCCAGCCGGCCGTCGAGAGGCCGCTGGTGAAGCTGGGGCCGGCGTTGATGCCGACGACCGCGACGAAGAGGCAGAGGCCGAGGGTGTCCATGAACCACTGGGCGCCCGGCGGCACGTTGCCGTACGTCGGGTACTTGCCGCGGATCCAGCCGAAGACCAGACCCATGATCAGCGCGCCGCCCGAGGTCGACAGCGAGATCGGCACCCCCGACACGGTCAGCGCCGGGATGCCGATGCAGCCGCCCAGGAAGATGCCGAGGCCCACCCAGAGCATGTCGGTGGCGAAGGAGGTCGGCACGGGCTTCCCGATCGCCCGGCCGGCCGGGTCCACCAGGCGCTTGGGTCCGGTGAGGACCACCGTGTCGCCGCGCTCCAGGGTCGTGGACAGCCGGTAGGGGAACTCCGCGCCCGAACGGTAGACCTTGTCGACGTACACGCCGACCATGAACGGCTCGCGGCGCAGGTCGGCGATGGACGTGCCGAGCCGGGCCTTCTCCGAGGCGACGACGTGCAGGGTCTCCGTCTGGTAGCCGAGCAGCTCCACGTCGTCGGTCTCCGGACCGATGTGGGTGCGGGCGTCGAAGTCGACGAGCGAGCCGCGCAGGGCGCTGACGGCGACCACGTCGCCGGAGCGCAGCACCGTCTGCTGGTCGTGGTCCAGGATCACGCCCTCGCGCCGGACCCGGGTGATGTAGATGCGGTGCCCGAGCTGCTTCTGCTGGTTCTCGAAGTCGTCGATGGTCCGGCCGACCAGCGGCGAGCGGTCCATCCGGTACGCGCGCAGGACGACCTCGTAGTAGCCCTCGGCCAGGTCGGGGTCGTCGGCGGGGGCGTCGAGCTCCTTCGCCATCCGCGCGGACTCCTCGGCCAGATCCCGCCTGTACAGCTTGGGCAGGACGTTCGCGAGCAGCATCGCGCAGAGGATGGTGCCGAGCGGGTAGGTGACGGCGTACCCGATCGCGACGAGGTTCTCCTCGGTCTTCACCTGCTCGGCGGAGAGCCCCGGCAGGGTGCCGATGGCGTCCTGGGCGACACCGATGACCGCGGACTGGGTGAGCGCGCCGCCGAGGAGGCCGGCGGAGAGGCCGGGGCCGTAACCGAGCATCACGGCGAAGCCCCAGGACACGAGGAGCCCGGTCACGCAGACGACGACGGCGTTGACGACCTGCGGGATGCCGTCCTTCTTCAGGCCGCGGAAGAACTGGGGGCCGACCTTGTAGCCGAGGGCGAAGAGGAACATCGTGAAGAAGAGGTTCTTCACCGTGCCGTCGATGGTGACCTTGAACTGGGCGCCGAGGAGCAGGCCGGCCACCAGGCAGCCGGTGACGGCGCCGAGCGCGATCGCCTTGTAGCGGAGCTTGCCGAAGAGGAAGCCGAGCGCGACGGTCAGGAAGACGAGCAGCTCGGGGTGGGGCTGGAAGATGTTCCGGTTCAGGAAGTCGATCATGTGTTCCTCACGCTCCGAGAATGCCGACGAGCAGCGGTCCGGTCAGGGGCAGGAGGAAGTTCGAGAGCGTGTACGTGATCGTGTAGCCGAGCATCGGTACGGAGCTCTGGGCGACCTGGGTCACCGAGGTGATGGCCGGGGTCGAGCACTGCTGGCCGGCGATCGCGCCGATGAGCAGCGGTTTCTCGATGTGCAGGAGCTTGCGGCCGACGAGGAGCGAGATCGTCGCGGGGATCAGGACCATCGCGATCCCGGCGAACGGCAGCAGCGCCCCGTACTCCTTGAGCAGCGGCCAGGCCTGCGGGCCCGAGACCAGGCCCGTGCAGGCGATGAAGATCGCCAGGCCCATGTCCTTGAGGGTGGCGGCGGCCTGCGGAGGGAAGGCGCCGAAGGTCTGCGTCCGGGAGCGGAACCAGCCGAAGAGCAGGCCGGAGATCAGGCAGCCGCCGCCGGTGCCGAGGGACATGGGGACGTCGCCGAACTCGACGACGACCTGCCCGAGGAGCGAGCCGCAGACGATGCCGAGGCCCAGGTAGATGAAGTCGGTGGCGTCGTTCCTGACGACCGCGCCGACCTTGGACGCCAGCTTGCCGAGGCCGGCGCGGGCGCCGACCAGGGTGAGGACGTCGCCCCGTGCCACGACGGTCTCCGGGGTCGCGGGCAGGTGCTGGTCGTTGCGGAGCACGTCCGTCACGTACACCCCGCCGGAGGAGAACTCCGGGTGCTCCCGGGAGAGGGTGTCCAGGGACTTGCCCGCCGCGCTGCGGTCGGTCAGTGAGACCTGGGTGGTGGCGAGGGGCGTGTCCAGCCCCGGGACGGCCGGGGTCTCGGGGCCGATGACCCGGCCCGCCTCGATGATGTTGGCGCGGCGTCCGACGGTGAGGACCAGGTCGGAGAGCGTCAGCTCGAAGTCGGGCGGGGGAGGGGTGAGGACCTTGCTGCCCCGCTTCACCGCCTCCACGGTGACGCGGCCGCCGAGCGCGTGCTCCAGGTCGGCGACCCGGGTGCCGTCGGCCTGGGTGACCAGGAACGTCCGGCCGACCATGCCCGGCAGCGCCTCGCGCTCGTCGTCCTCCAGGCCGCCGCCGGAGCCGCGCATCTTCTCCCACAGCTCGCGGCAGGCGTCGCGGAGGTTGATCCGCATCATCATCGGCATGATCTGGCTGGTGTAGATGACGATGGTGATCAGGCCGAAGAGGTAGCAGACGGTGTACGCGGTGGCCACATGGCCCTGGTACTGGGTGATCTGCTCCTGGGTCAGGTCGGACAGGTTGCCGATGGCCTCGGTGGCCGTGCCGACGACGGCGGACTCGGTGGCGGCCCCGGCGAGGATGCCGGCGGCGGTGCCGACGTCCAGGTCGAAGGCCTCGGCGAGACCGAGGGCGATGCCGACGACGCAGACGACCTCGATCAGGCAGAGGGCGAAGAACCGCAGGCTCTTCTTGTTGAGGTTCGCGAAGAACTGGGGTCCGGCCATGTAGCCGAGCGAGAAGATGAAGAGCGCGAAGAAGATCGTCTTCACGTCGTCGGAGATGGTGAGCTTGGTCCAGGCGCCGAGCAGCAGCGAGACGATCAGGGTTCCGCAGATGCCGCCGAGGGTGATGGGACCGACCCGGAGCTTGCCGACGAGGTAGCCGGCGGAGAGGCAGAGGAAGAGGGCGAGTTCGGGGTTGTCGCGCAGGACTCCCATCCGCCCTCACCCCGCCCAAGCAGGGCGAATGGTGAGGATATTGGACATAAGGGGACGCTAACAGGGTGACGGCGGAACGTGGTCAACGCCTCACCCGAACGAGTGAGCTAGTGAGAGGTGCTCGACTCGCGCGGACGCCGGGCCCCGCGGAGACGGGCGCGCCGGCCCGGGGCCCGATGGGCAGGGGGGCCGTGACATGACTCAGGCCCCGGTTCGCAAGGAACCGGGGCCTGACCCGAAAGGGTGAGTAACGGGACTCGAACCCGCGACATCCTGGACCACAACCAGGTGCTCTACCATCTGAGCTATACCCACCATGACCGGCGGTTTCCCGAGGGTTTCCCCGACCGGCCGAGAAGAAGTCTACAGGGTCCTGGAGGGTGCTCGCGCCCGCATTGATCTGCGGGCACGAGCGGCCCTGCGCGGAGGGGGTTATTCGGCCGGGACGACGTGGCGCGCCGCGATCCGCTTCGCGGTCTCCGAGTCGGGACCGGGCTGCGGGACGAAGACCGCCTCGCGGTAGTAGCGCAGCTCCGCGATGGACTCGCGGATGTCGGCGAGCGCCCGGTGGTTGCCGTTCTTCTCCGGACTGTTGAAGTACGCCCTCGGGTACCAGCGGCGGGCCAGCTCCTTGACCGAGGAGACATCGACGATCCGGTAGTGCAGGTGGCCCTCCAGGGCGGGCATGTCCCGGGCGAGGAAGCCGCGGTCCGTGGAGACCGAGTTCCCGCACAGGGGCGCCTTGCCGGGCTCCTTGACGTGCTCGCGGATGTACGCGAGGACCTGGGCCTCCGCGTCGGCGAGCGTCGTGCCGCCGGCGAGCGCGTCGAGCAGCCCCGAGGCCGTGTGCATCTGGCGCACGATCTCGGGCATGGTCTCCAGGGACGCGTCCGGCGGGCGGATCACGATCTCCACCCCGTCGCCGAGCACGTTCAGTTCCGAGTCGGTGACCAGTGCGGCCACCTCGATGAGTGCGTCGTCCGTCAGCGAGAGCCCGGTCATCTCGCAGTCGATCCACACCATGCGATCGTTCATGCGTCCACCTTAGGGGCTCTTCCCCGGGTCGGAGCGGGCCGAGCCGCCCCGGCACCGGCCCGTTCCCGGGCGACGGGGCCGCCGCGCGGCGGGTACGGGACGCCGACGGGCCCCCGGGAGGATGTTCCCGGGGGCCCGTCGTTCCCGCGTCGCGCCGCTTGTGGCGGCGACGGTCTCCTTCTTACGGAGCGCCGCTCACGGCGCGCTCCGCTGGCCCGGGAGCGAGGGGCGCCCCGGAGCGTAGGCGTCCGACTGCGGCTTCCCCTGGTCCAGCGGGGACACCGGGCGCCTGATTCCGGCCACCACCTGCGCGGGCACGACCGGGTCGAGCACGGCCGTGGCGGCCTCGCCCTGCGGCCGCCGCGCACGGTACGCCGCCCGGTAGGCCGCCGGCGAGGAGCCGAGCTGCCGCCGGAAGTGGCCGCGCAGAGCCACCGGCGAGCGGAAGCCGCAGCGGCCGGCGACCTCGTCCACCGAGTAGTCGGAGGTCTCCAGGAGCCGCTGCGCCTGGAGCACCCGCTGGGTGATCAGCCACTGGAGGGGGGCCGAACCCGTCAGCGAGCGGAACCGGCGGTCGAAGGTCCGCCGTGACATGTACGCGCGGGCGGCCAGGGTCTCCACGTCGAACTGCTCGTGGAGGTGCTCCAGCGCCCAGGCGACGACCTCGGCCAGCGGGTCGGCGCCGATCTCCTCGGGTAAAGACCTGTCGAGGTAGCGCTCCTGACCGCCGCTGCGCCGCGGCGGGACGACCAGCCGGCGCGCCAGGGCGCCCGCGGCCTCCGTGCCGTGGTCGGTCCGCACGATGTGCAGACACAGATCGATTCCGGCCGCCGTGCCCGCGGAGGTGAGCACGTCCCCGTCGTCGACGAAGAGCTCCCGGGGGTCCACGTGGACCGACGGGTAGCGCTTGGCGAGCGTCGGCGCGTACATCCAGTGCGTCGTCGCCGGGCGGCCGTCGAGCAGGCCGGCCGCGGCCAGGACGAACGCCCCGGTGCACAGGCCGACGATCCGTGCGCCCTCCTCGTGGGCGCGGCGCAGCGCTTCGAGCGCCTCCGGCGGCGGCGGCGAGGTGATCGACCGCCAGGCCGGGACGACGACGGTGCCCGCCCTGCTGATGGCCTCCAGGCCGTACGGCGCGGTCAGTTCGAGGCCACCGGTGGTCCGCAGCGGTCCGTCCTCGCCCGCACAGACGAGCAGTCGGTAGCGGGGCACTCCGGCGTCCTGCCGGTCGATGCCGAACACGGAGAGCGGGATGGAGCTCTCGAAGATGGGGCCGCCGCTGAACAGCAGCACCGCGACGACTTCGCGACGGCGGCGCCCGGTCAGCTTCCGTGCGGCCTCCGGTGCGGTGGAGTCCTGGCTCATGACGCTAAGCCCCCCTCGGTGTTCGCGTCTCCCTGGTCGTGTCGCTCCTGCACGTTTCCCCTCGGTTTTGCACGAGACCCCAGTCTTCGGTACCCATGATCGAATCTACTGTGTCCTGTGGCGCCGGCGTGACAAGTTCTTCATCCGGTGGATTGTCGACAAGGCCACTTGGCGTGAAGCGATCGATCGCGAAGTCTTCCGCCGGGAGCCGCCCCGCGGCAGGGGCGGGGTGGCGAACGCCCCCGTACGCGGGGGGTGCGGGCCGTGGGGACAGGGCTCGCGCGGGTGTCGGGGCCGGGGTTGGGCAACCGTTTCGCCAAGGACTCGCCGGTGGCTGGAAGTTGGCTGAAAACATATGGGTTCGCCTGTACGAACCTGTCAACTCCACGGGCGCCGGGCCCGATCGGCGCCCCGGTTCGGGAGGGTTTGCACCCCCGGAAAGCTAAGGGGTGTCCTGCCCCCGCCGACGACCGCGCACACCCTCGCTCCGCATGCCCCGCTCCGAGCGGCGCAGCAGGGCCCGGCAGGCCGCCGTCACCGAGACGAGGCCCAGCGCGGTGCCGGTGGCGCCGCCGAGCGAGCTGCCGTAGACCAGCAGGACCACCGGGACCAGGACGCAGCAGAAGACCGCCCAGCGGACGACGTCACCGGACTGGTCCGCCCCGGCCGACCCGGGGGCCGTCCCCTCGTCGCTCCCCGTGGTCGCCCCCGTCCCCCCGTACGGCCCCGTGTCCGCTCCGCCCGCCGGCCCGGCGCCGCCTCCCGCCCGCGGCCCCGCCCCCGTCGCGGCGCCCGGATCCGGGTGGCCGGCGAGCGGGCCGAGGACGGGCGCCCGGCGGCGGCCGCGGGGCCCCGAGACGGCGGCGGTGCGGGTGGCGGGGGCGGTGGAGGTCTGGCCGGCGGCGGTCGATGGTGCGTGCACGGGCGGTCTCCCTGCGACGGTGGGCTGGACCTGTGGCAACGAGAAGCGGAACGTTACGGTCACTCTCGGCGACGTCCGTTTGGCCCCTGTACGGACACCTGTAGGGCACAACCGGCATTGCCAGATCCCGAGACCCTCGTGCATGCTCCCTGGGACGCCGCGCGCGAGCGGGGTCACGCCGGGGAGTGACGCGGCGGGCTCTGGGCAGGAGAGGAGTGTCGCCGTACCCTTGGGGGTATGGGCTTGGGAAGATGATTCCCGGACACAGCTCCGCCGCCACCCGTTGTTCCGCCCCTCCGTTTCCCGTCCCTTCCCACGAGGACCCTCTTCGCCGAGACACCGATGGCCGGTCACGAATTCCCCGAACCCGCGGACCGCAAGCGCGTCGCCGACTCCACGGTCGACCCCCTCGCGGTCGAACAGCCACGTCACGCCTGCGACCCGGCCTTCCGGCACGGCGTCGTCGTCGGCTTCGACGGCTCCATGTCCAGTGAGCGCGCCCTCGCGTACGCCATCGGCATGGCCCGCCGCTCCGGCTCGGGCCTGATCATCGTGCACGTGGCCAACCGGCTGCCCACCACGGTGTGGGCCGGCTGCGAGCCCCCCGTCTTCGTCGACGTGCCCGACCACCGGACCGAGGTCCTCGGCCTGGAGCTGGCCTGCGCCGAGCACCTCTCCGAGGTGCCCTGGATCCTCGTCGAGCGCGGTGGCGACATCTGCCACGAGCTGGAGGAGGTCGGCCGGGAGTACTCCGCCGACGCGATCGTGGTCGGCTCCACGCACGGGATCGTCGGCCGGATCTTCGGCTCGGTGGCCGGCCGGCTCGCCCGCCGCGCCCAGCGGCCCGTCATCGTCATCCCGTAGGGCGGACGAGGGCTTCCGCGCCCCGGTCCGCGGCCACAACCACCCCTGTTCTCCCGCCCGTTCCGCGCGACCCGTGGGATGACTCTCCCAACTGACGTCATCGCGACATAAATTCGGCCTTCCTCAGGTGAATTGTGTGCTTGTGAAGGGTACATAAGCGTCACCGGAACACAGCAGCTCACGCAGGACACCTGCGCATCTGAAGGGAGCCCGCCGTGGACAACGACGTCGCCGCGGGAAACACCACCTCCACTCTCGGCCACCTCGCACTCGGACTGACCCTGCTGGCCTTCGGCCTGGGCGGGACGGGGATCATCGACAACGTCGCGGCAACGGATGCCGCGGGCCTCGCCACCTGGGTCGGCGGGGTGACGCTCTTCCTCGTCGGTCTGCTCGCCCTCCGCGCGGGCGACAAGGGCGACGGCACGGCGTTCGCGGCGCTCGGCGCCTTCTGGTTCACCTGGGGCACCGCTGCCGGCGGCGGCGCGTCCGCCGACGCGGTGGGCGTCTTCCTGCTCCTGTGGGCGCTCCTGGCGCTCACGCTGACGCTGGCCGCCTCGGGCGGCGGGCTGTTCGGGCAGGGCGTCTACGGGCTGCTCTTCGTCGCGCTCCTGCTGCTCGGCATCGGGGCGCTCGCCGACAACGGCGGGCTCGCGAAGGCCGGCGGCTGGGTGGCGGCGGTCGCCGGTCTGGCCGCCTGGTACGGCGCCACGGCGGCGGTCGCCGGCTGGCCGACCGCGCTCGGCCGGGCGAACCGCGGCGCGGCCACGGCGAGCTGACGGCGGGACGTACGGCAGCGGGACGAAGAGAAGCGGTCCCCCGTGCACCTGGGATGCACGGGGGACCGCTTCGTGTCCGGTCGAACCGCCGGGGGACAGGCCCGGCGGCGAGGCTCGGGGGGACAGGCCCCGAGACGCTGCTACTCGACCGTGACGGACTTGGCCAGGTTGCGCGGCTTGTCGATGTCGCGGCCCATGGCGAGCGCCGTGTGGTAGGCGAGGAGCTGGAGCGGGATGCCCATCAGGATCGGGTCCAGCTCGTCCTCGTTCTTCGGCACGACGATGGTGTGGTCGGCCTTGGCCTGCGGCTGGTGCGCGACCGCGAGGATGCGGCCGCTGCGGGCCTTGATCTCCTCGAGGGCGGCGCGGTTCTTCTCCAGCAGGTCGTCGTCGGGGACGATCGCGACCGTCGGCAGGGCCGGCTCGATGAGGGCGAGCGGGCCGTGCTTGAGCTCGGAGGCCGGGTAGGCCTCGGCGTGGATGTAGGAGATCTCCTTGAGCTTGAGGGAGGCCTCCAGGGCCACCGGGTAGCCCCGGACGCGGCCGATGAACATCATCGACTGGGCGCCGGCGTACTCCGCGGCGATCTTCTTGATCTCGTCCTCGGTCTCCAGGATCTCCTGGATCTGCGCGGGCAGCTTGCGCAGGCCCTCGATGATCCGCTTGCCGTCGGTGACGGACAGGTCGCGGATGCGGCCCAGGTGCAGGGCGAGCAGCGCGAAGGCGGTGACCGTGTTGGTGAAGCACTTGGTGGAGACGACGCAGACCTCGGGGCCGGCGTGCACGTACACGCCGCCGTCGGCCTCGCGGGCGATGGCGGAGCCCACCACGTTGACCACGCCGAGGACGCGGGCGCCCTTGCGCTTGAGCTCCTGGACGGCGGCGAGCACGTCGTAGGTCTCACCGGACTGGGAGACGGCGATGTAAAGGGTGTCGGGGTCCACGACCGGGTTGCGGTAGCGGAACTCCGAGGCCGGCTCGGCGTCCGCGGGGATGCGGGCCATGGACTCGATGAGCCCGGCGCCGATGAGGCCGGCGTGGTACGAGGTGCCGCAGCCGAGGATCTTGATGCGGCGGATGGTGCGGGCCTCGCGCGGGTCCAGGTTCAGGCCGCCCAGGTGCACGGTGGAGAAGCGGTCGTCGATCCGGCCGCGCAGCACGCGGTCGACCGCGTCGGGCTGCTCGGAGATCTCCTTGTGCATGAAGGTGTCGTGGCCGCCCATGTCGTACGAGGCGGCCTCCCACTCCACGGTCTCCGGGGTGGCGGTGGTGGTCGCGCCCGAGGTCGTGTAGGTGCGGAAGTCGTCGGCCTTGAGGGTGGCCATCTCGCCGTCGTCGAGGGTGACGACCTGGCGGGTGTGGGCGATCAGCGCGGCGACGTCGGAGGCGACGAGCATCTCCTTCTCGCCGATGCCGAGGATGACCGGCGAGCCGTTGCGGGCCACGACGATGCGGTCGTTGAAGTCGGCGTGCATCACGGCGATGCCGTAGGTGCCCTCGATGACCTTGAGCGCCTCGCGGACCTTCTCCTCCAGGGTGGTGGCCTGGGAGCGGGCGATGAGGTGGGTGATGACCTCGGTGTCCGTCTCGGAGGCGAAGACGACGCCGTCGGCCTCCAGCTTGGCGCGGAGCTCCTGGGCGTTGTCGACGATGCCGTTGTGGACGACCGCGACCTTGTTCTCGGGGTCCATGTGCGGGTGCGAGTTGATGTCGCTCGGCGCGCCGTGAGTGGCCCAGCGGGTGTGGGCGATGCCGGTGGTACCGGTGAAGCGCTTGGGGACCCGGGCCTCCAGGTCGCGCACGCGGCCCTTGGCCTTCACCATCTTCAGGCCGGAGGCCTTCGGGCTGGTGACGACCATGCCGGCCGAGTCGTATCCCCGGTACTCCAGACGCGCCAGGCCCTCAAGGAGCAGGGGGGCGACGTCGCGCTTTCCGATGTAACCGACAATTCCGCACATAAAGGTGAAACCCCTCCAGGTTGGTGAGTGTGTCCGCGTGCCCGCTCGCGGGATCAGCCGTAGACGATGCGGCGCAGCTGGCGGAGCGAGAGCTCCGGCGGCGCCACGGCCCGGTGGGGCAGTTCCGCCGAGATCCGTTCGAAGATCTCGGTGTTCACGGCCCCGCCGGACTGCAGTTCGCGGTGTCGGCGGCGGACGAACTCCTCGGTCGTCTCGTCGAAGTACGCCAGCACGTCGAGGATCACCCGGGCGGCCTCACCGCGCTGGAGCGCGGTGCTGCGGACCAGGTGGTCGATGAGGTCGTCGTGCGACGGGCGGCGTTCGAGCACCCATGAATACTGAGGTGTGGCGACGGCATCCGCAAGAATCCTGCCCGATATCGGGCAGGACCTTCATGATCCACCCCCTTTTCGGGTCCCTTGGTCCAGACCTTGACGGTGGAGGGCCCCGGCGGTACGCATGGGGGCGGTGCGGATATAGAACTCGACAGACGCGTCCGACGACTGATCCAACGCCCGAAGGGGACCAGCCTTGACACAGCGCCTGAGGATTCCGCGCCTGATCGGATCCCTGCTCCTGGTCGCCGCCGCCGGCGTCGGCTGCGGGGAGGCCGCCGCCGACGGCACGGCGGACGGGAAGAACGCAGTGGCCGCCGAGCCCGAGGTCCGCCCGCTCGGCCGGATCGTGCCCGTACCCGCCTCCGTCGCCCCCGAGGGCGAGCCCTTCGCCCTCTCCCGGACCACCCGCATCGGCGCCGACGGCACCCACCGCGAGACCCGCGACCTCGCCCGCTACCTCGCCGGGCTGCTCCGCCCCGCCACCGGCTTCCCGCTGCCCGTCGTCGACGACCAGGCCGCCCGCGGCGGCATCCGGCTCCGCCTCAGCCCGGGCGACACCGAGCTCGGCGACGAGGGCTACCGGCTCCACTCCGCCCCCGACGGCGTCACCCTCACCGCCCGCGCACCCGCCGGGCTCTTCCGCGGCGTCCAGACCCTGCGCCAGCAGCTGCCCTCCGCCGTCGAGCGCAAGAGCGTCCAGAACGGGCCCTGGAAGATCGCCGGCGGCACGATCACCGACACCCCGCGCTACGCCTACCGGGGCGCCATGCTCGACGTCTCCCGGCACTTCTTCACCGTCGACGAGGTGAAGCGGTACATCGACCAGCTCGCGCTCTACAAGGTCAACACCCTCCACCTGCACCTCTCCGACGACCAGGGCTGGCGCATCGCCGTCGACTCCTGGCCCCGCCTCACCACCCACGGCGGCTCCACCGAGGTCGGCGGCGGCCCGGGCGGCTTCTACACCAAGGCGCAGTACCGGGAGATCGTCGAGTACGCCGCCTCCCGCTACCAGGAGGTCATCCCCGAGATCGACCTCCCCGGCCACACCAACGCCGCCCTCGCCTCCTACGCCGAGCTCAACTGCGACGGCGTGGCACCGGAGCTCTACACCGGCATCAAGGTCGGCTTCAGCTCCCTGTGCGTGCCCAAGCCCGTCACGTACGACTTCGTCGACGACGTGATCCGCGAGATCGCCGCCCTCACCCCCGGCCGGTACATCCACATCGGCGGCGACGAGGCGCACTCCACCAGCCACGCGGACTACGTGACCTTCATGGACAAGGTCCAGCCGGTCGTGGCCAAGTACGGCAAGAAGGTCGTCGGCTGGCACCAGCTGACCGGCACCACCCCGGCGGAGGGCGCCCTCGTCCAGTACTGGGGCCTCGACCGCACCCCCGCCGCGGAGAAGGAGCGGGTGGCGGCCGCCGCGCGCAACGGCGCCGGCCTGATCCTCTCCCCGGCCGACCGCTCCTACCTCGACATGAAGTACACCGCGGACACCAAGCTCGGCCTCGCCTGGGCGGGCTACGTGGAGGTCCGCAGGTCCTACGACTGGAACCCGGCCGGCTACCTCGCGGGCGCCCCCGCGGACTCCGTCCGGGGCATCGAGGCCCCGCTGTGGACGGAGACCCTGGCCACCACGGACGACCTGGACGTCATGGCCTTCCCGCGCCTCCCGGGCCTGGCGGAACTGGGCTGGTCGCCGGCGGCCACCCACGACTGGGACACCTACAAGGTCCGCCTGGCGGAACAGGCCCCCCGGTTCGACGCCCTCGGCATCGACTACTACCGCTCGCCCGAGGTGCCCTGGCCGGCGGAGTAGCCCGTACACGGAGATGCGAGCCCCGCCGGAGGACCGTACTCCGGCGGGGCTCGCATCGGTCAGGGGGTCACGCGAAGCGGGCGATCGGGTTCACCAGGTCGCCGACGAGCTGGAGGGCCGCCGAAGGGTCCGAGAGGTCGACCATCTGCTGGTTGTCGCGGAGCTGGAGGCGGTTCAGGGCCGACAGCGCGAAGGTCTCCGCGAACATGTCGTACTGGGCGAACCGGTCCGCCAGCTCCGGCTTCGACCGCTCGTAGCCGCGGACGCACTCCGCGACCGTCCGCCAGAAGTCGTCCTCGCCGAGGACGCCCTCCGCGGCGAGCGTCGACGCCAGGAAGCGGAAGAAGCAGTCGAAGACGTCCGTGAAGACCGAGAGGAGCTTCATGTCCTCCGGGATGTCCGCACGGACCCGCTCCACCGCCGGCGGCAGGACCGCCGCCGGGTCCATGACGACGATCTCCTCGGCGATGTCCTTGAAGATCGCCCGCGCCACCCCTCCGCGCTCGTCGAGGACCAGGATCACGTTCTCGCCGTGCGGCATGAACGCCAGGTCGTACGCGTAGAAGCTGTGCAGGACCGGGAGCAGGTAGGCGTCCAGGTACCCGCGGAGCCACGCGGTCGGCTCCTGGCCCGACTCCTTGATCAGCGCACCCGCGAACGACGCGCCCGCGCGGTCCACGTGCAGGAGGGACGCCATCGTCGCCAGGCGCTCGCCCTCGGCGAGGGTCGGCACGGGGGACTCGCGCCAGAGCGCCGCCAGCATCTTGCGGTACGGCGAGTAGCGGTCGGTCGCCGCCTCGTACTCCAGGTGCCGGTAGCCCACGGCCGCCCGCTCACGGATGATCGAGAAGCGGGCCGAGCGGAACGTCTCGTCCGACGCGATCAGGGTGTGCAGCCAGTCGTTGATGGCCGGCGTGGCCTCCATGTACGCGGCCGACAGACCCCGCATGAAGCCCATGTTGAGGACCGAGAGCGCCGTCTTCACATAGTGCTTGGCCGGGTCCGAGGTGTTGAAGAAGGTACGGATCGACTGCTGCGCCAGATAGGTGTCGTCGCCCTCGCCCAGGTACACCAGGCGCTGCTGCGCGACCTCGGCGGCGAACGTGACGGACAGCTTGTTCCACCACTGCCAGGGGTGGGCCGGCATCAGGAGGTAGTCGGCCAGGTCGAGGCCGCGCGCCGCCAGGGTCGCCGCGAAGGCGTCGACCGTCGCGTCGCCGAGCTCCTCGCGGACGAAGGCCTCGTAGTCGATGCCCGCGCCGGCCGTGAAGGTGGTCCGGTCGCGCCGCGCCGCCAGCCAGATCAGCCGGATCTCGCTCGCCGCCTCGGGGGCGTACGCGCGGAACTCGTCGACGCCGAAGCCGAGCCGGCCGTTGTTGGCGACGAAGCAGGGATGGCCCTCGGTCATCCCCGTCTCGATCGCCTGGAAGCCCGCGTGGGCCAGCTCGGCGGAGGTCACCGGCTCCTTGGTGGCCTTGAAGGCCGTTCCCGCCAGGGTGGAGGAGATCTCCTCCAGGTACACCGGCAGGACCTCGTCGCTCAGGCCGAGGGCGCCGCGCAGCTCGGTGACGAACTGGAGGGCGTCCAGCGGGAGCTGCTCGTCGCCGCGGTGGCGGCTGATCGACTCGGCGTAGACCTGCCAGTGGTCGAGGGCGAACCGGTCCGCGGTGAAGCGGTACTCGGTGGCGCCGTCGTCCGACAGGACCACGTACCGGCTGTCGCCGAGCTCCCGCGGGTCGAGCAGCCGTTCGTGGGCGAACTCGGCGAGGCCCTTGCGGATCAGCGCGCGGTTGGCCTCGGCCCAGAGCTCGGGGGTGAGGTGCGCGACGGGGTTCGACAGGTCGGCGGTGCTCATACGGCGGCTCCCACGGCGGCCTCGAACTGCTCCCGGGTGCAGAAGCTCAGCAGGGCCTTCTTCTCGGGCTTCTGGATCTCCCGCTCGGGCACGAACCCGACGGTCGCGTTGAGGGCGTGGACGGCCTTGTTGTCCACGTCCGGCTCGACGACGACCCGCTCGGTGGCCGGATCGGCGAACAGCTCCGTCATCACGGCGGTGATCACGGTCCGGGTGAAGCCGTGCACGGGGGTGTCCGTGGGCGCGACGAGGAAGTGCATGCCGACGTCGCCGGGGAGCGGGTCGTACAGCCCGACCAGCTCCAGCTTCGAGGGGTCGTACCGCTCCATCAGGAAGGCGGGCTCGCCGTCGACCAGGCCGATGGAGACGTGGTGGTGCGGGTGGGCGCTGAACGCCGCGTACTCGCGCTCGACGTCCTGGAGCGTGGCGTCCTGCATCATCCAGAAGGCGGCCTTGGGATGGGTGACCCAGGGATGGATCAGCTCCGCGTCCTTCAGCGGGTCGTACGGGCGTATCGATACCTTCATGCCGCGAACTCCTGGAAAGCGATGGTCTTCTCGACGGGGTAGTACTCGTAGCCCAGCATCGCCCCGATGATGTACGCGTTGCGGTACGCCCCCATGCCGAGGTCGGGCGAGGTGATCGAGTGGGTGTGCACGGAGGAGTTCTGCACGAACACCCCGCGGCCCGTCGTGTCGATCGCGTAGTTGCGGGCCACGTCGAAGCGGCCCTGACCGTCCCAGACGAGGCGGTCGCGGACCGGCTCCAGGAAGGCGGGGACGCTGTACCGGTACCCGGTGGCGAGGATCAGGCCCTCGGTGTCCAGGGTGAAGTCCCGCTCCTGCTCCTCCTGGCGGAAGCCGAGGGTGTACGTACCCGTCGACTCCTCGTAGGCGGCGTCGCGCAGCGCGGAGTTGGTGAGCAGCCGGGTGGGGACGGGGCCGTTCAGGTTCTTCTGGTAGAGCAGGTCGAAGATGGCGTCGATCAGCTCGCCGTCGATGCCCTTGAAGAGGCCCTTCTGCTGGGTCTCCAGGCGGTAGCGGGTCTGCTCGGGCAGCGCGTGGAAGTAGTCCACGTACTCCGGGGAGGTCATCTCCAGGGTGAGCTTGGTGTACTCCAGCGGGAAGAAGCGCGGGGAGCGCGTCACCCAGTTCAGCCGGTACCCGTGGACGTCGATCTCGCTCAGGAGGTCGTAGTAGATCTCGGCGGCGCTCTGGCCGCTGCCGACCAGGGTGATCGACTTCTTCTTCTGGAGCTCCTCCTTGTTCGGGAGGTAGCGCGAGTTGTGGACGAGGTCGCCGCCGAGGTCCCGGCAGGTCTCGGGCACGTACGGCGGGGTGCCGGTGCCCAGCACCAGGCGGCGGGCGCGGAAGGTCTCCCCGGCCTCGGTGGTCACCGCGTACACCTCGGCCGCCTCGTCGAACACCACGGTCGCGACGGTCGTCGAGAAGCGGATCGAGGAGAGGCGAGCGGCGGCCCAGCGGCAGTAGTCGTTGTACTCGGTGCGCAGCGGGTAGAAGTTCTCGCGGATGTAGAACGAGTACAGCCGGCCCTTGTCCTTGAGGTAGTTCAGGAACGAGTACGGCGAGGTCGGGTCGGCCATCGTGACCAGGTCCGACATGAACGGCGTCTGGAGGTGCGCGCCCTCCAGGAACATCCCGGAGTGCCACTCGAAGTCGGGCTTCGACTCCAGGAAGAGGCCGTTCAGCTCGTCGATCGGCTCGGTCAGGCAGGCGAGTCCGAGGTTGAACGGACCGAGTCCGATGCCGATGAAGTCGTGGATCTCGGTCGTCTCAGGCGTGGACAAGGGTCTCTCCCAGGTACTGCTCGGCGTGGCCGGCGATCAGATCGAGGACGGCGGCGATGTCGGCCGCGGTGGTCTCGGGGTTGAGCAGGGTGAACTTGAGGTACTGGCGGCCGTCGACCCTGGTGCCCGCGACGACGGCCTCGCCGGAGGCGAACAGGGCCTTGCGGGCGTGCAGGTTGGCGCGGTCGATCTCCTCGGGGGAGACGGCGGCGGCCGGGACGTAGCGGTAGACGAGGGTGGAGAGCTGCGGCTCGACGACGACGTCGTAGCGCGGGTCGGCGGCGAGCAGCGCGAAGCCCTCGGCGGCCAGGTCGCAGACCTCGTCGAAGAGCGTGCCGACGCCGTCCGCGCCCATCACGCGCAGGGTCATCCAGAGCTTGAGCGCGTCGAAGCGGCGGGTGGTCTGGAGGGACTTGTCGACCTGGTTCGGTATCCGCTCGGCGGCCGGGAGGGCCGGGTTCAGGTAGTCGGCGTGGTAGGTCGCGTGCCGCAGGGTCGCCCCGTCGCGGACCAGGATCGCGGAGGAGCTCACCGGCTGGAAGAACGACTTGTGGAAGTCGACGGTGACCGAGTCGGCCCGCTCGATGCCGTCCAGGAGCCGGCGGCGGGTCGGGGAGGCGAGCAGACCGCAGCCGTAGGCGGCGTCCACGTGCATCCAGGCGCCGTACTCCTCGGCCAGGGCGGCGATCTCGGGCAGCGGGTCGATGGAGCCGAAGTCGGTGGTGCCGGCGGTCGCCACGATCGCCATCGGGACGAGGCCCTCGGCGCGGCAGGCCTCCAGCTCGGCGGCGAGGACGACGGACTGCATGCGCCTGTTCCGGTCGACCGGGACGGAGACGACGGCGTCCATGCCGAGGCCGAGGAGCTTGGCCGACTTCTGGACGCTGAAGTGGCTGCACTCGGACGAGAAGATCCGCAGCCTCGACAGGTCGGTGCTCTTCGCCTCCTCGCGGGCGAGGAGCAGCGCCTGGAGGTTGGACTGCGAACCGCCGCTGGTGAACACGCCGTCGGCGCCCGGGCCGAAGCCGATGCGGCCGTTGGTCCAGTCGACGAGCTTGCGCTCGATGAGGGTGCCGCCGGCGCTCTGGTCCCAGGTGTCCAGCGAGGAGTTGACCGCCGAGAGGACGGCCTCGCCGAGGACGGCCGGGATGACCACCGGGCAGTTGAGGTGGCCCAGGTAGCGGGGGTGGTGGAAGTAGACGGCGTCGCGGAGGTAGAGGTTCTCCAGCTCGTCGAGCGCGGCGGAGGAGTCGCCCAGCGGCCGGTCGAGGTCGACGGCGTCGAGGGCGGGAGCGAGCTCGGCCGGGGTCACTCCGGTGAACGGGCCCCGCGTCGCGGCGAGTTTCCCCGCCACCCGCTCGACTCCTTCGGTGACGGAGCGCCGGTAGCTCTCCGCCGTGGCGTCGTTGAGCAGGTGAGAGCGCATGTGGGGGGCCTCCAGGTACGGGGCTGGGTCGCGCCCTCCGGACAGGGGAAAGGGGCGAGGGGCGACACGGTGAAACAAGGTTAGCCTAACCTAATTTCTCACCGTGTCCGCCCCTCGCCCCTCATGGGTCGCAGGGGTCGACGCACATCACGCCCGGAGTGTCCGGAACGTCACCAAGGCGGACGGCTACACGTCTTCCTGGGTCTCGTCCGGAACCTCGCGCAGCGCGTCCTCGGAGAGCCCCTTGCGCCAGTAGCCGACGAACGTCACCCGGCGCCGGTCGAGTTCGCGGTCCCGCACGAAGTGGCGGCGCAGCGCCTTCACCGCGCCCGACTCGCCCGCGATCCACACGTACGGCGCCGCCCCGGGCAGTTCGAGCCCGCGCACCGCGTCCACGGCGGACGGCGCGCCCTCCTCGCGCACGAGCCAGGTGACGGTCGCGTCGGCCCGGGTGGCGAGCTCGGCGCGGTCGCCGGAGTGGGGCACCTCCAGGAACACCTGCGCACGGGTCCCGGCCGGCAGCCACTCCAGGATCGCCGAGGCGGCCGGCAGGGCCGTCTCGTCCGCCCACAGGAGGACGGAGTCGGCGTCCTCGGGCAGCCGGAAGCGGACGGCGGTGTTCTCGGCGACCGCCGGGCCCAGGACGACCACGCGGTCGCCGGGGACGGCCCGCGCGGCCCAGCGGCAGGCGGGGCCGCCGTCCTCGTGGAGCGCGAAGTCGATGTCGACGGCGTTCTCGCCGTGCTCCTGCTCGGTGCGCTGCTCGCGAACGGTGTACGAGCGCATCACGGCCCGCACGTCGTCGGGCATCGCGCGCCAGGCGCCGAGGATCGCGTACATGTCCCCGCCGTCCAGCGGCGGCAGGACCGGGGCGTCCTGGCCGGGGTGCGGCAGGAAGAGGGAGAGCGACTGGTCGCGGCCGCCGGCGGCGAAGCCCTTCAGCTCGTCGCCGGTGAAGGTGACGCGGACCAGGGAAGGACCGAGCCGCCGGGTCCGGTCCACCCGCAGGCGGAAGAACTGGAAGGGGGCGGTGTCAGGCGTCGTCATGGGGACATAGGTTAGCCTAACCTCATAACTGCCGGTCAGGGGGAGGGTCCGCCACCCCTCGGGGCGGCGGACCCTCCGTCCACGCCCGGCCGCCCCCGTGCGGACGGCCGGCGCCGATCAGCCCTGGAGGCCCAACTCCCGGGCGATCAGCATGCGCTGGACCTCGCTCGTGCCCTCGCCGATCTCCAGGATCTTCGAGTCGCGCCACATCCGGGCCACCGGGTACTCGTTCATGAAGCCGTAGCCGCCGTGGATCTGGGTCGCCTCGCGGGCGTTGTCCACGGCCACCGTCGAGGAGTACAGCTTCGCGATCGCCGCCTCCTTCTTGAACGTCTGGCCGAGGACCAGTCGCGAGGCCGCGTCCCGCCAGCCGATCCGGGCCATGTGCGCCCGCATCTCCATGTCGGCGATCTTGAACTGGATGGCCTGGTTGTCGCCGATCGGGCGGCCGAAGGCGTGACGTTCCTTCGCGTACTTCACCGACTCGTCGACACAGCCCTGCGCCAGACCCGTCGCCAGCGCCGCGATCGCGACCCGGCCCTCGTCCAGGATCCGCAGGAACTGCGCGTACCCGCGGCCCTCCTCGCCCAGCAGGTTCTCCACCGGGACGCGCACGTCGTCGAAGGACAGCTCCCGGGTGTCCGAGGCGTTCCAGCCGACCTTCGAGTAGGGCGCGGCCACGGTGAAGCCGGGGGTGCCGGACGGGACGATGATCGAGGAGATCAGCGGACGGCCGTCGGGCTTGCGGCCGGTGACCGCCGTCACCGTCACCAGACCCGTGATGTCCGTACCGGAGTTGGTGATGAAGCACTTCGACCCGTTGATCACCCAGTGGTCGCCGTCCCGCACGGCCGTGGTCCGGGTGCCGCCCGCGTCCGAGCCGGCGCCGGGCTCGGTGAGGCCGAAGGCGCCCAGCAGCTCGCCCGCGCAGAGCCGCGGCAGCCACTCCCGCTTCTGCTCGTCCGTACCGAAGAGGTACACCGGCATCGCGCCGAGCGAGACGCCCGCCTCCAGGGTGATGGCCACGGAGGAGTCGACCCGGGCCAGCTCCTCCAGGGCGATGCCGAGCGCCAGGTAGTCGCCCCCCATGCCGCCGTACTCCTCGGGGAACGGCAGCCCGAACAGGCCCATGCGGCCCATCTCGCGGACGATCTCGTACGGGAACTCGTGCCGCTCGTAGTAGTCGCCGATCTTCGGCGCCACGACGTCGTGCGCGAACGCCTCGACGGTACGGCGGAGTTCCTCGTGCTCTGCGGAGAGCCGGTGGTCGAGGGACATGTCTTTCGTCACTCCTTGTGGGAGAGGGCGCGGACGGTACGGGAGGGGCTGGGGCGGCCCAGCTGTTCGGCCATCCACACGCTCGTGGCGGTGAGGGCGGCCAGATCGACCCCGGTCTCGATGCCGAGGCCGTCGAGCATCCACACGAGATCCTCGGTGGCGAGATTGCCGGTCGCGCTCTTCGCGTACGGGCAGCCGCCCAGGCCGCCGGCGGAGGCGTCGACGGTGGTCACTCCGTGGCGGAGGGCGGCCAGGGTGTTCGACAGGGCCTGGCCGTAGGTGTCGTGAAAGTGCACGGCGAGGCGGGAGACCGGGACACCGGCCTCGGACAGCGCCGTCAGCAGCGCCTGGACGTGTCCCGGGGTGGCCACGCCGATCGTGTCCCCGAGGCTCAGCTCGTCGCAGCCCATCTCGGCGAGGGCCTTGGTCACGCGGACCACCTGCTCGATCGGGACGGCGCCCTCCCAGGGGTCGCCGAAGCACATCGACAGATAGCCGCGGACCTTGAGGCCGGACTCTATGGCCCGGGTGACCGTCGGCGCGAACATGGCGAGCGCCTCGTCCACGGTCCGGTTCAGGTTGGCCTTCGCGAAGGACTCGGTCGCCGAGGCGAACACCGCCACCTCGCGGGCCCCGAGCGCGAGGGCGCGGTCGAGACCCCGCTCGTTCGGCACGAGCACCGGGAGCCGGACGGGAAGGTCGCGGACCTGGGGGAACAGGTCCTCGGCGTCGGCGAGCTGGGGCACCCACGTGGGGTGCACGAAGCTGGTCGCCTCGATGGTGCCGAGTCCGGCGGCGGCGAGCCGCCGGACGAACTCGGCCTTCACCCCGGTCGGGACGGCCGTCTTCTCGTTCTGCAGCCCGTCCCGGGCCCCCACCTCGTGGATCCGCACCCGGGCGGGCAGCGACGGGTCCACCACGGTCATCGGCAGGCTCACGCGTCCTCCTCCTCGCGGGGCGTCACCACGGCCAGCACCTGGTCCATGGCGACGGTCGAACCGGGCGTGACGTCCAGCTCGGTGACGGTGCCGGCGTGCGGGGCGGAGATGACGTGCTCCATCTTCATCGCCTCCACGACCAGCAGGCTCTGCCCGGCCTCGACCTCGTCGCCGACGGCCACCTTGACCACGGTCACGGTCCCGGGCATCGGGGCGGCGAGCGTGTCGGCGCCCCCGAGCCGGGCGCCGGAGAGCGCGGCGGCCACCGGGTCGTGGTCCATGACGTGCCAGGAGTCGCCGTCCCGTCCGAGCCAGTCACCCGTCCGGTGGAAGCGGTGGACGACGCCGTCCACCGTGACCGCCACCGAGGTGGCGGTGACGCGGGCGCCGGCCGGCGCCTCGGCCGGGACGGGCTCGTGGCCCGCCACCCGCACGGTGAAGGGCAGCGGCGCCGGGCTGCCGCCCAGCCGCCAGCCGCTCGGCACCGAGAACGGGTCGGTCCAGCCGTCCCGCGCCGCCGGGGCCAGCTCGGCGAGCCGGACGGCGGCCGCCGCCGCGTACACCTCCGCCGGTACGCCCGCCGGAACCAGGCTCTCCGCGTCCCGCTCCACCAGCCCCGTGTCCAGGGCGCCCGAGACCACGTCCGGGTGCGCGAGCAGACGACGCAGGAAGCCCGCGTTGGTCGGCACGCCCAGGGTCACCGTGTCCGCCAGGGCCGCGCGCAGCCGGCGCAGGGCCGTCGCGCGGTCCTCGGCGTGGACGATCACCTTCGAGAGCATCGGGTCGTAGAGGGACGAGACCTCCGTGCCCTCCGAGAGGCCCGAGTCCGTGCGGACCCCGGCGCCCGAGGGCTCGTTCAGGGCCAGGACCGTACCGCCCGAGGGCAGGAAGCCCCGGGACGGGTCCTCGGCGCAGATCCGCGCCTCGATCGCCCAGCCGGTGAGGGTGACGTCCTCCTGCGCGAAGGGGAGCGGCTCGCCCGCCGCCACCCTCAGCTGCCACTCCACCAGGTCCACGCCGGTGATCAGCTCGGTCACCGGGTGCTCGACCTGGAGGCGGGTGTTCATCTCCATGAAGTAGTACGAGGACGGGTCGCCGCCCGGGACGATGAACTCGACCGTGCCCGCCCCCACATACCCGCAGGACCGCGCCGCCTCGACCGCCGCCGCGCCCATCGACGCCCGGATCTCCGGGGTCAGCAGGACGCTCGGCGCCTCCTCGATGATCTTCTGGTGCCGGCGCTGGAGCGAGCACTCCCGCTCGCCCAGGTGGACCACGTTCCCGTGGGCGTCCGCCAGGACCTGGATCTCGATGTGCCGGGGCCGGTCGATCCACCGCTCCACCAGGAGGGTGTCGTCGCCGAAGGACGCGCGGGCCTCGCGGCGCGCGGAGGCGATCTCCTCCGTCAGCACCGACAGGTCGCGGACCAGCCGCATCCCCTTGCCGCCGCCGCCCGCGCTCGGCTTGAGGAGGACCGGAGCGCCCAGCTCGCGCGCCGCGGCCTCCAGTTCGGGGTCGGCCGCGCCGGGGACGACGGGGACGCCCGCCGCCTTCACCGTCTCCTTCGCCGTGATCTTGTCGCCCATCAGGGAGATGGCCGCGGCGGGCGGGCCGATGAAGACGAGCCCCGCGTCCGCGCAGGCCTGCGCGAACCCGGCGTTCTCCGCGAGGAAGCCGTACCCGGGGTGCACCGCCTGGGCGCCCGTCCTGCGGGCGGCGTCGACGAGCGCCTCCGCCGACAGGTACGACTCCGAGGCCGGCGGCGGGCCGATCCGCACCGCCGTGTCCGCCTCCCGCACGTGCCGGGCGTCGGCGTCCGCGTCGCTGTACACCGCGACCGAACGCACACCGAGCGCCCGCAGGGTGCGGATGACCCGCACCGCGATCTCGCCGCGGTTCGCGACGAGCACTGTGTCGAACATGGACGTCCTCACACCCTCACATCCGGAAGACGCCGAACTGGGGTTCTCCCAGAGGCGCGTTGGCACAGGCGGTCAGGGCGAGTCCGAGGACCTGCCGGGTCTCCAGCGGGTCGATGACCCCGTCATCCCAGAGCCGGGCGCTCGCGTAGTAGGCGCTGCCCTGGGTCTCGTACTGCTCGCGGATCGGGGCCTTGAAGGCCTCCTCGTCCTCCGCGCTCCACCCGTCGCCGAGCTGGTCGCGCTTGACGGTCGCGAGGACCGACGCGGCCTGCTCGCCGCCCATGACCGAGATCTTGGCGTTCGGCCACATCCACAGGAAGCGCGGCGAGTAGGCCCGGCCGCACATCGAGTAGTTGCCCGCGCCGTACGAACCGCCGACGACGACCGTGAGCTTGGGGACCCGGGTGGTGGCCACGGCCGTGACCATCTTCGCGCCGTGCTTGGCGATGCCGCCGTGCTCGTACGCCTTGCCGACCATGAAGCCCGTGATGTTCTGCAGGAAGACCAGCGGGATGCCGCGCTGGTCGCACAGCTCGATGAAGTGGGCGCCCTTCTGGGCGGACTCGGCGAACAGGATGCCGTTGTTGGCGACGATGCCGACCGGGTGCCCGTGGATCCGGGCGAAGCCGGTGATCAGCGTCTGCCCGTACTCGGACTTGAACTCCTGGAAGCGGGAGCCGTCCACGACCCGGGCGATGACCTCGCGCACGTCGTAGGGCGTGCGGGAGTCCACCGGCACCGCGCCGTACAGCCCGGCCGGGTCCACCTTCGGCTCCTCGACGGGCTCGACCGACCAGGGCAGCGGGCCGCGCTCGGGGAGCGTCGCCACGATGTTCCGGACGATCCGCAGCGCGTGGGCGTCGTCCTCGGCGAGATGGTCGGTGACGCCGGAGATCCGGGAGTGGACCTCGCCGCCGCCCAGCTCCTCCGCCGTCACGACCTCACCGGTCGCCGCCTTCACCAGCGGCGGACCGCCGAGGAAGATCGTGCCCTGGTTCCGCACGATCACCGCCTCGTCGCTCATCGCCGGCACGTACGCGCCGCCGGCCGTGCACGAGCCGAGGACGGCCGCGATCTGCGGGATGCCCGCGCCCGACATCCTGGCCTGGTTGTAGAAGATCCGGCCGAAGTGCTCCCGGTCGGGGAAGACCTCGTCCTGCATCGGCAGGAACGCGCCGCCCGAGTCGACCAGGTACAGGCAGGGGAGACGGTTCTCCAGCGCCACCTCCTGGGCCCGCAGGTGCTTCTTCACCGTCATCGGGTAGTACGTGCCGCCCTTGACCGTGGCGTCGTTGGCGACGATCACGCACTCGCGGCCCGAGACCCGGCCGATGCCCGCGATGACGCCGGCCGCCGGGGCGGCGTCGCCGTACATGCCGTTCGCCGCGAGCGGGGCCAGCTCCAGGAAGGGCGAACCGGGGTCGAGCAGGGTGTCCACCCGGTCCCTCGGCAGCAGCTTCCCGCGCGCGGTGTGCCGGGCCCGGGACCTCTCACCGCCGCCCAGCGCCGCCTCCGCGAGCTTGGCGCGCAGGACGGCCGCCAGCTCGTGGTGCGCCGCCTCGTTCGCCTGCCAGGCCGGCGAGGCGGGGTCCGCCGCACTCGCCAGCACAGGTGCCTGCTGCATCCCTCGAGCTCCCTTGCTCGGTTAATGAGCGTTAACGTATGGCGTTCAGGTTAACGACCGCTAACCGGGTTGTCTAGAATCGAATCCATGACCACCACCCCGACCCGGACCGCCACCGGCAGGACCGATGCCCCGACGCGGCGCGAGCAGATCCTCAAGGAGGCCGCCCGCCTCTTCGCCGAGCGCGGGTTCCACGGCGTGGGCGTGGACGAGATAGGAGCGGCCGTCGGCATCAGCGGCCCCGGCCTCTACCGCCACTTCCCCGGCAAGGACGCGATGCTCGCCGAGCTCCTCGTCGGCATCAGCGAGCGGCTCCTCGACGGCGGCCGGCTGCGGGTCGGCGAGACCACCGGCGACCCCGAGGCCCTGCTCGGCGCCCTCATCGACGGCCACATCGACTTCGCCCTCGACGACCGGCCCCTGATCACCCTCCACGACCGCGAGCTGGACCGGCTCAAGGACGAGGACCGCAAGCGGGTGCGGCAGCTCCAGCGCCAGTACGTCGAGCTGTGGGTGGCGGTCGTGCGCGAGCTGTACCCGGACGCGGGGGAGTCGGAGTCGCGGACGGCGGTCCACGCGGTGTTCGGGCTGCTCAACTCGACGCCGCACCTCGACGCCGTGGGCCGCCGGTCCATGGAGGACCTCCTCAGACGCCTCGCCCACGGGGCCTTCGGGGCGCTCGGAGGCTGAGCGGCGCCCCGGTTCCGCCGGGTCCACGGGACGGAACGATTGCCCACGACGACGGGCCGTCGTCCAGAATGAACCCCATGCCGATACTCAGCCGCCCCGCCCTCGTCGAGCACCTCGTCCGCAGCCGGATCGCGGGAGACGTCGCCACCCCGCGCGACAACAACCTCTCCCACTACCGCAAGCTCGCCAACGGCGACCGGCACTACTGGCTCGGCCTGGAGCTCGGCGACCGCTGGACCGACGAGCAGGACGTGCTCGCCGTGATGGCCGAGCGCTGCGGCGTGATCGACGACCCGGCCCACCGGACCGGCCAGGACACCATCGACCCCGAGCTCACCGTCGACGGCCTGGAGCGGATGGCCGCCCGGCTGCGCAAGGCCGCCGACGGCCGGGAGCGGGTCCTCTTCGCCACCGGCCACCCCGGCGCGCTGATCGACGTGCACGGCAAGGTCGCCGCGGCCCTGCGGGCCCGGGGCTGCGACATCGTGAAGATCCCCGGCGGGCTCGTCGCCGACGAGGGGTACGTCGTGCAGTTCGCCGACGTCGCCGTCTTCGAGCGCGGCGCGAGCCTCTGGCACACCCACTCGCCGGAGCCCATGAACGCGATCCTCGACGCGCTCGGCGAGGACGGCCGCCCCGACCTGGTCGTCGCCGACCACGGCTGGGCCGGGCGCGCCGGCCAGCGGGGGATCGACTCCGTCGGCTACGCCGACTGCAACGACCCCGCCCTCTTCATCGGCGAGGCGGAGGGCACGATGCAGGTCACGATCCCGCTGGACGACCACGTCCTCGACCCGCGCTTCTACGAGCCGATGACGGCGTACACGCTGAACGCGGCGGGGCTCCTCTGACGGCCGGGACCCTCCGCCCCCGGTGACGGGGAACGCCCCGCGCCGAGTGGGCGCGGGGCGTCCGTGTCCGGGGGTGCCTCCCCCTCCGCGGTGACGGGGATCAGAAGACGACGGGGGCGGGGGCGTCGTACGGGGAGCTGTACGGCGAGACCACGTCGAGGTTCGTTCCGCGCCCGAACGGCGCCTTCCAGTCACCGGTGCCCTTGTAGACGTGGAGCAGCGTGGCCTGCGGGGAACCGCTCTCCGCGATCAGGTCCGCCCGGCCGTCCCGGTCCACGTCGCCGACGTTGACGATGTGCCGGAACTGGCTCCATCCGCCGCCGACCCTGCTGCGGGCCGCGAACGTGCCGTCGCCCTTGCCGAGGTACAGCCACAGCCCGCCGTCCCGGTCGCGGGCCAGGAGGTCGCCGGACTTCGCACCGCCGATGTCGCCCGGGGCGGTGAGCAGGTCGTACGTGTTCCACCCGCCGCCGACGCGGACGCGCGCCCCGAACGGCTTGGCGGCGTCGCCGGTGGCCTTGTACAGCCACAGCACCCCCGCCGTGTCGGTGGCGACGAGGTCGGGGCGGCCGTCGCCGGTCAGGTCGGAGCCCGCCGCGAAGGTCGTGTAGACGCCCCAGCCGGAGCCGACCCGGACCCGCGGCGCGAGGGAGTGTCCGGTGCCCGAGTAGAGCCACAGCACGCCGTCCCTGTCGCGGGCGACGACATCCGCGTAGGGGGTCGCGTCGAGGTTCCCCGCGGAGAGCAGCCGGTCGTACACGGACCAGCCGCCGCCCCGCTCGGTCCGCTCCCACGGCTCCTCCGGGTGCGTGACGAACTGCCGGACGTCGTACGAGGCGAGCCGGCCCGCGCTGTCCCGGACGAGCAGGTCCGGGGAGCCGCTGTCGGAGTAGTCGTGCGGCGCGGTGCCGCTGCCGACCTGGAGGGCGCCGCTCCGCGTGACCGACCCGCCGACGCCGTTGAGCGGAGAGACGGTCACCTCCCACGCGTAGGCGCCGTTGTACGCGGCGGTCCCGTTCGCGAAGGTCCCGTCCCAGGTGAAGACGGCCTCGGTGGCCGTTCCCAGGAGATCCTTGACGGGCGTCCAGGTCCTGCCCGTCGCCTGGTGCGTCAGCTTGAGGCTCACCTTCACGTCGCCCCGGCTGAGCTTCCACCGCAGCTCCGCCGTGGACCCGGCCGTGCCGAAGCCCGCGGTGGCGGGGACCTGCTCGTCCACGACGGCGACGGGCGTCCGCACGCCGTCGGTCGCCACCTGGGTCACGGCCGGACGGCCGTCGCCGTCGGGGGCGATCCGGTACAGGCCCTTGCCGTGCTCCGCTGTGGCGGCCCGCGCCAGCAGGTGGTCGCCGGACGCCGACACCCCCCTGAGGTCGCCGAGAAGACCGGTGGTCGTCCCGTCCTCGAGGGAGACGGCCGACAGGTCCATGTCGGAGAGGCCGAACACCACCCAGTCCCCGAGCAGGGAGACCGGGACGTAGCGGCCGCCGTGGGTCTCGAAGGTGGTGTGCCGGGTCGTCCCCGCCGCGCCCCGGAGGGCCGTCACCAGGGTCACGGAGCCGTCGGCGTTGCTCTCGGACCAGGCCAGGTGGGTGGCCGAGACCGCGATCTCGGACGCGTGGTAGAGGCGGGGCACGGCCCGGTCCTCGACGACCTTCGCCGTGGCGAGGTCGACGACGGCGAGGTGCTCCACGTCCGCGACCTCGTACCGGACGGCGAGGGCGCCGGAGGCGGAGTACCTGAGGTCCCGGATCTCCGCGTCCGCGGGAAGGCCCTGCACCGGGCGGTGCACGACGGAACCGCCGGGCTTGGAGACGAGGTGGAGACTGCGGCCGTCGCGGACCATCACGAGGGTGTCCCGCGCGAACTCCCGGAGTTCCGCCCCCGCACCGACCGAGGTGGTGTCGATGTCGACGGACGGGCCGCCCGCCATGTCCAGGAGCCGGTAGGCGCTCACCCCCGTCTGCACCGCGACGAGGTCGCTGTTCGCGGCCGCCGTGGGGTTGGCGAAGTCGGGGGCGCCCTTGGGCAGGACGGTCGCGGCCCCGTCCGCGGACCGGCGCCACTGCCAGGTGGTGTTCTCGCCGTCGTGGGCCTGGACGAACGTCACGAAACCCGTGGCGCCCGCGCCGTACAGCGCCTCGCCGGAGGCGAGGGCGAAGGGCCCCGTCCGCTGCTCCGCCGCGACGGTGGCGGCGGCCTGGGGGGTCGCGAGGGCGGGGGTGGCGGCCAGGGCCGTCCCGGCCGTCACGGCGAGGGTGACGGCGACGGCGACCGCGACGTTCCGTCCGGCCGGGCTGAGGTACTTCAAGAGGCTTCCTCCGCGTCGTGGTGGGGGCGTTCCTACGCCACGACCACTGGACCCGCGGCAACCGTGCAAGGTTGTACGGGATGCGGAAGGAAGATCGATTTCGTCAGACCGGGTCCGGACCGGAGGGCCGTCCGTCCCGGCGCTGCGCCGCGCCCGGCGTCGGGTCCAGGTACACCCGGCGGATCGACGGGAAGCGCTCCCGGAGCTGGGACTCGGCGTCCTCGCACGCCCACTCGACCTGCGCCGCCGACGCCACGTCGCGGAAGTCGACCTTCGCCGCGACCAGCACCTCGCCCGGTCCCTGGATGAGCGTCGTCAGGTCGAGCACGGACACGATGTGCGGGACGGAGAGCAGCTCCTCGCGGATCTCGGTCCGCACGTGCCGGGGGAGCGGCCGGCCGATGAGGAGTTCGGCGTTGGAGCGGCCCAGCACCCAGGCGACGTAGACCAGCAGCAGGCCGATGAGGATCGACGCGACGCCGTCCCAGACGCTGGAGCCGGTGATCTGCACGCCGAGGAGACCGCCGGCCGCGAGCATCAGGCCGGCCAGGGCGGCGGAGTCCTCCATGACCACCGCCTTCACCGTGGTGTCGGGGGTGACGCGGAGGTAGCGGGCGAAGGGGATCCGGGACCGCTCGGCCTCGGCCCGCATCTGCCGGACGCCGGTCCGCAGCGAGAAGCCCTCCAGGACGAAGGCGATGCCGAGCACGAGGTACGAGAGGAGCGGGTCGCCGACCTCCTCGCCCTGGGTGAGGGTGTGGACGCCGTCGTAGACCGAGAAGACCGCGCCGCCCACGAAGGTGGCCACGGCCGCGAGCAGCGCCCAGACGTAGCGTTCGCCCGCGTAGCCCACCGGGTGGTCCTCGTCGGCCGGCTTGTCGCTCCGCTTGAGCGCGGTGAGCAGCATGACCTCGGTGACGGTGTCGGCGACCGAGTGGGCGGCCTCCGACAGCATCGCGCTGGACCCGCTGACGATGCCGGCGACCGCCTTGGCGGCGGCGATCCCCAGATTCGCCACCGCCGCCACGATCACCGTGAACGTGCTCTCGCCCTGTTCCGCCATGGACCGGACGTTATGTCCGGTCAGCTGCGGGGAACGCGAACGACACCCTCCTGGATGACCGAGATGGCGAGCCGGCCGTCCTGGGTGTAGATCCGCGCCTGGCCCAGGCCGCGTCCGCCGGACGCGGTGGGCGACTCCTGGTCGTACAGGAGCCATTCGTCGGCCCGGAAGGGCCGGTGGAACCACATCGCGTGGTCCAGGGACGCCCCGACGACGTCCCCGACGGCCCAGCCGCCCCGCCCGTGCGCGAGCAGGACGGAGTCGAGCAGCGTCATGTCGGAGACGTAGGTGGCGAGGACGACGTGGAGCAGGGGGTCGTCGGCCAGCTTGCCGTTGGTGCGGAACCAGACCTGGGAGCGCGGCTCGCGCGGTTCGCCGACCGAGCCCCACGGGGGGACGTCGGCGTAGCGGAGGTCGACGGCCGCGCGGGCCTCGATCAGCCGGTCCGCGACCTCGCGCGGGAGGTGGCGGGGCAGCATCTCGGCCGGGGTGGGCAGCGACTCGGGGTCCGGCGCGGCCGGCATGTCGGCCTGGTGGTCGAGTCCCTCCTCGTACGTCTGGAACGACGCCGAGAGGTGGAAGATCGGCTGTCCGTGCTGGACGGCGACGACCCGCCGGGTGGTGAAGGAGCGTCCGTCGCGGATCCGGTCGACCGTGTAGACGATCGGCGCGCCCGGGTCCCCGGGGCGGAGGAAGTACGCGTGGAGCGAGTGCGCCGGGCGGTCCGGGGGTACGGTCCGGCCGGCCGCCACCAGGGCCTGGGCGGCCACCTGGCCGCCGAAGACGCGCGGGACGAGCGCGGAGCGGGACTCGCCCCGGAAGATGTCCCGCTCGATCCGCTCCAGGTCGAGCAGATCGAGCAGGCCATCCAGTGCCGTGGGGGCGTGGGGCACTTACAGGCCCATCGACTTGGCGATGATCGACTTCATGATCTCGCTGGTGCCGCCGTAGATGCGGTTGACGCGGTTGTCGGCGTACAGGCGGGCGATCGGGTACTCGTTCATGTAGCCGTAGCCGCCGTGCAGCTGGAGGCAGCGGTCGATGACGCGGTGCGCGACCTCGGTGCAGAAGAGCTTGGCGCTCGCGGCCTCGGCCGGGGACAGCTCGCCCGCGTCCAGGGCCTCCAGGGCGCGGTCGGCGACGGCCTCGGCGGCGTCGACCTCTGCCTGGCAGGCGGCCAGCTCGAACTTGGTGTTCTGGAAGTGGGCGACCGGCTTGCCGAAGACGGTGCGGTCCTGCACGTACTCCTTGGCGAACCGGACGGCGGCCTTGGCCTGGGCGTACGCGCCGAAGGCGATGCCCCAGCGCTCGGAGGCCAGGTTGTGGCCGAGGTAGGAGAAGCCCTTGCCCTCCTCGCCGAGGAGGTCCTCGACGGGCACCTTGACGTCGACGAAGGCCAGCTCGGCCGTGTCCGAGGTGCGCAGGCCCAGCTTGTCCAGCTTGCGGCCGATGGAGTAGCCCTCGGACTTCGTGTCCACGGCGAAGAGGGAGATGCCGAAGCGGCGGTCCTCGGCCGTCGGGGCGGAGGTGCGGGCGCAGACGATCACGCGGTCGGCGTGGACGCCGCCGGTGATGAAGGTCTTGGCGCCGTTGAGGACGTAGTGCGTGCCGTCCTCGGAGAGCTTGGCGGTGGTCTTCATGCCCGCGACGTCGGAGCCGGTGCCCGGCTCGGTCATCGCGAGGGCCCACATCTCCTCGCCGGTGACGAACTTCGGCAGGTAGCGCTTCTTCTGGTCGCCGGTGGCGAGCATCTTGATGTACGGCAGGGCGAGCAGCACGTGGACGCCGGAGCCGCCGAACTGCACGCCCGCGCGCGAGGTCTCCTCGTAGAGGACGGCCTCGAACTTGTGGGTGTCCAGGCCCGCGCCGCCGAACTCCTCGGGCACGTTGATGCCGAAGACGCCCAGCTCGCCGAGCTTGTCGTAGAACTCGCGCGGCGCCTGGCCGGCCGCGAACCACTCGTCGTAGACCGGCACGACCTCGGCCTCGATGAAGGCGCGGATGGTCTCCCGGAACGCCTCGTGGTCCTCGTTGAATACGGTACGGCGCACGGTGCGGCTCCTCCGGTGTGCGGGCCCAGTTGTCTAAGCGCTTGCTCAGTCTGTCGTCAACGAAGTTACCCAGCGGTCACCCGCCCTGTCCAGAGTCCTCGCCTGTGATCCAGGCCCGCCCCGCGGAGTCGTACCCGTACACGGGCCGGCCCTTCGCCCCGCTCGTCCGGAAGGGCGCGCCGTCCTCGTCCCCGATCCTGACCGTGCCCCGGCGCCCCTCCGAGCTCCACTCCAGCTCCAGGTACCAGCGGCAGTCGCAGCGCGCCGTCCCCGCCGAGACCAGCAGCTCCTCCGGCTCGCCGACGCTGACCGCGTACGGGAAGGAGACCGCGGGGAGCGTCCGGCCCTCCTGCCCGGAGGCGTCGTACCCGTCCCGCGCCCGCGCCACCGGCCGCGGCCGGTCCAGGTCCACCTCGAAGCGGCGCGGCGTCACCGCCCCGCCGCACCCGTCGTCCATCCGGTACGCCGTCCACGGCAGCGGGGCGCCCCGCTCGACCACCCGCACGTGCAGCGCCTGGAGCACCACGGCCGCCGTGCCCTTCCCCTGCACCGACACCCGCACGAGCGTCTTCCCGCCGTCCACGGCCCCCTGCGCCGCCGCCCAGCGCCGCGCGTCGGCGGCCTCCGGCGGGGGAGGGGGCGTCCGCCGCGCGAGGTAGGTGTGCCCGCAGCCGTTCTCCCAGAGGTCGGAGGCGACCGTCCACGTGAGCGGCGCCGGCGGTGCGGCGGGCCGCCCGGGGGCCTTGCCGGGCAGGAGTACGGCTCCGAGCGCCAGCGTCCCGGCGACCGCCAGCGCCCCGCCGAGCACGCCCGGCCACCCCCAGCGGCGCCTCCGCCGCTCCGACGGGAGGTCCGGCACGCGCGCGTGCACGGGGTCCAGTTCGGGTGCGGGCTCCGGGCTCGGTCCGGGTGCGGGCCCGGGGCTTGGTGCGCGCTCCGGGCCGGGCTCGGGGCGCGGTGCCGCCGTCGGCTCCGTGCGCGCCTCCGGCGCGGGCTCCCCGCGGGGTTCCGGCACCGGAGGGCGGCGGGCGTCGTCCGCCCGTGCCCAGGCCGCCTCCAGGGCCCGCCGCTCCTCCTCGTCCGCGCCGCACAGCAGGGCGAGGCGGTCGACCACGGCGAACTCCTCCGGGACGGTCGCGCCGGAGCAGTAACGGTGGAGGGTGGAGGCGCTGACGCTCAGACGCCGGCCCAGTGCCTCGTAACTCCTCCCGTCCCGCGCCTTCAGCGCGCGCACGAGCCCCGCGAACTCCTCGACAGCGGCGTCCTTCGGCATTCCATCCCCCTCGACCCTGCGTCCCACCCTTCACGTCCTTGCACGTCAGCGGGGGTGGAATGGTTCCGGGACGGAGGGCGGGCGCGGCACCGTTGCAGGCGGCGGGTGCCGGACCCGACGCTGGTGGAGCACTGACCGAACCACCCGACGGGGGATCCACCACCATGAACAAGCTCCGCACCGCACTGGCCACCGCCGCCGCTGCTGCCCTGGGCGTCGCGGCCCTCGCCACGGGCCCGGCGCAGGCCGCCGCGCAGCCCGCCTTCCTCGCCGCCTCCCAGATGCCGCCGTCGGCGACCTCGTGGACCGCCACCCAGGTCTTCACCGGCGTCCCGGAGAACGGCGGCGCCCTCTGCGCCCCGTACAAGATCCCGGCGCAGAACTCCCGCTACCGCGAGTTCAGCACCGAGCTCGACACCAACGGCGTCCAGATCACCAACGTCGCCCGCACCGAGGCCGACGCCGTGAAGCTGGTCGACACCCTGCGCAAGTCCCTCGCCGGCTGCGGCCCCCTGCTCCAGAAGCAGAACCCGGGCCTGAAGGCCGTCAGCGCCGCCCACGGCAAGGTCGCCGTCGAGGAGGGCGCCTGGGTCTACAGCCTGGACACCGCCGACCCGCAGATCGGCAGCACCGACATCCACCTCTTCTCGGTGGGCCGGGACGGCCGGACCGTCACCTTCGTCCGCTGGGGCCAGATGGGCGACC
This sequence comes from Streptomyces sp. NPDC014891, assembly GCF_043081085.1. NCBI lineage: Bacteria > Bacillati > Actinomycetota > Actinomycetes > Kitasatosporales > Streptomycetaceae > Streptomyces > Streptomyces sp. NPDC014891. The sequence goes on along the minus strand of NZ_JBIBWF010000002.1, from coordinate 636,529 downwards.
TGAAGGACGCCCCGCTGACCGCCTTCAAGACGACGACGAAGACGGCCGTGAACAAGCTCTACTGATCCGGAGACCGCTGGTCCGGGCGCTCTCCCGAGCGCCCGGCACGACCCCGCGCCGCCCCGCGCCGCCCCGCGCCGCCCCGCGCCTCAGCGGGACCCGAGCGCGAACCACAGCTCCATCCGCACGTCCGGGTCGTCCAGGTCCCGGTCGAGGAGCGCGGCGCAGCGGGTGATCCGCTGGCGGACGGTGTTGCGGTGCACGTCCAGGGCCACCGCCGTCCGGTCCCAGCTGCCGTGCAGCGACAGCCAGGTGCGCAGGGTCTCCCCGAGCGGTTCCGTGAGGGGGCCGAGCAGGGCGCGGGCGTGGGCGGCGGCCTCGTCCGGGTCCACCAGGGCCGCGAGTCCGCCCGGGCGGTGCCGGACCAGGGGGGCCCGGACGGCCTCCGCCCGGCGCAGGGCGCGCGCGGCCTGCGCGTCGGCCGCGGCGAGCTCGTCGGCCGCGGCGGGCGCGGCGACCCCGAGGGTCCAGCCGGGCTGCTCGGTGACGGGCGTGGAGGCGGGCAGCAGCAGGCGGACGGTCACGGGGGTGCCGTCCCGCAGGCCGCCGCCCGCCTTCACGGCGTCCGCCTCCAGGCCGTCCGCCTCCCGGCCGTCCGCCCGCACCCCGCCACCCCGGCCCGTTCCTCCGCCGCCCTCGCCCGCGTCCACCAGCGGGGTCCCCAGTGCCGCGGCCAGCGAGGCCGCCGCGAAGGGGGTGCCGTCGCCGCCCGCCGCGTGCACCACCGTCCACGGACCCGCGCCCAGCGTCTCCGCGATCTCCGGCGGGGCCGCGCCCAGCAGCAGCCGGACCAGGGCCCCGTCCCGTACGGCCGCCTCCGCGCCCCGGTGCGGGGCCGTCAGCAGGGACAGCAGGACGACCGCGACCCCCGCGACCGTGTGGTCCCCGGGGCCGCGCCGCTCCGTCGCCACCCCGAGCGTCAGGCCGTCCCCGCCGCCGAGCGCGTACGCGGCCAGCCGGAGCCCGCCGCCGTCGCCGCTCGCCGAGGCGGGTCCGCCGGGACGCGGCCCCAGGACGCCCACGAGGTCCCGCAGGGCGCGCGCCGCCTCCGCCGGCACCTCCCGGCCGGCCGCCGCCGACTCCGTGCCGTCCGCCGCGAAGAGCGCCGCCCGCCCGCCGAGGCGGGAGGCGAGCGCGCCGAGCACCGCCGGGACGGGGGCCGGCCGGGCCGCGGCCGCCGCCAGGGACTGCTGCGCCTCCGTCACCCGGCGGAGCTCGTGCAGCCGGGCCTCCGCCATCAGCCGCCACAGCGCCCGCGCCACCGCGGTGAACGGGGTCCGCGGCGGCACCTCGACCAGCGGCAGCCCGTGCCGTGCGCAGGCCTCGACGAGATCCGCCGGGACCGTGTCGTAGACCGGGGTCACACCGAAGGCGAGCGCCGCCGCCCCCGCCTCCACCACCCGGGCCACGTAGTGCGCCGGGTCGGCGAGCAGCACTCCCGCCGTCATGAGGAGCTCACCGCCGAGGAGGTACGGGTACGGGTCGGCCATCTCCGAGGTGTGCACCCAGTGGATCGGGACGTCCTCCGGCCCGGCGAGCAGCCGCAGCCCGAGGTCCCGCCGGGCGAGCAGCGCGGTCAGCGGGACGGGCGGCGCGGGAGGGGTGGGGGTGGGCTCGGCGGAGGTCATGGCCATGGATCCTTCGTACATCCCCCGCCCGGTCAGTGGAGGAAACGTACACTTCAACGTCGCTTTCCGGCCACCTACTGTCATGGCATCCGGAGGCCGCGGGTACGGGCGGATGTCCCCGCGACCAGCTTCCGGTCACTCCCCTGCACGACACGCCACCGAGGTGAACGAAGGAGGCCGCATGGCCGTCGACTACGCAGTGATAGCCCTGTACCTGGCCGGCATGCTCGCGATGGGCTGGTGGGGCATGCGCCGTGCCAAGTCCAAGAGCGAGTTCCTGGTCGCGGGCCGGCGCCTCGGACCCTGGATGTACTCCGGCACGATGGCCGCCATCGTGCTCGGCGGCGCCTCGACCATCGGCGGTGTCGGCCTCGGCTACAAGTACGGCCTCTCGGGGGCCTGGATGGTCTTCGCCATCGGCCTCGGCCTGCTCGCGCTGAGCGTGTTCTTCTCCGCCCGGATCGCCCGGCTGAAGGTCTACACCGTCTCCGAGATGCTCGACCTGCGCTACGGCGGCCGGGCCGGCGTCATCTCGGGCGTCGTCATGTGGGCGTACACGCTGATGCTCGCGGTCACCTCGACCATCGCCTACGCGACGATCTTCGACGTCCTCTTCGACCTGCCGAGGACCCTCGCGATCGTCCTCGGCGGCACCATCGTCGTCGCCTACTCGACGCTCGGCGGCATGTGGTCGATCACCCTCACCGACATGGTGCAGTTCGTGGTGAAGACCATCGGCGTGCTGCTCCTGCTGCTGCCGATCGCCGTCGTCAAGGCCGGCGGCTTCGCCGAGATGAGGGCCGCGCTGCCCACCTCGTACTTCGAGCCCCTCGGCATCGGCGGCGAGACGATCTTCACCTACGTGCTGATCTACACCTTCGGCATGCTCATCGGCCAGGACATCTGGCAGCGGGTCTTCACCGCGCGCACCGACAAGGTCGCCCGGTGGGGCGGCACCGTCGCCGGCACCTACTGCCTCGCCTACGCCCTCGCCGGGGCCGTCATCGGCACCGCGGCGAAGGTGCTCTACCCGAAGCTGCCCAGCGCGGACGACGCCTTCGCCACCATCGTCAAGGACGAGCTGCCGATGGGCGTCCGGGGCCTCGTCCTCGCCGCCGCCCTCGCCGCCGTCATGTCGACCTCCTCCGGCGCGCTGATCGCCTGCGCCACCGTCGCCAACAACGACATCTGGTCGCGGCTGCGGGGCGGATCCGGCGGTACCGGGGCGGACGACCACGACGAGGTGAAGGGCAACCGCGCCTTCATCCTGATCATGGGCGTCGCCGTCATCCTCATCGCCATCGCCCTCAACGACGTCGTCCAGGCCCTCACCGTCGCCTACAACCTGCTGGTCGGCGGGCTGCTCGTGCCGATCCTCGGCGGGCTGCTCTGGCGCCGCGGCACGGTCCAGGGCGCGCTCGCCGCGGTCGCCGTCGGCGGACTGGCCGTCATTGGCCTGATGTGGGCTTACGGAATCCTCGCAAATGAGCCTGTTTACTATGGATTGTTGGCGTCCCTTGCCGCTTATGTGATCGTTTCCCTGGCCACCCGCCCGACGGACGCCGCCGTGCTCGCGCACTGGCGCGCCCGCCTCGCGGGCCGGGAGACCCCCGAGACCGACGCGACGCCGGAGACCGTGCCGGCCGCCGCGACCGGCTGACGCACCGAGACCCCCGGCCGGGGCCCCGAGACCCGGGCCCCGGCCGGACCCCACCGAAACACCCAGGAGGACCCGACCATGAGCAGCAGCGACCAGAACACCCCGCGCGGCCCGATCGACTCGTCCCGCATCCCGCGGTACGCCGGTCCCGCGACGTTCGCCCGGCTGCCGCGGCTCGACGAGGTCGGCACCGCCGACATCGCCGTGGTCGGCGTCCCCTTCGACAGCGGCGTCTCCTACCGCCCCGGCGCCCGCTTCGGCGGCAACGCCATCCGTGAGGCCTCCCGCCTCCTGCGCCCCTACAACCCGGCGCAGGACGCCTCCCCGTTCGCCCTCGCCCAGGTCGCGGACGCCGGCGACATCGCCGCCAACCCGTTCAACATCAACGAGGCCGTCGAGACCATCGAGGCCGCCGCGGACGACCTGCTGGACTCCGGCGCCCGCATGATGACCCTCGGCGGCGACCACACCATCGCGCTGCCCCTGCTCCGCTCCGTCGCCAAGAAGCACGGCCCCGTCGCCCTGCTCCACTTCGACGCGCACCTCGACACCTGGGACACGTACTTCGGCGCCGAGTACACCCACGGCACCCCGTTCCGCCGCGCCGTCGAGGAGGGCATCCTCGACACCGAGGCGCTCTCCCACGTCGGCACCCGCGGCCCGCTCTACGGCAAGCAGGACCTCACCGACGACGAGAAGATGGGCTTCGGCATCGTCACCTCGGCCGACATCTACCGCCGCGGCGCCGACGAGGTCGCCGACCAGCTCCGCCAGCGCATCGGCGACCGCCCGCTGTACATCTCCATCGACATCGACTGCCTCGACCCGGCCCACGCCCCCGGCACCGGCACCCCGGAGGCGGGCGGCATGACCTCCCGCGAACTCCTGGAGATCCTCCGCGGCCTCTCCTCCTGCAACCTGGTGTCGGCGGACGTCGTCGAGGTCGCCCCGGCCTACGACCACGCCGAGATCACCGCGGTCGCCGCCTCCCACACCGCGTACGAGCTGACGACGATCATGTCCCGCCAGATCGCCGAGAGCCGCGCCGCGCAGTAGCACCCGCCGGGGGTGTGCCGTGTACCTTCCGCCCGGGGCACTCCCCGGCGGAACGCACGGCACACCCCCGACCCGCCGGGCCGCATCCGACCGACCACGCCACGCCCAGAGGGACGCCATGACCCACGACCACGACCTGGTACTCCGGCCCACGGAGGCGCAGACGACCGCCGCGCTCAACCCGCCCGCCGGGCGGAACGGCGGCGACCTCGTCGTCGAGACCCTCACCGGCCTCGGCGCCACCACCGTCTTCGGCCTCCCCGGCCAGCACGCCCTGGGCATGTTCGACGCCCTGCGCCGCTCCTCCCTCCGGTACGTGGGCCTCCGCGTCGAGAACAACGCGGGCTTCGCCGCCGACGCCTACGGCCGGATCACCGGCGAGGCGGCCCCGCTGCTGCTCTCCACCGGCCCCGGCGCCCTCATGTCGCTCGCCGCGCTCCAGGAGGCCGCCGCCGCCTCCGCGCCCGTCCTCGCGATCGGCAGCCAGATCCCGGCGGCCGGCCTCGGCGGCGGCCGGCACGGCTACCTCCACGAGCTGCGCGACCAGCAGGCCTCCTTCCGGGACGTCGTGAAGTCCGTCCACACGGTCCGTACGCAGTCCCAGATCCCGTCCGCCATCGCCGCGGCCTGGGAGTCCGCCCTCACCGCCCCGCACGGCCCGGTCTGGGTCGAGATCCCGCAGGACGTGCTCCTCGCGGAGACCACCCTGCCGGTCGTGACGGCCATGGACGCGACCCCCGAGGACATCGCCCCGCGCCCCGAGCTGACCGCGGTCGCCGCGCACCTCCTGGCGAACGCCGAGCGCCCGGCGATCATCGCGGGCGGCGGAGTCGTCCGCTCCGACGCCTCGGGCAAGCTCCTGGCGCTCGCCGAGCGGCTCGACATCCCCGTCGTGACGACCTTCGGCGGAAAGGGCGCGTTCCCCTGGGAGCACCCGCTGTCGCTCCAGTCCTGGCTGGAGGACCGCCACACCACCGACTTCCTGGAGGACGCCGACGTCCTGCTCGTCGTCGGCTCCGGACTCGGCGAGCTGTCCTCCAACTACCACACCTTCGCGCCGCGCGGCCGGGTGATCCAGATCGAGGCGGACGCCGGGAAGCTGGAGTCCAACCACCCCGCGCTCGGCATCCACGCGGACGCCCGGCTCGCCCTCCAGGCCCTCCTGGAGACGGTGGGGGAGCGCCGGGACGCCACCGCCCCCGAGCGGGTCGCGGCCGTCCTGAAGAAGGTCCGCGACCGGATCGCGGCGCAGGGCCTGGACCTGGAGCAGCAGATCGTCGCGGCGGTGCGGGAGGCGCTCCCCGCGCGCTCCCCGAGCTTCTGGGACATGACGATCCTGGCGTACTGGGCGTGGTCGGCCTTCGACGCGCGGCACCCGAACACGATGCACTCCGCGCAGGGCGCGGGCGGCCTCGGCTACGCCTTCCCCGCGGCGCTCGGCGCGGCGGCGGCCGACCCGAGCGGGCCGGTGCTCGCGGTGTCCGGCGACGGCGGCGCGATGTACTCGATCGCCGAGCTGGCGACGGCGCGGCAGTACGGCCTCGACGTGACGTGGCTGATCGTCGACGACGGCGGCTACGGCATCCTGCGCGAGTACATGACGGGCGCGTTCGGCGAGGCGACGGGCACGGAGCTGTCCCGGCCCGACTTCGTGGCCCTCGCGGAGTCCTTCGGCGTCCCGGCGACCTCGACGACCCCGGAGAACCTGGCGGCGGACCTCGCGAAGGCCCTCGCCGCCCCGGGCCCCTCGGTCATCGTCCTCCCCGCCCTCCTCAGGATGTTCGAACCGACACACCTCTGACGGTGCTGCCGGCGCTGACGGAGCCGACCGCGCTGCCGGCGCCGACCGCGCTGACGGAGCCGACGGCACCGCACCGGTGGCCCCGCCCGACCCGGGCGGGGCCACCGGGCCGCCACCGGATCCGGGCCGGGCCCGCAGCGGCCGCTCACCCGCTCCGCCGAGGGCCGCGGCGGCCGCTCACCCCACGAGCCCCTCCCACTCCTTCCGGTAGGCGGCCAGCCGCTCCTCGTACCCCTGCCGGAACGCCGCCGCCTCGTCCTGCCGCAAGCCGTCCCGGGACACCCGCCGCGCCGGCAGCAGCCGGACCGCGTCGGCCATCACGGCCACCGCCGCCTCGGCGACGACCCCGCCGCGCTCCCGCGCCAGGAACGCCTGCTGCCCGGCCTCGCCCAGCAGCTGCCAGCAGACGTTGCGCGGGTTGCCCGCCGTCCGCTCCAGCTGCCGGGCCTCCGCGGGCTGCACCCGGCCGGCCCTGGCCAGCCCCCCGACCGCGAGCAGCGCCGCGTACAGCTGCCCCCACGCGTACGGCATCCCGTCCTCGACCCGTGCCACGTACCACCTCTTCTCCCGGACACCCGGGGCCGGCCCGAGGACGGCCCGCCGGGTTCCCTACCCACCACCGCACCCTTCCCGCACCCCGGGGCCCGCGGACGCACCCGTGCGCCGGTTTGTTGCGGCGGGATGAAATCGCAGTCCAGGCGTGTTGGGCCTTCCGGTAGAGCAGGACGGAACGGGAGGCCACTCGTGGCGGCGGTCGGGGAGAAACAACAGGGCTGGGCGCGCAGGCTCGCCGGGTACGCATGGCGGTACAAGGCGAACACCCTGCTCGCGCTCGGGTCCTCGCTCGCCGGCATGGCCGTCCTCGCCCTCGTCCCGCTGGTCACCAAGGTGATCATCGACGACGTCATCGGGGCGAAGACCCGGGACCTCGCCGTCTGGACCGGCCTCCTCATCGGGGCCGCCGTCCTCGTCTACGCCCTGACCTACGTCCGCCGGTACTACGGCGGCCGCCTCGCCCTCGACGTCCAGCACGACCTGCGCACCGACATGTACGCCACCATCACCCGGCTCGACGGGCGGCGGCAGGACGAACTGTCCACCGGGCAGGTCATCGGGCGGGCCACCAGCGACCTCCAGCTCATCCAGGGCCTGCTGTTCATGCTCCCGATGACCATCGGGAACGTCCTCCTCTTCCTCATCTCGCTGGGCGTCATGGCCTGGCTGTCCCTGCCGCTGACGCTCGTCGCGCTCGCCGTCGCCCCTGCCCTCTGGGTCATCGCCAAGCGCAGCCGCACCCGCCTCCACCCCGCCACCTGGCACGCCCAGCAGCAGGCCGCCGTAGTCGCCGGAGTCGTCGACGGGGCCGTGAGCGGCGTCCGGGTCGTGAAGGGCTTCGGCCAGGAGGACCAGGAGACCGGCAAGATCCGCGAGGCCGGACGGAAGCTGTTCGCCGGCCGGCTGCGGACCGTCCGGCTGAACTCGCGCTACACCCCGGCCCTTCAGGCCGTCCCCGCCCTCGGCCAGGTCGCCGTCCTCGCCCTGGGCGGCTGGCTCGCCTACCGCGGCCAGATCACCCTCGGCACCTTCGTCGCCTTCTCCGCCTACCTGGCCTCCCTCGTCGGCCCGGTCCGCATGCTCGCGATGGTCCTCACCGTCGCCCAGCAGGCCCGCGCCGGCGTCGAGCGGGTCCTCGACCTCGTCGACACCGAGCCGCTCGTCACGGACGGGGGCAAGGAGCTGCCCGCCGACGCGCCCGCCACCGTCGAGTTCGACGGCGTGTCCTTCGCCTACGAGACCGCCGACGGCCGGACCCGTCCCGTCCTCGACGGCTTCTCGCTGGAGATCGGGGCCGGCGAGACCGTCGCCGTCGTCGGCGCCTCCGGTTCCGGCAAGTCCACCCTGTCCCTTCTCCTCCCGCGCTTCTACGACGTCGACCACGGCGCCGTCCTCGTCGGGGGCCACGACGTCCGCGAGCTCACCCTGGACTCGCTGCGCGCCGCGATCGGCCTCGTCCCCGAGGACTCCTTCCTCTTCTCCGACACGGTCCGCGCCAACATCGCGTACGGCCTCCCGGACGCCACGCAGGAGCAGATCGAGGCCGCGGCCCGCGCCGCGCAGGCGGACCGCTTCATCGCCGAGCTGCCCGAGGGGTACGACACCAAGGTCGGCGAGCACGGGCTCACCCTCTCCGGCGGCCAGCGCCAGCGCGTCGCCCTGGCCCGCGCGATCCTCACCGACCCGCGGCTCCTCCTCCTCGACGACGCCACCTCCGCCGTCGACGCCAAGGTCGAGCACGAGATCCACGAGGCCCTGAAGGCGGTGATGGCGGGCCGCACCACCCTGCTCATCGCCCACCGCCGCTCCACCCTCGGCCTCGCCGACCGCATCGCCGTCCTGGAGGGCGGCCGGCTCGCCGACCTCGGCACCTACGCCGAGCTGGAGGAGCGCTCCCCGCTCTTCCGCCGCCTGCTCACCGACCCGGACGAGCTGGGCGCCGTCTCCCCGGGCCACACCACCCCGGTCGAGCCGCCCGTGGACCGCACCCTGCGGGCCGAACTGGACGCCGAGTTCGACGCCGAGCGCGGCATCACCCCCACCCTCTGGGTGCGCGACGAGGCGGCCGACCGGGAGAGCGACGCCCCCGGAGCCACCCCCGAGCTGCTCGCCGCCGTCGAGGCCCTGCCGCCCGCCACCGACACCCCCGGCATCGACGAGGCCCGCGCCGTCTCGCCCGAGGACAGCTACGGCCTGCGCCGGCTGCTCCGCGGCTTCGGGGTCCCGCTGCTCATCAGCCTCGGCCTGGTCGCCGTCGACGCGGGCGCGGGACTGCTGCTGCCGGTCCTGATCCGGCACGGCATCGACGAGGGCGTGAACCGGCTCGCGATCGGCGCCGTCTGGGCGGCCTCCGCGCTCGCCCTGGTCACCGTGCTCGTGCAGTGGGTCGCGCAGACCGCCGAGACCCGGATGACCGGCCGCACCGGCGAACGGGTCCTCTACGCGCTGCGCCTGAAGATCTTCGCCCAGCTCCAGCGGCTCGGCCTGGACTACTACGAGCGCGAGCTGACCGGCCGGATCATGACCCGGATGACCACGGACGTGGACGCCCTGTCGACGTTCCTGCAGACGGGCCTGGTCACCGCCTTCGTCTCCGTGGTGACCTTCTTCGGGATCATGGTCGCGCTGCTCGTGCTCGACCTCCAGCTCGCCCTGGTGGTCTTCGCGACCCTGCCGGTCCTCGCGGTCGCCACGTACTTCTTCCGCCGCTCCAGCGTGAAGGCGTACGAGCTGGCCCGCGAGCGGATCAGCGTCGTCAACGCCGACCTCCAGGAGTCCGTCTCCGGCCTCCGGATCGTGCAGGCCTTCCGCCGCGAGGAGTCCGGAGCGGCCCGGTTCGCCGAGCGCAGCGACCACTACCGCGAGGCCCGCGTCCGCGGCCAGTGGCTGATCTCCGTCTACTTCCCGTTCGTCACCCTGCTGTCCTCGGTGGCCGCCGCGGCCGTCATGATCGTCGGGGCGAACCGCATCGACGGCGGCACGCTCACCACCGGCGCGCTGGTCGCCTACCTCCTCTACATCGACCTGTTCTTCGCCCCCGTGCAGCAGCTCTCGCAGGTCTTCGACGGCTACCAGCAGGCCGCCGTCTCGCTCAAGCGGATGCAGGAGCTCCTCCAGGAGCCGACGTCGACGGCCGCCGCGCCCGCGCCCCTGGACGTGCTGTCGCTGCGCGGCGAGATCGCCTTCGAGGACGTGTCCTTCGCCTACGGCGGGGAGGACGGCGCCCCGAAGGAGGAGACCGCCCTCACCGGCATCGACCTGCGCATCCCGGCCGGGCAGACCGTCGCGTTCGTCGGCGAGACCGGCGCGGGGAAGTCCACCCTGGTCAAGCTGGTCGCCCGGTTCTACGACCCGACGGCCGGCCGGGTCACCGCCGACGGCACCGACCTGCGCGACCTCGACCTCACCGCGTACCGGCACCGGCTCGGCGTCGTCCCGCAGGAGGCCTACCTCTTCGCCGGCACGGTCCGCGACGCCATCGCGTACGGCCGTCCCGAGGCGACCGACGCCGAGGTGGAGGCGGCGGCCCGGGCGGTCGGCGCCCACGACATGATCGCCACCCTCGACGGCGGCTACCTCCACGAGGTCGCCGAGCGGGGCCGGAACCTGTCCGCGGGCCAGCGCCAGCTCATCGCCCTCGCCCGCGCCGAACTCGTCGACCCGGACATCCTGCTCCTCGACGAGGCCACCGCGGCCCTCGACCTGGCCACCGAGGCGCAGGTCAACCAGGCCACGGACCGCCTCTCCGGACGCCGGTCCGGCGGGGCGGCCCCGCCCGGCGCGCCCGCCGAGGGCCCCGGCGGGCGCACCACCCTGATCGTCGCCCACCGGCTGACCACCGCCGCCCGCGCCGACCGGGTCGTCGTCATGGACCACGGCCGGGTCACGGAGGACGGCACCCACGCGGAGCTCCTCGCCCTGGACGGCCGCTACGCGACGCTGTGGCGGACCTTCATCGGCGAGACCGCCGACGAGGGGGAGCCGGAGCGGGTCTGAGCACCCGGAACCCCGCCGGCGAACACCCGGAGACCCCGCGGGGGGAGCCCCCGGAGAGCCCCGCGGGCGGGCACCCGCGGTGATCTCCGGGGCCGCGTGTTCCCTGCCGGACGAGGGGCGGAGGCAACCATTCCGCGCCGGGGTGCGTCGTACGCCCGTACGCCGGTCCACTCGGGAGGGGAACGCATGGCCACGGACACGCAGCACGCACGACGTGGCCAACGGCTGCTCGCCCGGGTGCTCACGCCGCTCCTCGCGGCCCTCGTGCTGGTGCTCACCCCGGACACCCTCGTCCCGGGGGCCGGCGCCGGCACCGCCGACGCGGTCTCCGTCTGCCAGGGCCGGCCCGCCCGCACGATCACCTTCGCGACCGGAGAGCTCCGGCTCTACCGCACCCGGCACTACGCCTGCGCGGTCACCGTCGCCAAGCGCCCCGGCGCCCGCCGTCCGATGGCCGTCTCGCTGCAGCCGCGCGGCGGCCGGCCCGCCGTCCAGGCCGGCCGGTTCGCGCGGCAGGCCGGCCCCGTCACCGTCCACGCCCTCAACCGCTGCGTCCGGGCGAGCGGTTCGGTGGCCGGGAGGGGTACGTCCGTGGGCTGGATCCTGTGCTGATGTACAGGAAAGTCCAAGGGTAAGGGTCAACTGGGTCTGGCGGTCCGCACGTTGCCCCCGCTAGGTTCGCGACACCGTTGTGAACCAAGGAGGGTCAATGCGCAAGTCGCTGAGATGGGCGCTGTCGCTTTCGGTGCTCATAGGCACCGTGGCACCGACCGGCGTGGCTACCGCCGCGGACACGGACACGGACAGCACGGCCGTCGTCGACTCGCAGAGCACGGACATCAAGGACCGCATCCTGGCGATCCCCGGGATGAGCCTGATCGAGGAGAAGCCGTACGCGGGCTACCGCTTCTTCGTCCTGAACTACAAGCAGCCGATCGACCACCGGCGCCCGTGGGCCGGTACGTTCGACCAGCGGATCTCCGTCCTCCACAAGGACACGAGCCGCCCGACCGTCTTCCGGACCAGCGGATACTCGCTGAGCACCACCCCGAGCCGCGCCGAGCCGACGCGGATCGTCGACGGCAACCAGGTCTCCATGGAGTACCGCTTCTTCACGCCGTCCCGCCCGCAGCCCGCCGACTGGTCGAAGCTCGACATCTGGCAGGCGGCCAGCGACCAGCACCGGATCTTCACCGCACTGAAGAAGATCTACGGCCAGAAGTGGCTCTCCACGGGCGCCTCCAAGGGCGGCATGACCGCCACGTACTTCGAGCGCTTCTACCCGAACGACATGGACGGCGTCGTCGCCTACGTGGCCCCGAACGACGTGGTCAACAAGGAGGACTCGGCCTACGACCGGTTCTTCGCGACCGTCGGCACCAAGGAGTGCCGCGACCGGCTGAACGGCATGCAGCGCGAGGCCCTGCTCCGCCGCGCGCCCCTGGAGGCCAAGTACAAGGCGTGGGCCGAGTCGGAGGGCGCCACCTTCAACACCATCGGCACCCTGGACAAGGCCTTCGAAGCCGTCGTCCTCGACTTCGTGTGGGGCTTCTGGCAGTACTACGGCGAGGACGTCTGCGACCAGATCCCGGACGCCCGGACCGCGAGCGACGACACCGTCTACGAGACGATCGACGCCTACTCCGGCTGGTCCGCGTACACCGACCAGGGCCTGGAGCCGTACACGCCGTACTACTACCAGGCGGCGACGGAGCTCGGCTCGCCCGACATCAAGCAGCCGCACCTCAAGGGCCTGAGCCGCTACGGCTACCAGCCCGCGCGCAACTTCGTGCCGCGCGAGATCCCGATGAGGTTCAAGCCGCACGCCATGCGCGACGTGGACGACTGGGTCCGCAGGAACGCGAACCGGATGCTGTTCGTGTACGGCGGCAACGACCCGTGGGGCTCCGAGAAGTTCCACCTGGGCAAGAGCGCCCGCGACAGCTACGTGTACGTGGCGCCGGGCGCCAACCACGGCGCGAACGTCGACGGTCTCGTCGAGGCCGAGCGGAACAAGGCCACCGCCCGCATCCTCGCCTGGGCCGGCGTCCCCGCCCCGGCCGTCCAGGCGGCGCAGCCGCTCGCCCGCTTCGACGCGCGCCTCGACCGGAAGGTCGACGAGGACGCGACGAAGGAGCACGGCCTGCGGCCGTGACCCCGCGCGGGGGCGGGGCGCGCCGGCGGCCCGCCCCGCCCCCGCCGTGTCAGCCGCTCCGGCGGTACGACAGGCCGTGTCCCACCGGGTAGAGCACCGTCGCCGGGTCGTCGGCGCTCTGCACCGGGACCGGCAGCCGGCCCCCGGGCCGCGCCCGGCCCGCCAGAACCCTTGCGGCGGCCCGGAGTTCGACGTCGGTCCAGGAGTAGGTGGCCAGCGCGGCCCGCTGGCCGGAGGTCCGGGCGACGTCGTACGGGTTGCGGATCGCGATCGTCACGACGGGCACCCCGGTGGCGGCCAGCCGTGCCACGAGCGTGCGCTGCGTACTGGCCGCGGTGACGTTGTACGTGCCCACCACGACGACGTCCTTCCCGGCGGCCGCCGCCACCGCCTCCTCGATCCGCGCGGCGGTCGGGGCGGTCCCGGTGGAGAGCGCGGTCGCGGTGAACCCCAGCTCCGTCAGCGCGGTCGCGAGCGTCGTGGTCGGCGGGCCGGTCGTGCCCGACGGGGAGGCGGGGTCGGCGCCCACGACCAGGACCGAGCGGTGGCGGGCCCGGTCCAGCGGCAGGAAGCCGCCCTCGTTGACGAGCAGGGTCGTGGTCGCCTCGGCGATCCGGTCGGCCTGGGCGAGGTGGGCCGCGGTGCCGACCACCCGCTCGACACCGGCCCGGGTGACGTAGGCGTTCCGGAACAGGCCGAGCTTGGACTTGAGCCGCAGGATCCGCAGGATCGATTCGTCGAGCCGGGCCTCCGTCAGTTCGCCCTCCCGGACGGCCTTCAGGACCGCGTTCCAGGCCACGTCCAGCTTCGGCGGGTTGAGCAGCTGGTCCACGCCGGCCTTCAGGGCGAGGACCGGGACGCGCTCGTCGCCGTACTTGGTGCGCACCCCCTCCATGCCGAGCGCGTCGGTGACCACCACGCCGTCGTAGCCGAGCTCCTCGCGGAGGATGCCGGTGAGGATCGGCCGGGAGAGCGTCGCCGGGTCCTCGCTCGGGTCGAGGGCCGGCACGACGATGTGCGCGGTCATGATCGAGTCGATCCCGGCGGCGATCGCCGACCGGAACGGCGGAGCGTCGAGCTCGCTCCACTGGGCCCGGGTGTGGGTGATCGTCGGGAGGCCGTAGTGGCTGTCGACGGCGGTGTCGCCGTGCCCCGGGAAGTGCTTGGAGGTGGCCGCGACTCCGGCCCGCTGGTAGCCCTTGACCTGCGCGGCGACCAGGCCTGCGACCGCCGCCGGGTCGGAGCCGAAGGAGCGCACGCCGATGACCGGGTTGGCCGGGTTGACGTTGACGTCGGCGACCGGGGCGTAGTTCTGCCGGATGCCGACGGCCGCCAGTTCGGCGCCCGCGATCTGCGCCGCGCGGCGGGCGTCGGCGTGCGAGCCGCCCGCGCCGAGGGCCATGGCCCCGGGCACCAGGGTGGCCGGCTCGCCCATCCGGCAGACGATGCCGTGTTCCTGGTCGGTGGAGATGAGCGCGGGGACGGGCGTGGGCTGGGCCAGCGCGGCCTGCTGGATGCCGTTGGACAGCGCGGCGATCTGCTGCGGATCCCGGGTGTTGTGGGCCCAGGAGAAGTAGATGACACCGCCCACGTGGTACCGCTCGACGAGCTCGGCGGCCGTACGGACGCCGATCTCCTGGAGGTTGGCGTCGATGTCCGCCTGGTCGGGTGCGGTGGCCGAGTGGCCGTACACCCGCATCACGAAGAGCTGGCCGACCTTCTCCTCCAGGGACATGCGGTCGATGATCCGCCGGAGCTTCCGGTCGTCGTACCGGTCCTGTCCGGCGAGGGCGGGGCTGCTCGCCCCTGTGACGGCGGCCGCTGCCGCGGCGGCGGTCACCGTGAGGAGGGTGCGTCGGGAGGGGGCGGGGGCGCGGTGGTGCACTGATGCTCCTTCCGGCCGTGCGAGGTTGAAGGAATCCAGGTGCGGACTCCCCGGAAGCTCGTGAAGGAAACTTCCAAGGAGTCACGGATAGCCCGAAAGTAACTGCCAGGTCAAGGACCTGCGCACGAATCACCCACGGCGGCGATCCCGGGCCAGAGCTCCTGGAGCGTACGGACCGTCTCCCGGATCGCCGGGCGCCGCGCCGCCCCGGTCCGCCACATGGCGTGCAGCCGACGCGTCGGCACCGGGTCCAGCCGGACCGGCACCACCTCCGGCGGCAGCACCCCGCGGCCCAGGCGCGGCACCAGCGCGATGCCCAGACCGGCGGCCACCAGCGCGACCTGCGTGTGGTTCTCCTCCGCCTGATGGACGATCAGCGGCTCGAAGCCGGTCTCCCGCAGCGTCCGCGTCAGCCAGTCGTGGCAGACCGTCCCCGGCGGCTGCGAGATCCACCGCTCCGCCGCCAGCTCCTCCCGGCGCACCGCGTCCCGCCCGGCGAGCGGATGCCCCCGGTGGACCAGGATGTCGCACAGGTCGTCGCCGATCACCGCCTGCTCGACCCCCGGCGGCACCGGCAGCGGGGCGATGTCCCAGTCGTGGGCCACCGCCAGGTCGATCACCCCGCGGGCCACCAGATCCACCGACACGTGCGGATCCACCTCCGAGAGCCGGGCGTCGACCTCGGGGTGCGCCCGGCCCAGCTCCGCGAGCACCCGGGGCATCAGCCCGCGCGCCGCACTCGCGAAGCAGCCGATCGCGAGCCGCCCGGCGGGCCGGCCGCGGCGCTCCTCCAGGCGCACCTCCGCCTCCTCCACGAGGGCGAGCAGCTGCCGGGCGGTCGCGGCGAGGTGGTGGGCGTCGTCGGTGAGCCGGACGCCCCGGCCGCTGCGTTCGAGCAGGGTCGTACGGGTCTCCCGCTCCAGTTTCGCGATCTGCTGGGAGACCGCGGACGGGGTGTAGCCGAGGGCGGTGGCGGCGGCGCCGACACTCCCGTGGACGGCGACGGCGTGCAGGGCGCGCAGACGGCCGAGGTCCAGCACGGGCGCTCCTCCTCCTCGATGCGCGGGAACGGACGGGTCGAGCGGTGCCTCCTCCCCGCCGCACACGACGGTGAAGCACCGCTACATCCCACCATGAAGGAATCCGTGCTGGTGCTACACGGTCGGCGGCGGCCATGCTCGCCTGCATGCGCCCCGCCCACCTCGCCCTCGCCGCCCTGGTCGCCGCCGTCTGGGGGATCAACTTCGTCGTGATCGAGATCGGTCTCGACCACTTCCCGCCGCTGCTCTTCTCCGCCCTCCGCTTCCTCGTCGCCGCGCTGCCCGCCGTGTTCCTCGTGGGCCGGCCCTGCGTGGCCTGGAAGTGGATCGCGGCGGTCGGACTCGTCCTCGGCGTGGCGAAGTTCGGCCTCCTCTTCACCGGCATGGACCTCGGCGCCCCCGCCGGACTCTCCTCCCTGGTCCTCCAGGTCCAGGCCGTGTTCACCGCCCTCTTCGCCTTCGCCGCCCTCGGCGAGCGCCCCGGCCGCCTCAAGCTCGCCGGCATGGGGGTCGCCCTGGCGGGCATCGGCGTGGCGGCCGCCGACGAGGGCGGCACCGGCACGCTCACCGGCTTCGCCCTGGTCGTCGCCGCGGCCGCCTGCTGGGGCGTGTCCAACGTCCTCACCCGCAGGGCCTCCCCGCCCGACGCCCTCAACTTCATGGTCTGGGTCAGCACCGTGCCCGTCCTCCCCCTGCTCGCGCTCTCCCTCCTCCTGGAGGGCCCCCAGCGCGACCTCGCCGCCCTCCGCGGCCTCGACTGGACCGGCGCCGGAGTCGTCGTCTACGTCGCGTGGGTCACGACCGTCTTCGGCTTCGGCGCCTGGGGGTGGCTGCTGCGCCGTCACCCCGCCTCGTCCGTCGCCCCCTTCTCCCTCCTCGTCCCCGTCTTCGGCATGTCCTCCGCGGCGCTCCTCCTGGGCGAGGGGGTCAGCCCGGCCCGCTGGTGCGCGGCGGCGCTGCTCGTCGGGGGAGTGGCCCTGACCTCGTTCGCGCCCGGCCGCCGGGCCGCCGGGAATCCCGTGGCGGCGCCCGCGCCCGCGGCCGTATCGTCGACCGGCCGTCCCCTCGGCGAGGAACGGCCCGAGACCCGCGAGGAACGGCCCGCGACCAGCCAGGAACGGCCCGCGACCAGCGAGGAGAGTCCCGTATGACCTTCGAGGACATCACCGTCGACGCCCCCGATCCGGCCCCCGGAGCGGTGCTGCTCGCCGGCATCCCCGGCAGCGGGAAGTCCACCGTCGCGGCGGCCCTCGCGACCCGCTTCGCGCGCGCCGCGCACATCGAGGTCGACGGACTCCAGTCCCTCATCGTGAGCGGCGGCCACTGGCCCACCCCGGACGGCGACCCGGAGGCGGACCGCCAGATCCTGCTCCGCGCCCGCAACGCCTGCCTGCTGGCCGGCAGCTTCGCGGCCGCGGGCTTCCTCCCGGTCCTCGACGACGTGGTCGTACGCCGCTCGCACCTGGACCACTACCGCGCCCACACCACGGTGGCCGCGCTCCACCTGGTGGTCCTGGCCCCCGGCCCCGCCAAGGCCTGGGAGCGCAACAACGCCCGGGACAAGCGCCTGACGACCGACTGGACCTTCCTGGACGAGGCGATGCGCGAGGAACTGTCGGGCGAGGGCGTCTGGATCGACAACGCGGACCTCACGGTGGCGGAGACGGTCGACGCGGTCCTCGCCGCGACCGGCCTGACCCCGGCGGCGTAGCCCGCCGGACCCCGCCCTTGGGCGCGGTCCGGCGGGCCGCTCCCGCTCGGGGAGCGGCGCGGTCAGGCGAACATCTCGGCGAGCAGTTCGGGGCCGATCACGAGGGGCGCCGGGCGGCTGCGCGCCCGCCAGCTCGCGGACCAGGAAGTCCCAGCAGCGGGTGCGGACATGGGCCAGGCAGTCGATGAAGGTGTGCTCGGCCCCGGGCACCACGTGCAGTTCGAAGTCCTTGCCCGCGGCGAGGAGCCGCTCGGCGAACCGCAGGGTCTGCTGCGGGTGGACCTGGTCGTCCATCTCGCCGTGGACGAGCAGCAGCCTCCCGGCCAGGCGGTCGGCCAGGTCCAGGTTGGAGGTTCTGGCCCAGGCCGCGGGGGCGTCGGCGCCGTCGTACGCCTCGACGAAGCCGGCGTTGAAGGTGGGGGCGTCGTGCGAGCCGGAGAGCGCCACCCCGGCCCGGTACACCTCGGGGAAGTCGAGCAGGGCGCGCGCCGCGGCGAACCCGCCCCCGGAGTGGCCGAAGACGCCGACCCGGTCCAGGTCCATCCACGGCCGGGTCCCGGCCAGCTGCCCCAGGGCCGCGACGTGGTCGGCGAGCGAGCCCGCGTCGGCCAGCCGGCCGGAGGAGGCGTCGTGGAAGGCCTTGCTCCGTCCCGGGGTGCCCCGGCCGTCCAGCGCGATCACCACGAAGCCGAGGGCCGCCAGGGGTTCGGCGTCCAGGCCCATCCCGCCGGGGTCGAAGCACGGGGCGACCCGGTTGACCTGCGGCCCGGGGTAGAGGGTGTCCACCACCGGGTAGCGCAGGGCGGGGTCGAAGCCCCGCGGACGGTACAGCACCCCGTAGACGTCGGTCTCGCCGTCGGCCGCCTTGACGCGGAAGCGCTCCGGCGCGGTCCACCCGGTGGCGGCCAGCCTGGTGATGTCGGCGCGCTCCAGCTCCACCAGGACCCGGCCGGTCCAGTCGCGGACGGTGGTCACGGGGGCGGTGTCGACGGTGGACGCCGAGTCGACGAAGTACTCCCGGGCGTACGGGCCCTCCGGCAGGACGATGACGTGGTCGAGCGCGTCGTCGGTGAGCCGGGTGAAGCCGGAGCCGTCCAGGCCGACCCGGCACACGGTGCGGCGGTACGGGTCCTCCTCGACCAGCCCGGAGGCGGTGAAGTACACGACCCGCTCCGCCTCGTCGACGCGCAGGATCTCCCGGACCAGCCACGGTCCGGAGGTGACCCGGCCGAGCAGTTCGCCGGTGTGCAGGTCGTAGCGGTAGAGGTGGCCCCAGCCGTCGCGCTGCGAGAACCACAGCACCTCGTCGGCGAGCACCCGCACGAGGGGCGGCTCGGTCATCCACTGGTTGGGCTCGACCCGGGTCTCGCCGGACTCGCTGATCAGGGTGGCGACCTCGCCGGTGACCGGGTCGAGGCGGTTCAGGGTGAGGGAGCGGTGGTCCCGGGGCCGGGCGAGGAAGTGGACGACCGAGCCGTCCGCGGACCACCAGGCCCACTTCGCGGTGACGGGCGACACGTGGGTCATGATCAGGGGCTCGGTGCGGGCCCGGACGACCGTGCCCTCGGCGACGTCGAGCACGACCAGTTCGGCCAGCGGCAGGTGCTCGTCCCCGGCGTACGCGTACGGCTGGGTGTGCAGGCGCGGGGCGCCGCCGTCGGCGGGCCGGGCCTCCACCAGATGGGTCCGGCGGACCTCGCGCTCGTCGGTCCGGTGCGCGAGGACCCTGGTCGAGTCCGGCGACCAGGCGACCGCGGGCGGCAGGTGGGGGAGGCCGAGCTTGCGGAGCAGGGTGGCGTTCCCGGTCGCGGCGGGACCCCGGCCGTAGGCGTGGTCGGGGGCGCCGTCGGTGGTCAGGGGCCACTCGCGGCCGTCGGACAGCGACCGGGCCCACAGGTCGTGCCCGCGCTGGGACACCGCCGACCCGCCGTCGGGCGAGGTCACGTCGAGGGGGCTGCCCGGGGCGGTGAACTCGGCCGGCCCGCAGGTGTACTCGTCGAGGTCGCAGCGCCAGTAGGCGCCGAACGCCGCGAACCGGACCTCGCCGTCGGAGAGTTCGATGCCGGGGAACGGCAGGGCCTCGGGGTCGACCGGCTGCCCGGCGGCGGCGGCCAGCGAGGCGGCCAGCCGGGCGTGGTCGAAGGCGGGGCGCCGGCTGCCCGCCGCGGGGTCGACCAGCGTGAACCGCTTGCCGGCTCCGTCGGCGACCGCGTACCAGAAGCGGGCGCCGCCGTCGATCCACTGCGGCCTGACCTTGTCGCCGACGACGAGCTCGCCGGGGCGGGCGGGGCGGCGGAGGAGCCGCTCGGCGGCCTGGTAGTTCTCGGTGGTGGTCATGCGGGGTGTCCGTCCTCGGGGTCGGTCGATGGCGAGCGGGTCGGGGGGCGGGGTCGGTGGGATCGGTGGGTGGGATCGGTCGGGTCTCGCGTGCTGGTCGGGGGCGGTGGGCGGAGCCGGTGGCCGGTGGCCGGGTGGCCGCCGGTGGTGCCCCGGCGGCGCTCCGGCGCGGCGGTTCAGAGGCTGCGGGCGGTGATGTCGCCGTACGAGGTGGTGGCGTGGACGGTCAGTCCGGCGGCGGCGCCCTCGGCGTTGACCAGGGCGTTGTGGACGCGGCCGTAGGCGGTGCCGGCGTTCAGGGTGGTGGAGACGCCGCGGGCGGCGCCGATCGCGATGGCGCCGGACTCGGTGCGCAGCACGACCGAGCCCCGGGTGGCCTCGGAGACGCGCAGGTCGCCCTTCTGGGTGCTGATCTCGGCCGAGCCGCCGAGGCGGCCGACCGTGATGTCGCCCGCGAGCAGGGCGAGCCGGGCGCTCGCGGCCTCGTCGAGCTCGACCGTGCCCTGAGCGCCCTCGAACCGGACGTCGCCGAGCGGTCCGACGCCGCGGAGCTCGGCGGCGGCCGTCCGGGCCTCGACGGCGGAGCCGGCCGGGAGCTGGACGGTGACCTCGACGGAGCCGGAGTCGCCCAGGATCCGGTTCTTGGCCGGGGCGGCGGCGATCCTCAGGACGCCGTGGGCGAACTCGACCGAGACCTCCTCGGCCGCCTTCACGTCGTTGCCCTTGGCGGGGTTCGCGGGGCGGACGTCGACGGTGGCGTCGGCGCGGTCGGCGGCGACGAGCCGGATGCGGCCGGCGGGGATGTCGAGGACGGCGGTGACGGCGGCGGTGGTGGCGAACGTCTGCATGGTGCCTCTCCTTCGATCCGGTGCGCCGCCTGCTTGCGGCGCGCTGTTTCCGATGAAGGAAAAGCTACGTTGCGTTCACGGTGCTGGCAACGTGCTTGTTGCGTCGAACTGCCTTCATTGCAGGTCAGTTGAGGTAAATCGTTGCAACGGTTTCGAGGGTAACGCAACGGTAAGGGGTGGGGTGTTGCAATGGGGTGGAGGTGAACGCACTGCGGGACGGGTGGCGGCGGCGTGCGGTGGCCCCCGGGTGGCGGGGGGCGGCCCCGGGGGTGTGGCCGGAGGCTGGGCGAACGCACGCCCCCGCGCCGCTCCGTCCTGGGGCGGACGCGACATCCGGCGTCGACTGCCCTGATGCGAGGGGGCGTTCAGCCCGCTCCCGTTCGGCGGCGACCCGCGCGACCGCCGCGGTCAGCGGGCATGGCCGCCGATGCGCCCGACGGCTTCTCGCGCGTGCGCGAAGATCCGGGAGAGATCAACCGGCATTCGAACTGAGCGATCTGGACACGCGAGGGCCTGAACTCCACGTTCAGCGCGACGACTTCGCCCGACGGCGTCGCGAACGTGCCCTACGGCGTCACGAACGCGTCCTACGGCGTCACGAACGCGCCCGCCGGCGGGGTCACTTCGCGTCGCAAGGCCTCGCAGCGCCCCGCCGCCCGCCCGGCGAGCCCTCGCCCCCGCGCCCCTACTCCCGGGGCTGCCCCGTCGACCCCCGGACCACCAGCTCCGCCGCCACGCGGGCCAGGCCTCCCCGGGGGGCGTCCTCCGTGCCCATCGCGAGGCGGCCCGCGCGCGTGCCCGCCGCGTGCAGCGGCAGGTGGACCGTCGTGAGCGCCGGTACCGCGTCCACCGAGAACGGCAGGTCGTCGAAGCCCGCCACCGACACGTCGCCGGGGACCGACAGGCCGCGTTCCCGCAGCGCCGCGCAGACGCCGAGGGCGACCGTGTCGTTGGCGGCGACGACCGCGGTGAGGTCCGGATCGCGGGCGAGGAGCTCGGCCGTGGCCTCGTATCCGGCCCGGCGGTCGTAGGCGCCGTGCGCCGTCGGCCCCTCCGCGACCCCCGCCGCCGCGAGCGCGGCCCGGTGGCCCTCCAGGCGGTGCCGGGTCGTGGTCCGGTCGGCCGGGCCGGCCGCGTACCCGATGCGCCGGTGCCCGAGTCCGAGCAGGTGCTCGGTGAGACGCCGCGCGCCGCCCCGGTTGTCGAAGACCAGCGCCGCCGCGTTCGCGTCGCCGGCGACCGGCGGCCGCCCGCACAGCACCACCCGGGTCCCCGCCTCCGCCAGCTTCGCCAGCTTCCCGGTGGTCGCCGCCAGGTGCCCGGGGTCCTCCGGGGAGCCGCCCATGAGGATCACGGCCGCGGCCCGCTGGCGCTGGAGCAGGGTGAGGTAGGTCAGCTCCCGCTCGGGGGAGCCGCCGGTGTTGCAGACGACGGCGAGCTTCTCGCCGCCGCCGCGCCCCGATCCGCCCTCCCCGATCGCGCTCTGCGCCGCGCTCGCCATGATCCCGAAGAAGGGGTCGGCGATGTCGTGGACGAGGACGCCGACCAGGTCGGACGTGGCGGCGGCCAGGGAGCTCGCGGGCCCGTTGAGGACGTAGTCCAGCTCGTCGACGGCCCGCAGCACCCGCTCGCGCGTCGACTCGGCGACCGGGTAGTTGCCGTTGAGGACGCGGGAGACGGTGGCGGGGGAGACCCGGGCGCGGGCGGCCACGTCCGCCAGGGTGACGGTCACTGTGTGCGTACCTCCGGGGCCTTGTCGACGGCGATGTCGGCAGGCTAGCGTCACCGTCGATGGAAAGCGCTTTCTATCGGGGCGCGGAACGCCGGGGAGAGGAACCTTTCGTGACACGCAGGACAGTCCGCATCGCCATGAACGGCGTCACCGGACGGATGGGCCACCGCCAGCACCTCGTCCGCTCGATCCTCGCCCTGCGCGACCAGGGCGGCCTCGACCTGGGCGACGGCGAGACCCTCTGGCCCGAGCCGGTCCTCGTCGGCCGCCGCGAGCCCGCCCTGCGCGCCCTCGCCGAGCGGCACGGACTCACCGAGTGGTCCACGGACCTCGACGCCGTCCTCGCGGACGACACGATCGACGTCTACTTCGACGCCCAGGTCACCTCCGCCCGCGCCGAGGCGATCACCAGGGCCGTCCACGCCGGCAAGCACGTCTACACCGAGAAGCCCACCGCCGCCGACCTCGCCGGCGCCCTGGAGCTCGCCCGGCTGGCCACCGCGAAGGGCGTCAAGCACGGCGTCGTCCAGGACAAGCTCTTCCTGCCGGGCCTGCGCAAGCTCAAGCGCCTGATCGACGGCGGCTTCTTCGGCGAGATCCTGTCCGTGCGGGGCGAGTTCGGCTACTGGGTCTTCGAGGGCGACTGGCAGGACGCCCAGCGCCCCAGCTGGAACTACCGCGCGCAGGACGGCGGCGGCATCGTCGTCGACATGTTCCCGCACTGGGAGTACGTCCTCCACGAGCTGTTCGGCCGGGTCACCTCGGTGACCGCGCACGTCGCCACCCACGTCCCGCGCCGCTGGGACGAGCGGGGCAAGCCGTACGAGGCCACCGCCGACGACGCCGCCTACGGCATCTTCGAGCTGGAGGGCGGCGCCGTCGCCCAGATCAACTCCTCCTGGGCGGTCCGTGTCCACCGCGACGAACTCGTCGAGTTCCAGGTCGACGGCACCCACGGCTCGGCCGTCGCCGGACTGCGCGACTGCCGCGTCCAGCACCGCTCGGCCACCCCCAAGCCCGTCTGGGACCCGGACGTCCCGGCGACCGAGCGCTTCCGCGACCAGTGGCAGGAGGTCCCCGACAACGCCGTGTTCGACAACGGCTTCAAGGCCCAGTGGGAGCTGTTCCTGCGGCACGTCGTCCTCGACGAGCCGTACCACTGGGACCTGCTCGCCGGGGCCCGCGGAGTCCAGCTCGCCGAGCTCGGCCTGCGGTCCGCCGCCGAGGGCCGCCGCCTCGACGTCCCGGAGGTCGCCCTGTGATCCGCCTGCCCCTGCCCGGCGGCGGCGTACGGGAGTACGTGCCCCGCGCCGAGCCCGCCGCCCCGGGCGGCGGCGGCCCGTCGGTCTCCCGGACCGTCTTCTCCGCCGCCCACGTGGTCGCCGACCCGTACGCCGACACCGGCCCCGACGCGCCCGCCGCCGTCGACTGGGACGCCACCCTCGCTTTCCGCCGCCACCTCTGGTCCCACGGCCTCGGGGTCGCCGAGGCCATGGACACCGCGCAGCGCGGCATGGGGCTCGGCTGGGCGGGCGCGGCCGAGCTGATCCGCCGCAGCGCGGCGGAGGCCCGGGCCGTCGGCGGGCGGATCGCCTGCGGGGCCGGCACGGACCAGCTCACCGGCCCCGCGGGCCTCGCGGAGGTGCGCGCGGCGTACGAGGAGCAGCTCGCGCTCGTCGAGGAGACGGGATCGCAGGCCGTCCTCATGGCCTCCCGCGCGCTCGCGGCGGCGGCTTCGGGGCCCGAGGACTACCTCGACCTGTACGGCGGTCTGCTCCGCCAGGCGGGTGAGCCGGTGATCCTGCACTGGCTGGGCCCGATGTTCGACCCGGCGCTCGACGGGTACTGGGGCTCGGCCGACCTGGACGCGGCGACCGAGACCTTCCTGGAGCTGATCGCCGCGCACCCGGACAAGGTCGACGGCATCAAGGTCTCGCTCCTGGACGCCGGGCGCGAGGTCGCGCTGCGGCGCCGCCTGCCTCAGGGGGTGCGCTGCTACACGGGCGACGACTTCCACTACCCGGAGCTGATCGCGGGCGACGAACAGGGCTTCAGCCACGCCCTGCTGGGCGTCTTCGATCCGCTGGCGCCGCTCGCGGCGGAGGCGGTACGGGCCCTGGACACGGGCGACACGGCCGGCTTCCGCGCGATCCTCGACCCGACGGTCGCTCTCTCCCGGCACCTCTTCGGGGCGCCGACCCGCTTCTACAAGACGGGGGTCGTCCTGCTGGCCTGGCTGGCCGGCCACCAGGAGCACTTCACGATGGTCGGCGGCCTGCAGTCCGCGCGCTCGCTGCCGCATCTCGCGCGGGCGTACGAACTGGCGGACGGCCTGGGGCTGTTCCCGGACCCGGAGCTCGCCGAGGCGCGGATGCGCTCCCTCCTGGCGGTCCAGGGGGGCCTGCGGTGAACCTCGACCGCTTCAGCATCAACCAGATGACGGTCAGGCAGCTGTCCCTGCCCGACCTGGTCGGCCACTGCCGCCGGCTCGGGATCACGGGCGTGGGACTGTGGCGCGAACCGGTGCGGGAGTACGGGGTGGAGGCGGCGGCCGCGCTCGTGCGGGACGCGGGCCTGAGGGTCAGCACCCTCTGCCGCGGCGGGTTCTTCACGACGGACGGCTGGGAGGCGGAGAACCGGGCGGCGATCGACGAGGCGGTGGCGCTCGGCACGGACACCCTCGTCCTGGTCTCCGGTGGCCTCACCCCGGCCTTCCCGGACCTGCCCGCGGCCCGGGCCCGGATCACCGAGGCGATCGGGGAGCTGGCCCCGTACGCGGGCGAGCGGGGAGTCCGCCTCGCCGTCGAGCCCCTCCACCCGATGTACGCCGCCGACCGCTGCGCGGTCTCCACCCTCGACCAGGCGCTGGCCGTGGCGGAGCACTTCCCGCCCGAGCAGGTGGGCGTGGTGGTCGACACGTACCACCTGTGGTGGGACGACCGGGCCCCGGCGGCGGTGGAACGCGCGGGCGCGGCGGGCCGCATCCACTCCTTCCAGCTGGCCGACTGGACCACCCCGCTCCCGGCCGGCGTCCTGACCGGCCGGGGCCCCCTGGGCACCGGCTCGATCGACCTCCGCGCCTGGGCGGACCTGACGGAACGGGCCGGCTGGACGGGCCCGGTGGAGGTGGAGATCTTCAACGACGACCTCTGGTCACGGGACGGCACGGAGGTCCTGGAGGAGACCCTGGAGTCCTTCCTGAGCCTCTGAACCCGGACCCCCGCGGCACACGGCTCCTCACCTGCCGGCGTGCCGCACGTCCATCTGCTCGACCTCCTTGAGCACCCGGGCGACCGAGGCGAAGTCGTTGTCCCGGTGCAGCACGGTCAACCCGTGGTGCACGGCCGTGGCGCAGACGAGGAGGTCGATGACGCCGGCCGCGCGGTGCTGCCCCGTCCGCGTCAGCTTGTACTGGGCGCTCTCCACCCAGCGCCAGGCGTCCTTGGGGACGCGTACCGGCGCGAACATGGCCGCGAGGTCCTCATCGATCGCATCGCGATCGTCCGCGTTCACGGCGCTGAAGAGGAGCTCCGTGCGGGTGGCTTCGCACATGCCGAGGGCGCCGGTCTCGATCTCGGCGTCCCAGCGTCGTTGCGCGGCCGGATCCGTGCCGAGGTGGACGTACGCGCTGGTGTCCACGAGGTAGGTGATCACATCGCGCCCTCGCCGCGCTGGGCGGACTTGCGGGCCTCCCAGTCCCGGCGGGTGCGCTCCAGGTCCCCCCGCGCGCCGCGATCCGCGAGGCGCTGGAACGCGGCGCGGCGGTGGTGACGCCGTATGACCTCTTCCAGGGCTGTGTTGATCGTGTCCTTCTTCGTGGTCGTACCGAGCAGCTTCGCGGCCTCGGCGAGCACGTCGTCGTCCACGTCCACGTTGGTCACACCCATGATCACTCCTTGTGGGTCATGTGGAAGATTCGCCCACATGACCCACATCATAGCCGCGCGCGCAGCCCGGTGGCTGCGACGGACGGGCCCCGGGCGGCCGCGTCAGCGGTGGCCGCCGCCGAGGGGATCGCCCGTGCCCTTCTTCGCCGCCGCGCGCTTCGTCAGGACCGCCAGGACCACCGGGAGCACGAGGTCGAGCGTCCGGGTCACCGTCGCCGCCGGGATGCCGGTGCGCTTCGCGATCGCGTTGGCCGCCGGGCGGGCCAGCCGTCCCAGGACCCCGGCCATGAGGCCGCCCGCCGCGAGGCCGCCGATGCCGGCGACGCCCTGGAGCGGGGGCTCGGCCGACGCCACCTCGCCGAACGCGGCCCGGACCTCGTCCGCGCTGTCCGGCTCGTCCGCCGCCCGGCGCAGCTCGTCGGCCAGCTCGGCCACCGAACTCCCCACGACCTCCTGCGCCCCCGTGCGGTCGGTGCCGAGCACGTCGGCGATCTCCCGGAGCCTGTCGTCGCCCAGCTCGTCCAGGACGTCGTCCTCGAAGGATTCGCTCATGCCGGAAACGCTACGACCCGCCCCCTCCGTCGGCACGCCGGGAGCGGCCGGGGGGCGGCCCGCCGCGCGCTCCCCGCGTCCCCGCGGCGGCGGGCCGCCCGCCCGGTCGTCCAGGGACCGCCCGCGCTGTCCTACCGGCCCGCTACCGTCGGGTCATGTCCAACGAAGGTCGCGGGCCGGGCTCGGCCGTGCTCGAAGGGGTCCTGGAGCGGATCACCTACGCCAACGAGGAGAGCGGGTACACGGTCGCCCGCGTCGACACCGGCCGCGGGGCCGGTGACCTGCTCACCGTGGTCGGCGCCCTGCTCGGCGCGCAGCCGGGGGAGTCGCTGCGGATGGAGGGCCGTTGGGGCTCCCACCCGCAGTACGGCAAGCAGTTCACCGTCGAGAACTACACGACGCTGCTGCCCGCCACGATCCAGGGCATCCGCCGGTACCTGGGCTCGGGGCTCGTGAAGGGCATCGGGCCCGTCTTCGCCGACCGCATCACGCAGCACTTCGGGCTCGACACGCTCGACATCCTCGAAGAGGCCCCCGCGCGCCTGATCGAGGTCCCCGGGCTCGGCCCCAAGCGGACCGCGAAGATCACGGCCGCCTGGGAGGAGCAGAAGGCGATCAAGGAGGTGATGGTCTTCCTCCAGGGGGTCGGCGTCTCCACCTCCATCGCGGTGCGGATCTACAAGAAGTACGGCGACGCCTCGATCTCGGTCGTGCGGAACCAGCCCTACCGGCTGGCCGCGGACGTCTGGGGCATCGGCTTCCTCACCGCCGACAAGATCGCCCAGGCCGTGGGCATACCCCACGACAGCCCCGACCGGGTGAAGGCCGGCCTGCAGTACGCCCTGTCGCAGTCCAGCGACCAGGGGCACTGCTTCCTCCCCGAGGAGCGGCTCATCGCCGACGCGGTGAAGCTCCTCCAGGTCGACACGGGTCTCGTCATCGAGTGCCTCGCCGAGCTGGCGGAGGATCCCGAGGGAGTGGTGCGGGAGACCGTGCCAGGCCCGGAGGGGACCCCCGTGACCGCCGTGTACCTGATCCCCTTCCACCGGGCGGAGCTGTCGCTCGCCGGACAGCTGCGGCGCCTGCTGCGGGCCGAGGAGGACCGGATGCCGGCCTTCCGGGACGTGGCCTGGGACAAGGCCCTCGCCTGGCTCGCGGACCGGACGGGGACCTCGCTCGCGCCCGAGCAAGAGGAGGCCGTGCGGCTCGCACTGACCCGGAAGGTCGCCGTGCTCACCGGCGGCCCCGGCTGCGGCAAGTCGTTCACGGTCCGCTCCGTGGTGGAGCTGGCCCGGGCGAAGAAGGCCAAGGTGGTCCTCGCCGCCCCGACCGGGCGGGCGGCGAAGCGGCTCGCCGAGCTGACCGGCGCCGAGGCCTCCACGGTCCACCGCCTCCTCGAACTCAAGCCCGGCGGTGACGCGGCCTACGACCGGGACCGGCCCCTGGACGCCGACCTGGTCGTGGTCGACGAGGCGTCCATGCTGGACCTGCTGCTCGCGAACAAGCTGGTGAAGGCGGTGGCGCCGGGGGCCCATCTGCTCCTGGTAGGCGACGTGGACCAGCTGCCGTCGGTCGGCGCGGGCGAGGTCCTCGGCGATCTGCTCGCCCCCGGGAGTCCCGTGCCGGCGGTCCGGCTGACCCGGATCTTCCGGCAGGCGCAGGAGTCGGGCGTCGTCACCAACGCGCACCGGATCAACGCCGGCGTCCCGCCGAAGACCGACGGGCTGCCGGACTTCTTCCTCTTCGTCGAGGAGGAGACCGAGGACGCGGCCCGGGTCGCCGTGGACGTCGCGGCCCGGCGGATTCCGGCCAAGTTCGGCCTCGACCCCCGCCGTGACGTGCAGGTCCTCGCCCCCATGCACCGGGGCCCCGCGGGCGCGGGCTCGCTGAACGGGCTGCTGCAGCAGGTCATCACCCCGGGGCGGCCCGACGTGCCGGAGAAGCGGTTCGGCGGCCGGGTCTTCCGGGTCGGCGACAAGGTCACCCAGATCAGGAACAACTACGACAAGGGTGCCAACGGGGTCTTCAACGGCACGGTCGGCGTCGTGACGCAGTTGGATGCGGTCGAGCAGAAGCTGACCGTGCGGACGGACGAGGACGAGGAGGTGCCGTACGACTTCGACGAGCTGGACGAGCTGGCCCACGCGTACGCGGTGACCATCCACCGCTCGCAGGGCAGCGAGTACCCGGCCGTGGTGATCCCGGTCACCATGAGTGCCTGGATGATGCTCCAGCGCAACCTCCTCTACACGGCCGTCACGCGGGCCAGGAAGCTCGTGGTCCTCGTCGGCTCCCGGCGGGCCATCGCCCAGGCGGTCCGCACGGTCTCGGCGGGCCGCCGCTTTACCGCACTCGCGTTTCGGCTCACAGGGAGCGCCCCCGTGTGAAAGATCACGGAGGGCTACCGGAACCGGGGCGAAGGGGGCAGGATATGAAGGTTGGCGGCACTGAGTGCCGCCGATTGGCCCAATGGTCGACCCCGAGTGCACTCTCCTGAGCCAAATGGGGGATGGTAGAGACAGTCAGGGCACCTCGAAGAAGAGGCACTACGTCGGTGAGGGATGACGTGAGCGACAACTCTGTAGTACTGCGGTACGCGGACGGTGAATACACCTACCCGGTGGTCGAGAGCACCGTCGGCGACAAGGGCTTCGACATCGGGAAACTCCGAGCCCAGACCGGTCTGGTCACCCTGGACAGCGGATACGGCAACACCGCCGCCTATAAATCCGCGATCACCTACCTGGACGGTGAGCAGGGGATTCTGCGGTACCGCGGTTACCCCATCGAGCAGCTGGCCGAGCGCTCCACCTTCCTTGAGGTGGCGTACCTGCTGATCAACGGCGAGCTGCCCAAGGTCGACGAGCTGTCGACCTTCAAGAACGAGATCACGCAGCACACGCTCGTCCACGAGGACGTCAAGAACTTCTTCCGCGGTTTCCCGCGGGACGCCCACCCGATGGCGATGCTGTCCTCGGTGGTCTCCGCGCTGTCCACCTTCTACCAGGACAGCCACAACCCGTTCGACGAGGAGCAGCGCCACCTCTCCACGATCCGGCTGCTCGCGAAGCTCCCGACGATCGCGGCGTACGCGTACAAGAAGTCGATCGGCCACCCCTTCGTCTACCCGCGCAACGACCTCGGGTACGTCGAGAACTTCCTGCGCATGACCTTCTCGGTCCCGGCGCAGGAGTACGACCTGGACCCGGTCGTCGTCAACGCCCTCGACAAGCTGCTGATCCTGCACGCGGACCACGAGCAGAACTGCTCGACCTCCACCGTGCGTCTGGTCGGCTCCTCGCAGGCGAACATGTTCGCGTCGATCTCCGCCGGCATCTCGGCCCTGTGGGGCCCGCTGCACGGCGGCGCCAACCAGTCGGTCCTGGAGATGCTGGAAGGCATCAAGGCCAACGGCGGCGATGTCGACTCCTTCATCCGCAAGGTGAAGAACAAGGAGGACGGCGTCCGCCTGATGGGCTTCGGCCACCGGGTGTACAAGTCCTTCGACCCGCGCGCCAAGATCATCAAGGCGGCGGCGCACGACGTCCTCTCGGCCCTCGGCAAGTCCGACGAGCTGCTGGACATCGCGCTCAAGCTGGAGGAGCACGCGCTCTCCGACGAGTACTTCGTCTCGCGCAACCTCTACCCGAACGTGGACTTCTACACGGGCCTCATCTACCGCGCGATGGGCTTCCCGACCGAGATGTTCACCGTGCTCTTCGCGCTCGGCCGGCTGCCCGGCTGGATCGCCCAGTGGCACGAGATGATCAAGGAGCCCGGCTCCCGCATCGGCCGTCCGCGCCAGATCTACACCGGCGAGGTCCTCCGCGACTTCGTCCCGGTCGAGGCGCGCTGACCAAGGGCTGAGCCCTGGTGGCGAGTGAGCCTGAGGGGCGCGTCGGTGCCGACACCGGCTCCAGCGCCCCGGAGGCGAACCGAGCCTTGAAGAAGAGGAAGCGCCCCGCCGTCGATCCCCCCACGGGTCGACGAGCGGGGCGCTTCCCATGTCCCGGAGCGGATTCCCCCCACGGGATCCGGGCCGGGCGTCTGCGGGTGTCGGCAGAAGCCAACGCGGGTCGGCGCGACGCGGTCTGCCGGGGTACGTACGGGAGGGCCGCTCAAAGCTCCCCGGTGCACGTGCCCCGGCCAACGCTTGCCTGGAACGTCCCCCAAGACATTCCATGAACGTCCCCCAAGACGTTCTCGGCATCGCCCACTTAGACTCGCGAACAGCCCAGATGGTTACCCCCCAATATCTGTGATCTAGGTCTCTTTGTGAAGGTCTTGTGCGTCACACGTGGGTGAATTCACGTGAAGCGGCGCAGACGAAGGCTGTTGGATACGACGAAGACGGACGAAAAGGCCATCGCCAGACCCGCGATCATCGGGTTCAGGAGGCCGGCCGCGGCGAGGGGGAGCGCGGCGAGGTTGTAGCCGAAGGCCCAGCCGAGGTTGCCCTTGATCGTCGCGAGGGTCCGGCGGGCCAGCCGGATGGCGTCGGCCGCGACGCGCAGGTCGCCGCGGACCAGGGTCAGGTCGCTCGCCTCGATGGCCGCGTCCGTGCCCGTCCCCATCGCCAGGCCGAGGTCGGCGGTGGCGAGCGCGGCGGCGTCGTTGACCCCGTCGCCGACCATGGCGACGGTCCGGCCCTCCGAGCGGAGCCGCCGGACGACCTCCGCCTTCTCCTCGGGCAGCACCTCCGCGATCACCTCGTCGATGCCGACCTCGGCGGCGACCGCCTCCGCGACGGCCCGGTGGTCGCCGGTGAGCAGCACCGGGCGCAGGCCGAGACCGCGGAGCCGGGCGACGGCCTCCGCGCTGGTGTCCTTGACCGTGTCGGCGACGGTCAGGGTGCCGCGGGCGACCCCGTCCCAGGCGACGTGGACGGCGCCGGGCGCGGTCGTCGCGGGGGCCTCGACGCCCTCGGCGGCGAGCAGGGCGGCCCGCCCGACGAGGACGAGCCGGCCCTCCACGGACCCGCGCACGCCGAGCCCGGGAACGCTCTCGAAGGTCTTGGGCACGGGGAGTTCGCCGCAGCGCTCGGCGGCGCCGGCCGCGATCGCGCGGGCGACCGGGTGCTCGGAGGCGTGCTCCAGGGCGCCCGCGAGCCGCAGGAGCTCGGTCTCGTCGGTGGAGTCGGTGCCGTACGTGCCGCCGTGCACGTGGACGTCCACCAGGCGCATCCGGCCGGTGGTGACCGTGCCGGTCTTGTCGAGGACGACCGTGTCGACGCGGCGGGTGGACTCCAGGACCTCGGGGCCCTTGATGAGGATGCCGAGCTGGGCGCCGCGGCCGGTGCCGACCATGAGGGCGGTCGGCGTGGCGAGGCCGAGGGCGCAGGGGCAGGCGATGATCAGGACGGCGACCGCGGCCGTGAAGGAGGCCGTCGGGTCGTCGGTCAGCAGCAGCCAGGTGACGAGCGTGCCGAGCGCGATCAGCAGGACGACGGGGACGAAGACGGCGGAGACGCGGTCGGCGAGCCGCTGGACCTCGGCCTTGCCGTTCTGCGCGTCCTCGACGAGCCTGGCCATGCGGGCGAGCCGGGTGTCGGCGCCGACCCGGGTGGCCCGGACGACGAGCCGGCCCGAGACGTTGACGCAGCCCCCGGTGACGTCGCTGCCCGCGGTGACGTCCAGGGGCAGGGACTCGCCGGTGAGCAGGGCGGTGTCGACGGCGGAGGCGCCCTCGGCGACCGTGCCGTCAGTGGCGATCTTCTCGCCGGGGCGGACGACGAAGAGGTCGCCGGTCCGCAGCGCGGAGACCGGGACGCGCTGCTCCGTTCCGCCGCGCAGGACGGCCACGTCCTTGGCGCCGAGTTCCATCAGGGCGCGGAGGGCCGTGCCGGCCGTGCGCTTGGCGCGGGCCTCCAGGTAGCGGCCGAGGAGGAGGAAGGCGACGACTCCCGCCGCGACCTCCAGGTAGATCGCGGAGGAGGCCTCGGAGCGGTCGACGGTCAGGTCGAAGCCGTGCCGCATGCCCGGCATGCCCGCGTCGCCGAGGAAGAGCGCCCACAGCGACCAGCCGAAGGCGGCCAGGGTGCCGACCGAGACGAGGGTGTCCATGGTCGCGGCGCCGTGCCGGAGGTTGGTCCAGGCGGCCCGGTGGAAGGGCAGTCCGCCCCAGACGACGACGGGGGCGGCGAGGGTGAGGGAGAGCCACTGCCAGTTGTCGAACTGGAGGCTCGGGACCATGGCGAGCAGGACGACGGGGGCGGCGAGCAGGGCGGAGACGAGGAGCCGCTGCCGGAGGGCGGCGAGCTCCGGGTCCCGCACCGGCTCCCGCTCCTCCGTGCCCTGGTCCGGCTCGGGGGCCGGCTCGGGCGGCGGGGGCCGCTCCGCGGTGTAGCCGGTCCTGACGACGGTGGCGATGAGCGCGTCGACCCCGACCTCCGGGAGGTGCTCGATCCGCGCCTTCTCCGTCGCGTAGTTGACGGTCGCCGTCACCCCGTCCATGCGGTTCAGCTTCTTCTCGACGCGGGCCGCGCAGGAGGCGCAGGTCATGCCGCCGATGGTCAGTTCGGTGACCGCGGTGTCGACGGGGGATGCGGTGGTGCCGGAGGTCATGTGCGGTTCCAAACGGGAGCAGGGCCGTACCGGTAACGGTACGGCCCTGCGGGGTGTCGGCGGCGGGGCGGTCAGACCAGCTCGTAGCCGGCCTCGTCGACGGCGGCGCGGACGGCCTCCTCGTCGAGCGGGGCGGCGGAGACGACGGTCACCCGGCCGGTCGCGGCGACGGCCGTCACGGACGAGACGCCGGGCAGCTCGGAGATCTCGCTCGACACCGCGCCCTCGCAGTGGCCGCAGGTCATGCCCTTGACCTGGTAGACGGTGGTGAGGTCGGTCTTCGTCTCTGCGGTCATGGCGCTCTCCTCGTGGGTTCAGGACCGTACCCGGTCACCCTATACCCCTAGGGGGTATAAATGCCAGTCGGGTCGCGGCCGCCGCGCCGGGATTCCGGCGGACCCGGGCCCCGGAGGGTCACCACGGCCCGGAGTCGAACCCTCCGGCGGGGACGCGCGCACGTACCTCCCCCGCCGAAGCGGGCGATCCGGCTGGAACCCATGGTAAATACCCGATATGTCGCAAGCGGGGACCACGCTCATCCTGATCATGGCGATCGCCGTCCTGGCGCCGCTGCTCGCCTACGGAGTCGGCCGCCGGCTCCCCGTCCCGCTCGTCATCTTCGAGATCCTGCTCGGCATCCTCGTCGGCCCCGACGTGCTGGACTGGGCCCGGACCGACGCGCTGATCGACGGACTCTCCCAGCTCGGGCTCACGATGCTGATCTTCCTCGCGGGGTACGAGATCGAGTTCGGCAAGGTCCGCGGAGACACCCTCCGGCGCTCCGTGCGGGCCTGGCTGCTCGCGCTCGTCCTCGGGCTCGCCGTCGGCGTCCTGCTCGGCGGCGGGTACACCAAGGGCGTCTTCATCGGCGTCGCGCTCACCAGCACCGCGCTGGGCACCGTCCTGCCGGTGCTCCGGGACTCGGGCGACCTCCAGGGCCGGTTCGGCACGGTCGTCATGGCCTTCGGGGCGGTCGGCGAGTTCGGCCCGATCATCGCGATGGCGCTGCTGCTCAGCGGGCGCGGCGCGGCCGAGTCGACCGTCCTGCTCGCGCTCTTCGCGGCGCTCACCGCCGGGGCGCTGTTCTGGGCGCTGCGGCCGCGTCCGCCGTGGTTCTCCCGGATCATCGCCAAGACCCTGCACACCAGCGGGCAGTTCGCGGTCCGGTTCGTCTTCCTGCTGATCGCGCTGATGCTGGGCGCCGCGCAGGCCCTCGGCCTCGACATCCTGCTCGGGGCCTTCGCGGCCGGGCTGATCACCCGGCTCGTCCTGACCGGGGCCGCGCCCGAGTCGGGGCCGCAGATCCTGGAGAAGATCGAGGGCGTCGGCTTCGGCTTCCTCGTGCCGGTGTTCTTCGTCGTGACCGGCATCGAGTTCGACCTGGCCTCGCTCCTCGACGGCGGCCGCTCCCTGCTCCTGCTGCCGGTCTTCCTGCTGCTCTTCCTGGTGGTGCGCGGCGGGCCGATCTGGTTCCTCGCCCCCCGGGACCTCGACCGCCGGGACCGGCGCGGGCTCGTGCTCTACGGCTCCACGGCGCTGCCGCTCGTCGTCGCCATCACGACCATCGGTGTGGACGACAAGGCGATGACGGCCGGCGAGGCGGCGGCGCTCGTCGGCGCGGCCATGGTCTCCGTGCTCGTCTTCCCGCTGGTCGCGCTGAAGTCGCGGTCGGGCGCGAAGGGGCTGCCCTCCGAGCAGATCAGCGGCTCGGAGTCGTGGTGACCGCGGCGCCCTCGACCAGCGGCGAGAGGTAGCGCAGCAGGAGCGTCTTCAGCTCGGCGACGGTGGCGTCCCGCTCGGCGCCCTCGGGTGCGGCGAGGACCAGGTCCAGGCCTCCCTTGAAGGTGGCGAAGGCCATGCCCGCGGTCCGGGCCCGGTCCGCGGCGGGCAGCTCGGGCGCGTAGTGGGCGATGACCCCCTCCACCCGGGTGAGCAGGGTGGAGTGCAGCTCGTCGTGCTCCTCCGCGATCCGGCCGGGGACCTCGGAGCCGTGCATCAGGGCGAGGAAGGCCGGGTTGGCGCAGTTGAACTCGATCAGCGGGTCGACGACCGCGTCGAGCAGCTCGGGCAGCGGCAGGGCGAGGTTCTCCGGGGTGAAGGCCTGGCCGTGGGCCTCCCGCATCTCGTGCAGCAGGCGCTCGCCCAGCTCGATCGCGATGGCCTCCTTGTTCGGGAAGTACTGGTAGAGCGTGCCGGGGGAGACGTGCGCCTCGCGGGCGATCGCGTTGGTGCTGGACGCCGTGTAGCCGTTCGCGCAGAAGACGTTCGCGGCGGCCTGGAGCAACTGCGCGATGCGGCGCTCGCCCCGCGCCTGGCGGCGGCGCGGCTTCTCTTCTTCGGACATGGCTGTCCCCGGATCTCCTCAGTACGTTTGACAAACACGAGAGGTCGCTCGCATTCTTGAGAAACGCGAGTGATCACTCGTGTTTGCCAGTCTATGGCAATGGGTGACCCGTGTGACCTGCCGGGAAGCGCGCACACGGGTCAGGTGAAGGGGACACCTCGTCATGGCCGAAGTCAAGAAGACAGCACCCGGGGGGACCGGATCCCCCCAGCGGGAGGGGGCGGGGGGCTGGACGCGGTTCGTGACCGCACGCCCCCGCCTCACCCTGCTCGTCGCCCTGGTCCTCACCGCCCTCGCCGTGCTGGCCGGCGGCGGGGTCGCCGACCGGATGGGCAGCGGCGGCTGGGAGGATCCGGCCGCCGAGTCCACGTACGCGACCGAGGCGCTGGGGAGCCGGTTCCCCGGCTCCCAGCCCAACCTGCTGCTGCTCGTGGACGCCGGAGAGGCCGGCGCCGACGCGCCCGCGGTCGCCGCCGAGGCCCGCCGGCTCGCCGAGCGGCTCGACGCGGAGCCGGGCGTCGACGGCGTCGGCTCGTACTGGTCCACCGGGTCGCCCGCCCTCCGCTCCGAGGACGGCCGCAAGGCGGTCATCGCCGCCCGCATCGCCGGCGAGGAGAAGGAGGCGGCCGCCGTCCTCGACCGGATCGCCCCCGAGTACCGGGGCACCCACGGCCCCGTCGAGGTCTCCCTCGGAGGCGGGCTCGCCGTGCGCCACGAGATGCAGACGGTCATCCAGGAGGACCTGCTGCGGGCCGAGCTCATCGCCCTGCCCCTCACCCTGATCCTCCTCGTCATGGTCTTCGGCAGCGCCGTCGCCGCCCTGCTGCCGCTCGGCGTCGGCATCGTCGCCATCCTCGGCACCAACGCCGTCCTGCGCGGCATCACCGAGTTCACCGACGTCTCCGTCTTCGCGCAGAACCTGACCACGGCCCTCGGACTCGGCCTCGCCATCGACTACGCCCTGTTCGTCGTCCGCCGCTACCGGGAGGAACTCGCGGCCGGCGCCGACACGTACACCGCCGTCCGCACCACCCTGCGCACCGCCGGGCGGACCGTGCTCTTCTCCGCCCTGACCGTCGCCGTGTCCCTCTCCGCGATGCTGGTCTTCCCGCAGTACTTCCTGCGCTCCTTCGCGTACGCCGGGATCGCGGTGGTCCTGCTCGCCGCGACCGCCGCCCTCACCCTCCTCCCCGCGGCCCTCGTGCTGCTCGGCGACCGGGTCAACGCACTCGACCTGCGGCGCCTCCTCCGGCGCCGCACGACCGCCGGGGCCCGCCCCGAGGGCGGCGGGGGCGCCGGCTGGGCGCGCGCCGCGGCGCTCGTGATGCGCCGCGCGCCGGTCTTCGCCGTCCTCACGACCGCCGGACTCGTCCTCCTCGGACTGCCCTTCCTCGGCGTGAAGTTCGGCACCGCCGACGACCGCCAGCTCCCCGTCACCGCCTCCTCCCGCGTCGTCCAGGACGAGCTGCGCCACGCGTTCCCCGGCGACCCCGGCGGCGGCCTCACCGTCCTCGCCGAGGGCGAGGCCACCCCCGCGCAGTACGCGGCCTTCCGCGAGCGGATCGGCGCGCTCGACGACGTGGTCCGCGTCGACGGACCGGTGACCGCCGCCGGCGGCCACGCCTACTTCACCGTCGTCCCCGAGGGCGAGACCGTCGGCGTCGGCGCCCAGCGGGCCGTGGCCGAACTGCGCGCCGCACCCGCACCGTTCGACACCTCCGTCACCGGGCAGGCCGCCGTCCTCGTCGACTCCAAGGACGCCCTCGCCGAGCGGCTGCCCTGGGCCGCGGCGATCATCGTGGTCGTCACCCTGCTCCTGGTCTTCCTGCTCACCGGCAGCGTGCTCATCCCCGTCCAGGCCGTCGTCCTCAACGCCCTCAGCCTCACCGCGATGTTCGGCGCGGTGGTCTGGGTCTTCCAGGACGGGCACCTCGCGGACCTGCTCGGCTTCACCCCCACCGGGGACATCGAGACCACCCTGCCTGTGCTCATGTTCTGCGTGGCCTTCGGGCTCTCCATGGACTACGGGGTGTTCCTGCTCTCCCGGATCAAGGAGGAGTACGACGCCACCGGCGACCACGAGCACTCCGTCCGCTTCGGGCTGAGCCGGACCGGCGGCCTGATCACCGCCGCCGCCGTGATCCTCGCCGTCGTCATGGTCGCCATCGGCACCTCCCGCGTCACCAACACCAAGATGCTCGGCCTCGGCGTCGCCCTCGCCGTCCTCATGGACGCCATGGTGGTCCGCAGCCTCCTCGTCCCCTCCGTCATGAAGCTCACCGGCCGCCTCACCTGGTGGGCTCCCGGCCCGCTGCGGCGCTTCCACGACCGCTTCGGCATCAGTGAGTCGGACGCCCCCGCCGCCGAGCGGGAGGCCGCGCCCGCCGACGAGGGGGAGGACGCCGCGGCGCCGGAGGGACGCCGGGAGACGGCTCCGCTCCGGCGGTGACACACCGCGGGGCCGGACCCCGGCCAAGCCCGGGTCCGGCCCCGCGGGGACGGCGGAGGGGGCGGTCCCCTCGGGTCAGTCGCGGCGGCCCCGGTTGCCGGGGCGGCTGGCGACCCAGGCGCGGATCGTGTCCGCGTACCAGTAGGGCTTGCCCGACTCCACGTGGTCGGGGGCCGGCAGCAGCCCGTGCTTGCGGTAGGAGCGGACCGTGTCGGGCTGCACCCGGATGTGTGCGGCGATGTCCTTGTACGACCAGAGCGTTCTGTCCGTCATGCCTGGTACCTCCCTGCGCGCCGCGCAGCGGCGGCGGGGGTGCCGTTCGGGGGCGCTGCGGGCGGGCGTTGGCGATCACTGAGCCATTGCCCCCTGCAACGACCCCTCCAGTCGGGAGGGGAGCGCCTGTCGAGTGCCTGTGACGGAAAGCCCGCGTAACGGAGATGCGCGTGACGATCACGGGACGTGTGTGACGAAAGTGAGGCATCGGGACATCGGTGTGTCCCCGTGCGTCACCCCGTCCGGCACGGTAGGGCGACCGGCCGCCCGCCGGTCACACGCCGCAGGACCGCAGGTAGTGCCGGGTGCGCAGCGCGATCGGGTACGGGGCGTCCGGCGCGCACGGATACATGTCCTGCTCGACGATCGCGAACAGGTCCACGTCCAGCGCCGAGGCCGCCGCCAGCACCGGCTCCAGGGCGGGCACCCCGGACGGCGGCTCGCACATCACGCCGCGCGCCACCGCCGGACCGAACGGCACCCCCTCGGCCACCACCCCCGCCAGGACCTCCGGGTCCACCTGCTTCAGATGGAGATAGCCGATCCGCTCCCCGTACGTCTCGATCAGTTTGACGCTGTCCCCGCCGGCGTACGCGTAGTGCCCGGTGTCCAGGCAGAGCGAGACCGCGTCGGGGTCGGTCGCGTCCAGGAACCGCGTCACGCTCGCCTCGTCGTCCAGATGGGTGTCCGCGTGCGGATGGACGACGATCCGCAGCCCGTACCGCTCGCGCACCTCCCTGCCGAGCCGCTCGGTCAGCCCCGTCAGGTCCCGCCACTGAGCCGCGGTCAGCGTCCGGTCCTCCAGGACCTCGCCCGTGCGGTCGTCCCGCCAGAACGACGGGATGACGACCAGGTGACCCGCCCCCATCGCCTGCGCCAGGGCCGCGTTCTCGGCGACGTGCCCCCAGGTCCGGTCCCAGACGTCCGGGCCGTGGTGCAGGCCGGTGAAGACCGTCCCCGCCGAGACCCGCAGCCCGCGCCGCCCGGTCTCCTCCGCCAGCACGGCCGGATCGGTGGGCAGATAGCCGTACGGCCCCAGCTCGATCCACCCGTACCCCGCACCGGACACCTCGTCCAGGAAGCGCTGCCACGGCACCTGCCGCGGATCGTCGGGGAACCACACCCCCCAGGAGTCCGGCGCGGAGCCGATCCGGATGCGCGACGGGGCCGGAGACGGGGACGGGGGCGGCTGCGGTGACGGCGTCGTCATGCCAGCCACCTTGACCGGGGCCCGCGAGCAGCGTCAAGGAGGCCGCACCGGCCCGGACGGACGCGTCCGGTCGTCAGAATGTCCGGACATATCGTTGACACGCCTCCGGGCGGACGGCTAGACCTGGGTGCGGAAGCCGGACGCGAGAGGTGGCGCGGGTGGAGTCGGAGCCGTACGACCTGATCACCATGGGGCGCCTCGGCGTGGACCTCTACCCGCTCCAGACCGGCGTCGGCCTCGACCGGGTCGACACCTTCGCCAAGTTCCTCGGCGGCTCCCCGGCGAACGTCGCCGTCGCCGCCGCCCGCCTCGGCCTGCGCACCGCACTCGTCTCCCGCACCGGCGCCGACCCCTTCGGCACCTACCTCCGCCGGCAGCTCAAGGACTTCGGGGTCGACGACCGCTGGGTGACCGAGGTCGACGCCTACCCCACCCCGGTCACCTTCTGCGCCCTCTTCCCGCCCGACGACTTCCCCCTCACCTTCTACCGCCGCCCCAAGGCCCCCGACCTGGAGATCCACCCCCACGAACTCGACCTCGACGCCGTCCGCGCCGCCCGCGTCCTCTGGACCACCGGCACCGGCCTGTGCGCCGAACCGAGCCGCACCGCCACCCTGGAGGCGCTCCGCGCCCGGTCCCGACGGGAGACCACCGTCCTCGACCTGGACTGGCGGCCGATGTTCTGGACCGACCCGGCGGCCGCCCGCCCCTCCTACGCCGCGGCCCTGCGGCACGCCACCGTCGCCGTCGGCAACCTCGACGAGTGCGAGGTGGCCACGGGGGAGCGCGAGCCCCACGCCGCCGCCCGGGCGCTGCTCGCCGCCGGACCCCGGCTCGCCGTCGTCAAACAGGGACCCCGCGGCGTCCTCGCGCTCGCCGCCGACGGGACCGGCGCCGAGGTGCCGCCGCTGCCGGTCCGGGTGGTCAACGGCCTGGGCGCGGGCGACGCGTTCGGCGGAGCACTCGTCCACGCACTGCTCGCCGGCCGGGACCTGACCACCGCCCTGCGCCACGCCAACGCCGCCGGCGCGATCGTCGCCGGCCGCCTCGCCTGCTCCTCCGCCATGCCGACCGCGGCCGAGATCGCCGAGGCGCTCGCGACCGGTTCCGGCACCCCGGCGGAAAGTTCCGGCACCCCGGCGGAAAAGGGGTAGGGGTCAGGCATGAGCACCCACCGCCCCCCGTCCCTCCACCTCCCCGCCGGAACCGCCGCCCGCGGCCCCTACACGCTCGACATCGACCCGGAGCGGGCCGGCTGGACGTACTGCTCCCTCCGCGTCCTCACCCTCGGACCCGGCGCGATCCACTCCTTCGAGAGCGGGGAATCCGAATGGGTCGTGCTTCCCCTCTCCGGTGCCTGTAGCGTGCGCGTCGACGGCGAGATCCTCGAACTCCTGGGCCGCGCGAGCGTGTTCGACGGAGTGACCGACTTCGCCTACGTACCGCGCGACAGCCACGCCCAGATCGCCTCCGGCGCGGGAGGCCGCTTCGCTTTGGCAGGAGCGAAGTGCGAGCGACGACTCCCCGCCCGCTACGGCCCCGCGCCGGAGGTTCCCGTCGAGACCCGGGGCAGCGGCAACCGCGCCCGCCAGGTGCGGAACTTCGCCGCCGCCGACGCCTTCCCCTGCGACCGGCTCATCGCCGTCGAGGTCGTCACCCCCGGCGGCAACTGGTCCTCGTACCCGCCGCACAAGCACGACGAGCACCTCCCCGGCGCCGAGTCCGTCCTGGAGGAGATCTACTACTACGCGATCGAGGCCCCCGGCGCCCACGGCTACCAGCGGATCTCCCCCTCCCGGCCCGGCGGCGCCGACCTCCTCGCCGAAGTCCGCAACGGCGACGCCGTCCTCGTCCCCGACGGCTGGCACGGCCCGTCGATCGCCCAGCCGGACCACCCGCTCTACTACCTGAACGTCATGGCGGGCCCCGGCCCCGAGCGGGAATGGCGCATCCGCTTCCACCCCGACCACACGGAGGGATACGCATGAGCGT
Source organism: Streptomyces sp. NPDC014891 (assembly GCF_043081085.1). Classification (NCBI taxonomy): domain Bacteria; kingdom Bacillati; phylum Actinomycetota; class Actinomycetes; order Kitasatosporales; family Streptomycetaceae; genus Streptomyces; species Streptomyces sp. NPDC014891. Next base: position 594,795 of record NZ_JBIBWF010000002.1, on the reverse strand, counting down.
CCGCCTCACCGTCGCCCAGGCCCTCGTGCGCTTCCTCGCCGCCCAGCACACCGAACGCGACGGCGTGCGGCAGCGCCTCGTCACCGCGACCTGGGGCATCTTCGGCCACGGCAACGTCGCCGGCCTCGGCCAGGCGCTCGTCGAACACCCCGACCTCATGCCCTTCCACCAGGGACGCAGCGAACAGGCCATGGTCCACGCGGCCGTCGGCTACGCCCGCCAGTCCAACCGGCTGCGCGTCCACGCCGTCACCACCTCCATCGGGCCCGGCGCCACCAACCTCGTCACCGGCGCCGCCCTCGCCACCGTCAACCGGCTGCCCGTCCTCCTGCTGCCGGGCGACACCTTCGCCACCCGGCCCGCCGACCCCGTCCTCCAGCAGCTCGAAGTCCCCTACGCGGGCGAGGTGTCCGTCAACGACTGCCTGCGCCCCGTGTCGCGCTACTTCGACCGGATCACCCGGCCCGAGGCGCTGATCCCGGCCGCCCTCGCCGCCGTACGGGTCCTCACCGACCCCGCCGAGACCGGCGCCGTCACCCTCGCCCTCCCGCAGGACGTCCAGGCCGAGGCCCACGACTGGCCCGAGGAGTTCCTCGCCGAACGGACCTGGACCGTACGCCGCCCGCGCCCCGACCCGGCCGAACTCGACGCGGCCGTCCGGGCGGTGCGGGAGGCCGCCCGCCCCATGATCATCGCGGGCGGCGGGGTCCGGTACAGCGCCGCCCAGGACGCCCTGCGCGCCCTCGCCCGGGAGGCCGGCCTCCCGGTCGCCACCACCCAGGCCGGCAAGGGCGTCCTGCCCTGGGACGACCCCCGCGACGTCGGCGGGATCGGCCACACCGGCACCCGGACCGCCAACGACCTCGCCCGCACCAGCGACCTGATCCTCGGCGTCGGCACCCGCTACACCGACTTCACCACCGCCTCCGGCACCCTCTTCCGCCCCGACACGCGGCTCGTCAACCTCAACATCACCGGATTCGACGCCCACAAGCAGGCCGGGATCCCGCTCGTCGCCGACGCCCGGGCCGGCCTCGAGGCCCTCACGGAGGCGCTGGCGAGCCACCCGCGGGGCCGCGGACACGACCCGGAGCGATGGGCCGCCGCCAAACGCGACTGGCAGGAGCGGACCGACACTGCCTACGCCGCACCCGACCCGGACGCCCGCCCCACCCAGGCCCAGGTCCTCGGCGCACTCGACACCCTGGTCGACGGCACCGACATCCTGATCAACGCCGCCGGATCGCTCCCCGGAGACCTGCACAAGCTGTGGCGGACCCGGTCCGTCGACCAGTACCACGTCGAGTACGGCTACTCGTGCATGGGCTACGAGATCCCCGCCGCCGTCGGCGTCGCCCTCGCCGCCCCCGGCCGGCCGGTCTGGGCCCTCGTCGGCGACGGGACGTACCTGATGAATCCCACCGAGATCGTCACCGCCGTGCAGGAGGGACTGCCCCTCAAGCTGGTCGTCCTCCAGAACCACGGCTACGCCTCCATCGGCGGCCTGTCGGAGACCGTCGGCGCCGAGCGGTTCGGCACCGACTACCGCCACCGGGACCGCTTCGGCGGCTTCACCGGCGCGCCGCTCCCCGTCGACCTCGGTGCCAACGCCGCCTCCCTCGGCATGCGCGTCCTCCGCCCCCGCACCGTCCGTGACCTGCGGGAAGCCCTCGCGGACGCCCGGACCTCGGCCGTTCCCACATGTGTCTACGCCGAGACCGAAACGCCCGACACTGTGTCGGGCCCGCCCCCGGCCCAGGCATGGTGGGATGTGCCCGTGGCCGAGACCTCGACCCGCCCGTCGGCGGTCAAGGCCCGGGAGGAGTACGACCGGCACGTCACCGCCCGACGCCGCCATCTCTGAAGGAGCATTTCGTCATGACGAACACCGTCAAGACCGTCAACCACTGGATCGGTGGCAAGACCGTCGAGGGCACGTCGGGCAACTGGGGCCCGGTCACCGACCCGGCCACCGGCGCCGTGACCACCAAGGTCGCGCTGGCCTCCGTCGAGGAGGTCGACGCCGCCGTCGCCGCCGCCAAGGACGCCTGGGCGACCTGGGGCACCTCCTCGCTCGCCCAGCGCACCACCATCCTCTTCAAGTTCCGCGCGCTCCTCGACGCCAACCGCGACGCCATCGCCGAGCTGATCGTCGCCGAGCACGGCAAGGTCCACTCCGACGCGCTCGGCGAGGTCGCCCGCGGCCTGGAGATCGTCGACCTGGCCTGCGGCATCACCACCCAGCTCAAGGGCGAGCTCTCCACTCAGGTGTCGAACCGGGTGGACGTGGCGTCCATCCGCCAGCCCGTCGGCGTCGTCGCCGGCATCACGCCCTTCAACTTCCCGGCCATGGTGCCGATGTGGATGTTCCCGATCGCCATCGCGACCGGCAACACCTTCATCCTCAAGCCGAGCGAGAAGGACCCGTCGCCGTCCCTGAAGATCGCCGAGCTGCTCGCCGAGGCGGGCCTCCCGGACGGCGTCTTCAACGTCCTGCACGGCGACAAGGTCGCCGTGGACCGCCTCCTGGAGCACCCGGACGTCGCCGCGATCTCCTTCGTCGGCTCGACCCCGATCGCCCGGCACATCCACACCACCGCCTCCGCCAACGGCAAGCGCGTCCAGGCCCTCGGCGGCGCCAAGAACCACATGCTGGTCCTCCCCGACGCCGACCTCGACGCCGCCGCCGACGCGGCCGTCTCGGCGGCCTACGGCTCCGCCGGCGAGCGCTGCATGGCCATCTCGGCCGTCGTGGCCGTCGGCTCCATCGGCGACGAGCTGGTCCAGAAGATCCGCGAGCGCGCCGAGAAGATCAAGATCGGCCCCGGCACCGACCCCACCTCCGAGATGGGCCCCCTCATCACGGCCGTCCACCGCGACAAGGTCGCCTCGTACGTCCACGGCGCGGCGGACGAGGGCTGCGAGGTCGTCCTCGACGGCACCGGCTACACCGTCGAGGGCCACGAGGACGGGCACTGGATCGGGCTCTCCCTCCTGGACCGCGTGCCCACCACGGCCAAGGCCTACCAGGACGAGATCTTCGGCCCGGTGCTCTGCGTGCTGCGCGCCGACACGTACGAGGAGGGCCTTGCCCTCATCAACGCCTCGCCGTTCGGCAACGGCACCGCGATCTTCACCCGCGACGGCGGCGCGGCCCGCCGCTTCCAGCTGGAGGTCGAGGCCGGCATGGTCGGCGTGAACGTGCCGATCCCGGTGCCGGTGGGCTACCACTCCTTCGGCGGCTGGAAGGACTCGCTCTTCGGCGACCACCACATCTACGGCAACGACGGCGTGCACTTCTACACCCGCGGCAAGGTCGTCACCACCCGCTGGCCGGACCCGTCCGACGCCCCGGCGGGCGTGGACCTGGGCTTCCCGCGCAACCACTGACGCGGTCGGTCCGCGCCGACGGCCCCCGGGGTGCCGACAGCACACCCCGGGGCCGTCGGGGTCCCACGCGGCCGCCGCCCCTCCCGCGCCCGCGGCTCAGCGGGCGTCCGGGAAGGTCCAGCCGCGCATCGTGAACACCCCCTCGTCCACCGCGCCCGCGGACCGGTAGGTCGCGAGCGCGGGGTCGTTGTCCGTGTCCACGCCCACCCACGCCCCCCGGCAGCCCCGCTCTCCCGCCTCCGCCAGCAGCGCCTCCGTCAGGGCCCGCCCCACCCCCCGCCTCCGGTGGCCCTCGTCCACGGAGAGCTCGTACAGGCACATCTCGGCGCCCTTGTCCGGGTGCAGCATCTCGATCCCGGAGACGAAGCCGACCGGGAAGCCGTCCGCGCCGTCGCCGTCGTCGGCGTAGGCGATCAGCATCAGGTGCCCCGGTGCCGCCAGGAAGCGCGCCGCCCAGTCCTCCCGGGGCGGGTCGTCGTACAGGTGCCCCGCCGCCAGCAGCTCCGCCACCGTGGCCGCCCGCCGGATCTCCATGCCGCTCTCCGTGTGCTCGTGTGCCCGCGCGGCCGCGTACCGCGCCTGCTGTACGCGGACCGTACTGCGTACGACCGGAGGAGGTGCGCCGTTTCCGCCTCCGGACAGCCGTGGCGCACAGGCGGTCCGCTTAGGCTCGACACCATGCGACTCCGACTTCCCCGGTGGGCCGCGGTCACCGCCGTCCTCGCCGTCCTCGCGGGTGCCGGCACCTGGACCGCCGTCGCCTCGGACGATCCGCCGCCCGTGCACCGGGCGGACCGGATGCTCGACCTCGACGGCACCCGCATCGACACCTCGTACTTCACCGGCGACGCCGACGGGCGCCGCCCGGCCGTCCTCCTCGGCCACGGCTTCGGCGGGTCCAAGGACGACGTGCGCGCCCAGGCCGAACAGCTCGCCCGCGACGGCTACGCCGTGCTGACCTGGTCCGCGCGCGGCTTCGGCGCCTCCGCCGGGGAGATCGGGCTCAACGACCCCGACCACGAGGTCAAGGACGCCCGGAAGCTGGTCGACTGGCTCGCCACCCGGCCCGAGGTCCTCCTCGACGGACCGGGCGACCCGCGCGTCGGCGTCACCGGCGCCTCCTACGGCGGGGCGATCTCCCTGCTGGCCGCCGGGTACGACGGACGCGTCGACGCCATCGCCCCCCAGATCACCTACTGGAACCTGGCCGACGCCCTCTTCCCGAACGGCGTCTTCAAGAAGCTCTGGGCCGGGATCTTCTTCTCCGCGGGCGACCGGCCCGGAGTCCTGGACGGGGCCGGGACCGCCACCACCGGTGAACCCCCCGCCGAGAGGCCGGCCACCGGGCGGTCCGGATCCGGGAAGTCCGCCCCCGGGGAGGCCGCGCCCGGAAAGGCCGCGCCCGGGACGCCCGGGGCCTGCGGCCGGTTCACCGCCGAGCTCTGCTCCCTCTACGAGCGGGTCGCCGTCGCCGGGAAGCCCGACGCCGCGGCGCGCGCCCTCCTCGAAGCCCGCAGCCCCTCCGCCGTCGGCGCGAGGATCAAGGTGCCGGCCCTCCTGGTCCAGGGGCAGTCCGACTCGCTCTTCACCCTGGCCCAGTCCGACGCCATGGCCCGGACCCTCGCCGCCAACGGCGCACCCGTCGCCGTCGACTGGATCTCCGGCGGCCACGACGGCGGCGACCGGGAGACCGACCGCGTCGAGCGGCGCATCAGCACCTGGTTCGACCGCTGGCTGAAGAAGGACACCTCGGCCGACACGGGCCCCGCCTTCCGCGTCAGCCGGACCGGCGGCGTCGACTCCACCGACGGCCAGGCGACCCTGCGCGCCGCGACCGCCGACCGCTACCCGGGCCTCACCGCCGGCACCGCCGGCGTCCCGCTCGCCGGAGCGGCGCAGACCTTCGCGAACCCGCCCGGCGCCGCACCGCCCGCCGTCTCCGCCGTCCCCGGCCTCGGCGGCGGGGTCGCCGGACTCTCCTCCCTCGGGGTCGGCCTCTCCCTCGACTTCCCCGGCCAGCACGCCCGGTTCGACGCGAAGCCGCAGGCCGAGTCCCTCCGCATCACCGGCACCCCGACCGTCCGGGTCAAGGTCGCGTCCACCGCCGCCGACGGCTCCGCGGTCCTCTTCGCCAAGGTGTACGACGTCGGGCCCGACGGCCGGCAGCAGGTGCTGCCCGCCCAGCTCGTCGCCCCCGTCCGCGTCGACGGCGCCCGGGCCGGCAAGAGCGTGACGCTCACCCTGCCCGCGATCGACCACGAGGTGGAGGCGGGGCACCGGCTCCGGCTCGTCGTCGCCGCCACCGACCTCGGCTACGCCTCGCCGGCCGCCCCCGCCGCCTACACGGTCGCCGTCGAGGGCCCGCTCACCGTGCCCACCGCGACCGGCCTCGACACCCAGGCGGCCGCCCTGCCCTGGTGGGTCTGGGGGCTGCCGCTGCTCGGCCTCGCCGCCGCCGCGGCCCTGCTCCTGACGGCCCGCCGCCGTACCGCCGCCCCCGCGCCCGACCCCGGGCTCGCCGCCGTGCCGCTCCAGATCACCGGGCTGTCCAAGAAGTACCGGGGCGGCGACCGGTACAGCGTCAAGGACCTCACGTTCCGCGTCGAGCAGGGGCAGGTCCTCGGCCTCCTCGGGCCGAACGGAGCGGGGAAGACCACCACGCTGCGCATGCTGATGGGCCTGATCACCCCCGACGAGGGCGAGATCCGGGTCTTCGGCCAGGCCATCCGGCCCGGGGCCCCGGTCCTCTCCCGCGTCGGCTCGTTCGTCGAGGGCGCCGGCTTCCTGCCGCACCTCGACGGCCGGGAGAACCTGGACCTGTACTGGAAGGCCACCGGCCGTCCCGCCGAGGACGCCCATATCGACGAGGCCCTGCGGATCGCCAACCTGGGCAACGCCCTCGACCGCGCGGTCCGCACCTACTCACAGGGCATGCGGCAGCGCCTCGCCCTCGCCCAGGCCATGCTCGGCCTGCCGGACCTGCTGATCCTGGACGAGCCCACCAACGGACTCGACCCGCCGCAGATCCGCGAGATGCGCGAGGTGATGATCCGGTACGCGGCCGGCGGCCGCACCGTCATCGTCTCCAGCCACCTCCTCGCCGAGGTCGAGCAGTCCTGCACCCACCTCGTCGTCATGGACCGGGGACAGCTCGTCCAGGCCGGTCCGGTCGCCGAGATCACCGGCTCCGGGGACACCCTGCTCGTGACCCTCGGGGAGCCCGTCCCCGACGCCCTCGTCGAGAAGGTCGGCGCCCTGGCGGGCGTCGCCGCCGCGACCCGGACCGAGGGCGGGATCCTGGTCCGCCTCGACACCCTCGACCCGACCGCCCTCATCGGCGAACTGGTCGCCCTGGACGTGCCGCTGACCGGTGTCGGACCGCACCGGCGCCTCGAGGACGCGTTCCTGACCCTGATCGGAGGAGGAGCCGCATGAGCCCGCTGCCCGACACCACCACGGCTCCCGCCGCCCCCGCCGCGCCGGTGGACGCCGCCGCCCCCGGCTACCGCGCCGGACGCACCCTGCCGCTGCGCGTCGAGGCCCTGCGTCAGTGGAAGCGCCGCCGCACCATGATCATGGGCGGCATCCTGGTCGCCCTGCCCTTCGTCCTGCTGATCGCCTTCGCGATCGGCGGCGACCAGGACCGCGGCGGCAGCGGCCGCATCACCCTGATGGACACGGCGACCGCCTCCGGCGCCAACTTCGCGGCGACCAGCCTCTTCGTCTCGGCCGGATTCCTCCTCGTCATCCCCGTGGCGCTGTTCTGCGGGGACACCGTCGCCTCCGAGGCGAGCTGGTCCTCCCTGCGCTACCTGCTGGCCGCGCCGGTGCCCCGGTCCCGGCTCCTGGCCTCCAAGCTCGCGGTCGCCCTCGCCTACAGCGCGGCCGCGATGGTCCTCCTGCCGCTCGTCGCCCTGGCCGTGGGCAGCGTCGCCTACGGCTGGGGGCCGCTCCAGCTGCCCACCGGCGGCGCGGTGCCCGCCGGGGACGCGGTGCTCCGCCTCGGGATCGCGGTCGCCTTCGTCTTCGCTTCCCAACTGGTCACCGCGGGACTCGCCTTCTGGCTCTCCACCCGCACCGACGCCCCGCTCGGCGCGGTCGGCGGAGCCGTCGGCCTGACCATCGTCGGCAACGTCCTGGACGCCGTCACGGCCCTCGGCGACTGGCGCGACTACCTGCCCGCGCACTGGCAGTTCGCCTGGATCGACGCGCTCCAGCCGCAGCTGGAGTGGGGCGGCATGATCAAGGGGACGGCGATCTCCCTGACGTACGCCCTCGTCCTCTTCGCCCTGGCCTTCCGCGGCTTCGCCCGCAAGGACATCGTGTCGTAGGCCCCCGCCGGCCGTCCCGGCCGGGGCCCGGGGGTCTCCTCACAGCCACCCCCTTCGAGCCGCTTCCGCGCCCGCGCGGAAGCGGCTCGTCGTGCCCAGGGCCGCCATCAGCTCGCCCACCCGCCGGCTGTAGGTCCGCGCGGACATGCCGAGCCGGGTCGCCGCCGTCTCGTCCGTCACCCCCGACAGCAGGGCGTCCAGGACCGGCCGCAGCTGAGGGGGCAGGTCGCCGCACGGCCGCCGTGGGGGCGGCGGCGTGTACGTCAGCTCCTCGGCCGTGTTCCAGCAGTGGTGGTGCGCCCGCGCCAGCGCCTGCACCACCACCGGATCGCGGATCAGCAGCAGTCCGTTGTAGAGCAGCTCCAGGTCGAGCGGGATCGCGGCCACGGTGCGGTCGACGACGATCATCTTGAACGGGATGGTCTCCGTGAGGCGGGCCCGCCCGGGGATCCTCAGCTCGCCCTCGATGCACGGCCGCGCGTGCCGCGGCACGATCCGCCGCACCTCGGCCGCCCGCTCCGCCGCCGCCCGCATGCACGCGCCCGCCAGCTCCAGGAACGGCTCGGGGATCGCGCAGCCGGCGGAGGCGACCGGGTCGTCGAAGGTGAGCAACTCGTACCGGGTGGAGGCGGCCAGCCCGGCGAGCGCCGCACTGATGCGCCGCGCACCCCGGACCGGGCGCCCCGCGGGCCGCTGTCCCTCGGTCGCGGCCCGGTTCATCGCCGAACGGGCGAGCATCACGGAGCCCGCGCTGCTCTCTGCCACCGCTGACCACCCCCGCCCGATCGATGTCCACTCCATGTACGCATGTGACTGCACACGGTGACAACCCCTGTTGAGAAGGATGGCGAATCCATGCCACAGGTTGCCCCGGCGTACGCCGTTGCCGCATCGAGATACATCCGCAACTCCTTCGACGGCTCCCAGCGCGCCCGGCGTTCGTCACATTCACAAGTGGTCCACCAAGAGGGGGAGATGACATGGAACGACAGGGCAAGACGCCGGCCGGCCGTCGCGGGGCCCGGTTCTCGGCCACCGTCGCCGCTCTGCTCGCCGCCGGACTCGCGGCCGGCGGCTGCGGCGCGAGCGGCGACCGGAGCAGCGCCGACCACGCGACGGGCGGGAAGGCGCGGACCGCACCGGCCGCGCCCACCGCCCCGGGCGGGGGAGCGGGCACGGCGAATCCCGAGGGCGCCGAAGGGGCCGCGCGGGACGGGCGTCCCTCCGCCGCGCCCGCCCCCGACTACCTGTCCACGTTCGCCCTGGACGTGGACACCGCCTCGTACGGCTACGCCCGCCGCACCCTCGCCGAGGGGCGGCTGCCCGACCCGGCGACCGTGCGCCCCGAGGAGTTCGTCAACAGCTTCCGCCCCGACTACCCCCGTCCGGAGGACAACGGCTTCAGCGTGACCCTCGACGGCGCGCGCGCCGGGCAGGACGGCTGGTCGCTCGTCCGGGTCGGCCTCGCCACGCGCGCGGCGGACCGGCGCGGCGAACGCCCGCCCGCCGCCCTCACCTTCGTCGTCGACGTCTCCGGCTCGATGGCCGAGCCGGGCCGGCTCGACCTGGTCAAGGAGTCGCTGGGGCTGCTCGCCGACGAGCTCCGCGACGACGACTCGATCGGCCTCGTCGCCTTCAGCGACGAGGCCGAGACCCGGCTGCCGCTGACCCGGGTGGGCGACGCCCGCGGCCGCATCCGCGACGCGGTGGACGCCCTCGCGACGAGCTCCTCCACCAATGTCGAGGCGGGGGTCCGCACCGGCTACGACGTGGCCGTCGCGGGTCACCGCGAGGGGGCCACCAACCGGGTCGTGCTGCTCTCCGACGCCCTCGCCAACACCGGGGCCACCGAGGCCGGCACGATCCTGGAGCGCATCGAGGCGGAGCGGAAGCGGTACGGGATCACCCTCTTCGGCGTCGGCGTGGGCAGCGACTACGGCGACGCGTTCATGGAGCAGCTCGCCGACCGCGGCGACGGCCAGACGACGTACGTCTCCGACACGGCACAGGCCCGCAAGGTCTTCGTCGACCAGCTGCCCGCCCATGTGGAGCTGCGTGCCCGGGACGCCAAGGCGCAGGTCGCCTTCGACCGGCGGACCGTGGAGCGGTTCCGCCTGATCGGCTACGAGAACCGGGCGGTCGCGGACGAGGACTTCCGCGACGACCGGGTCGACGGCGGCGAGGTCGGCGCCGGGCACACGGTCACCGCCCTGTACGCGGTGCGGACGCGGCCCGGGGCGTCCGGCCCGGTGGCCACCGCCACCGTCCGGTGGCTCGACCCGGCCACGCGCGCGCCCCACGAGCGCTCCGGCTCGGTCGGTACGGCCGCCCTCGCCGGCGACATCTGGGGAGGCGGCCACGACAGCCTGCAACTGACGGCGATCACCGCCTACTTCGCGGACGCGCTGCGCGGCGGGGAGCTGCCGGGCGCCCCGGGTCTCGCGGCGCTCGCGGAGCGCGCCGAGTCGATCGCCGGCCGGTCGGGGTCGGCGGTGGTGCGCGAGCTGGCCGCGGCCGTACGACAGGCGAACGGCCTGCGCGGACCGGGCGAAGGGCCCTCCGGCGAGGGAGAGTTGAAGGCGGGTGACCCGTACAGCTGACACCCGGGGCGGGCAGCGGGTGAGAATGGCCGCATGGCCTCCCTGCTGCTCGCCCTCGCCGTCGGATGCACCGGCCTCTACGCCGGTTTCATGCTGATCTTCCAGACCGGGATCATGCCCGCGCTCGCCCGTCTGACGGACGCCGAGTTCGTGACGGCGATGCGCCGGATCAACGAAGCCGTCCCGCGGGCCGTCTTCATGACCGTCTTCCTCGGGGTGCTCGCCTTCCCCGTCGCCGCCCTCCTCGTCCCGGTCGACGGGCGGACGGACGCCCAGAGGTGGCTGGTGCTCGGAGGGCTGGTGTGCGCGGCCCTCAACCACGCGGTCACCGTCGGCGGCAACGTCCCGCTGAACAACGCGCTGGCCGCCTCGGAGGCGACGGGCGACGAGCCGTCCGCCGTGCGGGCCGCCTTCGAGCGGCGCTGGAACGGCCTCCACCGCGTCCGCACGCTCCTGATCACCGTCGCGTTCGGCCTGCTGACCGCCGCGGCCGTCGTCTAGGGGCCCGTCAGGAGCCCCCCCGCGCCCGCCGGGCGGCCCTCGCGGCCGGGTCCGGCGGCCCGCCCCGCGACGGAGCGGCCGCGGAACCGTACCCGGTGGACGGTTTCTGGCGCGAACTCGTGCGTGTGGGCCTCTTCAACATCCACAAGGATCCCGCGAAAGCGTACCCCCGAGTCCGGAAACAGCCTTCGGGGGTGTGTCGGTCTGCGCCAGTGACGAAAATCTTACGGCCTTATACCATCCCAAAGGGGGTGAATCACCCCGATATCCCGGGTTGGGTTTCCATACCCTCCGGTTTCTTATTGACATGCCTACGGGGGTCTTTTCTAATCATCGAGAGTCATCCCGCGCGCTGACACCGCACAGGCATGGAGGGGGCAAGGTGGACGTCCGGATTCTGGGGGGACTGTCGGTACGTGAGCACGGGGTGTCGATCACCCCGACAGCCGCCGCGCCCCGGCAGCTCCTCGCCCTGCTCACGGCCAGCGCCGACCAGGTCGTCCCCGTGACGGTGCTCACCGAGGAACTGTGGCCGTCCGGCGCCCCGCGCGGTGCCCGGAGCGAACTGCAGTCCCACATAGCCGAGTTGCGCACCCTCATCACGGCCGCGCTGCGCGGCGCCGCCCCGGCGGAGCCCGGCCCCGGCTGGTCCGACCGGCGCACCGCCGACGCGATCCTCGTCTCCCAGCCCGGCGGCTACCGGCTCGACACCGGCGGCGGCACCAACGACGTCCGGCAGTTCGAGCGCGCGGCCGGCGCCGGATACCGCGCCATGGAGGCCGGCGACCTCTCCCGCGCCGCCCTCCGCCTCGGCGAGGCACTCGCCCTGTGGCGCGGCGAACCCTACGCGGGCGTCGCCGCCGGCCCCCGCCTCCGCCGTGAGATCGAACGCCTGGAGACGTCCCGCCTCAGCGTCCTCGACCAGTGGGTGGAGGCCCAGCTGGGACTCGGCCGGCACGCCGAACTCGTCTCCGAACTCTCCGGGCTCGTCGCCCGCTACCGCACCAACGAGCCCCTCCACGCCCACTACATGGTGGCCCTGCTGCGCTGCGGCCAGTACGACGAGGCCCTCACCGTGTACGAGCGACTGCGCGCCGCCCTCAAGGGGGAGAGCGGCATGGAGCCCTCGGCCCGGCTGCGCCGGCTCCAGCGCTCCGTCCTCGCCGTCCGCGACACCGCGGTCCGCCCCCTCTACGCGCCCCGCGTCCCGGCCCGGTTCGGCCCCGCCCGGCCCCGGCTCGTACCGGCGGGATCCGTGGGCTGACCGCCCGGCGCGGCCCACGACGCGGCCGCGCCACCGACACGACAGCTCCCGGAGGACGACCGGCCCGACCACCCGGACGCCTCCCCGGAGCCTTCACCGGGAACCAACCGCGGCAACCCGTCGTTGACCGCTTCCCGGAGCCGAATTACGTTTCGGCGAGCAGTGCGGGTTTCCTCCCAGGTGCCCGATTTCGCTGGACTACGGGGGACGAGGCCATGACGTTGGACCGCGCGGACGGAACGGGCGGTGCCGACGCGCTGCTCTCCGTCCTCGAACTGCTGGCCCAGAAGGCCCCGCCCGCCCGCTTCACCGGCCTCCTCGACGAGGCCCGGCTCACCGGACTCGCCGGAGCGGACCTCGACCGCCTCGAACGGGCCGTCGCCCTCGCCGCCGAGATCGACACCGGCCGCGAGCAGGAGGACCGCCGCGAGGCCGAACTCGCCACCCTCACCGACACCGCACGCGACCTCACCCTCTCGTACGACCTCGACAGCCTGCTGCGCGTGATCACCCGCCGCGCCCGCCGGCTCCTCGGCCTCGACCTCGCGTACGTCACCCTCCGCGGCCCGCACGGATCCTGCTACGTCCACACGACCGAGGGCTCCCGCACCGGCCAGACCGGCGGACCGCGGATCGCCCCCGGACTGCGGATCGCCGAGGGCCACGGACTCGACGGCGCCGTCCAGTCCCGCGGCGAGGCCGTCTGGACCGCCGACTACCTCGCCGACGAGCGGTTCGCCCTCTCCGGTTTCCTCGACACCGGTATCCCCGCCCCCGCCTTCGACGAGGCCGCCGAAGCGGCCCTGCGCGCCGAGGGCCTGCACGCGATCATGGCCGCGCCGCTGCGCAGCGGCGACACCGTGATCGGCGCCCTGCACGGCGCCGACCGGCGGGTCCGCCAGCACACCGCCGAGGAGATCGGGCTCCTCACCGCCCTCGCCGACCTCGCCGCCCTCGCCGTGGAGAAGGCCGGACTCCTCGACCGGACCCGGGCCGAGGTCTCCGAACTCGAACGGGACAGCTCCCGGATCCGCACCAGCCTCACCCGGATGCGGCACGTCAGCGAGGCCCACGGCCGGATCATGAACCTCGTCCTCGCCGGCGGCGACCTGGGCAGCGTCGCCAAGGCGGCCGCCGACGCCCTCGACGCCACCGTGACGATCCGCGACCAGGGCGGCCGCTGCCTCGCCACCGCCGGCGACCTGCCCGGACTCGTCGAGGAGGCCGTCGCCAAGGCCTCTCTCGACGCGCACGCCCGCCGCCGCCCGGTCCTCGCCGACGACGACACCTGGGTCGCGCCCGTCATCGCCGGCTCCGAGGACCTCGGCGGCCTCGTCATCCGCGCCGCCGGCGGCCTCACCGGAGAGGACGAGCGGCTCCTCGAACTCGCCGCCCAGTCCGTCGCCTTCCTCCTCCTCATGCGCCGCTCCACCGCCGTCGCCGAGGGACCCGTCCGCGACGAACTCCTCGACGACCTCATCGCAGACCCGCCGCACGCCCCCCAGCAGATCGCCCAGCGGGCCCGCCGCCTCGGCGTCGACCTGCGCAGACCGCACGTCCTCGTGCTCGCCCGCCCGGAAGGCGGCGAACAGGGCCGGGCCGTGGTGTGGGCGTCCTCGTACGCGTACCGGCTCAGCGGGCTGAAGACCGTGCAGGGCGGCTGCATCGTGCTGCTGCTCCCGGGCATCGACGCCTCCGCCGCCGCCCGGGCCGTCGCCGACGAACTGTCCCCGCTGCTCGGCCACCCCGTCTCCGTCGCCGCCGCCGGACCCGGCGAGAGCCCGGACGGCGTCGCCCGGATGCACCAGGAGGCCGGCCGCTGCCTGGACGCGATGAGCGCCCTCGGCGGCACCGGATCGGCGGCGTCCGTGCAGGACCTGGGCTTCCTCGGACTGCTCCTCTCCGACGACAACGACGTCGACGGCTTCGTCGAGGCGGCGATCGGACCCGTCCTCGACTACGACGCCGAGCGTTTCACCGACCTCACCCACACCCTGGAGGCGTACTTCGCCTCCGGCGGCAGCCCGACCAACGCCGCCGAGGCGCTCCACGTCCACCCCAACACGGTCTCGCGCCGGCTGGAGCGGATCGGCGAACTCCTCGGCCCCGAGTGGCAGAAGCCCGGACAGGTCCTGGAGGTCCAGCTGGCGCTGCGCCTCCAGCGCACCCGGGAGGTGCTGGCCAAGAGCCGCGGGCCGGCTGACCCGACCCGGCAGCCCGGCCCGCCGGAGCGCACCGGCTGACGCCCCGCCGCGGGCCGCTCAGCTCGCGGTCCGCGCCGTCCGTCCCGCTCCGTAGCCGGAGCGGTAGGACCCCTCCCAGTCGGTGGCCGCCATCACCGTCGCCGCGTGGGCCGCCGACGCCAGCGTGATGTGCCGGTGCCAGCCCCGGAACGACCGGCCCACGAAGTCCCGCAGTCCGGCCCCCTCGCCGACCTCCACGAAGTCCCGCTCCACCCGGCGGGCCAGCTTCGTCAGCCGCAGCAGGGAGCCGACCGGCGAACCGGTCAGATCGCTGATCCACACCCGGGCCGGAGGCCGCCGCGGGTCGTCCCACTCGCCCAGCAGCACCAGCGGACGCATCCGCTCGCCGCCCGGCGCGGGCAGCGCCACCCGGACCGCCGTGGCCAGCGAGGTCCGCGAGGTCCGCGCACCGGCCACCGTGTCCACCCAGCTCACCGGCCGGCGCAGCCCCTTGAGCGACTCCAGGATCTGCAGGGCCGACAGCGGACCGGCACCGAAGCCCGGCAGCGCCCGGTCGGCGATCGCCAGCCGGGAACCCGGACCGATCCGCGCCACCACCGGCACCCCCGCCCCGGCGAGCCGGGTGAGGGCCGCCCGCCCCGCGCCGCCCCGGATGTCGAGCAGCACCGGCTTGCGGGTCACGTCCGGCCAGCGGGCCGTGTCGAGCGCGGCCGCGACGGCGCACTCCTCCAGGGTCTCCTCGCCCGCCTCCTGCGGAACCTCCGCGCGGTCCCGCCGCGTCCGGTCGTTCACCCACGGATCCGGCAGGAACAGACGCCAGTTGACGGGCACGCTCAGCTCGTCGCTCGCGAACCACACGCCGAACGCCTGCTGGCCGTGGAAGACCTGCCCGCGCTCCGGGTCGAACCGCCGGTCCACCCCGACCGAGTGCTCCCCGGCCTTCGGTATCGGCATCGGCCGCACCACCCAGGCCTGCGGGCAGCTGTTGCGCTCCAGGTGCCGGGCGAGGGCCGCCCGCATCGGCTGCCAGTCCCAGGTGGAGCTGGACACGAAGTGGTGCAGGCTCTGCTCGGCGGCGGGACCGCCGATCTGCGCGGCGATGTTCCGGATGGACTTGCGGCCCTGCGCCGTGAGCAGACCGTGCAGGTACTGCTCGGCCTTCAGCCGCTGGTCCCGGCGCGGGAATCCGGAGAACAGCGCGGCACACAGCTCGGCGTAGACGTCCTCGCGCGAGCCGGCCGTGCCGGCGGGCCTGACGACGTCCAGGGAACCGGCCGGCGGAACAGCACCGGTGACGGCCCTGCGCTTGGTTGCGACGGATGTACTCACGACACTCCTGCCCGAAGGTTGCGCAGCTCCCTCCCGCTGCTCCACCACCGTCGCCCGGGACCGGCCCCCGCGGCGAGGTGTACCCGGCACCCGAATCGGCCGCCGGATGGTGGCCGGACCACCCCCCGCCGTGTCGTCGCAGGTCGGAGGCGCCCCGGCCGGCCCTCCGGGGGCTCCCGCCGGCCCTCCACCGGACCCTCGGCCGGCCCTCCGGGATACCCCGTGGGGGATCTGACAGACTCTCCGGCCCCGCTTTGACCCGTCGCAGGGCGTGGCCGGACCATCGCAGAGCGAGGCTGCACGGGCCGGCCCCCGGTTAATGCCCCAGGCCGGGGGCCGTGCCTGTGCGCCTCGCCTTGATCCGCCGCCGTAGGCTTGCCGCCATGGGGCTGCGCGCGGAACTGCCGGTCGTCGGGGTGGTGGCCGCCGGCGGCGCCCTCGGCGCATCCGCCCGCTACGGCGCGGAACTCCTCGCGCCCACCCCCGAAGGCGCCTTCCCCTGGACCACGCTCACGGTCAACGTGGCGGGCTGCGCCGTGCTCGGCGTCCTCATGGTCCTGCTCACGGAGCGGCCCACCGAATGGTCCTCCGCGCCCCCGCACCCGCTCCTCCGGCCGTTCCTCGGCACCGGGTTCTGCGGCGGGTTCACCACCTTCTCCACCTACGCCCTCCAGACGGAGCGGCTGCTCGACGGCGGCGACCCGACCCGCGGTGTGCTCTACCTGGGCGGCACCCTGGTCACCGCGCTCGCCGCCGTCTGGGCCGGGGTCGCCGTCACCAGGGCCGCCGTACGCGCGAGGACGGGGCGGGCGTGAACTGGCTCCTCGTCGTCGCCGGAGCCGCCGTCGGCGCGCCCCTGCGCTACCTCGCGGACCGCGCGGCCCGCGCGCGCCTCGGCTCCGCCTTCCCGTGGGGCACCCTCGCGGTGAACACCGCCGGGTCGTTCCTCCTCGGCCTGCTCACCGGGATGGCGTCGACCCAGGTCCACCTGCTGCTCGGCACCGGCCTGTGCGGGGCGCTCACGACGTACTCGACGTTCTCCTACGAGACGTTGAAGCTGTACGAGGGCGGGGCGCGGGGGCGCGCGGTGCTGAACGTCGCCGCGAGCCTGGCCGCCGGACTCGGCGCCGTGTGGCTGGGAGTCCGGGCGGCCGGGCCGCTGTGACCCGGGGCGGCCGGGTGGGGGTCAGGCGGTGATCCAGTCGCTGGTCGCGATCACCGGCTGCACGCCGTCGCGGTGGACGGTGCCCTCGATCAGGCCGTACATCCGGTCGGCGGCGAAGTAGACCTCGTTGTCGTTCTTGAGGCCGAAGGGCTCCAGGTCCACCAGGAAGTGGTGCTTGTTCGGCAGGTTGAGCCGCACCTCGTTGACCGTGGAGACGTTGTCCAGGACCCGGTCGGCCATCGCGTGCAGCGTCTGCTGGAGGGAGTAGCTGTACGTCTCCGCGAACGCCTCCAGCATGTGACGGCGCACCTTCTGGTACGAGCGGTCCCAGTCGTGCTCCTCGTCCGCGGCCGCCGGGGCCGAGTTCGCCCAGCGCGCGGTGACCTTGGTGGCGAGGATCCGGTCGTAGGCCTCCTTGAGGGTCGTGTACTCGTCCTTGATGAAGCCGTGGAACTCGGAGTTCGTCGAGTTCATGACCGTGAGGTCCTTGAGGCCGGAGATGACCTGGAGACCGGTGTTCGCCGAGTAGGTGATCTGCGCGGTGCGGACCTCCTGGCCCTTGCGGGCGAAGGAGTGCTGCTCCTTGCGGGTGGGGACGGAGATCCGCTCCCAGGCGTACTCCTCCACCCGGATCTGCGCCTCGTGGATCACCGCCTGGGAGGTCACGAAGTGCTTGGCCAGGAGGATGCCGAAGGCCTCGGGGGAGGCCACGCCGTGCTCCTTGGCGAAGGCGTACACCGTGTTCTTGGTGGTGTCCGTCGGCAGGCAGTTGCCGTTGTCCCCGGTCAGGTGGACGTCGCGGTACTCACCGCGCAGCGCCACCGACACGTTCAGGTCGCGGATCTCGTGCCACGCGCCGTCGTTGCCCTTGCGGGTCACGGCCACGATGCGGTTCTCGGCCTTGCCGTACTGGTTCTGCGCCAGGACGTGCTTGCTCATGTGCTGCTCAGCTCCTGCGGGTACGTGGATACGGATATCCCGTACGCCCGGCGTCCAGCGTCCCCGTCGTCCCCGAGGGTTCCGCTCCCCGCCGTCCGGCCCGTGAACGGCGGACCGCCCCGGGACTGACGAGCATCCCGGTCCGTAGGTGTCGCTCGAAGATATGTCCCCTTCCGGCCACTGGCAATGGGTGGGCGCCGAACCCGGCGGGGGCCCGCGGGCGGTGGGCCACGTCACCCGGCCGTACGGGACGCGTCAAGACGGGCATGGACGGCGTTAGGGGCACGTCAACGAAGGCGGCGGAGCGGCCGGGGAGAGGTTTCCTCGTCTCGTCCGAGAATCCGTTCTTCCTTCTTCCTGCATCCGGGAGCTCACGATGGCCGACGTGGCCTTCGTCGTCACCACGATCGCGGTCTTCGCGCTGGTGGCCTTCATCGCCAAGGGGGTGGCCAAGCTGTGAGTGCCGAGAACATCGTCGGATTGCTGGTGGCCGCCGCCCTGCTGGGCTATCTCGTCCTCGCCCTCGTCAAGCCCGAGAGGTTCTGAGAACAGATGAGTCCCGTTCTTGCCGGAGTGCTCCAGCTCCTGGCGTTGGTCGTCGCTCTCGGTCTGTCGTACCGGCCGCTGGGCGACCACATGGCGAAGGTGTACTCCTCGGAGAAGCATCTGAAGCCGGAGAAGTGGATCTACCAGGCGATCGGCGCGAACCCGTCGGTCGAGATGCGCTGGCCGGCGTATCTGCGCGGGGTGCTGGCCTTCTCCGCGGTGAGCGTGCTGTTCCTGTACCTGCTCCAGCGGGTGCAGGGTTCGCTGCCGGGTTCGCTCGGTTTCGTGTCGATCGACCCGGACCAGGCGTTCAACACGGCCGCGTCGTTCGTGGCGAACACGAACTGGCAGTCGTACTACGGCGAGCAGGCCATGGGCCATGTCGTGCAGACCGGTGGTCTGGCGGTGCAGAACTTCGTGTCGGCGGCCGTGGGCATGGCGGTGGCGGTGGCGCTGGTGCGGGGCTTCGCCCGGTCGCGTACGGGTGAGCTGGGCAACTTCTGGGCCGACCTGGTGCGGGGTGTCGTCCGGATCCTGCTGCCGATCTCGGTGGTCGGTGCGCTGGTCCTGGTGGCGTGCGGTGCGATCCAGAACTTCGCCGGCATCCACGAGGTCGGCCAGTTCACGGGCGGGTCGCAGCAGTGGAACGGCGGGGCGGTGGCCTCGCAGGAGGTCATCAAGGAGCTGGGCACGAACGGCGGCGGTTACTTCAACGCCAACTCGGCCCATCCCTTCGAGAACCCCAACGGACTGTCGAACCTCTTCGAGGTCTATCTGATCCTGGTGATCCCGTTCGCGCTGACGCGGACGTTCGGCCGGATGGTCGGCTCGCTCAAGCAGGGGTACGCGATCCTGGGCACGATGGCCGCCATCTGGGTCGGTTTCACCGCGCTGATGATGTGGACCGAGTTCGCGGGCAGGGGCCCGGCGTTCGACCTGGCGGGCGGGGCGATGGAGGGCAAGGAGACCCGGTTCGGCATCAGCGCGTCCGCGATCTTCTCGGTCGCAACGACCCTGACGTCGACCGGCGCGGTGAACTCCTTCCACTCCTCCAACACCGGTTTCGGCGGCGGCATCAACCTGCTGGGCATGCAGCTGGGCGAGATCGCGCCCGGCGGTGTCGGCTCCGGCCTCTACGGCATGCTGATCATGGCGATCATCGCGGTGTTCATCGCCGGTCTGATGGTCGGCCGCACCCCCGAGTACCTGGGCAAGAAGATCGGCACCCGCGAGATCAAGTTCGCGGCCTGCTACATCCTGATCACCCCGGCCCTGGTCCTGTGCTTCACGGCGGCCTCGTTCGTCCTGGACACGCCGTCGCACTCGATGACCAACTCCGGCGCGCACGGGTTCTCCGAGATCCTCTACGCCTACACCTCGGGTGCGAACAACAACGGTTCGGCGTTCGCGGGTCTGAACGCGGACACGCAGTGGTTCAACTCGACGATCGGCATCGCGATGCTGCTGGGCCGGTTCCTGCCGATGGTGTTCGTGCTCGCGCTGGCGGGTTCGCTGGCGGAGCAGAAGCCGGTGCCGGAGACGGCTGGCACGCTGCGGACCGAGAAGCCGCTGTTCACGGGCCTGCTGGTCGGCACCATCATGATCATCACCGGTCTCACCTACTTCCCCGCCCTCGCGCTGGGACCGCTCGCCGAAGGGCTCGCAGCATGAGCACCATCACTCCCACCCGGCCCCCGCAGTCCGGGGCGCCCGGCGGCACGCAGGCCGGGGCCGGACGCGTCGGCGGGGGCCTGTTCGACCCCAAGCAGCTGGTCGCGTCCTTCCCCGACGCGATCAGGAAGCTCGATCCGCGGGTGATGGTCAAGTCGCCCGTGATGTTCGTGGTGCTGATCGGCTCGGTCGTCACCACGGTCCTCGCGGTGAGGAACCCGGGGGACTGGTTCGGCTGGGCGATCACCGCCTGGCTGTGGCTGACCACGATCTTCGCCAACCTGGCGGAGGCGGTCGCCGAGGGCCGCGGCAAGGCGCAGGCCGACACCCTGCGCAAGGCCAAGACCGACACGGTCGCCCGCCGGATCATCGGCACGAACGAGGAGCGGGTCCCGGGCACCGAGCTGAGGATCGGTGATCTGGTGGTCTGCGAGGCCGGCGACATCATCCCCGGCGACGGTGACGTCGTCGAGGGCGTCGCCTCGGTGGACGAGTCCGCCATCACCGGCGAGTCGGCTCCCGTGATCCGCGAGTCCGGAGGCGACCGGTGCGCGGTCACCGGCGGCACGAAGGTGCTGTCCGACCGGATCGTCGTGAAGATCACGACGAAGCCCGGCGAGACGTTCATCGACCGGATGATCAGCCTGGTGGAGGGCGCGGCCCGGCAGAAGACGCCGAACGAGATCGCGCTCGACATCCTGCTCGCCTCGCTGACGATCGTCTTCCTGTTCGCGGTCGTGACCCTGAAGCCGTTCGCGATCTACGCGGGCGCCGACAAGCAGACCTCACTCATCGTCCTCACCGCCCTGCTCGTCTGCCTGATTCCGACCACGATCGGCGCGCTGCTCTCCGCGATCGGCATCGCCGGCATGGACCGGCTGGTCCAGCGCAACGTCCTCGCGATGTCGGGCCGCGCGGTCGAGGCCGCCGGCGACGTCTCCACGCTGCTGCTCGACAAGACCGGCACGATCACCCTGGGCAACCGTCAGGCCTCGGAGTTCGTGCCGGTCAAGGGCACCACCGCGGCTGAGCTGGCGGACGCCGCCCAGCTGTCCTCGCTGGCGGACGAGACGCCCGAGGGCCGCTCGATCGTGGTCCTCGCGAAGGAGAGGTACGGCCTGCGCGAGCGCCACCAGGGCGAGCTGGCGCACGCCACCTGGATCGAGTTCACCGCCCAGACCCGCATGTCGGGTGTGGACGTGGACGGCAAGCAGACCCGCAAGGGCGCGGCCGGATCGGTCGTCAACTGGGTCCGCGAGCAGGGCGGCGAGGTCGCCGACGACGCCGACACCCTGGCCAACCGGATCTCCGAGGCCGGCGGCACGCCGCTGCTCGTCGCGGTCAAGGACGACAAGGGCGCGCGTGTCCTCGGCGTCATCCACCTCAAGGACGTCGTCAAGGAGGGCATGCGGGAGCGGTTCGAGGAGCTGCGCCGCATGGGCATCAAGACGGTCATGATCACGGGTGACAACCCGCTGACCGCGAAGGCCATCGCCGAGGAGGCGGGGGTCGACGACTTCCTCGCCGAGGCCACCCCCGAGGACAAGATGGCCCTCATCAAGCGGGAGCAGGCGGGCGGCAAGCTCGTCGCGATGACCGGTGACGGCACCAACGACGCCCCCGCGCTCGCGCAGGCCGACGTCGGTGTCGCGATGAACACGGGCACGTCGGCCGCGAAGGAGGCCGGCAACATGGTCGACCTCGACTCCAACCCGACCAAGCTCATCGAGATCGTCGAGATCGGCAAGCAACTCCTCATCACCCGGGGCGCGTTGACGACCTTCTCGATCGCCAACGACGTGGCGAAGTACTTCGCGATCATCCCCGCGATGTTCGCCGTCGCCTACCCGTCGCTGGACAGGCTCAACATCATGGGCCTGGCCTCGCCCGAGTCCGCGATCCTCTCCGCCGTGATCTTCAACGCGCTGATCATCGTCGCGCTCGTCCCGCTCGCCCTCAAGGGCGTGCGCTACCGGCCCTCCAGCGCCGACTCGATGCTCCGGCGCAACCTCGGGATCTACGGCCTCGGCGGCCTGATCGCCCCGTTCATCGGCATCAAGATCATCGACCTCCTCCTCTCCCTCATCCCCGGAATCGGCTGACCACGATGAACAACTCAGCAGCGAACACCGGCCGCGTGCTCTGGGCGGGCCTGCGCGCCCTCCTCGTCCTCACCGTGATCTGCGGCGTCCTCTACCCGCTCGCCGTCACCGGGATCGCGCAGGTGGCCTTCCCCGGGAAGGCGAACGGCTCCGAGGTCACCGACGCGAGCGGCCGGGTCGTCGGCTCCGAACTCATCGGCCAGACCTACAACCTGCCCCTCAAGGACGGCGAGGAGACGCCGACCCCGGACCTGAAGTGGTTCCAGCCCCGCCCGTCCAACGGCCTGGGCACCAACAGCGTCAACACCCAGTACTCGATCATCCTCTCCGGCGCCACCAACCGCTCCGGCGACAACGAGGACCTGATCACCTGGGTCAAGGACGCAAAGGCCGCCGTCGTCAAGGACAATTCGACGGCCGACTTCAAGGTGAAGCCCTCCGACGTCCCCGCCGACGCCGTCACCTCCTCCGGCTCCGGCCTCGACCCGCACATCTCCCCGGAGTACGCCAGGCTCCAGGTCCACCGGATCGCCGAGAGGAACGACCTCACCGTCGCCCAGGTAGACAAGCTCGTCGCCGACCACACCGACGACCGCATCCTCGGCTTCGTCGGCGAACCCCGCGTCAACGTCCTCCAGCTCAACATCGCACTCAGGCAGCTGGTGGCGGAGAAGGGGTGACGGGCCGGGCCGCCGGAAACCGTTGCCCCGCCGGAACCCGCCGGAACCCGCCGGAACCCGCCGGACCCCCCGAACGCCGACCGTGGCGGCCGGGGGTTCCGGCGTGCTCCGGGTTCCGGCGTGCTCCGAGCTACGGCGTGCTCCGGGCTACGGCCAGGCAGCACCGGGTAGGCCGCAGGCCGCCCTCCCCCCCCGGTACGCCGTCAGGCCGCCCTCCCCCCCCCCGAGTACGCCGTCAGGCCCCCGGCAGCACCCGGGTCTCCGCCGCGGGAAGCCCCTTGACCCACCAGTGGTCGTAACGGCCGTAGACGCGGCGGTCCCGGGCGGCGAGGAAGCCGTCGAGGGCCGCGGCCTCCTCCGCCAGCTCCGCCCAGACGCGGGCGGGCAGCGGACGGAAGGCCGAGACCTCGACGCCTTCCCCGACCGGACGCCAGACCCCGGCCACGTACCCGTCGACGAGCACCGTCGGCAGCGTGTCGCCGTTCACCCGGATCACCTGCCTGCGGTACTCGGGCGGGATGACCCGGCCGCGGTCCGCGTAGGCCAGCAGGACGCTGTCCCACATCGCCATCAGGCGGGGCGGCGCCGGGACGTCCTCGTCCGGCCGGGGCGCGCCGGGCACGTCGTGGAGCACGGTCCCGCCCGGCCCCTCCTCCTGCTCCAGGCCGTCCTCCAGGAGCCGCACCGCCTCGCGCACCCGCCCCCGCGGGGCCTGCGTGAACTGCGCCATGTCCGCGAGGGACGCCGGACCGAAGCCCTCCAGGTAGCGCCGGAGCAGCACCGCGAGACCGGCCGCCGAGGCCTCCGGGTCGCCCAGCACCGGCAGGGGCGCCGCGGCCGTCACGAACGACTGGGCCGTGCCGAACGACCACGGCGGCCCCGTCGGCGCGTGCCACAGCGGCGCGTACTGCCGGATCATCCGCCACACGACGGCCTCCACCGGCCCGCCCCGCGCCGCCTCCAGGTGCGCCCGCAGCTGGGCCCCGGCCCGCGCCTCACCTGCGTACGCGAGGAGGCCGGGCAGCAGCCCGTCGGCGTCCTCGGCCGTGAACCCCGCCGCCTTGAACCGGGGGTCGTGCAGCCGCGACCCCCGCAGCGCCGGCTCCATGCCCTCCCGGAAGGCCTGGTAGTCCCCGGCGTGCACCAGGTGCAGCGTGAGCCGCATCAGGGTCGACCTGACCAACGCGAAGTCCGCGAGCGCCCTGTCGAGCGACTCCGGGGCGAAGCCGGCGACGCGGTTCCACAACGCCACGTAAGGCGAGCCCGGTTGCTGCGCCTGCACGGCCACCACCCGCCGTACGGCGTCCCCGACGCCGATCGGCGCCCGGTCGAGGAGGAGCTGCCGGGCGAGAGTGGACCGGTTGAGGGCGCGCGCGGTGATCACCATGGCGCGATTGTCCTCCCCGGCACCGACACCCGGGGACGGAGCCGTGTTCACCGAGGGCTCGCCCCCATGTCGCCCACCCGACGCCCACCGTTGTGGCCGGAACTGGACCATGAGGCGCCTCCACGGGCGACTTTCCAGGTGTTCAAAGGGAGTTCAGATGAATCCGCGCCTCCTGCGCCGGCCCGCCGCCGTCGTTCTGCCGCTGTCCGCCGCGCTCGCGCTGACCGCGGTCGTGGGGACGGCCGAGGCCGAGCCGGCGCGGCACGGCACCGCCGCCCGGGTCGTCTCCACCTCGACCCTGCCGGACATCCCGCTGGGCGCCTTCAGCAACGCCCTGCTGCCCGGCACCGTCGACGACGACCGGGACGTCGACCTGGGCGGCATCGGCAGCGACCTGTACCCGGCCGGGCGGAGCGGCGAGTACTGGACCGTCACCGACCGGGGTCCCAACGGCCAGATAGAGGTGGGCAAGGACAAGCGGCGCACGTTCCCCGTACCAGGCTTCGACCCGGCGATCGTCAAGGTCCGCGCGGTCGGCGACCGGATCCGGGTGCTGAAGTCCATCCCGCTCACCACGGCCTCCGGCGCGCCCGTCACGGGTCTCCCCAACCAGCCGGGCCGCGACGAGGCCCCGTACGACCACAGCGCCACGACCCCGCTCGCGTACGACCCGAACGGCCTCGACACCGAGGGCCTGGTCCGCGACCGCGACGGCAGCTTCTGGCTGGCCGACGAGTACGGTCCGTCGCTGGTGCACGTCTCCGCCGCGGGCCGGGTCCTGGCCCGCCACGTCCCCCGGGGCCTCGCCCTGACCGGCGCCGACTACCCGGTGGTCGAGTCGCTCCCGCCGATCTTCCTCAAGCGCAAGATCAACCGAGGCTTCGAGGGGCTGGCGCTGCTGCCCGACGGCGACCTGGTGATGGCGCTGCAGAGCCCCCTGCTCAACCCCGACAAGGCGGCCGGCGAGGACTCCCGCACCACGCGCCTGCTGCGCTTCTCGCCCCGCAAGAACCGGGTCACGGCGGAGTACGCGTACCGCTTCGACCCGGTGGGCGTCGTGGAGCCCGGCCAGACGAAGACCTCGGAGCTGAAGATCTCCTCCGTCGTCGCCCTGGGCGGCGACCGCCTGCTGGTCCAGGAGCGCACGGACAAGGCCTCCCGCCTGTACGAGGTACGGCTCCGCCGCGGCGCCGACATCCTCGGCTCCCGGTGGGACGGGACGGCGAGCCCGACGCTGGAGCAGCTGGACGACGAGGCGGCCGCCGATGCACCGGTCCTGCAGAAGCGCCTGGTCGTCGACCTGAACACGGTCGCGGGCGTCCCCGGCAAGATCGAGGGGATCGCCGTCGAGGGCTCCTCGACCCTGGTCCTCCTCAACGACAACGACTTCGGGATGACGGACGGTCCCGGGGCCTTCGACGCGAACGGCCGTCTGGTCGACAGCGGAGTGGAGACCACCCTGGTCCGCGTCCGGCTGCCGCACCGGCTGCGCTGACCGGCTGCCGGTCCGACCCGCGACCGAGGGCGCCTCCGGGGGGTGCGGGTGGGGCACGCGGTCGCTCAGGCGGGCCGCGTCGACGTGAGGACGCCGATCTTGTCGATGCGGTGCTCGGGGTTGTTCTGCGCGTCCCGCCAGTAGTTGCCCGCCGCGTTGTCCTCGGGCGTCGCGCAGGTGGAGAGGGTGATCATGGCCCGGGTGGGCTCCCGGCCCGGTTCGCCGGGCACGGCGGCCCGCTGCTCGGCCAGCGAACGGGCCGAGCGGAAGGACGTCGAGCGCGTCTCGACGATCTCGTACGTGTAGACGGTGCCGCCCGCCGTGACGTGCACGAGGTCCCCCTTCTCGACGGCGGGCAGCTCGCGCAGCGGTCCGCCCGCGGAGAGCCGGTGGGCGGTCACCAGGTAGTTGCCGACCTGCCCCGGCCCCACGCCGCCGCGCGCGCCGTGCGGACTCGCCGCCACACCGCGGTCCTGGATGACGGTGCCGGCGCGGTCGTCGGTGGTCCCCTCGTACGGCAGGACGTCCAGGCCTTCGACACCGATCGAGGGGATGGAGAGCTCGGCGGCGACGGGCCCGCGGGGCGAGGGGGCCGGCGGCGTCGCGGGCGTACCGGAGGGCGACGGGGGAGCGGCGCCGACGGCGGCCGGCACGGCGGGGCCGGGGGGCAGCGCCGGGTCGGGGGAGGGGGCCGGAGCGCCCGCCGCGGGGCGCCCCGGGTCGGAGGCCGAGGTCGGCGCGGCGGACGGGGGCAGCGCCGGGTCGGGGGATGAGGGCGGCGCGGCGGACCGGGCGGCCGGCGTCACCGGTCCGTGCGCGCCGGCCGGGGCACCGGCTCCGGCGTCGCTCGCGCACCCGGTCGCGGCGGTGAGGCCCGCGACGGCAGCGGCGACGGCGGCGACGAGAACGGAGCGCGGCCCTCGGCCTCTGCTCCGCCCCTTCCACGGGGACACGCCACGTACGGCAGCCATGTCCCCAGAATGACGCACCTCGGCCGCCACGGCACCCACGGCGGCCCTCACCCGTGCGGGCGTACGGCCGACGGCCCGCGTCCCGGGGCGTACGGGCTGCGGTCCGGAGCCCCCCGGGCGCCTGGCGGTCAGCGCTGAGCCCCGCTGCTCCCTGCTCAGGTCGGCGTGTCCGCCGCTCGGGCCGGTGCGTGTCTGCCGCTCGGGCCGGTGTGCCCGCTGCCCGGGGCGGTGTGTCTGCGGCTCAGGCCGGTGTGTCCGCGGGGACGGCCGGCGGGCGGGGGCGGGTGCGCAGGCCCCAGCGGGCGACCGCGGGGCCGGCCGCGCCGATCCCGGCGAAGAACACCGCGAGGACCAGCCAGCCCGCCGTGCCGAGGCCGAGCACCACGGTGGTGAGGATCGCGGGGGCCAGGGCCTGGCCGGCGGAGAAGCCGAGGCCGAGGAGGCCCTGGTACTGGCCCTGGGCGTGGTCGGGGGCGAGGCCGAAGCCCAGGGCGAAGCCCGCCGAGGACTCCCCGATCTCCCCGAGGCTGTGGAGGAAGATCGCGGTCAGGAGCAGTCCCGCCGCGACCCAGACCGGGGTGTGGCCCGCCAGGGCCATCAGCGGGCAGCTGACGAGGAAGAGCAGTCCCGCGTCGCGGAACGCCCGGCCGCCCTGCCGGGGGGTCTCGATGCGGGAGCCGAGCCTGGTCTGGAGCAGTACGCAGAACGCCGCGTTGACGGCGAACAGCACCGCCACCGTCCAGCGGGGCGCCTCGGTGTGCTGGGAGATCCAGATCGGCAGGAGCAGGGACACCACCGGGTACTGCAGGCCCATGGCGCCGTAGAGGACGGTGAACGTCAGGTACGGGCGGTCCGACAGGGCGGGCAGACGGCGCTCCCGCGGGGGTGCGGGCAGGGGCGGGTACGAGGGCAGGAGGAGCAGGAGGACCGCGCAGAGGGCGAAGCTGGCGGCGTTGCCGAGGATCAGGGCGACGTACGCGCCGCGGGTGTCCGCGGCCACGGCGAGGCCGGCGCCGACCGTGCCGAAGATGACCCCGAGGTTGACGAAGGTGCGCAGCTTCGCCCGGAACAGGGCCGGGCGTTCGGTGCCGACCCGGGCCACGAGGGCGCCCCAGGCGGCCCCGCCGGCCGCGGCGGCGAGCTGGTCGAGGGTGGCGAGGAGGGTGAGCGCGGTCCAGCTCTCGACGAGGACGAGGGCCGCCATCGAGACCGCCTGGACCGCGAGGGCCGTCATCATGACGGTGCGGGCGCCGCGGCGGTCGGCGAGACGGCCGCCGGGTATCCCCGCGGCCAGGCCGACCAGCCCGGCGATGGTGAGCGCGGATCCGACCTGGGCTGCGGGCAGGCCGACGACGAGAGTGAAGTAGAGCGCGGACGCGGCGTTGAAGAGGCCGTTGCCGACCCGGTTGACGAAACTGGCGGCGATGAGCACGCGCTCGGGCCCGTTGTTCCCCACGACGCGGGCGACGCGGGCCGCGCGCTCGCCCGGACCCCCCTTGATCATGTCCAGCAGGCTAACAGCGGCCCTGGGGAGGGGGCGGCGGGGCAGCGGGGAGGGCGGGGGCGGCCGCGAGCGACGAGCGACGCGGGCCGGGCCGAGGGGGCGCGGAGGGCGGAGGGCGACATGCGTCGGACGGTGACGGCAGGCGCTCGACGGGGACGACACGCGTCGAGCGCGGGAACCGCACCCGTCGCGGATTACGAGACCGTCTCCCCGAGCTGTCTGCCGGCGCGGTCGGCCAGGTCCGCCCACGGGCGCGAGGCGAGGACGGGGACGCCGGCCGCGCGGGCCCGCGCGGCGAGCCACCGGCCGTACAGCACGCTGACGCGGGCGCGATGGCGCTGCGGTCCGGCCTCCGGCTCGCGGTGCAGGTAGTTGGCCGTCACCTGCGCCTCGTCGTCCTCGTGGAGGAGGAGCCCGCGGACCGGCCCTCCCGGTGTCACCGCCGGGGGCAGGAGGTAGTCGCCCTCCAGGACCACCGGGGTGTCGGTGCCCACGTGGTTGGCGACCACCGCCTCGACCGCCGGCGCCAGAGCCTCGGCGACCGCGATCTGCCGCTCGACCACCGCCTCGGGAGCCCACCGGGCGGCCTCGGGGTGCGTACGCCAGAAGTGGACCTCCGGGAGGTGCTCGGGGCGCGTGACCGCGAGGAGGGCCTCCACGATGTCGTCGACCTCGACGACGGGGACGTCGTACCGGCGCGCGAGGGCCCGCGCGACACCGGTCTTGCCCATCCCGGAGGCGCCCCCGACGACGAGCACCCGCCAGGCGGGAGGGCTCGTCGGCTCGTCGGGGCCGGGGATCGTGCGTGGCATTCCGTCGCTCCGGGGTCACCAGTACGCGGGTCGTGGGGGCCTCGCGAACCTATCAAGATCGACAACGGGCCGGCCGGGGGCGGCGATAAAGGGCGGCGGCCGGAAGGCGAGCGATGGCACAGTCGGGTCCGCGACACGGCAGTACGACCGCAACGGCGGGTCCGCAACAGCAGGAACGCACCGCGACAACCGGCATCGCAGCGACAACCCGCACCACAGGAACAGCGAACTGCACAGCAACAACCCACTGCACAGCAACAAACCCACTGCACAGCAACAAACCCACTTCCCAGCAACAACCCACGTCACAGCAGCGGTCCGGCACACACCCGCACCAACGAGGAGCCCACTTGATCGACGCAGTCCCCCTCACCCAGGTCTCGACCGAGGACGCCACCGCGTGGCACGCGGTCGTGGCGGCCTCGCTCGCCGCCGATCTGCCGGAGGAGCCCTGTCCCACGTTCGAGCAGACCCATGCCCGGCTCGCCGTCACCGGCCGGGACGACCGGCGTCTGCTGTGGCTGGCCGCCGAGGCCGACGGCACCGTGGTGGGGGTGGCCGGACTGCGCCTGTTCACCTCGGCCGGGCAGCGGCACCTGGCGGACCTGGAGTTGCACGTCACTCCGGACCGGCGGCGCGCGGGCGTCGGTTCGCACCTGCTGACGACGGCCGTGCGGGCGGCGCGGGACGAGGGGCGGCGGAGCATGGTCGCCGCCGCGCCGGGGGAGGGACCTGCGGGCGCCTTCTGCGCCGCCCGCGGCTTCCGGCGCGTGCTGGCCTTCGACCATCTTCTGCTGGACGTGGCGCACGCGGACACCGCGGAGGCGGACGCGGTGCACCCCGGGTACGAACTGGTCGGCTGGACCGGGACCGTTCCGGACGAGCTGGCGGAGGCGTTCGCCGCGGCGAAGAACGCGATGAACGACATGCCGACGGGCGATATGGACTACGGCAGCCAGACCTGGACGGCGGACCGGGTCCGCGCCATGGCCGAGGTGCTGGCCGAGCGGGGCGACCTGCTGCTGACGACCGCGGCGCTGGGCAAGGGGGAGATGGCGGGGTACACCGAGATCGTCATCAGGTCGGGGGAGGCCCGGCGGGCGCAGCAGTACGACACGGCGGTGGCGCCGGCCCACCGCGGTCACGGGCTCGGGCTGTGGCTCAAGGCGGAGATGGTGCGCAGGCTCCGGGCCGAGCACCCGGGGATCGGGGAGGTCGAGACGGACAACGCGCAGGAGAACACGCACATGCTGGCCGTGAACCGGCGACTGGGCTTCCGCTTCCACCGCAGTACGCACGAGTACCAGTTGGACCTCCTCGCCGACTGACGGAGCGGGGCGAAGCGGGAGGCGACCGGAACCGTAAAAGATAGTCTGCAACGAAACCATCTGCTACGGTTCCTGTATCCGTCCGGCGGGGCGGGCGCCGGTGTCGACGGCGCCCGCCCGTTCGGCGGCATCACCCCGACCAGTGAAGAGGGCTGCCCCATGAGCGAGCGCACCGTCACCGACGCACCCGCCGGCGCCACCCCGAACGACGGCCCGGCGCCCCGCGCGCTGACGGACGGGGAGCTCTCCCGGCTGCTGTCGCGGCAGCGGTTCGGTGTCCTCGCGAGCGTCAGGAGCACCGGTCACCCGCACCTGTCGACGGTCCTCCACGAATGGAGCGCGGAGGAGCGCGTCCTGAGGATCTCCTCCACCGCCGACCGGCTCAAGGTCCGCCAACTGCGCCGCGACCCGCATGTGGCCCTGCATGTGAACGGGCCCGACGTCTGGTCGTTCGCGGTGGCGGAGGGCGAGGCGGAGATCGTGGACCCGGCCGACGACGCGCCCGCAGGGGAGCAGCCGCTGCCGGACCGGCGCGTGGTCATCCTCGTCCGGGTGGCCCGCCTGTACGGGACGGCGCTGGACGTCCCGTCCGGGAACTGAGGCCGCCGGGCGGGCTCTTCACCCCCGGCGGCGGACGCGACGGTCAGCTGAGGACGGCTTCCATGACCTCGCCGACCCAGTACCGCAGCCGGTGCCGGCGACTGCAGAACCGCTTGGGACGCCGCCACCGCCCGTCGTCGAGCGGCCGATGACACTGCTTGCAGCGCTTGACGCGTGTCCGATCCCCCATGCCGACTGACTCTAACGACCCCCTCGGACAGCCGAGAACCCACGCCCCGCCCCCGGGCTCGCCCCCCTGAAAGCCCGCGAACCCACCCCTGACCAGTAAGAAGACCCTCCCGAAGGAGGGTCTTACGCGGAGCGCCCCCGGCAGGACTCGAACCTGCGGCCAAGTGCTTAGAAGGCACTTGGTGGATGGGGGAGTGGGGTGGTGCTGACCTGCGCCAACGGGCATGACCGTCGGCTTCTCCCGAAAACTTCGGGCGTTTTCGGGACGGCGGGGCTGTCAGTTGCTGCGGCTAGCGTACGGCGCATGGGAGCGAAGACGGCGCTACTGGCGTACGCGGACGGAGGTGTGGCCTCGGCGCTGAAGGCGGCCGGTGAGCCGACAGTCGAGGACACGGCAGCGCTGATCGCCCCAGTCTTCCCGGGCTGTCGTGCGGAGCCGACGGAGGGGGAGGTCCTGGGAGAGGCGACGTACCCGCCGGACGGCCTCACGTACGCAGCGAGTCTCCAGGGCGTGGACTTGGTCTGCGACCGGCGTCTGATGCTCGACCGCCCGTCGGGACTGCCGGCGCACCTCCTGGAAGCAGCAGCAGGCCGCCGGGTGATCCTGCACGCGCTGCACAGCGTCTCGGACTGGCTCGCCTTCGCGGTCTGGGAGGACGGCCGTCTGATCCGCTCGCTGAGCCTCTCCCCGAACGGCGGCATCGCGGAGAACATCGGCGACCCGTTCCCCTTCGAGATGCCCTACTGGGCGGGTGACCGTCCCGTGGAGTTCGACCCGGAGTGGGGCGAGGAGCCGTACGCGCTGCCCTTCCATCCGCTGGAACTGGGCAACGAAGCCCTGCGCGCCTGCTTCGGCTTCCTCCTGGAAGGCCGACCCGCCCCCGACGACGTCGACCCTGACGGGGTGCCACTGCTCGGTTTCCGCCTGTTCGCCGACAGCAATGAGCCGAGCAGCGGACACTGCCCGGACGATGGCATCCGCCTGAGATAGGTTGACGATTCACGTCTGCAAGGGGGTGCGACGGTGGCCGGTCTTGCTCCGGACGTCAAGTTCATCGCGGAGGGAATGATCCGCGGCTCCATGGGGCTCCTCGACACGATGCGGGGAGCGCGTGACACGGCTATCGCCGTCGGCCACGAACTGGCGCGGCAACACGGGATGGCAGGGGACGACGAGGCCGGGCGAGCCTTCGCCAAGGTGTACGTCTCGGCAGCCTCCGCGACGCTCGACAAGATGGGCTTCAGCTCCTACGTCCTTGGCGAGACGAGCAAGGGGCTGATGCGCAACGCCCGCGAGTTCATGGCCGAGGAGAGCCGGCAGGTCTCGGCCTTCCTGGGACGGCAGGCCGACCTCACAGCGGGGATGGGTGACCCCGGTGCCGACTGCACCGAGAACTACCTCGGGCTGGGCCAGGAGCTCCCCGAGGTGGTGGGGGAGACCGCCTGGTACCAGCAGTACGCCCCCGGCGGCGGCAGCGACCGCTTCCGTGGCTCGCCGGAGAAGATCCGGGACGTCGCCGGCTCCTGGCGTCACGCAGGGGTGCTCATGCAACGCTTCCTGGAGGACGCGCAGGCGTACGCTCTCACCGCGAGTAAGGCACACTCCGGCGAGGCCGCCGACGCCTTCCAGACGTACGTCAAGCACAGCGTCGGTCTTACCTGCCCGCCGGCGAAGGCGGAGGAAGGCGAGCCGCTGGTGACGAATCTCGTCGCCGCCTGCACGCAGATAGCCAAGGCATGCGACCGGTATGCCGAGCACGTGGAGTCTGCCAAGGGGAAGATCGCCGAGCGCAAGATGGACCTCTTCGCGGTCGACATGCCCTGGGACCAGCCGATGTTCGGCGGCAACGGATACGACGGCGGACTGCTCGACGCCGTACTCGGGGACTCCTGGATCCGGGACCTCGGCTCCGTGGGACATGCGCTGGACTCGTCCGCAGCCCGCATCAAGCTGCCCGCCGCAGACCCGCCGACAGCTCCCGCTCTCCCGGGGCTGCCGTTCCTGCCGCCCCTCATCCCGGCGCCTGCTCCCATCCCGATACCGATCGTGCTGGCCTCGTACACGGGACGGGCGCCGGCTCTGGCGCCGATGATCAACCCGGTCGACCCCGGTATCTCCTTCGCCGACCCCATTCCGCCTGTCCCGGGCACGACCCGTCTGCTCACCGCGGCGGAGCAGCAGCAGTTCCGCGCGTGGACGAACACCCTCCGGCCCGGCGGCCTGGCAGGCGGCGGTGGCCCGGCGGCCCCGGACAACGCCTACCAGCTCCGCGTGGCCGGCTACCCCGAGCGGGAAGTGCCGTTGCTCGGCAGCAAGCGCGGACTGATGGTGGACGGCATACGTCCCCTCGACGGCCACCTCGTCGAGGCGAAGCACGTGCGGGACCCGGACTGCACGAAGAAGAGCTTCCGCACGCTCGACAGGGTCGAGGAGACCCTGGCGAAGCCTGTGAAGATCAACAACCAGGGGAAGATCGCATGGGACCCCGTCGTCGACTCCATGTACGCGGGCGACGAGAAGGAACTCGTCCGGTACAAGCAGGCCATGGCCAACCCCGCCAACAGCGAGATCAGGGGTCTGGAGATCGTGACGAACGGCAGGGACAACGCCGTCTACTGGCAGTCCATGATGGCGATGACGGGCACGCCCGGCTCGACGCGGTACGTCCCCTGAGAACGAGGAAGACCATGGCCACGGAACGAAACATCCGGACGAACTTCGCCTTCTATCCCCCCGAGGGGAACGGCGGAGCCTGGCACGCCACGCTGGACTCCCTGGAGCGGGCGCTGCGCGAGGCGTTCCCCGACCCCACCATCGGGCATCGGAGGTCCGGCGTCCACGAGATGACCGTGCTGGACTTCGAGATCGAGCTGGCGCCGGACGTGTGGGTGGACGGCACCGCGGCCATCACCGAACCCGACTACGCCTACATCACCCTCACCGACGTGACCGCGGACGAAGCCGGCGCCTTCGCCGTCTGGCTGCGCGACTCCTTCGCTCCGACGCCCAACCTCGTGCGCTTCGCGAGCAGCCTCGCCATGGCGAACGGCGAGGACACCCCCTCGCCGCTGCCGATCGAAGGGGGCCGCGAAGACATCGGTGACCTGCTGCGCCGGCACCTCGACGCATTCGACTACTGACCGGCGGCCTATCAGGGGGCTGTCGCCTGTGTGACGCTGCTCCCCGTCGCTCTTATCGGCCGACGGAACGTAGGAGACCACGGTTTCACAGACCCGCATACCGCCCGCCGAGCCCAGGAGCGGGCCGGGCTCGAAGAGGCGGCCCGGTGGAGCAACGCAGGCCGCTCTGCCTCTGCCCGGATGGGACTTGTGCCGACACTGTCGGCGGGTGGCCGGAGCGCGTGCATCTCATCGGGCCCGTGCTGCCCGCCAGGCGTCGGTGATGCAGCCCTCCTCCATGTCCCACCACTCCTGGGCCACGCCGTGATCGAGGAGCCGCTGGACCTTTGCGAGGTCTACCTCCGGCGGCACATCGAGAGCGACCATACCGAACCGTTCGATCCCCTCTCCACCCACTCCCAGTTCCGCGAAGGCGTTCAGAACACTTTGCCGCGCTGCGCCAGATCCCTTGTCACGCAGCACGATCAGCCGGATCGTGCAGTTCTGCGACGGCGAGACCACCTGGCCCGCCCAGTGAACGCCGTCCTCGTCGGGGTGGGTGGTGAGGACATCTCCGCACGCCACGCCGCGTACGAACCAAGGAGTGTTGTCGAGTCGTACGGTGCCATCGCCTTGGTCGAGAGCCCACAGACTCTCCACTGAGGCAGGCGGCCAATCACCGTCCGTCTCAAGGCGGAAGTGCACCTTCACATGTTCGACTTCGGTCTGCGTCATCCGGTCAGGATGCACGATCTCTCCGATTCGGACCCGTGCGGCCCGTGCTTGAATCGGCGAATGATCGAATGGCAGTTGGCGAGGTACGGGCGCGGGCCGTACGACGAGGTTCCGCCCGTTCTCGAGCGGGTTCTGCGATCGCCGTCCAGCGATGAGGAGGCATGGCAGGAACTCTGGCACCTCCTGGCTACCGAGGGGCTCACCGTCTCGGCGGCGAGCTTTGCCGCGCTCCCGTATCTGCGGGATATCGCCTGCGCCGGTGAGACGACTGCCGTGGACCGGGCGTTGGACCTGGCCGGAGCAATCATGGCGGGAGTCCATCAGGACCACGGCGCCGACGATCTCATCAGGACCTTGGCTCCGGTGATCGTCGAACTGAAACAGATGGTCTCCCGGCGCCTCAACGACAATGACTTGTCAACGGAGACCGCGATGGCCCTCTTCCGCGCTCATCTCGCATTCGCCGGGGCGAGCGTGTGGAGCCTGGCAGAGTACGACTTCGAAGACGGCTTCTACGGGGTCGGCTGCCCTCACTGCCACCTCAGCGTCACCATCGCGATCGGTATCTACGGCCGCTACTCTGCCCATCGCGACTGGGACCAGGGAGACATCCGCCGCCGCCCCCTCAACCAAGCCGACCCGAGCGACCTCGACGGCTTGGCCGCATGGATGCACGAAACAGCCTGTGACCTCGGCTTTGCCCAGTTGGCAGAGGGGCTCACCTGGCTGTTCGGCCGCGCCGAATGCCCCGAATGCGCGAGCAGTTTTGTCATCGGGGACCAGTACGCGGCCGAGAATGAACCCCACCACTCATCTGACGGGCCCGTACCTGCTGGAGGTTGGTGACGAGGCCCGCACCGCGTGTTTCCCGCCACTAGCCGGTTCTGATCAATCAGTGGCTTGGCCGCTCCGGTTTAGGCAGTATGCGCTTGGGGCGGTGATCGAACCGGAGGGGATGCAGATGGCGATCAAAGTGCTGCCAGTGACGGGAGAGCAGCCTGACCTACTCAGTGCCGCCATCGCCCTGGGCGACCGGTACACAAAGCGTCTGGGCCTGCTCACGCCACCCGCGTACCGAAAGTACGCGGACGACGGTGGGCTGCTGGTCGCGCTGGAGGGGGACGAGCTCGTCGGCTACGCGCTTTTCGGGTTGCCCAAGCGCAGTCAGTACGTGCGTCTCGTGCACCTGTGTGTGGCAGAGGAACGCCGAGGGAGCGGGATCGCTGGGCTCCTGATCGCGGAGCTTCGCCGTCGCCAAGGACACCGGCTCGGCATCCGGGCCAGATGCCGGCGGGACTATGGGCTCAGTTCCATGTGGAGCGGTCTCGGCTTCGTGCCGAAGGGCGAGGGGCTCGGACGGGGCGGTGATCAAGAGACCCTCGATACCTGGTGGCTTGACCTCGGTCACGAGGATCTGTTCACCGAGGCACAGAGCGACGCCCTGCTGGTCGTGACGGTCGACTACAGCGTCTTCTCCGGGCTTCGCGGCACGGGTGCCGAGCGGGCTGTCGAGGAGTCGAGGGCCCTTGAGGCCGGATGGCTCGCAGACCTGATCGAGCTCACGTACACACCGCAGCTCCTCCTTGACGTGCGGGAGATCGAGAACCGCGATGAGAGGAAGCATCAACGCAACGGTCTGTCCCGGCTTCGCTCCGCGTCTCCCGATGCGGCCGCGGTATCGGCCCGCCAGCAGGAGTTGACCACGGCCGTCAGCAAGGAACTGCCGGAAGCGCCGATCGACGGCACGCTACGTGCCCGACTGCGGTACGTGGCCGAGACATCCTGCGCGGGTCTGCAGGTGCTGGTAACGCGTGATCCTGAGTTGGAGCGGCTGGCCGACATCGCCTGGGAAGTAGCACGCGTCAGGGTCGTCTCGCCGGCCATGGTGACCCTTCATGTGGACGAACTCCGCCAAGCCCAGGTCTATCGCCCGGCGGATCTCATGGGCACGGCGTTCTCCGCCGAGGAGGTCACGTCCGGAAGTGAAGGGGAGCTGGTCGCCTTCTTCGAGCAGGCCGACGGCGACAGTGGTACCGCCTTCGCGGAACGGCTGAAGGCCCTTGGCGCCGACGGAGTGTTGTGGCGAAGGGAGCTGCTCCGGGACGGTGACGGACATCCGGTCGCCCTGTACGCCTGGGCCATGGACGGCCGCACACTGAACGTCGCCTTCCTGCGGACCGCGGCACACCCACTGGAGGAGACGCTCGCCCGACAGCTGCTCTTCATGCTGAAGCGGCTGGGGCGGGAACGAGGCGCGCAGGTCGTCCGCATCGCCGATCCGTACCTCTCCCAGGCTGCCATGTCAGCTGCGGGCGCCGACGGATTCACCGAGGACGAAAGCGGCTTCACGGCCCTCATCGTCGACCTGTGCGGACCGGCCGAGGCCGTCTCCGAGGCGGCAGGAGCCATCGCGGAACGCGCCGGGCGTACGACACCGCGCCTGCCGGCTCAGGTGTCGCCTGAGATCGCGAGCGTGGCCGAGCGAGTGTGGTGGCCGGCGAAGCTCGTCGACACGGCGCTGCCTTCCTTCATCGCTCCCGTACAGCCCCGCTGGTCCACGGAGCTGTTCAACGTGCCGGCCATGCTCGTGCCGCGTGACGACGTGATCGGCATCAGTCGTGAGCATGTCTACTATCGGTCCGCCGGTCACCGTGGGGAGAGCGTCCCTGGCCGGATCCTTTGGTACGTCAGCGGAGGCACCGCGGGGCAGCAGGGCAAGATGGTGATCGGCTGTTCGCGGCTGGACGAGGTGGTCGTCGGCGATCCTGACACCCTCTTCTCGCGATTCGAACACCTGGGCGTATATGGTCGTGCTGAAGTGCGGGCGAAAGCCGAACCGGCGGGCAAGCTCATGGCGTTGAGGTTCTCGGACACAGAGATCTTTCCCGTACAGGTGACGCATTCGCGATTGACCGCGTTGGCCAAGGGGCTGGGGCTACCGTTGTCGCTGATGTCGCTGTCGAAGATCAGTAACGCGCTGTTCCAGGCCGTGTACGAAGAGGGGCACCGAAAGACGTGAGCGATCCGGAGCGCGCGATGCTGCTGTCCGTCCACCCTCGGTTCGCCACGGCGATCCTGGCCGGGACTAAGACGGTCGAGGTACGTCGTCAACGCGTCGCCGCCCCACCTGGAACCCCAGTACTCCTCTACGCGACCGCGCCCACGATGGCCATCGTGGGCATGGCGCGGATCGCCTCCGTGCAGGTCGCTTCCCCCCGCGAGGTCTGGTCGGCCAGCCGTACGAGCGCCGGAATCAGCCGGCGCGAGTACGACGAGTACATGAGCGGCGCGATCCGGGCCAGCGGTCTGTCACTTGAAGAGCCGATGGCCTTCGAGGACCCCGTACCGTTGGCTGCCCTTCGGGCCTCCGGATCGTTCCATCCGCCCCAGAGCTACAGGTACTTGACCTGCAACGACCTACGGTCGGTAGCTGCGGCGGTTCCCGACTCCAGCGGTTCACTCCACGGTGTTCTGCATGGCCTAGTGTCTGCCTAAAGCGGGCTGCGGATGGTTGTGTTCACGCAAGTTGCAGCCTGATTTCGGGATCACTCTGACCTCACGCCCAGATCGGCCATGTGCAAGTAGGGCAACCGTGTGGACTATTGGGAGGAAGGCGGCCGTTGCGCTGGCGGCAGTCACGGAGGATCGCGCGATGCTTCAAGTAGGCGAAGGCGCGCTCGGCGCGCGCCCTCACTCGGCGGTGTTCGGCGGGACGGTAAATCCCGCCGAAGTGTTGGCGGTGAGGGGTGGCGGGTCCGGTATTGAAGAAGACGTGGTCGGCCAGCATGGTCTAGCCCGCAGCCTGCAGGGCCCCCTTCTGTCTGCGGGTAATACGGGGGCCTGCCTGCCGCAACTTCACCCCTTGGTAAGTCTCCGCCGGAAACAAGTCACCTTCAACGCCTAAGATCTACAGGGAAATCCCATATGCGAGCTTAGGTGACACGCTTCAGATGGGAAGGCCCGGAATTCTTTCCTGCAGCGCGCTCAGCTGTCCCTGGAAACGCTTTATTGCGGCTTCGACGTCGTTCCGTTCCCCGCAGGCCGGTTCCTTGCGTTCCGACTTCGACCTCGAACGCGGCGAGCCGCTCGCCGCCGTCGTCGAGGCCCTCCTGGGCCGGGATCGTGGGCCGGAGCGGGAGGCGGCGTTCGCCCTGGTCGACGCGGCCCTGCGCGACAGCCGGGCCGAGGTCCGGGCCGAAGGCGCCTGGGCGGCCGACCGCGCCTGCATGCTCTCGCGCAGTGCCCCGCAGCAGTTGGTGGAGAGCCTGCGTGCGGCGGCTGTCGACGACAAGACAGTGGTGGACATGGCGTCTCTCTTGGGGCGGCTGGCCGACGCTGCCGAACCGGCTGCGGACGTGCTCGCCCCTCTCGCGGGACGGAACCTGGACCGGGAGGACGATCACGCCGACCGTGCTCTGGCCGCACTCGTGCTCGTCGCACCCGAGCAGGCTGCCCCGCTCCTCGCCGCCGGTCTCGGGCGCCGCCCGCGTGCCCTCGACGCGGCGACCGGACTGTGGGACTCAGAAAGCGCGGCCTTCCCGTTCGACAGGGAACTCCTCGATGCCGTTCGCTCCCGCCTCTCCCGGCCCGCGGCACTCCGCGGCAACGAACCATGGCAGCTGACCAGCCTGTTGGCCGGGTGGGGCGCCGAGGCGGCGGCTGCGCTGCCCGAGCTGTGCGCAGCGGTCCCGCACCTTCCTGGCCAAGCCTCACGTGCCCTTGTCTCCGTCGCGGCAGACTGTGCTCCGTCGGATCGCGACATGGCCGTCGCCGCGCTGCGTGCGGCAGCCCAACGGGACGTCCTCCCGGCGGCGAAGGCCCTGTACGACCTCACGGACGATCCCGCGCCGCTGCTGCGATGCCTCGAACCGGAACTCGGCCGTGGTGGCTGGGACCTGCGCGATGCCGCCAGGACCGCTGCCGCGCTCGGTTCCCGAGGAGCGGCTCTGGCGCCACTCCTGCGTGGGGCGCTCAGTGACCCGGGCAAGGACACCACGCCCGCGCTGGACACGGACACGGCCCTCGCCGAAGCCCTGTGGCGTGTCACGGGGGACCCGGAACCCGTCGTCGCCGTCCTTGCGTCGGTCTTCGACCGCGCCGCGCAGAGCCAGTGGACCCGCTGGTCGGTGGCGAGGGTCGCCCGGGCGACCGCGCTCCTCGGCCCGGCCGGTCGTCCGCTCACCGCCAGGCTGGAGGCGGCCCTCGACGATCCGGTGCAGGCGCCGGCCGCGGCGCTGGCCCTCGTAGCCGTGGCGGACCCTGCCGCTCTGGACCACGCCGCGCTCGCCTCGGCCGCCCTGGCGTCCGCCGAGTCGGACGCCGATCCGGCAGGGGCCTGCGACGCCCTGGAAGCCCTCGGAGGCGCCGCCCTGAACGGCGACCACCTGCGCCGGCTCGAAGTCCTCGCCGACGGCGACGCCCGGGTGGTCCGCTCGGGAGTTGAGAATCGCATCATCCGCCAGGACGAGGCCTTCCGGGAACGCGCCCGGGCGCTCCTCGCCACCTTCAGGAATACCGCGACGCCCTGAGTGAACGACCACGAGCGTTGTGCCGGCGGCGCGGGACGTTCTCCTGCGCCCCGGCCTACTCGGGTTCCGGCATGCGAACGGGCATGACGCCGAGCACCAGGTTCTCCATGGCCTTGGGCATGCGGCCGAAGCGGGCAAGCCAGCCGTCGACGACGTACAGCTCACCGTCCTCGTCCAGCCCGAGGAACCTGCCGGCAAGTTCGCCGACCGGGAAGAGGCGGTGGCCGATCTCCTCGCCCCACTCGTAGAAGCGGTCGGCCTCGCCCTGCGCCAGAAGCGGGTCAAGATCGAACACCTCCCGAGCGCGCGTGATCCCGGCGCCACCGTGCCCCGTGGCCAGCCCGCCGAACTCGCGCAGGAAATTCTCGGCAGCGGCATGAGAGCGGAAGCCGTCCTGTTCCAGCTGCCGTGTCCACCTCGCCGTATCGACGGCCCGCCCGGGATGCCAGCCCGCCTCCCGCAGAACCGTTTCCACCTCGGACGGCCAGCCATACGGCCGCTCCGGCCTTACAGCGTCATCGGTGCGCATCAGGCCCGCTGCGAACGCGGCGGCCTCGGCCGGATCGGGTGTCGTCAGCCGGACGATCTCTCCCCGCCGGTCGTGGCCCACCACCTCGTACCCGTCGGGCCGGGCGAACATCGCCGGGAGCGGGGCATGCCCCCATTCCTCCCAGCTGTTCTCCGTGGACATACTCAGCTGCTGCATCGACACCCAGGGGTACATCGCACCGAGCGTGGAGTTACGGCCGGCGGCCTCGATCAGGCATCCCAGGGACGGCGGACCCTGCTGATCATCAGAGGGCCGAGGAGGGTACGTCTCCAGCAGCTTCGACCAGGCTGCTGGGCGACCGGGCGATGCGGGGGTGGAATCCATGCACCGACCCTGACGGTGCCAATCGCCTCCGTCAACGGATCGGCCTGTGGCCACCGGCA
Organism: Streptomyces sp. NPDC014891; assembly: GCF_043081085.1. Classification (NCBI taxonomy): domain Bacteria; kingdom Bacillati; phylum Actinomycetota; class Actinomycetes; order Kitasatosporales; family Streptomycetaceae; genus Streptomyces; species Streptomyces sp. NPDC014891. The sequence goes on along the minus strand of NZ_JBIBWF010000002.1, from coordinate 553,471 downwards.
TCAGCCGTGCGACGATCCCGATGTGAACGCTCCAGAAGACCTCTCCGCCGCCGAGCGCGCCTTCATGCTCAACGCCTTAGAGATCGACATCCTCCCGGGCGTCCGCGGCGATCTGGACGAACCTCTCGCATCGGCGCCGCCCGGAGAGCTGGTTCCCATCCTCCTTCCCCTGATCGACAGGGGGTGGATCGATGTGTGCCGTGTCATTCCCTGGACGCCTCCGAGCGGGGGCGCCGGCGAACAGCCCGGTCCGCCCCTCGCCCGCGAAGAGCTGATGAACGCCTTGGCCGACGCGGACAACTGGGAGTACCCGGAAAGCGGCGACTGGATCGGCTGCGTGACGCTCACGCACACACCGAAGGGCCGTCTCATCTCCTGGTGAGCGGCTTCCCTTCTTCGATGGCTCGGGAAGCCTGTCTCACCTCCATGGGAATTCCTCGCGGGGGTGGCAGGTAGCGTGCTGGATGATGGGACGGTGCAGCTCCCCTACGTCTACCGCGTCACCAAGTACGACCCTGCCGACCGTGACGAACACGGGCATTACACCGGCAGCGAGGGCACCGTCAGCGATCACGGCGAGATCGAGGCGTCTTATCTTCAGGCGGTCGCGGCCTTCGCCCAAGACACCGGCGTCGATCACCTGGCCGTACGTGAACCGCAGGTCCCGTCCCTTGCGCACTTCGGTTCGGAGCCTCTGGTGGACGGCTTCGGGCTGGCCGGGCTCTTCCCGGCCGGTCCGACCGGTTTTCACGACGGGGCAGAGGTACCGCTCGACATCGCTCTGGAGCTGGTGCGCGGCATGTTGCGTGACAACGGCGCCTGGTGCCGGCTGGAGACAGAAGGCGCGTTCGCGGTCCATGTGGGATGGGACCAGTACCTCTATATCGGCAGTAGCCGGCCTTGCGGGGAGGCGCTGGCCCGAACCCGCGCGCTGGGGCTGTTCCCGGAACGCCTGGACTCCTCTCCGTACGAGATGGAGACGGATGGCGCAGATGTCCAGCGGCCCGGCGACGACGAGTTCTGGGCCGGTCTGAACTGGGCAGTCGCCGCATGCCGCGCCGGGCTCCTGGAAGAGACGTACATCGAAGGCGCCTCGCGGTGGCACCGCCTCACGCGCGACTCCATCGACACGGTTCGCGCCGGGATCGCTCCCCGCGCCCGGCTGGCCGTGTGGCCGGACCTGTCCACCGACGTCGACGCAGTCATCGCTGCCCTCCCCGCCGAGGGCCTCGTCGAATGTGTCTGGCAGGACAAGGGCGGCCGGATCCACAGCGCTGTCGCTGACGAGGACGAGTTCGCGGAGTTGGCCGCCCGGCTGTCCAATGCCGAGGCTGCAGCGCTCCTGTCCGTGTATGCCGATGAATGTGTGCCTCTGTTCACCGCTGTCATGCCTGACGACGACGGAGTGGTACGGGCCCGCTGGCAGACCGAGCCGACGCCGAGCGACCGGAACTGGGCCTTCCTCAAGACCCTTTGCCGAGGCGAGACCGTCACCGGCACGGTGACCTGGATCGCCGACTTCGGCGTCACCTTCGTGGACATCGGCGGCTTCGAAGCGATGATCAATATCCCCGAGCTGTCATGGCGACCTTTCGACCACCCATCAGACATCGTCTCCGTCGGTCAGGAGATCAACGCCGAAATTCTCGACGTCGATCCCGTCCGCGAACGCGTATCACTGTCCCTCAAGGCCCTGCACGAAGATCCGATGCCGCTGCTGACCGTGCAGATCGGCCAGATCCTCGTCGGCCGCGTCACCAAACTCATACCGTTCGGCGTCTTCGTACGCATTGAAGAGGTGGAGAACGGTTTCGAGGGGCTGGTACACAACTCCGAGCTGGCCGACGAGCACCTGGAACACCCGCAGCTCGGCATTCAGGTGGGGGACGCCCTACTGGTCAAGATCCTTGACATCGACACGGTCCGGCGTCGAATCACCCTCTCGCACCGGCAAGCTGTTTCAGGGCTCTAGCCCCAGGCCGTCTGACGATCAAGGCGACGGGACGAAAGTCGCCGACTGGTCAAGCGGGAAGGGGGAGCCGGACGCGGCAGGCTCCCAGCCCTGCGCCAGTGCCTCTTTGATACTGGCGGCAACATGATCCGGCCTGATGGGCTCCGCTTCAACGCCCAGCCAGTTACTGGGGTGCGGTTGGCCAGTGGTGACAACCAACGTCCTGCCCGGGCGGTCGTCGTCAGCGAGTTCGACGGCGTAGGCCAAAGGCGTCCAGCACAGTCCCTGCATGTAGGACGGCTTCCGGCGGATCCGCCAACGGTAGGCGGCCCCGTCGACTGCGATCCGCCGAGAACCCTTCTTGTTCAGCGCCATCAGGCCCCCTCTCCTGCTCTCGGACTGTAGTGCCCTGCCATCGACCTGTCCCCGTAGATTCCTGGCTGCGATGGCGACCTTCCTCCCGAAAGGTGAGCGCCCCGACCCGCGGCTCTCTTGGAGACGGCGCAGGTGTCATAGATGTGGCATCGGGCCTGAGGGTGTGCCGCGAGATTTGGGGCTCCACAGCTGTCAAAGGGCACCAGTTCGCCGGAGGCAGACGAGGAAGAGCGCCAAGGGGCTGATTACGGCCCCACTGCCATGTCAACGTAGACGACCGCCCAGAACCTCGATCCTATGGAGGCGCCCCTGCACCCGTACCGCTTCAGTAACCCCTCCCTCCCGGACTCGCTGTACTGGGTCACCCCTCGCCATCTGGCAGGCGACGACGATGCTCTCGCCGACCAGGTGGGAGCGGCCCTCGCCTCCGCAGGCTGGCGTATGTGGCCGACAGCCCGCGACACCCTTCTCTATGTGAGCCCGAACGAACTGTGCGGTGCCGAGTGGACACACGCAGCCTGTCCGTTCGAACTGGGAGACCTCCCGGTGGCCTGGCAGATCTCAGTCCGGTCGCATCCCACCAGTGCGCTGGCGGAGTGGAACGCGTGCTTCACCGCCGGCATCCCGTACGAAGTGCTGACCGACTTCCTGCTCGCGCTCGACGCCCGCCGGGAGCCCTCCTCTTCCCTTGATGGACCCGAGACCGTCCTCGCGGCGGTCTGCGCTCAGGGGTGGGTTCGCGACATCGGCCGCCCCCGCACCGCCGCCCTCGCCCCTGGTTTGTCCGCCGGCGTCTCGCTGGAGGAGGTGCCACCGCTCGTGCGCGATGCCGATCCGCGGCCCGGACAGCTCGGATGGCAGGCGTGGGCCGAGCCTGTCGTCGGGGACCCGTACCTGTGGTGCGCCAGCTTCAGCGCCGGCGTGCCGCACGACCTGGCCGCGATCTTCGCTTCCTCGCTTGCCTCGCCCAACCCCGTGCCCCGGTCCACCCTGCCGACGGGAGTCGAGGGGTGGCTCACCGTCATCCAGCAGGGGGTTGATCGACAGAGGAGAGCACGCCGGTCGGAGTGAGGCAGGGCAGCGGGCGATCTCAAAAATTCGGGAAGTTTTCGGGAAAACCAGCCGTCAGAGGCCGCCTCTGGCCGGTTTCAGCCGGACAGATCAGGCCATCTGATGTCCTCGCCCTGGCACCCCTACCCTCGGCCGAAAACCACCTCTGAACAGCAAAAAGACCCTCCCGAAGGAGGGTCTTCGCCTGTGCGCCCCCGGCAGGACTCGAACCTGCGGCCAAGTGCTTAGAAGGCACCTGCTCTATCCACTGAGCTACGGGGGCCGGGTGGTGGCCGTGTGGCCAGGAGCCCCTTGTGGGTGGGGTGTGGCCTGCCGGGACAAGGATAGGGCTCCGATCGCCTTGGCCCGGTTGCTTCACCTGCGTGGCACGATGTGGAGGTTCGGTGAAGCGGAACGATAATCGCAGGCAGGTGCGATTCGCGCAGCGGTTTTCACGCCCCTCGCGGCGGGTGTTGTGCACTCGTTATGCCTGAGCCTTCCCGCCACCACCCTTCTCTTCGGCGCGCAGGGCCGCAATAGGCTTCAAAAACACTCATAAATTGGGCATTCTTCGCATGTGGTGACCTTGGACGAACGGCCTCAGCTGATCGACGCACTCTCCGCCCTGCGCGACCGTGTCGCCGCCGTGCGCCTTCCTCTCCCCCTCCCCGACACACCACGCGCCCGGCAGACCCGGGCCGAGCTGCTCGCCCAGCTCGACGACTACCTGGTGCCCCGGCTGAAAGATCCCGACGCCCCGCTGCTCGCCGTCGTCGGCGGGTCCACCGGGGCCGGCAAGTCCACCCTCGTCAACTCCCTTGTCGGGCGGCGCGTCAGCGAGTCCGGTGTGCTCCGGCCCACCACCCGCACCCCCGTGCTCGTCTGTCACCCCGAGGACCACCACTGGTTCGCCGGGATGCGCGTCCTCCCGCAGCTCACCCGCGTCTGGCTGCCCCAGGCCGACGACGAGCACGCCGACGACGCCCCGCCCCCCGAGGAGAACGCCCTCCGCGTCGAGACCGCCTCCTCCGTCCCCCGGGGCCTCGCCCTCCTCGACGCGCCCGACATCGACTCCCTCGTCGTGGAGAACCGTCTCCTCGCCGCCGAGTTGATCTGCGCCGCCGACATCTGGGTGATGGTCACCACCGCCTCGCGCTACGCCGACGCCGTGCCCTGGCACCTGCTCCGTACCGCCAAGGAGTACGACGCCACCCTCGTCACCGTCCTCGACCGGGTGCCCCACCAGGTCATCGGCGAGGTCTCCCGCCAGTACGAGGCACTCCTCGACAAGGCCGGTCTCGGTGACGTGCCCCGCTTCACCATCCCCGAGCTCCCCGAGTCCGCCGACGGCGCCAGCGGGCTCCTCCCCGACTCCGCCGTCGCCGCTCTCCGCGGCTGGCTCGCCCACCGTGCCGAGGACCCCGCCGCCCGCCAGCAGGCCGCCGAGCGGACCGCCACCGGCGTCATCGACTCCCTCGACGCCCGGCTGCCCGAACTGGCCGGCGCGGTCGCCGCGCAGTACGCCGCCGCCGTCCGGCTCGGCGGCGCCGTCACGGCCGCCTACGGCGCCCAGGCCAAGCGGGTGCGCGAACAGCTCGGCCGCGGCGCCGTCCTCGCCGGTGACGCCCGCACCCGCTGGCGCGCCTACCCCCGCGACAGCACCGCCGACGAACTCCTCGACGCCCTCGCCGAATCCCTCGCCGCCCTCCTCCACTGCGCCGTCTCCGCCGCCGAGGAGCGCGTCCGCGACGCCTGGCGCCGCGAACCCGCGGCCGCCGCCCTCGGCCCCGTCCGGACCGGCGGCGACCGCGAGGCGGCCGAGCGGATCGGCGTGGAGGTACGGCGCTGGCGCCGCGTCCTGGAGGAGCTCGCCGACGAGGAGGCGGGCACCGTCGACCGGCCCCCCGCCCCCCGCACCGCCCTCCCCGAGTCCGACACCGTCGCCGCCCTCCTCGCCGCCTCCCTCCTCGGCGGCCGCCGCGCCCGGCCCGCGGGCGAGCGCCTCGCCGAACTCCTCGGCGCCCAGGCCGCCCTGCGCCTGCGCGACAAGGGCGGCGCCCTCGTCCTCTCGTACGTCGACCGAGTCCTGCACGCCGAACGCGACCGGCGCCTCGCGCCCCTCGAAGCGCTCGACGTGACCCCAGAGCCGCAGGCGGAGCTCATCGCCGCGCTCTCCGTACTGCAGAAGGAGAAGTGACGTGGTGCACGTGGACGACGACGCGTCGCGCGACGGCCCCCGCGCCGACGCCGCCGCAGGCGCCCTGAGCGGCCGTGAGACCCCGGGCGCGCCCGGGGTCGGCGCCTCGGGCGGTCCCCGAGACCCGGACACCCCCGGCGCGCTGGGACGCGCCGAGGCGCACCGGCGCGCCGGCGGGAACGGCGACGCCCCCGAGAACGGCCGCGCCGGAGGAAGCAGCGCCCCCCACCCGGCCGGCGCCCCCCGCGACCGTGAGCAGGCGGGTCGTTGGGACGACGGGCTGATCGCCCGGCGCGCCGCCGAACGTGCCGCCGTCGCCGTCGCCGACGTCCTGCCCGGCGCGGACGAGTCCCGGGAGCCCGACACCCTGCCGCCCCTCGGCGGGAGCTACGGCGGGCCGCTCCGCGCCCGGCTCGACGCCCTCCACGAACTCGTCGGGCTCTCCCGCACGCGGGTCGAGAGCGAGGCCCTCGCCGAGGCCGGGCGGGTGCTCGACGAGGCCGCCGCCCGGCAGCGGCTCTCCTCCCGGCACACCGTGATCGCGATCGCAGGCGCCACCGGCAGCGGCAAGTCGACCCTCTTCAACGCCCTCGCCGGCGTCCCCGTCTCCGAGACCGGGCTCCGCCGTCCCACCACCTCCGCGCCCATCGCCCTCAGCTGGTCCGAGGGCGCCGCGGGACTGCTCGACCGGCTCGCCGTCCCCGGCCGGCTGCGCCGCCGGCCCCTCGCGGGCGGCGCCGCCGACACCGCGCTCCAGGGACTCGTCCTCATCGACCTCCCCGACCACGACTCGGCCGTCACCGCCCACCGCGACCAGGTCGACCGCGTCCTGGGCCTCGTCGACGCCGTCATCTGGGTGGTCGACCCCGAGAAGTACGCCGACGCCGCCCTCCACGAGCGCTACCTCCGGCCGCTCGCCGGACACGCCGAGGTCACCTTCGTCGTCCTCAACCAGATCGACCGGCTCGGCGCCGAGGCCGCCGACCTCGTCCTCGACGACCTCCGCCGCCTCCTCGACGAGGACGGTGTGGCCCTCGGCGAGCACGGCGAGCCCGGTGCCACCGTCCTCGCCGTCTCCGCCCTCACCGGCGACGGCGTCCCCGAACTGCGGGAGATGATCGCCGGATTCGTCCAGGAACGCACCGCTCCCGAGCGGCGTCTGGCCGCCGACGTCGACGCCGCCGCGGCCCGGCTCCGCCCCGCCTACCTCGCCGAGGGCCGCGCCGGACTCGACGAGCGAGCCCGCGAGGCCTTCGCCGACCGGCTCGCCGTCGCCGTCGGCGCCCAGGCCGCCGGCGAGGCCGCCGAAAGGGTCTGGCGCCGCGGCGCCATCCGCGCCTGCGGCACCCCCTGGCTGCGTCTCTACCGCTGGTACGAGCGGATCCGCGAGCACGGCTCCGCCGTCCCCCACCCCACCCCGCCGGTCGAGGACGAGCTGACGGCACGCCAACGCGTGGAGCAGGCCGTCCGGATCGTCGCCGACGAGGCCTCCCGCGGCCTGCCCGTCCCCTGGGCGCAGGCCGTCCGCGAGGCGGCGGCACGCGGGGCGGAGGGACTGCCCGAGGCCCTCGACGAACTCACGGCCGGCATCGGCGACGCGGCCGCCCGGCCTCCCCGCCCCGCCTGGTGGCCCGCCGCCGTCCTCGCCCAGGCCGTGATGACGCTCCTGCAGATCTTCGGCGCGCTGTGGCTGGTGGGCCAGATCGTGGGGGTCGTCGAACCGGGGCTGCTCCCGCCGGTCCTCGTCATGCTCGGCGGCATCATCGGCGGACCGCTCGTCGAATGGGCCTGCGAAGGTGCCGTCAAGGGGCCCGCCCGGCGGTACGGGCAGGAGGCCGAACGCACCTTGCGCGAGGCGACCGCGGCCTGCGGCCGGGCCCGGGTGCTCGACCCCGTGGCGGCGGAACTGGTGCGCTACCGCGAGGTGCGCGAGCAGTACGCGACGGTGGTGGGCGCGCGCCCGTCGGCACGGATCGTCGGCGGCGCCCGCGGCGGCACGGGCCGGCTCGGCGCGACCCGCGCGGGGGCCCGGGGCAGGTAGGCCCGCGCCGGAGCCGTACGCCCGTCCGGGTGGGGGAGTCGTCCCCATTGCCGCCCTTTTCCACAGCCCCCGGCGGCTTCTCCTCCGGGGCGCCACGATGGTGCCCGACCGGTGAAGACACGGCAGCGTGAACGCAGGGTGGGGGGACGGACCATGAACGACACGACGGTGACGCTCGTCGGCAACGTGGCGACGGCGGTGGAGTACCGGGACACGGCGACGGGAGGCGTCGCCAGGTTCCGCTTCGCGGTGACGGCGCGCCGCTGGGACCGCGAGAGGGGCCTCTGGTCGGACGGCCCCACCAGCTTCTATACGGTGTCGGCCTGGCGCTCCCTCGGGGCCAACCTGGCGGCCTCCGTCTCCGTCGGGGAACCGCTCGTGGTGCACGGCCGGCTGAGGGTGCGTGAAGACGAGCGGGACGGTCGGCGCACGACCTTCGTCGACGTGGCCGCGCTGGCCGTGGGTCATGATCTGAGCCGTGGCACGGCGGCCTTCCGCCGTGCGGCGCGGCCCGTCGGGGCCGACCAGGGGCCCGGGGCGCAGCACGGGCCGGGGGTGCCGGAGGAGTCGGGGCCGGGGCTCGTGGAGGCGCCCGCGCGGGACCCGTGGGCGGTCGCCGCAGAGGCCGTGGAGGGTGCGGCGGAGCGGTTGGTGACCGTGCCCTGACCATGAGTTGTGTCGACTTGTCTACCAACTCGCCCTGGGTGATAACGATTCCGATTCGGAATGGTTATCTGACCGTATGGCCGGGCACCGGGGGGTTCCGCATCCCTAGGATTCCCGGGTACTCATGTGGCACGTGAGCCCATCGGGTCTGTGATCTGCTGGCGTGCGCTCCCCCCACGCGAACCGACGTTGTTCGTGCGTTGTTCGTGGAGCGACTCGCCCGGAGGGGAAAGCAATGTATTCAGTTCGTGGACGAGGCGTTGCCCGCCTCGCCGCAGCCGCCCTCGTCTCCGGCCTTGTCATGGCCGGTGCGATAGCGACCGCCGGCCCGGCGCTGGCCGATGACGGTGCCCCGGGCACCGGTGGCGTGACGGCGAAGCTCGGTGGCATGACCGAGTGGGACAGCGTCGTCATCGCCGAGAAGAACGGTGAGAAGTGGGGCGTCGACGGCGGCCTCTTCAAGATGCAGGTCGAGGGCGGAGGCACGCTCCAGACCTACTGCATCGATCTCCGGACGCCGGCCAAGCACGACTTCGACTACAAGGAAGTCGGCTGGGACCAGTCCTCCCTGCACAACAACGAGAACGCCGGGAAGATCCTCTGGATCCTCGAGAACGGCTACCCGAAGCGCTCCGCGGAGGAGCTCGGCCAGAAGCTCGGCGTCGACCTCTCCAAGGGCGAGGCCGCCGCGGCCACCCAGGCCGCGATCTGGACCCTCTCGGACGACGTGAAGGCGACGCCGAAGAGCAAGGACGCCCGGAAGCTCACCAAGCAGCTCCTGAACGACGCGGTCAAGCTGGAGGAGCCGAAGGCCTCCCTCTCGCTCTCCCCGTCCACCGTCGCGGGCAAGGCCGGTGAGCGCCTCGGTCCGATCACCGTCTCCACCAACGCCCAGATCGCGAAGCTGGCGACCGCCCCGGGCACCCCGGACGGCGTCAAGATCGTCGACAAGGACGGCAAGCCCGTCACCGAGGCCAAGAACGGCGACCAGGTCTACTTCGACGTCGCCGCCGGCACCGCCGACGGCACCGCCGGTCTGACCGCCGAGGCCTCCACCAAGGTCTCCCTGGGCCGCGCGTTCGTCTCCATCGACGGCCCGTCCCAGACCCTGATCCTGGCCGGCTCCAGCGAGTCGACCGTCACCGCCGAGGCCTCGGCCACGTGGGCGAAGAAGGGTGCCGTCCCGGCCGTCACGGTCGCCAAGGACTGCGCCAAGGGCGGCCTGGAGGTCATCGCCTCCAACGAGGGCGACGAGGCCTGGACCTTCGACCTGAAGGGCACCTCGTACACCGTCGCCGCCGGTGAGAAGAAGACCATCCCGGTCCCGCTCGCCGAGGACGAGGCCTACAAGTTCACCATCACCGGCCCGAACGGCTTCGAGGAGACCTTCGAGGGCGTCCTGGACTGCAAGACGGCCACCCCCGGCCCGAAGCCGTCCGAGACCCCCACCAAGGAGCCCTCGACCGAGCCGTCGAGCCCCGCCCCGTCCACCACCGCTCCCTCGACCGGTGACACCACGGGCGGCACCACCGGCACCACCGGCTCCACCACCACCGGTGGCGGCGACCTCGCCGAGACCGGCAGCTCCAACGCCACCCCGATGATCGCCGGCATCGCCGCCGCGCTCGTCGTGATCGGCGGCGGCGCGGTGTTCTTCCTCCGCAAGAAGAAGACCGCCGGCGCCTGATCCCCGGCCCCGGTGTGAGTGATCCGCGTCACAGCGCGATCGTCCCGTGACCACCGCACGACCCCGGAACGCGTCAGCGTCCGGGGTCGTCGCACGTCCCGGGCTCGATTCCGCCCCCTACCGCCCGGTACGGCGCCCCCGCGGCCCCGCCGCCCCGCCCCCGCCGGGCCCCGCCCGCGCCTCACCGGTTTCCGCCCGGGGGTTCCGGTCAGGCAAGATGGGTGTATCTGCCCACTCACTCTTTGCCGGACGGTTTCTCTTGGCTGAGTACATCTACACGATGCGCAAGGCGCGCAAGGCGCACGGCGACAAGGTCATCCTCGATGACGTGACGCTGAGCTTCCTGCCGGGCGCGAAGATCGGTGTGGTCGGCCCGAACGGTGCCGGTAAGTCCACCGTTCTGAAGATCATGGCCGGCCTCGAGCAGCCGTCCAACGGCGACGCGTTCCTGTCGCCGGGCTTCACCGTCGGCATGCTCCTCCAGGAGCCCCCGCTCGACGAGTCGAAGACCGTCCTGGAGAACGTGCAGGACGGCGCCGCCGAGGTCATGGGGAAGCTGAAGCGCTTCAACGAGGTCGCGGAGCTCATGGCGACCGACTACTCGGACGCGCTCATGGACGAGATGGGCAAGCTCCAGGAGGACCTGGACCACGCCAACGCCTGGGACCTCGACACGCAGCTGGAGCAGGCCATGGACGCCCTGGGCTGCCCGCCCGGCGACTGGCCCGTCACCAACCTCTCCGGTGGCGAGAAGCGCCGCGTCGCGCTCTGCAAGCTGCTCCTGGAGGCGCCCGACCTGCTCCTCCTCGACGAGCCCACCAACCACCTCGACGCCGAGTCGGTGAACTGGCTGGAGCAGCACCTCGCCAAGTACCCCGGCACCGTCGTCGCGGTCACCCACGACCGCTACTTCCTCGACAACGTGGCCGAGTGGATCCTGGAGCTCGACCGCGGCCGCGCCCACCCGTACGAGGGCAACTACTCCACCTACCTCGACACCAAGGCCACCCGCCTCAAGGTCGAGGGCCAGAAGGACGCCAAGCGCGCGAAGCGTCTCAAGGAAGAGCTGGAGTGGGTCCGGTCGAACGCCAAGGGGCGCCAGGCCAAGTCCAAGGCCCGTCTCGCGCGTTACGAGGAGATGGCGGCCGAGGCCGACAAGATGCGGAAGCTGGACTTCGAGGAGATCCAGATCCCGCCGGGCCCGCGCCTGGGCTCCATCGTCGTCGAGGTCGAGAACCTCTCCAAGGCCTTCGGCGACAAGGTCCTCATCGACGACCTGTCCTTCACGCTCCCGCGCAACGGCATCGTCGGCGTCATCGGCCCGAACGGCGCCGGCAAGACCACGCTCTTCAAGATGCTCCAGGGTCTGGAGACCCCGGACTCCGGCACCGTCAAGGTCGGCGAGACCGTCAAGATCTCGTACGTCGACCAGAGCCGCGCCAACATCGACCCGAAGAAGACGCTGTGGGCCGTCGTCTCCGACGAGCTCGACTACATCAACGTCGGCCACGTCGAGATGCCGTCCCGCGCGTACGTCTCCGCGTTCGGCTTCAAGGGCCCGGACCAGCAGAAGCCGGCCGGTGTGCTCTCCGGCGGTGAGCGCAACCGCCTGAACCTCGCGCTCACCCTCAAGCAGGGCGGCAACCTGCTGCTCCTCGACGAGCCCACCAACGACCTCGACGTCGAGACCCTCTCCTCGCTGGAGAACGCGCTCCTGGAGTTCCCGGGCGCCGCGGTGGTCATCTCCCACGACCGCTGGTTCCTGGACCGGGTCGCGACGCACATCCTCGCGTACGAGGGCGAGTCGAAGTGGTTCTGGTTCGAGGGCAACTTCGAGTCCTACGAGAAGAACAAGATCGAGCGCCTCGGCCCGGACGCGGCCCGTCCGCACCGTGCCACGTACAAGAAGCTGACCCGAGGCTGAGCGTGCGCCACATCTACAGCTGTCCCCTGCGCTGGTCGGACATGGACGCCTTCGGGCACGTCAACAACGTCGTCTTCCTGCGGTACCTGGAAGAGGCGCGGATCGACTTCATGTTCCGGCTCGCGCCGGGGGACGGTTCCCCCTCGTTCTCCGGCGGGTCCGTCGTGGCCCGGCACGAGATCGACTACGTGCGGCCGCTGGTCCACCGGCACCAGCCGGTGACCATCGAGTCCTGGGTGACGAAGATAGGCGCGGCGTCGCTGACGATCGCGTACGAGATCAAGGACCCCGAGGTCACCTACGTGCGGGCCTCCACGGTCGTCGTGCCCTTCGACCTGGAGGCGCAGCGGCCCCGCAGGATCTCCGCCGAGGAGCGCGAGTTCCTCCAGGAGTACGTCGACGACGGGATGACCTCCGCCGCATGACCGTGCTCGCACCGCTGCACTTCGCCGACGCCAGGGAGGCGGCGGCCCTCGCCGCCTTCCTGGCCCGGCTCGTGCACTACGACCGGGCCGCCGCCGTCCGCCTCCAGGCGGGCGGCGGGGCACTGGCCGTCTTCGGCCGGCCGCCGTCCTTCGAGGTGCTCGCCGTCCGGACGGCCCGGCTCGTGGACGCCGTCGACCTCGACGTCACCGTCTCCGCCGGTGAACTCCTCGACGGCGTCGAGGAGTCCGCGGGCAAGGCGGTCGTCCCCGACTCCGTCACCGGCCCCCCGTGGACCGGTGTCCTCCCGCCCCGCGTCGGCTGGCGGCCGGTACCCGGACTGCCGGGTGCCGCGGACATGCGCGCCGCGGTCGCCGCGGCCGTCGCCGAGTTCCGTGCGCGGGACGAGGAACTGCCCGCGGAGCGGCGCACCAGGGCCGAGCGGGACGGCATCGGCCGCGAGATCTGGTCCCGGACCCTCGGCACCACCGGCCTTCCGCTGCGCGCGGTGCACGCGGCCCAGTCGCTGGGCTTCCTGCCGCCCGCGGACACCGACGCCCCGGTCGCGCTCCTGGCCTCCGGCCCGTGGCTGCGGCTGCGCACCCCGTACGGCTCGATCGTCGTCCGCACCGGGTCCATGGCGCTGACGGTCACCCCCGGCGGCCCGGCGTGACGAGTGCCCCGACGGCCTGAGCCGACCCGGACCCGGCCCGGCGGCCGGGGCTCCGGAGCCCGTCTCCTCATCGCTCCCCGCGGCCCTCGCGGGCGACCGACACGACCGAGAGGGCGGCCGAGAGGGCGAGCAGCGAAGCGGGGACGACGGGGGAGCCGTGGGCCTTGTTCTGCCGTTCGAGCACGGGATCCCTGCGGCGGGCGGGGTCGTACGCGATGCGGACCGCGCCGCCCGGCTCGGCGATCCGCTCCTCGGCGGAGAACTCGGTGGGATAGCCGCCGGAACAGCTCAGCGTGTGGTGGAACAGGGTCTTGGCGGCCGGCGCGCCCTCGCCGAAGGTGGGGTGGTGGGTCACCCTGGGCTTCCCCACGACGACGCAGTCGGCGACCGCGCCGCGGACGGCGTCGTCCCGCGCCTCCACCCAGACCGCCGTCAGGCCCGCCAGGATCAGGACGGCCGCGGCGATGCTCCCGCCCTCGCGGAAGAGCGCGTTGTGCGCCACCAGCGCGACAGCGGCCAGCACGACGCCGCCGCCGACGGCGAGGGCGGTCGGCAGCACGTGCGGGCCGCCGAGGCTCCAGGCGGCCCACCGCCACAGCAGCACTCCGGCGACGGCGGGCACGAGCACCGCCCCGGCGTACGGCACGGCCTTGCCCATCGGACACCCCCCGTGACGACATCGACAGCCGGTTCCGTGGGCGGGGACGCCCGGGGCGCGTGCGCGGTTGCGCCGGCCGTCACGGAACCGCGTACCCCTCAGCCCTCGGCGTCGTCCCGCCACACCCCGATGTGGTCCTGCTCCAGCTCCAGGGCCACACGGTGCCGCATGTCGAGCGCCTCCGTGTACTCGGCCGGGAGCTGGAGCCGGCCGGCCCGGTCGAGCATCGCGTACTCCCGCGCCACCAGGGACTCCCTGCCCTGCTCGTCGACCTCCGTGCGGCGCAGGACCTCCGAGGAGGTGCGGCCGTCGCGGATGGCGACCGTGCGGCGGACCTCGGAGGCGACCGCCTGGTCGTGGGTGACGATCACGATCGTCGTGCCCAGCTCCTCGTTGGCGCGGCGGAAGGCCGCGAACACCTGCTCGCCCGTGGCCGAGTCCAGCTCGCCCGTCGGCTCGTCGGCGAGGAGCACGGCCGGGTTGTTGGCCAGGGCGACCGCGATGGCCACCCGCTGCTGCTGGCCGCCGGAGAGCTGGTGCGGCCGCCGGTCGCGGGCGTCCGCGATGCCCAGCATGGCCAGCAGCTCCTCGGCGCGCTCCGCCTTCCGTTTCGCGCGGCCCCTCAACTGCATCGGCAGCGCCACGTTCTGGGCGGCCGTCAGATAGGGGAGCAGGTTGCGGGCGGTCTGCTGCCAGACGAAGCCGACGACCTCGCGGCGGTAGCGCAGCCGCGCCCTGCCGTCCATCGCGAGCAGGTCCGCCCCGGCGACCCGGGCGGCGCCGGCGGTCGGCACGTCCAGGCCGGCGAGGATGTTCATGAGCGTCGACTTGCCGGAGCCGGACGCGCCGACCAGGGCCATCAGCTCGCCCTCCTGCACCAGGAGGTCGAGCCCCTGGAGGGCCTGCACCTCCACCCCGTCCGTGGTGAAGATCCGGACGAGGCGGTCGCAGGCGATGAGCGCGTCGTGGCCGTAGTCGGGCCGGTCGCGCCGGGCGGTCGCCCTGCGCTCCAGCTCCTCCAGGGTGGTGGGGTCGGAGGCGGACCCGGCGGCGCCGGCCCGGCGGGGCGTGTCGGTCTTCGTCATCGTGCGTCTCCTGCCCTGAGTTCCCTGATCGAGCCCCTGCGTCCCGCCCACCAGGCCTGTCCGGCCGCCGCCACCGCCGTGATCAGCACGACCGCGACCGCCGGGACCGCCAGCGACCACGGGTCCACGCGCAGCGGCGCGCTGTCCAGCGGGGTGAATCCCGGGGTCGTCGCGAGCGCCAGCCGGAACAGGTCGATGCCGGGGGCGAGCAGCGGCACCGTCGCCCAGCCGACGAGCGTGCCGCCGACGGCCGCGAGGACCGCCTGCGGCAGCGCTTCGAGGCCGAGCAGCCGCCGTCCCTGCCGGCGGGTCAGACCCATCGTGCGCAGCCGGGCGAGGAGCGTGGTCCGCTCGGGCGCGCTCTGCAGGAGCGAGAGCAGCACGGCCACCACGGCGAACCCGGCGCCCGCGCCGATGGCGCCCAGGTAGATCCGCTCGGCGCCCGACTGGAGCGGCGAGTCGACGTAGCCGGCGCGTTCCTCGGTCCGCGTCGACACCAGCAGCGCGTCGGACCGCGCCTTCACCACGGCCCGCAGCGCGGCCCCGTCCGAGGGGCCGGTGACGAGCAGCGCCGTGTCCGCCCGGTGCGTGAGGTCGGCGGCGTTGACCACGAGGAAGTCCGCGCCCCGCAGGGCCGGGGTGGCCGGCCGGACGGCGACGACCTTCACCCGGAACACCCCGGCCGCCGACACGATCTCCTGCGGCGTGCCGCCGAGCCGCGCGGCGACCGAGGGCGAGGCGATCGCGGGCAGCACCCGCTCCGTGTCCGCCGCCACCTCCTTGCCGCCCTTGCCCGTCGTGGCCAGCAGCGCCGCGGGGAACGGGCCGAAGTCGGTCCGCCGCGCGAGCCGGGTGTACGTCTCGGGCTCGACGCCCACGAGCGCCGAGCTCATCGGCTGGGCGGTGTCGCTCCCGGGGGACGGCAGTGACACCCCGTACTCGATCTGCAGCGGCGCCACGTCCCGGACGCCCGGCGTCCCGCGCACCGCCTCGACCAGGCCGGCCGGCAGCGGGGTCCACTCGGCCGAGCCGTCGATCCGGGCGTCCGCGCCGGTCGCCAGGAGCGCGGCCCGGTCGCGGGCGGCGGCGACGCCGGCCAGCACGGAGCCGCCGAAGGCCGCGGTGGTCAGGGCGAGGACGAGCGCGAGGAGGGGCAGGGTGCCCGTCGAGGAGGCGCGTCCGGCGCGGGCCAGCGCCAGCGGACCCACCGCCCCGCGCAGCCGGCGGGCCGGGCGGGCCGCCCACCGCAGCGGCAGCGGGTAGATCCGGACGAGGACCATGGCGGCGATCAGACCGACGAGCACCGGGGCGGCGCTCACCAGGTGGTCCCCGGAGTCGCCGGTGCCGCGCAGCCGCAGGGAGGCGACCGCGCCCACGGCCAGGACCAGCAGGGTGAGTTCGAGGACCGTGCGGCGCCGGGACGGGCGGGCGGTGAGCAGGTCGTCGCGGCCGCCGTGCAGGCGCGGGCGCCGGTGCAGGACGACGGCCCGCAGCGGCAGGACGAGCATGGCCACGAGGGCGACGGCGACGGTGGCGAGCACCGAGGGCAGCAGCGGGATCCCGCCGAGTACGCCCCCGGAGCCGCCGTCCGGACCCCGTACGGTCAGCACCGCGAGGACCAGGGCGAGCAGCGCGGCGGGTACGGCGACGGCGGAGGTCTCGCCGAGCAGGCGCAGTCCGATGCCGGTGAGCGAGGCGCCGCGGGAGCGGATCAGCGCCAGTTCGCCGTCCCGGCGGGCGACGAAGAGCCCGCCGGTCATGGCGAGGACGACCGCCGCGACCGCGCCGATCCCGAAGACGGCGACGGCGACGACCGGATCGATGGCCCCGCGCATCGATCCGTACGCGCCGACGATCGTGTCGAGTTCGGTGGTCAGCGCGCCGGTGGGGCCCACGACCTCGCGCAGCCTCACCAGGTCGGGGCCGCCCGACGCCGAGGCGAGCGCGGCGCCGAGGCGCCCGGCGTCCCGGCCGGTGAGGTGGTCGGCGGTGGGCAGGTAGCGGAAGTAGACCTCGGGTTCCCCGGTGGTGGAGAGCAGCGCGGGCGCCGAGGTGGGGGAGAGCAGCAGCGCGCCCTGCCAGTAGTACGCGACCTCCTGGCCGACCAGCGGGGCGAGCGCCGGCGCGCGGAGCAGCGGCTCCACCGCCCAGTACGGGCCCTCGGGACCGCGCGGCTCCACGATGCCGGTGACGGTGAGCGCGAGGGGCTCGGCGCTGACCCGGCCGGGCACGTGCACGACGGAGCCGGGCTTGATCCGCAGGGCCTCGGCGGTCTGCGCGGTGACCGCGGCCTCGGGGGCGCGGGCGGTGCCCGCGGGGAGACGGCCCGCGCGGAGCGTGGCGTGCTCCGCCAGGTCCGAGGGGGAGGAGAGCACGAACTCGGGGGAGATGCCGTCCGGCCGGGGCAGCCACGGGTCGAGCCCCTCGACCCGCTTGACCGTGCGCACGCCGTGGACGCTCTGCTCGGGGTCGGTCCGCAGCGGGGCGGGCAGCAGGGCGCGTGCCTGATCCCGCTGCCTCCCGAGCACGGCGGGGGCCAGACCCGCCTCGCGTACCTGCGGGGAGAGTTCGAGGCCCGGCGGTTCGGCGGTCAGTTCGAGGACGCTGCTGCGGGGTGCGGCGGTCCGGATGTCGTGCCGCAGCCCCTCGGTCTCGTACGCGTCGACGGCGCGCGGCAGGGCGGCCGCCAGGTAGGCGGTGGCGAGGACGAGGAGGGCGAGGGAGACGGCGGCCCAGGGGGCGGTCCGCAGCCGGGTCCGCACCCAGGGCGCGACGGCGCGGGCAGGCTTCTCGGACCGGGGGGACCGGGACCGGGGCATGTCGGGTGCCTTCCTGCGTACGGCGGGTGGTTCGGGGTGCTGCCGGTGCTCGTGCGCGTCGGGGCGCTCCCCGGCGGTGCCGGGCATCAGTTCACCGCCTGGTGGCGCAGCGTCACGGCCGGATCGGTGCGGCGCAGCGCGATCGCGGCGACCATGGCGAGCGGCAGCGCGGCGACGCCGGCGAGCAGCAGGGCCACCTGGCCGAGGGGCAGTTCGACCAGGACCGGGGGGACGGGCCGGGCTGCCTGGCCGGTCAGGACGACCAGCGGGACGACGGCGCGGGCCAGGACGGCGCCGAGTCCGATCCCGATGAGCAGGCCGATGCCGATGAGCAGGCCCTGCTCGGCGGCGATCAGCCGGGCGAGCCGGCGGCGGGGCGCGCCGAGCGCCCTGAGGACGCCGAACTCCGCGGACCTCTCCCGCATGGCGCCGGCCGAGCCGACCGCGAAGCCGACGGCGGCGAGCGCGGCGGCCGCGGCGGCCACCGCCATGAGCGCGGCGTCGGGTCCGGCGCCGAGCGGGTCCCCGAGCAGTTCGGCGGCGACCTCGTCCCGGACGAGGACCTGGGCGGGGTCGGCGTTCGGGCGGGCGCGCAGGGCGGCGGCGACCTCGCCGGCCCGGCCGGGCGCCACGGTCAGCCACCACTCGGTGGCCGGCACGGTGGAGGCCTCGTCGGTGGAGAGGTACCGGTTGACGGAGGCGAGGTCGAGGAGGATCGCGCCGCCGTCCTCGGGGGTGGCGGCCGGCGCGCCCGCGGCCGCCGCGGCGGCGCCCGGGCCGGTGGTGGGCAGTTCGTCGACGACGCGGTCGACGGTCACGTCGACGCGGCGGCCGCCCAGCGGGACCTCGACACGGTCGCCGGGCGCGGCGCCGGACGCGGTCATGAAGGTGCGGGTGGCGACGGCGGAGAGGCGGCTCGGCTGCTTGGGCCCGGGGGCCCTCATCCGTACGGCGAACTCCTCCGCGCCCCAGTACACCTCGCCGGCGGGGGTGCCGGAGACGGCGAACGTGAGGACGTACGGGGCGGGACGGCCGCCCGGCCCCGCGGCGCCGGGGACACCGGAGGTGGGGACGGGACGCTGCGCGTCGCCCTGCGAGGTCTGCTCGAAGGAGTGCACCCAGGGGCCGAGGACCGTCGCGGGGGAGTGGACCGTCTCGCCGCCGTCGGCGCCCGTGACGCCGAACCGCTCCACGTGGAGCGTCTGGGTGCCCTTCGCGCCCTCGGCGACCTCCCCGGTGACCTCCAGACCGGTGAGGGTGAGCAGTCCGGCGGAACCCCGGTCGCCGCCGGCGCCGGGGGCCGCGGCCAGGGCGCCGACGTCGAGGGACAGCCGGTGGGTGCGCCCGTCGCCGGGCAGCGGGCCCACGGCCCGGCGGTACGGGACGCCGTTCGGGTCCTCCAGGACGGCGGTGACCCGGGCGGCGACCTTCCGCTCGGCGAGCCGCAGGTCGGCGGTGAACGTGCGGGTGCCCACGGGCAGCGGGAGGCCGGGACGGGCGGTGGCCGCGGGGGCGAGCGGGGTGAGCAGGGAGCGGACGGGGACGTCGGCGAGGTCGGGGCGGAGCAGCAGGCCGCCGGCGGCGGCGCGGGTGTCCACGGCGAGGACGGTCGCGTTCTTCCCGGCCACGTCCATGGAGGCCCGGTGCACCGGGGCCGCCGAGCGGACGCCGGGAACGGATCCCAGCTGCTCGGTCTGGGTGGGCTCGCCCGGCCCGGCGCCGAGGACGCGGACGGCGGCGCCCACCCGGAAGTCGGCCTGGTCGCGCTGCGAGCGCTCCCAGGAGCCGCTCTGTCCGATGGCCAGCATGCCCATCGCCACGGCGAGCACGAGCAGCAGGACGGGACCGGCGCCGCGCAGCGGCCGGCGGCTGAACTGCCAGCCGGCGAGGGCGGCGGAGAGCCCGCGCCCGCCGGCCGCGCGCCGCTCGGCCAGCCTGGCGGCGGGCGGGAGCAGACGCAGGGTCAGGACGGTGCCGGCGAGCAGGGCGAGGGCGGGGGCGGCGACGAGGACCGGGTCGATGGAGCCGCCGCCGGGCTCGTCCGTGCCGAGGGTGCCGCCGGACGCCGCCGGGCGCTGCAACTGCCAGTAGGCGACGGCGGCGACGGCGAGCAGCCCGAGGTCGGCACCGGCCCGGACGGGGCCGGGCAGGCCGGCCGAGCGGGCCGTGCGGAGCGAGACGGCGGCGTCGTCCCCGGCGGCCAGCGCGGGTGCGACGACGGCCGCGGCGCAGCACAGGGCGACGGCGGCGGCCACCAGCCACACCTGGGCCGACGGGGTGGTGTCCAGCCGTACGCCGAGGGCGGAGAGCGCGGACCGCTCGGCGAAGAGCGCGGTGAGCGGACCGGACAGGAGGGGTGCGGCGAGCGCGGCGGGCAGGGCGAGGAGCAGTGCCTCGGCGGCGGCGAGTCCGGCGATCCGGCGCCGCGAACCGCCGCGGGCCCGGAGCAGCGCGGTCTCCCCCGAGCGTTCGGTGCTGAGCAGCCGGGCGACGAGCAGCAGCGCGTACGCGGCGAGGAGGATCAGCTGTACGGCGACGATCAGCAGGGTGGAGCGGGAGACGAGCAGGGCCCGCTGGGTCTGCTCCAGCACCGTGGGGAGCGCGGTGGAGGCCGCGACGGTCGTGCCGAAGGCGGCGCTGTCGGCGGCCAGGGCCTTCGGGCCCTCGGTCGCGGCGGCGCGCAGGGCGTCGATGCGGTCGGTGGTGAGGCCGGTGAAGTCGGCGGAGCCCAGCCAGGCGGTCTCGCCGGTCGTCAGGGCCCCGGACCGCAGGACGGCCGGGTCGACGAGCAGCGGTCCGTACGTGGTGAACGCGACCGTCCGCACCCCGCGGCCGGCGGCGGGATCCAGCTGCCAGTACAGGTCGCCGGTGTCGACGGGCCGGTAGACGCCGGTGACCCGGGCCCTGGCCTTGCGGGCGTCGAGCCGGTCGGTGAGGTCGAGCACGGTCCCGGGGGCGACGTTCAGCCGCCGGGCGGCCTCCTCGGGCAGCGCCGTCTCCACGACGCCGTCGGAGACGGCGGCCGAGGGCCAGGCGCCCCGGACGAGGGAGAGCCGCGAGCGGTCGACGGCGGCGAAGTGGGCGAGATCGGGGTCGCCCTTGCGGGCGGCGGGCGGCTGGAGGCTCCGGGGCAGCGCGTACGGCCCCGAGCGCTCCAGCCGGCGCAGGTCCACGGGCAGCCCGTCGAAGGTCTTCCGCATGCCCTCCCGGACGGCCTGCTCGGCCTCGGCCCGCTGGGCGGCGGGCACCTGCCCGCTCACGAGCACGGAGGCGGCGGCCGCGGAGCGCCCCCGGAGGCCCGCCTGGAGCGCGGCGTCCCCGATCGCCCCGGAGAAGGAGGCGAGGGTGGCGAGCACCGAGGTCGTCAGGAGCACGGCGAGCAGTGCCGCGGCGAGCAGCAGCCGGTGCGCCCTGACACGCAGGAATACGAATCCCGTCACCCATCCCCCTGGCCGTCCGGATCACGGTGCGCACGTCGGGCGGGTGCCGATCGCTCCGAAACCTCCCCCGGATGCTTTCAGAGTGCATGTGCCGCTGGAAACCGCTTACGGTCCGACCTTGACCCGATCGTGACCGTTATTCGGCGTTCCTGCTCCGGAATGTGTCCGTCCGTGGGGCGGATGTGAGAACGGGGGCGAACGAGGGGACGTGAGGGGCCGTCAGCCGGCCGTGTTCACCATCGAGGCCGCCGCGTACGTCAGGTAGCGCCACAGCTCGGCCTCGTGCTCCGGGGCCAGACCGAGCTCGTCCAGCGCCGCGCGCATGTGGCGGAGCCACGCGTCGTGGGCCGCGCGGTCCACGGCGAACGGAGCGTGCCGCATCCGCAGGCGCGGGTGGCCGCGGTGGTCGCTGTAGGTGCGGGGGCCGCCCCAGTACTGCATCAGGAAGAGCGCGAACCGCTCCTCCGCCGGGCCCAGGTCCTCCTCCGGGTACATCGGGCGGAGCAGCGGGT
Organism: Streptomyces sp. NPDC014891; assembly: GCF_043081085.1. Taxonomy (NCBI): domain Bacteria; kingdom Bacillati; phylum Actinomycetota; class Actinomycetes; order Kitasatosporales; family Streptomycetaceae; genus Streptomyces; species Streptomyces sp. NPDC014891. The sequence goes on along the minus strand of NZ_JBIBWF010000002.1, from coordinate 531,970 downwards.
CCCCCGCGACGCCCTCGTAGAAACGGCGGACCAGGCGGCGGAAGGTCTCCTCGCCCCCGACCTGCTCGTAGAAGGTCTGCTCCTGCACTTCTTCCCCGGGAATCTCGTTCACCGTTCCATCGTCTCAGACCCCCGGTCCTAGGTCCGGGGGTCCAGGACCGCTCGCCGGAGCCCCCCGGCGGCGGGAGAGTGGAGGCATGGGTGAGCGGCGGGACGAGTTCGCCGAGGCCGGCGCGCGGGCGCGGCGGGCGCTCGTGCGGGAGATCGACGCCCAGGGCGTGCTCGGCGACGACCGCTGGCGGCGGGCCTTCGCCGAGGTCCCGCGCCATCTCTTCGTGCCCTACTACTACATCCCCGGCACCGGCGGATACGAGCGGCTCTGGTCCGGCGACCCCGACCCCGAGCGGCGGGACCGCTGGCTGCGCGGGGCGTACGCGGACACCGCCCTCGCCACCCGGGTCCGGGACGGCGAACTGGTCTCCTCCGCCAGCCAGCCCTCCCTGATGGCCCTGATGCTCCACGCCCTCGACGTCCGCGACGGCCACGACGTCCTGGAGATCGGCGCCGGTACGGGCTACCACGCCGCCCTGCTCTGCCACCGCCTCGGCGCGGAGCACGTCACCACCGTCGACCTGGACGCGGAGATCGCCGAGTCCGCCCGGACCCATCTGGCCGCCGCCGGCCACCGGCCGGCCGTGGTCGCCGCCGACGGCGCCCGCGGCTGCCCCGAGCGCGCCCCCTTCGACCGCGTGGTGGCGACCTGTGCCATGCCCTCGGTCCCGCCCCCGTGGCTCGCCCAGTGCAGGCCGGGCGCCCTGGTGCTCGCCCCGCTCTCCACCGGGCTCCTGCTGCTGCGGGTGCACGACGGAGGCCACGCGGAGGGACGGTTCCTCGCGACCTCCGCCTACTTCGTGGCCCTGCGGGGCGTGGCGGGCCGCGTCCCGCGGCACGGCCCGGCGGGCGACGAGCGGTTCCGCTTCTTCCAGGGCCTGGTCGACCGGGCCCTGGACCGGAACGAAGCGCTCTCGCTCTGGCTGCGCGAGGGGCGGCCGGAGCGGGAGCGCTTCGGTGTGACGGTCAGCGGCGAGCGGCAGTGGGCCTGGCTGGACGACCCCGGAGGGCCCTACGCCTGGCCGCTGCCCACCGGCGGTTTCAGCCCACCCGGATCGTGATCGTCGTCCAGGCGCCGACGTGCACCCGGTCGCCGTCCTGGAGCTGGACGGGGACGTAGGGCTGGATCGGCTCCTCGCCGCCGTTGATCGTGGTGCCGTTGGTGGAGTTCTGGTCCACCACCGCCCACGAGCCGTCCGGCTGCTGCACGAGCACGGCGTGCTGGTGCGAGACGCCCGGGTCCTCCGGAGGTACCGCCAGGTCGATGTCCGGGGACTCGCCGGTGGAGTGCCGGCGGCGGCCGATGGAGATCTGGTTGCCCCGGAGCGGCAGGTGCTTGTCCGGCGAGTACGCGGGCAGGTTCAGCCCCCCGGCCTCCGGGCCGCTGCGCTGCATCATCGCCATGAAGTACTCGCGGTCCGGACCGATGACCGCGGTCCAGGACTGGGGCTGCCGCGGCGGCGGGAACTGGTGCTGCGGGGGAGCCTGGAACTGCTGCTGCTGCTGCTGCTGTTGCTGGGGCGGCGGCGGGGGTGCCATGTGCGGCGGGGGCCCCTGGTGCTGCGGAGGCTGCGGGGGCGCCTGGTGCTGCTGCGGCGGAGGCGGTGCCTGGTGCTGCGGAGGCTGCGGCGGTGCCTGGTGCTGCGACGGCGGGGAGAGGACCCAGTCGTCGTCCGCGCGCGGCTGCGGCGGCGCGGGCGGCGGCGGGGCCTGGGCGGGAGCCCCCGGCGGAGCGGACGGCGTCTGGAGGTACGCCGGAGGCGCCGGCGGCTGCCCGCCGGGGGGACCGAAGGGGTCGCCCTGACCGGGCGGGCCGGGCGGCTGCTGCGCCTGCGGGCGCTGCGGCGGGGTCTGGTGGTGGGTGGGCTCACCGCCCAGCGGCTCGGCCGGGCGGTTGACCTGCGAGGGCCGCGAACCCTGGTAGCCGAACGGGTCCTGGCCCGGCGGCGGCCCCGGCGGTCCCTGCGGGTCCGGTCGGCCCGGCGGCGTGGACTGGAAGCCGGGCGGAAGGTTCAGGCCGGGCGGGGGGCCCGACGGACGCTGCGCCGACGGGACGTTCTGCGGGGCCACCGGCGTGTACGAGGTCGCGGTGTTCGTGAGGAAGTTCCAGCGGCACTCCTCGCAGAACGGCGCCATGTGCTCGCGCGGCGTCCGGCACTGCGGGCAGAGCTCGGCCTGGGCCGTCGCGTTCGGGTCGCCACCGGGGCCGAAGCCGCCGGGAGCACCGGGCGCGTCGTAGCCCCCCGGGGCTCCGGGGCCGCTCGATCCGGCCGGGCCGGGGTATCCGTAGGCGGGGGGCGGCGGCGGGGGAGGCGGCGGTACGGCACCCGTCGGCGCACCCGCCCCGGCCATGCGGTGGCCGCAGACCTCGCACCAGTCGTCGGAGACCGACTGGTGTCCGTTCGGGCAGGTCGGCATGTCGGTGCTTCCCCCTCTCGTCGTCCGGCCCCTGGCCGGGCTACCTCTTGACGCGAACGGTCTTGGTGGAGCGGGTCTCGAGTGTCATCTCGTCCGCTTCCGCGACCTTCGCCTTCAAACGCACAGTACCGGTCGCCGCGTCGACCACGTCGACCACCTTCGAAAGCAGTTTCGCCGTATCCGCGTTGCCGGAGGCCGCCGCGAGCTGCACGGCGCGGCCCAGTTTCGCCGTCGCGCCGTCGTGATCGCCCGATTTGCGGGCATCCAGCCCCTGCTGGATGACGTCCGCGAGCTCCGCCTGGCCCGTGTAGTGGGCGACCTGGGGGTTGATCGAGGTCGACATCGCCAGGTCGTCGGTCCACACCGCCCGTACCAGTCCCTGGGACAGCGGCCTCGGGTCGCCGCCCAGCGGGTCCGGCGCGATCAGCGAGACCCGGGCCGCGAGCATCTCCTGCCCGATCGCGGCCTGCGGGACCCGCACGCTCACGTGGTAGTCGCGGGACTCGTCGCCCCAGGAGCCCGTCGGGTAGTCCCCGGCACGCGGCCCGGCCTCCGTACGCCGCGCGGTCAGGTCCTCGACCGTCGGGGCCACCTGCTTCACGTAGGCGATCTCCACCCCGACCGGGGTCCACAGGCGCAGCGTGACGTCGGCCACGCCCTTCCCCATCGTCTGCTCCATCATCGCGGTGAAGTCGGCGGCGAGGCCGGCCGGGTCGGCGACGATGTCGGCGGAGCCGAGGAGCGCGGAGGCGATCCCGGTGACCTCCTTGACCTCCCAGTCGGTGCCCACCCCGCGCGCGTCGCAGGTGAAGCGGCCGGCGCAGGCGTCGAGGGCGGCCCGCAGCTCCTCCGGCGACTCGTGCTCGTTGCGGCCGTCGGTGAGCAGGATGCCGTGCCGGATCGTGAGGTGGTCGGCCGAGGAGAGCAGCCGGTCGGCGAGCCGCAGCCAGGTGCCGATCGCCGTGCCGCCGCCCGCGTTCAGCCGGCGCAGGGCCTCCTTGGCCTCGGCCCGGGTCCGGGCGTCGGCGACGGCGAGGCCGCCGTTCCCCGGGTAGACCTCCTTCGCCAGGTGGGTGCCCGCGACCACGGCGAAGGACGTGCCATCGCGCAGGGTGTCGACGGCGGCGGCGGTCGCCTCGCGGGCCCCGCGCATCTTGGTGGCGGGATAGTCCATCGAGCCGGAGCAGTCGACCATGATCACGACCCCGGCCGAGCCGCCGCCCGCCGGGGAGAGCGGCTGCCGGCCGGTGGTGCCGCCGCCGGTCGAGGTGACCGTGACGATCGCGCTGACGTCCCGGCCGCCCTCGGGCAGGAACTCGTTCTGGTAGACGTCCACCGAGAACTGCGGCACGGTCGACTTGGAGAAGTTGGCCATTCGTTACGGCTCCTCGGGCAACGACGGTCGGACGACGGAGGGACGGGGTACCGGAGGCCGCTCAGGCCGGTCCCGCCCCGGGGGGCACGGCGGTGAACGGCACCAGCGCGACCGTGATGTTGTCGTGGCCGCCGCCGTCCAGGGCGTGGCCGACGAGGACCTGGGCGCTGTGCAGCGGCCGGTCGGAGGCGTCGGCCGGGACGACCCGGGCCATGTCCTCGGCCCCCTCCGCGTAGTTCCACAGACCGTCCGTGCAGACGACGACCACGCCGGACCGGTCCGGCTTGAACGCGGCCGTGTGCGGCTCCAGTTCGTAGGCGTCGGCACCGAGCCAGCCGGTGATCGCGTGGGCACGCTCGTCCGCGTAGGCCTCCGCCTCGTTCATCAGGCCGGCCGCGACCATCTGCGCGGCCCAGGAGTCGTCCTCGGTGAGCCGGGCCGCCGGGGTGGCCCGGTCGTCCGGCACCCAGTAGACGCGGCTGTCGCCGACCCAGCCGACGACGAGCAGGCCGTCGGCGACGACGGACCCCACGATGGTGCAGGCCGGGGCGTTGCGGTGGCGCTGCGGGTCGTGCTCGGCGCCGTCCTCGCCCGGCTCCTCCGCGAGGGAGTTGACGGCCTCGGCGGCTGCCACGATCGCCTCGTGCATCGCCTGCTGCGGGTGGGTCCCCCGGGGCAGCGCGGCGAGCAGGGAGGCGCCGGCCGCCTCCGCCGCCGCGGCGGAGGCCTCGTCGGGCCGGGTGGCCGAGGACACGCCGTCGCACACGATCGCGAGCGTGGCGGGGGAGCCGTCGGGGAGCGTGGTCGCCGACACGGCGAACGCGTCCTCGTTGCGGTGGTGGCGCAGCCCGCGGTCGGAGACGGCGGCGACGCCGTCGAGCTCCCGCTCCATGTGATCGCGCTCGCGGGGCTGCGCGTGGCCGCAGTTCTCGCAGTAGCCGTCGGTGTCGACCCGCCCGGCCCGGCAGGCCACGCACAGGGCCGAGCCGGGGGCGGCGGCGGCCGGGACCGGTGCCGGACGCCCGGCGGGCGGTCCGGACTCCGCTCCCGCCTGCGGTGCGGGGGCGCCCGCGGCCGCCGGAGCCGGGTCGGCCCGCACCGCCGTCCGCGGGTCGGGCGCGGCCAGCTCGAAGTCGCCGCTGCCCGCCGCGGTCCGGCCGGCCGGTCCGGCGGCCGGGGGCACCGGCCCGTCCGTGCGGACCTCCATCGTCGGCAGGTCCCTGCCGCCCGAGTCGGTGCCCGGCAGGTCGCCGGGGTGCTGGGTGGCGGTCGACAGCGAACCGGGGTCGCGGGACGGGGCGTCCGGCCAGGCCACGGGGGTGACGATGGCCACGGTCGGGCGGTCCGGCTCCGTCCCGGCGGCCGGCACGGCCGCCAGGTCGTGGCCGCACGCCCCGCAGAACCGGTCACCCGACTCCAGGGGCTCCGCGCAGTCCGGGCAGACGGTGAGGCCGTGCGACGGCTTCGGCTTCTGGGACATCCTCACACCCACGTCCGGGGGCGGAAGCGGTTGGCCCGCTCCACCAGTTCGATCCTCTCCTCGCCCCGCTGGGCGAGCCGGGCCAGCACCCGGTACGAGCGTTCGAGGCCGAAGCGCAGTCCGCGCTCGTCCAGTTCACTTCCGAGCAGCAGCGCGCCGCCGCCCGGTTCCGCACCGGGACTACCGGAGAGTACCCAGTCGAGGGCGGTGCCGAGGACCTCCGTCGACAACTGCTCGCGCCGTACGGCGTCCAGACCGAAGCCCTGGAGCGCCGAGACCTGGGCCGCGGCCGCCGTCAGGTCGGCGGCGAGCGGATCCCCCGCCGGGCGCCGCCGCAGCCGCGCCCGCACGGCCGCGACCCGGGCCGCGGTGTAGTGGATCGAGGCCTCCGGCACGGACTCCAGGGTCCGTACGGCCCCGGCCCGGTCCCCGGCCGCGAGCTGCACCCGGGCCAGACCGAAGGCCGCGCTGACGAAGCTCGGGTCCGTCGTCCACACCAGGTGGTAGTACTCGGCGGCGTTGTCCAGCTGGCCCAGCACCTCGGCGCAGATCCCCAGGGCCAGCTTAGGCGAGGGCTCGCCCGGGAAGGCGTCGTAGACCGCGTCGAAGGAGAGCGCCGCGTGCTCGTGGTCGCCGGTCACCAGGGAGGCCACCCCCCGGTACCAGACGACCCGCCAGTCGTCCGGGTCGCGTTCCTCCAGACCGGCCAGGGTCCGCGCGGCGCCCGGCAGGTCGCCCAGCTCCAGCTCGGCCCGCAGGGTCCGCAGCCGCAGCTCGGCGGAGGGAGCGGGCGCGGCCTGCAGCGCGGCGAGCAGTTCACCGGGCGCGGCGGCGGCGAGACCCGCGAGGAGACCGGCGTTGGGGTCGCCCGCGTCGACCCGGGGCACGGGCAGGGCGAGCGCGACGGCGGGCGTGTCCAGCGGCGCGAGCAGGGCCCCGAGCCCGGGACCGGCGGGAGCGGAGGGGCCCGTGCCCCCCGGCCCGCCCGGCGGTACGGCTCCGGCCGCCGCAACCCCCGGTACGGCTCCGGCCGCCGCCCCCGGTGCGGCGGCGGGCGCCGCGGCCCCCGGTGCCACCGGCTGCCTGCGGCCCCGCCGTGCGCCGAGCAGCGACACGTCGTCCGTCTGCTCGGCGAACAGGGCCGTGTCCGTGACCCGCACCTCCGTGCCGAACAGCGTCGACAGCGCGGGCCGCGGCCGCCCCGACTGGAGGGCCACGACCTCCCGCAGCACGCCCGTCAGCTGCTCCGCCATCTCCTGGGCGGAGGAGAACCGGCGCGCCGGGTCCGGGTCGGTGGCCCGGACCAGGAAGCGGTAGAACGACTCGTACGTCCGGAAGACCGGGATGTTGCCCGGGTCGGGCAGCGAGTCCACGAAGACGTTCGTGTAGCCCTGGAAGTCGAAGGTCATCACCGCGAGGGTGCGCGCCACCGTGTACAGGTCGCTCGCGACCGACGGCCCGACCTCGGCCACCTCCGGCGCCTGGTAGCCGACCGTGCCGTAGATCGCGGACTCGTCGTCGTCCATCCGCCGGACCGCGCCCATGTCGATGAGCTTCAGCTGGTCCTCGGACTGGATGGCGTTGTCCACCTTGAAGTCGCAGTACAGCAGGTTGCGGCTGTGCAGGTGGCCGAGCGCCTCCAGGGCCTCGATCCCGTACGCGCAGGCCTGCTCGACCGGCAGCGGATCGCGGCGGCCGTCGGGGGTCCGGCGCTCGTTGGCGATCTCCTTGAGCGACTTGCCGCCGACGTACTCCATGACGATGTAGCCGTCCAGGGAGCCGGTGCGCTGGTCGAGGTGCTCGACGAAGTTGTAGATGCGGACGATGTTGGAGTGCTCGATCTCGGCGAGGAAGCGGCGCTCGGAGATCGCGGCGGCCATCGCGTCCTGGTCGCCGGTGTCGAGGAGGCCCTTGAGGACGACCCAGCGGTCGGAGACGGCCCGGTCGACGGCGAGGTAGATCCAGCCGAGGCCGCCGTGCGCGAGGCAGCCCGCGACCTCGTACTGCCCGTGGACGATGTCCCCGCCGCGCAGCTTAGGCACGAAGGAGTACGGGTGCCCGCACTTGGTGCAGAAGCCCTCCGTGCGGCCCGGTCGCTCGCCCCGCGAACGGCCCACGGGCGCACCGCAGTCCGCGCGGGAGCAGAAACGCTTCCGCTCGGGGACCTCGGGGTTCTCCATGACCGCGGCCCGCGGGTCCGGCCGCGGCACCTCCGGGATCGACACCAGACCGGCTCCCAGCCGGTTCCGGGCGGACTGGCCGGTCGACGTGCCGGAGCTGCGCACCGACACCGAACGCGACGCGGAGGCCCCGGACAGCGAGCGCGAGAGCCGCCCGGAGACCGAACGGCGGGAGGTCGACGAGCGGGAAGAGGCCCGCGAGGACGCCCGCGAACTGCTCCGCGAGGAACCGGAGTCCGGCCCCCCGACGGCACCGCCGCCCGCGCCCGGGTTCCGGCCCGGCACGGCGACCCCCGTGGGCGTCGAACCGATCAGCCCGCCGGCCGCGACCACCGGGGCGAGGCCGCAGGTGTCGCAGTACAGCTCGCCGCCTCCCATGTCCTCGTACGACCCCTCGCACGAAGGACGCTGACAGCTCCCCACACCCGTCTCCCCGCCGCTCACCACTGTCGTCCTTCCGCGTCCCTCGGGCCGGACAGCACGTCCGCCGCCGCCTGCTGGTAGCGCAGCACGGCCTGCTCCGCGACCCGCAGGTCGCAGGGCGCGCTCCACAGCATCCGGCGGGCCGCGTCGTACCGCTCCACCAGCAGCGGGTCCTCCGCCGCGCCGAGCCGCGCCACCTTCGCCTTGTACGCGTCGAGCCTGCCGCGCAGCTCGGCCCGGACCGCGAGCGGAGCCGTGACCGCGGTCAGCGACTCGCGGGCCCGCAGCAGTTCGTCCTCCGCGTCCCGCTCCAGGGACTCCAGGAGCGGCGAGAGCCGGTGCCACTGGGCGTGCCTGCGGTACTCGGCGGCGGCCACCAGCCGCTCCTGGAGCGCCGTCGGCGGCCCGCTGACCGCCGGCACCTCGGAGGCCGCGATCTTCGCGAGGACCTCGCCGCGCGCGGCCCGCGCCTCGGCGAGCGTCCGGTCCGCCCGGGACAGCACGTCCCGCAGCCGGAGCAGCCGGTCCTCGGAGTCCTGCCGGACCGCGAGCACGGCCTCGATCTCCCGCCGCACGTCCTCCAGCGCCAGCGCCGCCCGGTCGTACCGCTCGGTGTCCGGACGGCCTCCGCCGGGCGCCGAACTCCCCGTCGCCGGGCGCCAGAACGCCAGCGGATCGGTGACGACCTGGGAGCGCAGCGCGCCCAGCTCGGTGGTGATGTCCTCCAGCTCGTCCCCGGCCGGGTGCTCCCCGGGCCGCACCCCGACCGAGTGCGCGAGCGAGCGCGTCCGGCCGAGCTCGGCGGCGAGGAGGTCTATCCGGGCGGGCAGCGCGGACCAGACCGCGTCGGCGGTCACCACCACGTCGAGCGAGGAGGCGTACAGCTCGTTCATCCGGCGGACCAGGCCCTCCAGGGTGAACCGCTCGGCGAGCAGCCCCTGCTCGCCGGCCCCGCCCGCGACGTGCACGCTCTCGCCGCGCAGCCGGTCGGTCAGCTCCACCAGCTCGTCACGGCCGGGCCAGCGCCGCCGGGCGCGCACCTCGCGGGCCTCCCGCAGGGCCCCGGTGTACACGTCGAAGCAGGTCCAGAGCAGCGTGATGGTCCGCTCGGTCGCCGCCCAGCGGTCCCGGGTGGTGCCGGTGAGCTCCGCCCCTTCGAGCAGCCTGCGGCCCGCGTGGTCCTGGAGCGCGAGGAGCGAGTCCTCGACGGCCTTGTGCTCGGCTCCGAGGCGCGCCAGCGCACGGTCCGCCTCGTCCCGGTCCATCACCGGCCCAGGGGGTCCCGTGACGCCCATCGATCACCTCTTCCTCTCCGTGTACGGGGCTGGTCGTACGGGGTGCCCGGCGCTACTTGTACAGCGGGGCCGGCGGCCCGGTGATCCCGGGCAGGTCCTTCTCCAGCCAGGTGCGGTACGCCTGCTGCCAGGGCCCCTTGCGGTAGCCGACGAGGACCTGGTTGACCCGGCGGACCAGGTCGTCGTTGCCGAGCTTGGCGGCCACGCCGTAGAACTCGGTGGTGAACGGTCTGCCCTTGAGCTCGACCGCCGGGTCCTGGGCGGCCTGACCGGCCGCCAGCGCGTTGTCGGTGACGACCGCGTCGACCTCGCCCATCTGGAGCCTGGCCAGGCAGTCCAGCTGGTTGGGCACGGTCAGCAGGTCCCTGTCGTCCTTGGTGCCGTCGCCCTCGTCCTTGAAGAGGGCGCCGAACGACTGCTCCTCCAGGGCCTCGTAGGCCGTGGATCCCTCGGCGGTGCAGACCCGCTTGCCCTTCAGCGAGGTGTCGTAGCCGGTGATGTCGGTGGCGAGCTTGGGTGCCAGGACCTGCTGGCCGGCCTGGAAGTAGGCGGTGGAGAAGGCGACCTGCTGGATCCGCTTGCAGTTGATCGTCATGGTGCGGACGACGAGGTCGACCTTGCCGCTGTCCAGGGCGGCGATCCGCTGGTTCGTGGGGATCGCCCGGAAGATGACGGCGTCCCGACTGCCCAGCAGGTCCTCGGCGACGGCCCGCGCCAGGTCGATGTCGAAGCCTTCGAGCGCACGCGTCTCCGGATTGCGGTAGCCCCAGCGGTAGCTGGACTGGTCGACTCCGACGACGAGCTTCCCGCGCTTCCTGATCGCCTCGATCGCCGGTCCGTCCGCCGTCGAGGGGGGCAGGGAGGCCCAGGGCCGGTCGCAGGTGTCCGCCTTGATCTGCACCCCGGTGCCGATGCCGGGCCCCGGCCCCGCGGCGCCGGGGGCGGCCGCCGCGTCGGCGCCGTCGTGGGCCAGCGGGAGCAGGGTGAGCGAGGCGGTGAGCCCGCAGGCCACGGCCATCGCGGCCACCCCGCCCCAGCCCCGGAAGCGCTGCGCCGTCCGCCGCACCAGCGGGTACGTGCCGTTCGGCATCCCGCCCCCTCTCACCGGTACTCCGACAGTCTGCGGTTGATGCCGAGCACGGCACCCGCCGCGCCCAGTATCCCGAGGACCGCTGCGCCGAGCGGCAGCGCGGTCAGGGCGTCCCTCGCGTCCCCGGCGGCGCGGGTGAACTCGGCCTGCTCGTGCGCGAGGGCGCGGTCCAGGGCCGCGTCGACCTGGTCGAAGGACCGTCCCGTCGACTTCTCCGCCTGCTCCGCCTGCTCCGCCGACCCCGACTCCCCGAAGCCGACGGTCCGTTCGAGGGCGCCCTCGAAGTCGCCCGCCTCGTCCTTGGCGCGGGCGTCCCGGTGGCGCTCCTTCCACTCGGCCGTGCGGGAGGCCGCCTCGTCGACGGGGCCGCGGCCGGCGTCGTCGTCCGCGTGCTCCCGCGCCGTGGCGAGCGCGGACGTCAGGGTGTCCATGCTCGACGTGTACGCGGCCTCGTACTTGTCGTTCTTGCCGTCCTCGGTGAGGACGGCGCCCCGGGCGACCAGGGTCAGGTTCTCGTTGGCGCGGGCGGTGAGCGAGCCGATCCGGGCCGTGTTGAGCGCCTGGAGGGACTCCTGGCCCTGCGCCCGCGCGGTGTCGAGCCCTGCCCGGGCGACCGTGTGCGCCGCGAGCAGCCAGAGCAGCACGGCCACCGTCGCCGCGGTCGCCGCGAGCAGACCGTGGTTGAAGACCCGGTTCGTCCGCGCGTAGGTGCGGCGCTGGGCCCAGGCCAGGACGGCGAGGGTCAGCAGCCCGACGCCCAGGGCGAGCAGCGGCCAGGTGCGGGCCGACTCGTCGTCCTCCCGGAGCCGTACGGTCTCGGCCTCGTACAGCCGCTCGGCGGCGGGCAGCAGCGTGCTGGTCATCTGCTGGCTCGCGTACCGCAGATAGGCCCCGCCCAGCGGCAGGCCCTGCCGGTTGGCCGCGCGGGCCCGCTCGATCAGCCCCGTGTAGCGCGGGAGCTGCTCGTTGAGTGTGGCGATCTCGCGGGCCGAGGCGCTCGAACCGTCGGTGCTCGCCGCGGCCTTGACCAGCAGCCGCGCGGCGGTGGCGATGTCCCGGTCGTACCGCGCGCGGGACGCGGCCGGTTCCAGGGTGCCCGCCAGGAAGCCGCTCGCCGCGGTGGTGTCCGCGTCCGCGAGGGAGCGGTAGATCGCGGCGGCGTCGGCGGACAGCGGCTGGCTGCGGCTCACGACGTCGTCGGCTGCGGTGGTCCGGTCGTCGACCTGCAGGGCGGTGACGGCGCCGAACGCGACGACGAGCAGCGCCAGGACGGCTCCGAGGATCTGCAGCCGGCCGGGCTCGGTCGTCGTGGCGACCCGCAGCCGCTCCCGTCCCACGGACCAGGCGCTCCGCCCCGCGGGCGGGACGGCACCCGGCGGGGGCGACGGCTGCGCGGGCACGCCGGCCGGGCGCGCGGGCGCCTGCGCCGCGCTGCCCGCCGGTGCGGCGGGTGCGTTCGGCGGGTGTGTCACGTGACCTCCCCCTGGTCGCCGACATCGGCCGGTCCGGCCTGCAGTATGGCCGCAGGGGGCCGTCCGCACACCGTGATTGACTGGATCTTGTTCTTATCGTGCCGTATGCCCCCGGCACATCCGCGGGCGAACCCCCCTCGCATCGCGGGGCGAACCCCCCTCGCATCGCGGGGCGAACCCCCCTCGCATCGCGGGGCGAACCCCCTCACTCTGAATACGTCGCCCGGCCGTGATCGGTTCCGTTCCGGGCATCGCTCGAACAGGTGAACATGCCGGCGGGGCGTCCCCTCCGGTGGAGGGGACGCCCCGCGGCCGCACCCGCCGGCGCCTCAGGCCCCGTAGTGCTCCCGCAGCCGCGCCGCGGCCACCGGCCCCGCCGCGACCTCGTCCAGGGCCAGCAGTCCCGCCCCGAGGACCGGCGGCGCGGTCACGAAGCCGATGACCGCCTTCGGCGCCCGCTCGGCGAGGAGTTCGCGGATCCTCGTCTCCAGCTGCGGATGCCGCGCGGCGAGCACGCTGCCGCCCAGCATCACCGGCGTCTCCTCCTCCAGGAGGCCGAGCCGCCCCAGAGCGACCGCGGACAGCGCCACGACCTCCTCGGCGAGCCGGTGCACCAGGGACAGCGCGACCGGGTCGCCGTCCGCGCTCACCCGGAACAGGACCGGGGTGAGCTCGTGCCGCCGCTCGAAGGGCACGTGCCCCAGGTGCAGCGCCTCTATCAGGGCGTACATCGTCTCCAGGCCGAAGTGCGCCGGCAGCGCGCGGGCCAGCTCGGAGGGCTCCCCGCGCCCGTCCTCGGCGCGCGCCGCGAACCAGAGCGCCTCCTCGGCCATGCCGCTGCCGCCGCCCCAGTCCCCGGAGATCTTCCCGATCGCCGGGAAGCGCGCGGTCCGCCCGTCCGGGGTCATCCCGACGCAGTTGATGCCCGCCCCGCAGACCACCGCGACCCCGCGCGGCTCGTCGATCCCGGCCCGCAGGATCGCGAAGGTGTCGTTGTGCACCCGCGCCGACCGGCTCCAGCCCCTGCGGAGGAGCTCGGCCCGGAGGGCGGTCTCCTCGACGGGCAGGTCCGCGTTGGCGAGACAGGCCGCGACATGGGCGAACGCGGGGGAGGACCCGGCGCCGCCGGCCTCCGCCCACGCGCGCCCGACGATCTCCGCCAGGGTGTCGACGGCCGTCTCCACCCCCACCACCGGCGGCTGGAACCCGCCGCCGCGCGCCGCGCCGAGGACGGTGCCGTCCTGGGCGAGGACCGCGGCGTCGGTCTTGCTGTTCCCCGCGTCGATCGCGAGGAGGACGCCGTCCAGGTTCACGCCCACGCGAGGTGCTCCCGGTTGTGCGCGATCAGCCGGTCGGTGAGCCCTTCGGCGGAGGCGTACTGACCCACCAGCGGGTGCGCGAGCAGGGCCTTGAACACCCGGTCCCGGCCGCCGCGCAGCGCCGCTTCGAGCGCCAGGTCCTCGTAGGCCGTGACGTTCGCGACGAGACCGGCGTACAGCGGGTCCACCGGCGCGACGGGCAGCGGCACGGCGCCCTGCGCACCGACGGCGGCCTGCGTCTCGATGACGGCGTCGTCCGGCAGGAACGGCAGCGTGCCGTTGTTGTACGTGTTGACCACCTGGTACGGCGAACCGCCGCCGCCCAGCAGGCCGGCTGCCAGGTCCACGGCCGCCTCCGAGTAGAAGGCGCCGCCCCGCCTGGCGAGCAGGGCCGGCTTCTCGTCGAGCGCCGGGTCCCCGTACAGGTCCAGGAGTTCCTTCTCCATCGCGGCGACCTCGGCGGCCCGCGAGGGCTTGGTGCCGAGCTCCCGGACGACCTCGTCGTGCGCGTAGAAGTACCGCAGGTAGTACGAGGGGACGACACCGAGCCGGTCCAGGACCGGACGCGGCAGCCGCAGGTCGTCGGCGATCGCGTCGCCGTGCTCGGCGAGCAGCCGGGGCAGCACGTTCTCGCCCTCGGGGCCGCCGAGGCGTACGGCCCGCTCCCAGGTGAGGTGGTTGAGCCCGACGTGGTCCAGGTGGACCTCGGCCGGGGCGACGCCCAGCAGGGCGGCGAACTTCCGCTGGAAGCCGATGGCCACGTTGCACAGGCCGACGGCCTTGTGGCCTGCCTGGAGCAGCGCGCGCGTGACGATGCCGACGGGGTTGGTGAAGTCGATGATCCAGGCGTCCGGGTTGGTGCGCCGGACCCGCTCGGCGATGTCCAGGACGACCGGTACCGTGCGCAGCGCCTTGGCGAGACCGCCGGCGCCGGTGGTCTCCTGCCCGACGCAGCCGCACTCCAGCGGCCAGGTCTCGTCCTGCTCGCGGGCGGCCTGCCCGCCGACCCGCAGCTGGAGCAGGACGGCGTCGGCGCCCTCGACCCCGGCGTCGAGGTCGGAGGTGGTGGTGATCGTCCCCGGGTGCTCCTGCCGGGCGAAGATCCGCCGGGCCAGGCCGCCGACCAGGTCGAGCCGGTCGGCCGCCGGGTCGACGAGGACGAGTTCGGTGAGGGGCAGGGTGTCGCGCAGTCGTGCGAATCCGTCGATCAGTTCGGGGGTGTAGGTGGAACCGCCCCCTACGACAGTGAGCTTCATGGTGTGAGTCAGCCCTTCACTCCGGTCAGTGTGACTCCCTCGACGAACGCCTTCTGGGCGAAGAAGAAGACGAGGATCACAGGGGCCATGACCAGGACGGTCGCGGCCATGGTCAGATTCCAGTCGGTGTGGTGCGCGCCCTTGAAGGACTCCAGGCCGTAACTCAGCGTGTAGGCCGCCGGGTTCTCGGAGGTGTAGATCTGGGGTCCGAAGTAGTCGTTCCAGCAGTAGAAGAACTGGAACAGGGCCACGGCGGCGATGCCGGGCTTCGCCATCGGAAGCACGACCTTGAGCAGGGTGCGCAGTTCGCCGCACCCGTCGATCCTGGCGGCCTCGATGTACTCGTTCGGGATGGTCAGCAGGAACTGGCGCAGCAGGAAGACGGCGAAGGCGTCGCCGAACGCCATGGGGACGATCAGCGGCCAGAGCGTGCCGGACAGGTCCATCTGCTTGGCCCAGAACAGGTACATCGGGATGATGATCACCTGCGGCGGCAGCATCATCATCGAGATGACGAGCAGCAGCGACAGGTGCCGGCCGCGGAAGCGGAACTTGGCGAGGGCGTACGCCACCGGGACCGAGGACACCACCACGAGGACGGTGCCGAGTCCGGCGTACAGCAGCGAGTTCCTCCACCAGTCCAGGAAGCCCGGGGTCCGGAAGACCCGGACGTAGTTGTCCCAGTGCCAGCTGTTCGGCGTGAGGTCGCGGGTGAGGGCCTGCTGGTCGCTCATCAGGGACGTCAGGAAGACGAAGACGAACGGCAGCACGAAGAACAGGGCCGCGGCGATCCCGAGGGAGTGCACGGCGATCCAGTGCAGGAGCGCCTTGCGGCGGGCCGTCTTCGCGGCCGCGCCGTCGGTCGCCCGGCGGACGGGCCGGTCGAGGGTGGTCGTGGAGGTCATGGATCAGTCACCCGAGCCGATCAGGCCGCCCCGCCGGCGCATGAGCAGCGCCGTGAAGGCCATGGAGAGGGCGAACAGGACGAGGGCCACGACGCTGGCCGCGCCGTAGTCGAAGCGGCCGAAGCCGAGGTTGTAGACGAGCTGCGGCAGCGTGAGCGTGGAGTCGTCGGGGTAGCCCGGTTCGAAGGTCTGGCCCGAGCCGCCCATCACCCCCGAGGCGACCTTCGCGGCCACGATCGGCTGGGTGTAGTACTGCATCGCACCGATGATCCCGGTGACCACGGCGAAGAGGATGATCGGCGAGATGTTCGGCAGGGTGACGTAGCGGAAGCGCTGCCAGGCCGAGGCCCCGTCCAGCTCCGCCGCCTCGTACTGCTCCTTCGGCACGTCGAGCAGCGCGGCCATGAAGATGACCATGAGGTCCCCGACGCCCCACACGGCGAGGACGGTCAGGGCCGGCTTGGCCCACGCGGTGTCGTTGAACCAGGAGGGGGCGGGGATCCCGATGCCCTCCAGGAGCGAGTTGACCGGCCCCGTGCCCGGGTTGAGCAGGAAGACGAAGGCCAGCGTCGCGGCCACCGGAGGGGCCAGGTAGGGCAGGTAGAACAGGGTGCGGAAGACCCCCGCGCCGGTCTTGATCCTGGTGATGAGCAGGCCGATGCCGAGGCCGAAGACGACCCGGCAGGCGACCATGACCACCGCGAGCCAGAGGGTGTTCTGCATCGCCGGCCAGAACTTCGGCAGGTCGGTGAAGACGTAGTCCCAGTTCTCCAGGCCCCGCCAGGTCGGCGGGTTGAGCCCGTCGTACCGCATGAAGGAGAAGTAGACGGTGGAGACGAGCGGGTACGCGAAGAAGACGCTGAAGCCGATCAGCCAGGGCGACATGAACGCCGCGGTGCGAAGCGCGTTGCGCACGCGCTTCGACCGCAGCGCCGCCTGACGCCCGGCGAGGGTGTCGGACATGAGATACCGGCCCCGGGTCTTACTTCGCCTGGGCGATGTCGCGGTCGATCTGGGCGGCGGTGTCCGCGAGGCCCTTCTTCAGGTCCGGGACCTGGCCCTTCTCGTACTTCTGGGCGAAGTCCTGGAAGGTGTCCTGGTACGTGCTGCCGTTGACCGCGCCGTCCGAGGTGGTGGACGCGGGGTGGCGGGCGATGTCGAGGAAGGTCTTGAAGCGGGCGTCGAACTTCAGGTCCGGCGACTTGAGGGCCTCCAGGGTGGAGGGGACGTTGCCGATGTCGTTGGCGAAGTTCACCACGGCCTCGGTGTCCATCGTCATGTACTTGACGAGCTCCCAGGCCGCGTTCTGCTTCTTGCTCTGCGGGGCGATGCCGATGATCGTGCCGGAGAGGTAGCCCTTGCCGTACTCGGCCGCCTCGTCGTCGGCGACGGGCAGCGGCGCCACGCCGACGTCGAAGGTCACGCCGGCGTCCTTGATGAAGTTGAGCCGCCACTCGCCGTCCAGCTGCATGGCGACCTGGCCGGTGTGGAAGGGGTGCTTGGCGCCCCACTCGTCTCCGAAGGTGGTGCGGTACCTGTCCAGCTTCGCGAATCCGCCCAGGCCGTCGACCAGCGACTTCTGGTAGGTCAGCATCTCGGCGAAGGCCGGGTCCTTGCCGAGGAGCGACCTGCCGTCCTCGTCGAAGTACCGGTGGTTCCACTGCGACATGTAGTGGCTGGGGACGGTCTCGTAGCCGAGGTAGTTCGGCATGAAGCCGAGCTGCTCGTAGGAGTCCCCCTTGGACGTGGTGAGCTTCTTCGCGACCTCGGCGAACTGGGACCAGGTCTTCGGCGGGGCCTCGGGGTCGAGGCCGGCCTTCCGGAAGGCGTCCTTGTTGTAGTAGAGGCCGTACGCGTCGGAGAGCAGCGGCAGGGAGCAGCGCCTGCCCTCGAACTGGGTGTAGTTCTGGAGGACCTTCGAGAAGGTCTTGTCGAGGTCGACCTTGTCCTTCTCCAGGAAGGGCTTGAGGTCCGCCAGGGCGCCGGAGTGGCAGAACTTGCCGACGTTGGACGTGGTGAAGGACGCGGCCACGTCCGGTCCGTTGGAGCCGCCCGCGCGCAGGGCCTGGCTGAGCTTGTCGTCGTTGATGTTCCCGACGACCTTGACCTTGATGTTCGGGTGGGCCTTGGTGAAGCGGTCGATGTTGTTCTGGATCGCCTTGACCTCGGCGGGCGCCGACCAGCCGTGCCAGAAGGTGATGGTGGTCTCGGCCTTGGGGTCGTCGGAGGCCGCGTTGTTCGCGGAGCCCGTACAGGCCGAGGCGAAGAGGGCTATCGAGGCGGTGGCGGCGAGCGCTGCGGCTGCTCTGCGCGGACGTGCGGGCATGACGGAGTCTCCCTGTGGCGGAGGGCTTACGGGGGAAGGGGGAACGCGGGGGTCGGTGGGTCAGCGCGAGGTGTCGAAGACCTCGGCCCGGGTGGTGGCGAGGGCGCTTTCGAGGGCGCCGCGGAGCACCGGCCGCCGGGGCACGGCCGAGAGGACGAGCCGGGGCCGGGATGCGGCGAGGTCGGCCAGTTCGGACTGCACGCGCGCGCGGAGGGGTTCGCCGCCGGCGACGAGGACGTCGCCGGAGAGCACGATGAGTTCGGGGTCGAGGACGGCGACGATCGAGGAGAGCCCGATGGCGACGCGTTCGGCGTACCGGTCGAGCAGGTCCGCGTACCGGGGGTCCTCGCCGTGGGTCTCGACGGCCCGGGCGAGCAGCCCGCTCGCGACCGGCACGTAGGGCTGCTCGGGGGTGTCGATCCCGACGGTGCGGGCGATCCGGGGCACGGCCTGGACGCCGGCGAGCTCCTGGAAGCCGCCGGAGTTGGCCTTGGTGACCTGCCGTACGAGCGGGGTGCCGGGTACGGGCAGGAAGCCGACCTCGCCGGCGCCGCCGGTGAAGCCGCGGTGCAGCCGCCCGCCGAGGACGAGGGCGGCGCCGAGGCCCTCCTCGTTCCAGAGCAGGACGAAGTCCGCGTGGCCGCGGGCCGCGCCGACGCGCTGCTCGGCGACGGCGACGAGGTTGACGTCGTTCTCGTACTCGAACGGCATCGGCAGGACGGCGGCCAGCTCCTCCAGCAGGGTGGGGGAGTGCCAGCCGGGCAGGTGGGAGGCGTACCGGAGGCGTCCGGTGGCCGGGTCGAAGGCGCCGGGGGTGCCGATGACCAGGCGCCGGACGTCCGCGCGGGTGATGCCGGCCGCCTTGACGGCACCGTCGAGGGCGTCGGTGACCTGGCGGACGACGCCGGAGGCGGCGCGGCCGGGGGTGCGGAGCTCGTACTCGCCGACGATCTCGCCCGTGATGTCGGCGACGGCGGCGTGGATGCGGAAGGGGTTGACGTCGAGTCCGGCGGCGTACGCGGCCCGCGCGTTCACCGCGTAGAGCTGGGCGTTCGGTCCGGGTCGGCCCGCGGTGGTGCCGGTGGCGACGACGAGGCCGGCCGCTTCGAGGCGGGCGAGCAGCTGGGAGGCGGTCGGCTTGGACAGGCCGGTGAGCTTGCCGATCCGGGTCCGCGAGAGGGGGCCGTGCTCCAGGAGCAGGTCCAGCGCCGCCCGGTCGTTCATGGCGCGGAGCACGCGGGGCGTACCGGGGGTTCCCGGGGTCGTACCGGCCATGAGGTCGCACCTGCCTTCGGCTGCTGGTCGGGCCATTGTGCTGCCTCGCGGCGGCCCGTCTCTCCCACTTCACTGTTAGGAAAGTTTCCTATTCGGTGGAAGGAAAATAAGGCGGCCGTCACGGGGGCGTCAATACCCGGGCACGCGAGACGCCCCCGAAGGCAACCCAAGCGTTACCTCCGGGGGCGTCCCGGGTGCGCGTTCCCGCGCGCGGCTACTTGTTGAGGTCGGTCTTCGGCAGCGGGGTGGCCGCCGCGGACTGCGGCGAGGTCGCCGAGGCGAAGGCCGAGGGCGCCGCCATCCCCGCGGTCGGATCGGCCGCCGCCTCCTCGGCCTGCGCCGGGAGCCCGCCCACGATCCGGATGCCGGCCCGGTCCAGGCCCTGCTTGATCCGCCAGCGCAGCTCGCGCTCCACGCCCAGCGCCTTCCCCGGCATCGTCTTCGCCGAGACCCGGACGGTCATGGAGTCGAGCAGCACCTCGCTCAGCCCGAGCACCTCCACCGGGCCCCAGAGACGCTCGTTCCACGGCTCCTCCTTGGCCATGGACTCCGCCGCCTCGACGATCACGGCGCGCACCCGCTCCAGGTCCTCGGTCGGCCGGACGGTCACGTCCACCCCCGCGGTCGCCCAGCCCTGGCTGAGGTTCCCTATCCGCTTGATCTCGCCGTTGCGCACGTACCAGATCTCGCCGTCCACGCCGCGCAGCTTGGTCACCCGCAGGCCGACCTCCACGACCTCGCCGGAGGCCACGCCGGCGTCGACCGAGTCGCCCACGCCGTACTGGTCCTCCAGGATCATGAAGACGCCCGACAGGAAGTCCGTCACCAGGTTCCGCGCGCCGAAACCGATCGCCACACCCGCCACACCGGCCGAGGCCAGCAGCGGCGCCAGGTCGATCTTGAAGGCGCCCAGGATCATCAGCCCGGCCGTGCCCAGAATCAGGAACGACGCCACCGAGCGCAGCACGGAGCCGATCGCCTCCGAGCGCTGCCGCCGCCGCTCGGTGTTGACGAGGAGTCCGCCGAGGGCCGTCCCCTCCACCGCCTGCGCCGAGCGGTTCATCCGCTCGATCAGCTTGGTGAGGGCCCGCCGGACCGCCATCCGCAGGAGCAGCGCGACGATCAGGATCAGCAGGATGCGCAGCCCCGTGTTCAGCCAGGTGGACCAGTTCTCCTCCACCCAGCTCGCCGCACTCGTGGCCTTCTCCGCCGCCTCGTCGAGGGTCACCGGAATGGGCTCGGGTTCGGTGGCAGCCGCAAGGGCGGACCAGGACACGGGTGGACCTCCAGGGCATCGCGTACGCAGAGCATCCACAGTAACGGGGCGTCGGACGTGGTCCCGTAGCGCTGTTCGAGGGAGAGACGGACCTCACCCGGGCAGACAGAGAGAAGACATGCCGATGTGGTCGAGAACACGCCGGGGCCGTCACCCCGATCCCGGCACGTGGTGGCGTTCCGACCAGGCATGAGGGGAGACTGAGAGCAGTTCGTCCCGGCGCGAGCCACGCGCCGCCGGCGTCATAGGAGGCATCCGTGCCGCATGTCCTGGTCCTCAACGCGTCGTACGAGCCGCTCGGCGTCGTACCGCTCCGCCGCGCACTCGTCCTCGTCCTGGAGAACAAGGCTCTCTGCCTCGAGGAATCCGGCGCCTTCCTGCACAGCGAGACCCAAGTCGTCCCCGCGCCCAGCGTGGTGCGACTGAAGCGCTTCGTGCGGGTCCCCTACCGGGGGCCCGTTCCCTTGACCCGCAGGGCGCTCTTCGCCCGTGACGGCGGGCGCTGCATGTACTGCGGGGGTGTGGCGACCAGCGTCGACCACGTCATCCCGCGCAGCCGCGGGGGCACGCACGCCTGGGAGAACGTCGTGGCGGCCTGCCGCCGCTGCAACCACGTCAAGGCCGACCGGCACCTGCGCGAGATCGGCTGGCGGCTGCGCCACCAACCGGCCCCGCCGACCGGTCTGGCCTGGCGGATCATCGGGACCGGACACCGGGACCCCCGCTGGCTGCCCTACCTCCAGCCGTACGGTGCCGAAGACGTGATGGCCCGGATCGACTCCGCCGCCGACGCCCCCGCGAGGGCGCTGGCGACAGGTTGAGCCGGGCCTTTCGCGTCCGTGCGCGCCCCGCCCTCCGCCCACGGGCGCGGGGGCCGGGCGGGCGGCGACGCGGGCCGGGTGCGACACGGGAGCGGTGCGCCCCTCAGGGGGCGGGCCGCTCCTCCGCCGTGCCCGCCGGCGCACCGCCCGGTCCGGCACCCGCGGCGGCGCCCGCCGACCCGTCCGCCGGCTCCCCGGCGGGCCGCTCCGGCGGCGTCCCGCCCGCGGGCCGCTCCGCCCCGGCCACCGCATAGGTCTCCACCGACCAGAGCGAGTACCCGTACCGGGTCGCCCGCTCCTCGCCCTGCACCCGCAGGAACCGCGTGTCCGCCGCGTCCATCCGGACCGACTCCCGGCCGCCCCGGCCTTCCGCCACCGTCGCGGCCGTGCGCCAGATCCGCCCGTCGGCCGAGACCTGGACCCGGTACCGGGAGGCGTACGCGTCCTGCCAGTGCAGCACCACCTGCCCTATCCTGGCCGGCTCCGGCAGCTCCAGCTGCCACCAGGCGCCGTCCTCCGCCGGCGAGGACCAGCGGGTGGCCGGATCGCCGTCCACCGCCAGGGCCGCGGGGAAGTCCGGCGTCTCGTCGCCCGACGAGGAGGCCGTCGCCGTGCGTGCCAGATCGGGGCCCGCCGTGCGCGGGAAGGCCCGCACCGTCAGCACCCGCTCCTCGCCCGCGAACGTCACCGGCACCCGGTACGTGCCCGCGGGCGCGTCCGCCGCCACCGACACCTCCAGCGGAACCGTCGACCGGGCGCCGCGCTCGACCACCGCCTGCCGCGGCAGCCGGACGGTGATCCCCCGGGGGGCCTTCGCCGACAGCGGCCCCCGCACCTCGCCCGCGCGCACGCCCGACAGCTCCACGTCCACCCGCTGGGACGGACCGCCGATCTCCGCGTCCGTCTCCGTCCGGGCCAGGTCCAGCGCCGCGCGCGGCCCGTCCGCGAACCACGGCACCAGCGAGCGCACCGCGGGGGCCGGGCCCCCGCCGCTCCACACGACCCGCAGCGCCTCCGCCCGCAGCCCCTTCAGCTCGGCCTGCGTCCAGCCGGACGCCGACAGCGGACCGAGCGGCCGCCAGCCCTCGCCCTCGACATAGGCCTCCACGCGCGCGTCCCCCGCGCCGTCCGCACCCGGCTCGGACATCACCGTCAGGGTCTCCACGGGCCGCGCCCGGTCGAGCCGCACGGTGTAGGAGTCGGGGGCGCGGTCGGTCCGCGCCCGGGGCGTCCGGTCGGCACCGGTCCAGGCCTTCGCCCGGTCCACCGCGCGCGTGAGGAACGGGTCGAGCACCCCCGCGCCGACCGTCACCCGGCCGGCCGACAGCTCCTCGCGCAGCGACTCCAGGGCCAACTGCGTCCGCCAGGCGGCCGCACCGTCCCCCGACTCCTGGGCGACCAGCATGTCGACGGCCGTCTCGCCGGCCAGGCCGTAGCGCGACAGCTGCCCGAGCCAGGGGCCCGTCTCGTCGCCGAGGGTGCCGCCGGCCGTGTCCTCGAGCCGTCCGGGGGCCTCGCGCATCACGGTGAACGCGGCCCGCAGGTCCCGGGTCGCCTTCTCCCGCCCGGGGCCCGCGTCGGCGGACGCGCTCGTACGGGAGGCCCAGAAGGCCGCCAGGAGCGGCTTCAGGTACGCCGACTCGGCCGCCGGGTCGAGCACGGAGGAGGCACCGTTCCCCGCGAGCGCCCGCAGCGCCTCGCGGGCGGCGGGCTCCGGTCCGGCGAGGTCGTCGACGGCCGCCCGCCAGGACTCCTCCGGCCGGTAGCCGCGCGGGTTCCAGGCGTAGTCGGCGGTGGTGAAGAGCGGGACGCGGGAGGCCGCGGGCTGCTCCATCGCGAGCGCGAGGAAGGCCGCCGAACCGGCGGCCACGGCCGGCTCCCGGCCCCGCGCGGGACCGAGGAAGAGCCGGTCCTGCGCGTAGTCGTTGACCGGGTAGTTGTCCATGGTGACCAGCGGCCGGCCCAGGGCGGCCCGGGTCCGCGCCAGCTCGCCGCCGGTGATGGAGCGGGGCACGACGCCGACCCCGGTCCACGCCACCCGCACGTCCGCGTCCAGCTCCTCGCCGAGTCCGCTGCGGTACTCGGTCGCGCCGTCCTGGAAGTACTCCGTCGGCATCACCGTCAGCGGCTCGGCGTCCGGGTGCCGTTCGGCGAGGTGCCGGGCGACCGTGTTCGCCACGCGCGCGTGGGCGGCGGCCGCGGCCGCGGGCCCCCGCCCGAAGGCGTCGGCGTCCCGGTCGCAGTGCCACTCGTCGTACGAGGAGTCCTGGAACTGGAGCTGGAAGGAGCGCACCCCGAGCTCCCACATCGCGTCGATCTTCCGGGTCAGCGCCGTCAGGTCGGCCCGCGAGGACAGGCACATGGACTGGGCGGGCGCCACGGCCCAGCCCAGCGTCACGTGGTTGGCCCGGGCCCGCTCCGCGAGGGCCCGGAACCCGGCCTGCTGCTCGGCCGGGTAGGGGTCGCGCCACTGCGCCTTCCGGTACGGGTCGTCGCCCGGCGCGTACAGGTAGCGGTTCTGCTTGGTCCGCCCCAGGAAGTCGATCTGCGCGAGCCGCTGCGCGGCGGTCCAGGGGGTCCCGTAGAACCCCTCGACGATCCCGCGCTCGGCCGTTCCGGGCCAGTCGCGGACGACCACGCCGGGGACCTCCCGCCCGGCGCCGAGGAGCTGACGCAGCGTCTGCACGGCATGGAACAGCCCGTCGCCGCCCACCCCGTCCAGGACGACCGTGTCCCGGCCGCCCAGACGGCCCGTGGCGAGCCGGTAGCCGCCGCGCGGAAGGTCGAGGCGGTCGGGCACCCGCAGGGCGCTCAGGGCGTCCTCGGCGCCCTCGCCGGAGGGACCCGCGACCCGCAGGACCGGTCCGCGCCCGGGCAGCCCGGTGTGGACGGTCCGCACCCCGGCCGACCGCAGCAGCTCGCGCAGGGCGGCGAGGGCGTACGGATCGGCGTCCTCGTCGGCGAGCAGCGTCACCTCGTCCCCGAGCGGCACCGCGGACCCGGCGGCCGTCAGCGACTGAGGACGCGGCCAGACCGCGGGCACGCGCGCGGAGGCGCCGGTCCGGGGGGCCGCGGCAGGAGCCCGGGTCGAGGAGGCCGTGGGCGCGACCGGGCCCCCCGGCGCGAACGGCGCCGCCTCCGGACTCCCGGCCGGGACCACCCCCGGGACCGCCTGCGCCGCACCCGGCACCGCGCCGCCGAGGAGCCCTCCGATGACGGCGGCGGCGACGGCCGTCGCCGTGCGCCTGCTGCGCCCGAGGTGCCCGAGGTGCACGGGTGTCTCCCTTCGACCGGGGCCGCCGGCCGCCCGCCGGTTCGGTAACGACTGGGTCACGACCCCACCACCCGTCGCACTGGGGTGTCAATGCACATGGCCGATGTGTCGGCTTTGCCCGGCCGTCCGACGGCGAGGTGACGTCACTCCGCCACATTCCGCCGGTAAAACGAGATGCGGTGGGTAGGGCTCAGTCGTTACCCAGATCCCACCAGTCGAGACGAACCGGGAGATCCCCGTGACCACGACCGCCCAGCACCTCGGACGGATACGGATTCCGCAGCAGACGGCGCCGGCCGGCGAACCGCTGACCAGCGAGCCGCCGCTGCCCGACGCCGAGCCCCTCACCAGCGAACCGCCGCTGACCGTGGCGGCCCCCCTCACCAGCGAACCCAGCGCCCCAGGAAGTGCGGGCACGGAGTCCCCCGGAGTGTGAAGTGACCCTGGCCCGCCTCGCCGCCCGTCACGGCGTCGCCACCGCCTACAGCCCCTCCGCGGGCGTCACCGTGCCCGTGCCGGACGCCACCGTGGTGGCCGTCCTCGGCGCGCTCGGCGTGGACGCGACGACCCCGGACGCGGTCGCCGCCGCCCTCGACGCGGCCGAACGGACCGACCGGGAGCGCCTGCTGGCCCCCACCCTGGTCCGGTGGCGCGGCACGGAACCCGCCCACCCGCCGGCGGAGCTGCCGGACGGCACCCGGCTCCGGGTCACCACCGAGGACGGCGCCGTCGTCACCGGCGACGACTGGGAGGAGCTGCCGCTCGGCGTCCACACGGTCGAGGCGGAGGCCCCCGACGGCCGCACCGCCACCGCGACCCTGATCGTCGCCCCCGCGCGCGTGCCCGCCCCCGAACGGCGCGCCTACGGGCTGCTCGTCCAGCTCTACTCGCTGCTCTCCAGCCGCTCCTGGGGCATGGGCGACCTCGGAGACCTGCGCGAACTCGCCACCTGGGCCGGGCGCACCCACGGCGCGGGCTTCATCCAGGTCAACCCGCTCCACGCGGGCGTGCCCGGGGCTCCCAGCGACCCGTCCCCGTACCGGCCGTCCTCGCGCCGCTTCCCCGACCCGGTCCATCTGCGGATCGAGGCGATCCCCGAGTACGCGCTGCTCGGCCCCGAGCGCCGTGAGGAGCTCGACCTGATCCTCACCGAGGCCGCCGACCTGCGCGAGGGGGTCCTCGGCAAGGGCGCGGCCATCGACCGGGACGCCGTGTGGGAGGTCAAGCGGCGGGCCCTCGAACTCGTCGTGGGCGGCGTCGAACCGGGCCCCGGCAGACGCGCCGACTTCCACGACTTCCTCGCCGCGCGGGGCCGCGCCCTGGAGGACCACGCCACCTACCAGGCCCTCGCCGAGCGCCACGGCCACCACTGGCGGTCCTGGCCCGAGGAGCTGCGCACCCCGCGCACGGCCGAGGCCGCCGTCCGCGACGACCCCGTCCTCGCCGCCCGCGTCGACTTCCACTGCCGGCTGGCCTGGCTGACGGACCGGCAGCTCGCCGACGCCGCCACGGCCGCCCGCGAGGCCGGGATGGAGATCGGGATCGTCCACGACCTGGCGGTCGGCGTCCACCCGGAGGGCTCCGACGCCTGGGCCCAGCAGGACGCCTTCGCGGCCGGCATGTCGGTCGGAGCCCCGCCCGACGCCTTCAACTCCCGCGGCCAGGACTGGGGCCTGCCGCCCTGGCGGCCCGACGCCCTGGCCGCCGCCGGCTACGCCCCGTACCGCGGACTCCTGCGCGAACTCCTGCGCCACGCGGGCGCGCTGCGCATCGACCACGTGATGGGCCTGTTCCGGCTCTGGTGGGTGCCGGAGGGCCGCGAGCCCACCGAGGGCACCTACGTCCGCCACGACGCCGAGGCGATGCTCGCCGTCCTCGTCCTGGAGGCCCACCGGGCCGGCGCCCTCGTCATCGGCGAGGACCTCGGCACGGTCGAGCCCGGCGTACGGGAGCGGCTCGCCGCCCGCGGGGTGTTCGGCACCTCCGTGCTCTGGTTCGAGCGGGACTGGGCGGACTCCGGCCGCCCGCTGGCCCCGGCCGAGTGGCGGGCCGACTGCGTGGCCACCGCCACCACCCACGACCTGCCCCCGACCGCCGCCCGCCTCTCCGGCGACCACGTCGCCCTGCGCCACCGCCTGGGGCTGCTCCCCGGCGACCTGGCGCGCGAGCGGGCCGCGGACGCGGCCGAGACCGCCGAGTGGCTGGGCCTGTTCCAGCGGCTCGGGCTGCTCCCGGAGGGCCCGGGGTCGGAGGAGGCCGCGATCGTCGCCGTCCACCGGTTCCTGCTCGACACCCCGGCCCGGATGGTCGGGGTCTGGCTGCCGGACGCGGTGGGGGACCGGCGGCCGCAGAACCTGCCGGGCACCTGGGACGAGTACCCCAACTGGCGGCTGCCGCTCGCGGACGCGGACGGACAGCCGATGACCCTGGAGCGCCTCGCCGCCTCCCCGCGGGCGTACGCCCTGCTCCGCGAACTCCACGCACGGACGGCCGTCCAGGAGGCGGACGGAGCGCTCTGACAGGTGCGGCGCGGGCCCCCCGGACCGCCCGCGCCGAGCCCCTCGACCCCCGTACGGCACCCCCGGGCGCGCGGGCCGATCGGGTGTTCGCTACGTTTGCACCGTGGACAAGAAGAACGCACTGCGCGCCGGCTCGATCGCGGCCGGTACGACGCTGATGATGCTGCTCATGTCGTCCCCCGCGCTCGCGCTCACCCGCGACGACGGCGACGACCCGGCCCCCAAGCTGGAGGTCATCGAGACCCTCGGCCTGTTCGTGGCCGCACCGCTGGTGCTGTTCCTGGTCATCGTCGGCCTGGTGATGCTGCTCGACAAGTCCAAGAAGGCCTGACCGCCTCCTCTTCCGCTCCGCCGAGGGCGCCGCACGGTACGCCGTACCGTGCGGCGCCCTCGCGTGCGTTCGGCGCCCTGCTCCGGCGCGTTCCGCGTGGCCTCACGCACGCGTGAGGCCGCGTGCCGCGCCGCTCAGGCCGTCGTCGCCAGCAGTCTGCGCAGCAGGCCGGCCAGCTGCGCCGCCTCCTCCTCGCTGAGCGCGCCCTCCAGGGCCTCCCGCTGCTGCTCCAGCCCCGCCGACACGGACCGGTCCACCAGCTCCCGGCCGTGCTCGGTCAGCGTGACCCGAAGCCCGCGCCGGTCGTGCGGGTCGGGGCTGCGGGTGAGGAGCCCCGCCTTCTCCAGCTTGTCCAGCCGGCCGGTCATCCCGCCGGTGGTGATCATCAGCGTCGCCGTCAGCTCGCGCGGCGAGAGCGTGTACGGCTCGCCCGAACGGCGCAGCGTCGCGAGCACGTCGAACTCCCCGAGGGCCAGGCCGTAGGGCGCGTACGCCTTGTCGACGCGCCCGCGCATCGCGTTCGCGAGCCGGTAGATCCGCCCGAAGACGGCCATCGGGACGGTGTCCAGGTCGGGGCGGACCACCGCCCACTGGTCGGCGATGGCGTCGACGGCGTCATGGGCGGGGCCGGGGGTCTTCGTGTCCATGCGGGCAGTCTCCCCGGCCCCGTGACTCGATGGCAAGAAAGCCACTTGCAAGTAAGTAGCTTAGTGCTAAGTTAATTACCGCCAAGCCAGTCCGGCCCGCCCGGACCGGCATCCGCAGCAAGGGGGAACCGTCATGTCCCGCAAGGCGGCCGTCGTCGCACTCACCGCCCTCGCCCCGATCTCCTGGGGCTCCACCTACTTCGTCACCACGGAGTTCCTGCCGCCCGACCGGCCGCTCTTCACCGGCCTGATGCGCGCCCTGCCCGCGGGACTCCTCCTCCTGGCGCTCACCCGCACGCTGCCGCGAGGCGCCTGGTGGTGGAAGTCCGCCGCCCTCGGGGCCCTCAACATCGGCGCCTTCTTCCCGCTGCTCTTCCTCGCCGCCTACCGGCTTCCCGGCGGCGTCGCCGCCGTCGTCGGCTCCGTCGGCCCGCTCCTCGTCGTCGGCCTCGCCGCCCTCCTCCTCGGCGAGAGGCCCACGGTCAGGACCCTGCTCGCCGCGATCGCCGCCGCCTTCGGCGTCAGCCTCGTGGTCCTCAAGGCCGGAGCGGCGTTCGACACCGTCGGCGTGCTCGCCGGGCTGCTCTCCTCGCTCTCCATGTCGGCGGGCGTCGTCCTCACCAAGCGCTGGGGCCGCCCCGAGGGGGTCGGCGCGCTCGCGCTGACCGGCTGGCAGCTCACCGCGGGCGGCCTGGTCATCCTGCCGATCGCCTTCCTGGTCGAGGGCGCCCCGCCGGCCCTGACGGGCGTGAACCTGGCCGGCTACGCCTACCTCGCCTTCGGCAACACCGCGATCTCGTACTTCCTCTGGTTCCGTGGCATCGAGCGGCTCGGCGCCTCCTCCGCCACCCTCCTCGGCCCGCTCTCGCCGATCACCGCGGCGATCATCGGCTGGGCGGCGCTCGGCCAGGCGCTCGGCGCGGTCCAGCTCCTCGGCATGGCGATCGCCTTCGGCGCGACCCTGGCGGGTCAGCTGGCCCCCCGCACCGCCGAGAAGCCCGCGCCGACCGCCCGGGCCGAGGGTAGATCGTTCAGTTCTACTGAAAAAAACGGTCAGGAAGTTTCGATGGACCTGGAAGGTGTGGCGGTGCGACGGTAGCTCCATGAGCCCGATCACCGCACGTCACCCGACCACCACCCCGACCCGGACACCCACCACCCCGACCCCGACACCCACTACCCCGACCCCGACACCCACCACCCCGACCCCGACACCCACCACCCCGACCCCCGCGGCCACCCGCCCGCCGACCCCCGCCCCCCGCACGCCGGCGCCCTCCCGAGGCGCCGGCGTCGGTGTGCTCCTCGCCCTGCTCGCCACCGTCGTCTGGTCCGGCAGCTTCGTCGCCACCCGGGGCATGGCCGACTCGGTCCCGCCCGTCCAGGCCGTCTTCTGGCGGTGGGTCATCGCCCTCGTCGCCGTCGCCCCGTTCGCCGCCCGCCCCTTCTGGCGGCAGCGGAAGGTCATCCGGCGGCACTTCGGATTCGTCGCACTCGCCTCGCTGCTCGGCGTCGCGCTCTACAACACCCTGGTGCACCAGGCGGGACTGACCACCTCCGCCACCAACATGGGCATGATCATGGCCG
This sequence comes from Streptomyces sp. NPDC014891, assembly GCF_043081085.1. Classification (NCBI taxonomy): domain Bacteria; kingdom Bacillati; phylum Actinomycetota; class Actinomycetes; order Kitasatosporales; family Streptomycetaceae; genus Streptomyces; species Streptomyces sp. NPDC014891. The sequence goes on along the minus strand of NZ_JBIBWF010000002.1, from coordinate 502,590 downwards.
CCTCTCCGGTGATCATGGCGCTGTGGTCTCGGCTCGGCGGCGAACGCCTGGGCGCCCGCCGCGTCCTGGGCATGGCGACCGCCGTCGTCGGCGTCCTGCTGCTCGTCGGCAAGGGCTCCCTCGCCGTCGACTTCGCGGCGGGCGACCTCTGGATGTTCGCCGCGGCCCTGTCCTTCGCCTCGTACAGCGCCCTGCTCCGGCGCAGGCCCGCGGAGATCGACGGACTCGCCTTCCTCTTCGCCACCTTCCTGCTCGGCGTGCTGATGCTGGCGCCCTGCTACGCCGCGTCCCTCGCCGTCCAGGGCGGGTTCACCGCCCGCACCGGCACCGTCGGGCCGCTGCTCTACGTCGGTGTCGCGTCCTCCGCCGTCGCCTTCTTCGCCTGGAACAAGGCGGTCTCCCTCATCGGCGCGGCCCGCGCGGGCGTCGTCTACCACCTCCAGCCCGTCTGCGTCGCCCTCCTCTCCGCCGCCCTGCTCGGCGAGCGGCTCGGCGTCCTCGGCGCGGTCTGCACGGCCCTCGTCCTCGGCGGAGTGGCCCTGGCGTCGGCGACCCGGACGCGCGCGGCCGGATAGGTTGCGCCCCATGACCGAGTGGGACATCAAGAAGCTCCAGATCCTCCGCACCCTCCGCGACCGCGGCACCGTCACCGCGACCGCGGAGGCGCTGCTCATGACCCCCTCGGCCGTGTCGCAACAGCTCACCAACCTCGCCCGGCAGCTCGGCGTACCGGTCCTGGAGGCCCAGGGGCGCCGCGTCCGGCTCACCGACGCCGCGCACCTCGTGCTGCGGCACGCGGAGGCGGTCTTCGCCCAGCTGGAGCGCGCCGACGCCGAACTCGACGGCTATCTGCGGGGCGAGGCCGGCGAGGTGCGGGTCGCGGCGTTCTCGACGGCCGTGCCCGCGCTCCTCGTCCCCGCCGTCCGGCAGCTGCGGAGCGCGCACCCCGGGCTCGACGTCCGGATCCGGGAGGCCGAGGCGGCGGAGGCGTACGAGCTGCTCTCGGCCGGCGAGGTCGATCTGGCGCTCTCGCTCGCCGCCCACGCGCCCTCCGCGCGCGACCCCAAGTTCAGCCGGATCCCGCTCCTCGCGGACCCCCTCGACGTGGCCCTGCCCGCCGGGCACCCGCACGCCGACGCGCCCGGACTGCGGCTCGCCGACCTCGCCGCCGAACCCTGGATCTTCGGCGGCTCGGGCCCGTGGTCGGAGATCACCACCGCCGCCTGCGAGGCCGCCGGCTTCGTCCCCGAACAGGCCCACAGCGCCTCGGGCTGGACCGCGATCCTCGCCATGGTCGAGGCGGGCATGGGCATCGCCCTGGTGCCCCGGATGGCGTCCGCGGAACGGCGGGGCGGCGCCGGGGTCGTCATGCGCGTCCTCGCGGCCGACCAGCCGCGCCGTCACGTCGTCGCGGCGGTCCGGCGCGGGGCGGAGGAGGGCCCGGCGGTGGCACGGGTGCTCGCCGCGCTCCGCCAGGCGGCGGCCCAGCGGGAGACTGTTCAGCAGAACTGAACCCATCCGTCGAAAACATTCGATGGACCCGTCAGGTGCCGGGGGCGCACAGTCGGTCCATGACCTTCGAGACGAGCCAGGACCAGGACCCGCACGCCAACGACGCCGCCCCCTACTCGGGAGGTGACCCGTACGCCGACTACCGGACCGGTGACTTCCCCTTCACCGAGCTGGTCGACCTCGCCGACCGGCGCCTCGGTGCCGGGGTCGTCGCCGCGAACGACGAGTTCTTCGCCGAGCGGGAGAACCTCCTCGTCCGCGAACGGGCCGTCTTCGACCCGGAGCACTTCGGGCACAAGGGCAAGATCATGGACGGCTGGGAGACCCGCCGTCGCCGCGGCGCCGACGCCGGGAACGTCTTCCCCGCCCCCGGAGACCACGACTGGGCGATCGTCCGCCTCGGCGCCCCCGGCGTGATCCGCGGGATCATCGTCGACACCGCCCACTTCCGCGGCAACTACCCGCAGCGCGTGAGCATCCAGGCCACCGCGGTGGAGGGCTCGCCGAGCCCGGCGGAGCTGCTCGACGCGAAGTGGGAGGAGCTCGTCCCGCCGACCCCCGTCCGGGGCCACGCCGCCAACGGCTTCACGGTCACCGCCGAGCGCCGCTGGACCCACCTCCGGGTCTGCCAGCACCCCGACGGCGGCATCGCCCGCCTCCGCGTCCACGGCGAGGTCGTGCCGGATCCCGAGTGGCTGGAGCTGCTCGGCACCCTCGACCTGATCTCCGTGCTCAACGGCGGCTCGTACGAGGACGCCTCCGACAAGTTCTACTCCTCGCCGACCCAGATCATCCTGCCCGGCACCTCCCGCAAGATGGACGACGGCTGGGAGAACCGGCGCCGCCGGGTGCGCGGCACCAACGACTGGGTGCGGTTCCGGCTCGCCGCGCAGGGCGCCGTCCGCGCCGTCGAGATCGACACCGCCTACCTCAAGGGCAACTCGGCGGGCTGGATCGCCCTCCAGGGGCGCAACGGTGCGACGGGGGAGTGGTTCGAGATCATCCCCCGCACCAAGCTCCAGCCCGACACCCTGCACCGCTTCAAGCTCCCGGCGCAGGCCGTCGTCACCCACGTCCGCCTGGACGCCTTCCCCGACGGGGGCGTCGCCCGGATGCGCCTGCACGGCGCGCTGACGGAGCAGGGCGCGGCCGATCTGCGCGCCCGGTTCGCGGCGTTCGGCGGCTGAGCGGTCCCGTACTTCCGCCCGGCGGCGCGGCAGCGCGCCGACGCCCGCCCGCCGGGCGGACACCACGGCCGGTCCTCCGGGACCGGGACGTGTCGCGGCGGCCCGGTCCGGCGGGCGCCGACACGCCCCCGGACCGGGCCGCCGACAGGACGAAGGGCCCCGGACCGCTGCGGTCCGGGGCCCCTTGCCTACGGGTGCGTCACTTCGCCGAGGCGGCGTCCGCCGCCCGGGCCCGGAGCGCACGCTCCACGCCCGCGCGGCTCTCGGTCACCAGGCGCCGCAGCGCCGGGGCCGGGTCGTGCTCGGCGATCCAGGCGTCCGTCGCGTCCAGGGTCTCCTGCGAGACCTGGAGGCTCGGGTACAGGCCGACCACGATCTGCTGGACGATCTCGTGGCTGCGGGTCTCCGAGACGCCCTTGATCGACGCGAAGTACTTCGCCGTGTACGGGGCCAGCAGCTCGCGCTGGTCGTACTGGACGAAGCCGCCGATGACGGCCTCCTGCACGGCGTTCGCCAGCTTGTCCTCCTCGACGACCGTGGTCCAGGCCTCCGCCTTGGCCGCCTCCGTCGGGCGGGCCGCGCGCGCGGTGGCCGCGTGGCGCTCGCCCGCCGCCGTGCGGTCGCGCTCCAGCTCGCCGGCGATCTCCGTCTCGTCGTAGACGCCGGTGGCCGCGAGCCGCTGGACGAAGGCCCAGCGCAGCTCGGTGTCGACCGCCAGGCCCTCGATCGTCTCGCGGCCCTCCAGGAGAGCGGCGAGCAGGTCCAGCTGCTGCGGGGTGCGGGCGGTCGCCGCGAAGGCGCGCGCCCAGGCCAGCTGGTGGTCGCTCGCCGGCTCGGCCGCCTGGAGGTGGGCGAGGGTGGCCTCGGTCCAGCGGGCCAGACCGGTCTCGCGCCACTCCGGCGCCGCGTACATCTCCAGGGCGGCCCTGACCTGGCCCTGGAGCGACTGGACCACGCCGATGTCGGACTCCTTGCCGACGCCGGAGAGCACGAGCTCCAGGTAGTCCCGGGTGGCCAGCTCGCCGTCGCGGGTCATGTCCCAGGCCGAGGCCCAGCACAGGGCGCGCGGCAGCGACTCGGCGAAGTCGCCGAGGTGCGCGGTGACGTTGTGCAGGGACACGTCGTCCAGGCGGACCTTGGCGTACGACAGGTCGTCGTCGTTGAGGAGGACGACCGCCGGGCGGGCCTTGCCGACGAGCTGCGGCACGGGGGTCAGCCCGGCGGCCTCGATGTCGAGTTCGAGGCGCTCGCCGCGGACCAGCTTGCCGGCCTCGTCGAGGTCGTAGAAGCCGATCGCGATGCGGTGCGGGCGCAGCACGGCCTCGCCCTTGGCGCCGGCGGGGAGCGCGGGCGCCTCCTGGCGGACGGCGAAGGCGGTGATCGAGCCGTTCTCGTCGGTCTCGATCTCCGGACGGAGGATGTTGATGCCGGCCGTCTCCAGCCATGCCTTCGACCAGGTCTTCAGGTCGCGGCCGGAGGTCTCCTCCAGGGCGCCGAGGAGGTCGGAGAGGCGGGTGTTGCCGAAGGCGTGCGCCTGGAAGTAGGCCTGGACGCCCTTGAAGAACTCGTCCTGGCCGACGTAGGCGACGAGCTGCTTGAGGACCGAGGCGCCCTTGGCGTACGTGATCCCGTCGAAGTTGACGAGCACGTCCTCCAGGTCGTTGATCTCGGCCATGATCGGGTGCGTGGACGGCAGCTGGTCCTGGCGGTAGGCCCAGGTCTTCTCCGCGTTGGCGAAGGTGGTCCAGGCGTGGGGCCAGCGGGTGCCCGCCACCGAGGCCTGGCAGGCGACGGAGGTGTAGGTGGCGAACGACTCGTTCAGCCAGAGGTCGTTCCACCACTCCATGGTGACGAGGTCGCCGAACCACATGTGCGCGAGCTCGTGGAGGATCGTCTCGGCCCGGCGCTCGTACGCCGCGTCCGTCACCTTCGAGCGGAAGACGTACTGGTCGCGGATGGTGACCGCGCCCGCGTTCTCCATGGCGCCCGCGTTGAACTCCGGCACGAAGAGCTGGTCGTACTTCGCGAACGGGTAGTCGTACGCGAACTTCTCCTGGAACCAGTCGAAGCCCTGGCGGGTGACGTCGAAGATGTGGTCCGCGTCGAGGAACTCGGCGAGCGACGGACGGCAGTAGATGCCGAGCGGGACGCTCTGCCCGTCCTTCTCGTACGAGGAGTGCACCGAGTGGTAGGGGCCGACGATCAGCGCGGTGATGTACGTGGAGATCCGCGGCGTCGGCTCGAAGACCCAGACGTCGTCCTTGGGCTCCGGGGTCGGCGAGTTCGAGATGACCTTCCAGCCGGCCGGGGCCTTCACGGTGAACTGGAAGGTGGCCTTGAGGTCGGGCTGCTCGAACGAGGCGAAGACGCGGCGCGCGTCCGGGACCTCGAACTGCGTGTACAGGTAGGCCTGGTCGTCGACCGGGTCGACGAAGCGGTGCAGGCCCTCGCCGGTGTTGGTGTAGGCGCAGTCGGCGACGACCTTCAGCTCGTTGCGGCCCTGGGCCAGGTGGGCCAGCGCGACACGCGAGTCGCGGAAGACGGCGGCGACGTCGAGCGCGTGGCCGTTCAGCACGACCTCGTGGACGGCGGGGGCGACCAGGTCGATGAAGGTCGAGGCACCGGCCTCGGCGGAATCGAAGCGGACGGTGGTGACGGACCGGTAGGTGCCGCCCTCCTGCGCACCGGTGAGGTCGAGTTCGACCTCGTACGCGTCCACGGTGAGCAGCGCTGCCCGCTGCTGAGCCTCTTCACGGGTCAGGTTCGTGCCAGGCACCCGGTCAACTCCTCGGTTTTGTGATGTTTGGCCCATCCTTCCACGGGGCGAGTCGGCAGCGCACGGGACATTTCCCAGGGCGAACACGGGCGGCCGTCCGGGGGAACGCGCGAGGGCGGCCACCCGTCTCCGGGCGGCCGCCCTCGTACCGCCTCCGGGCGTCAGGCGCCCTTGAGCTCGGCCGCGACCAGCTCCGCGATCTGCACGGCGTTGAGCGCCGCGCCCTTGCGCAGGTTGTCGTTGGAGAGGAAGAGCGCGAGGCCGTTCTCGACGGTCTCGTCCACGCGGATGCGGCCCACGTACGAGGCGTCCTTGCCGGCGGCCTGGAGCGGGGTCGGGATCTCGGAGAGCTCGACGCCCTCGGCGTCCCTGAGCAGCTCGTAGGCGCGCTCGACGCTGATGGGGCGGTCGAAGCGGGCGTTCACCTGGAGGGAGTGGCCGGAGAAGACCGGGACGCGTACGCAGGTGCCCGAGACCTTGAGGCCGGGGATCTCCAGGATCTTGCGGGACTCGTTGCGGAGCTTCTGCTCCTCGTCGGTCTCGAAGGAGCCGTCGTCGACGATCGAGCCGGCCAGCGGGACCACGTTGAACGCGATCGGGCGCTTGTAGACGGCGGGCTCGGGGAACTCGACGGCCTCGCCGTCGAAGGCCAGCCGGTCGGCGGTCTCGGCCACGGCGCAGGCCTGGCCGCGCAGCTCGGCGACACCGGCCACGCCCGAGCCGGAGACGGCCTGGTAGGTGGTGGCGATCAGCGCGGCGAGGCCGGCCTCCTGGTGGAGGGGCTTGAGGACCGGCATGGCGGCCATCGTGGTGCAGTTCGGGTTGGCGATGATGCCCTTGGGGCGGTCCTTGATCGCGTGCGCGTTGACCTCGGAGACCACCAGCGGGACCTCGGGGTCGCCGCGCCAGGCGGAGGAGTTGTCGATCACCACGGCGCCCTGGGAGGCGACCTTCTCGGCGAGGGCGCGGGAGGTGGCGCCGCCGGCGGAGAACAGCACGATGTCCAGGCCGGTGTAGTCGGCGGTGGAGGCGTCCTCGACCGTGACGCCGTCCACGACGGTGCCGGCGGAGCGGGCGGAGGCGAAGAGCCGCAGCTCGTCGAGGGGGAAGCCGCGCTCGGCCAGGATGCTGCGCATGACTGTGCCGACCTGACCGGTGGCTCCGACGATTCCGACCTTCACGGGGACTCCTCCGTACGTATGTGCAGGTTGCTGCCGGTCCATGATGCGTATGTCCCGGGTCGCCTTGTCCAATCCATTGTCCAAGGGACGGGACGAGGGGGCGTCAGCCCTCCTTGGTGCGGGCGTAGTGGCGGGAGGCCTTGGCGCGGTTGCCGCAGACGGCCATCGAGCACCAGCGGCGGGTGCCGTTCCGCGAGGTGTCGAAGAAGTGCAGGGTGCACGCCTCGTGGGCGCAGGCCCGGATCCGGTCGGGGGCCGTGCGCAGCAGGTCGAGGTGGTCGCGGGCGGCGGTCCAGGCCGGGCCCCAGGCCGGGTCCGCGAACTCGAACCGTTCGCCGGGTCCCCCGGCGGTGAGCGTGGCCCGGATGCGGCCGTGGCCGAGGACGGCGTCGACGCGGGCGGTGGCGGCGGAGTCGCCCGGCCGGTCGACGAGCGCGCCGAGCGCGTCCCGGGCGGTGAGGGTGTGGCGCAGGGTGGTGGCGTCGGCGGCGAACCGCGCGCCGAGGCCGTTGGCGGCGAGCCAGACGGCGAGTCCCTCGACGCCGGAGAGCAGGTCCCGCCGGACGCCCTCCTCGGTCCAGCGGGTGTTGAGCAGGTCGAGGGAGACGGGCTCGCCGACGAGCGGCCGGGGGTCGATGGCGGTCATGGCGGTCACCCTCCTCGATGAACTAACCTCTCAAGGGTACGTGAACGGTTGACGGTGCCCTTCCCCTCACCACGCCCCCCTTCCGGTCGTTTCCCGGCCTTCTCGCGCGCGCCCGCCTCCTCCTCGTCGCCGTCGGTCTCGGAGTCGCCCGCGCCGCCGCCGGACGTACCCCACGTACGGGTTCTAACCTCGTTCCATGAAGAAGGAGTTGAGGGTCTCGGCCTACGCCGTGTGCGTCCGCGACGGGCAGGTGCTGCTGGCCCGCTGGGTGGCGGGCGACGGCACCGGGCGGTGGACGCTGCCGGGCGGCGGCATGGACCACGGAGAGGAGCCCGTGGACACCGTGGTCCGCGAGGTCGAGGAGGAGACGGGCTACCGCGCCGAACCCACCGCCCTCCTCGGCGTCGACACGATCCGCCGCGGATGGCTGCGCCGCCTCGGGGCCCCCGGCGACTTCCAGGGACTGGGGATCATCTACGAGGCCCGCATCACCGGCGGCGAACTGCGCCACGAGACCGGCGGGTCCACCGACCTCGCCGCCTGGCACCCCCTCGACGCCGTCCCCGCACTGCCCCGCGTCGCCCTCGTCGACGTCGGCCTCGACCTGTGGCGCGAGCGTCCCCCCGTGGGCCGCTCCCGGCTCACCGATCCGTCGATCACCTGAGCGCCGCCCGCGCCGCCGCGGAACGGCCGGAAACCGCTCAACCGGTGCGGGCCCGGTCAACCGTCCCGCGGGCCCCGCGGTCCTCCCCGCCGACCGCGGCACACGCGCCGCAGCAGAATCCCAGGGGAGCCCGCATGCCAGCCGTACGCACGACCCGCACCGTCCTCGCCGCCGTCCTGGTCGCCGGGCTCACCGCCACGGCCCTCGCCACCCCGGCCCTGGCGGCCCCCGCCCCGACGGCCCCCGCCGCGTCGGGCGACCACGCCGCCACCCGGGCGGCGCTCCGGGCCGCCGTCGACGCCGGGGTCCCCGGGGCCGTCGCCCAGGCGCGTGACGGCCGGGGCGACTGGACCGGCACCGCCGGCGAGCGGGGCGGGAAGGACCGTTTCCGCGTCGGCTCCATCACCAAGACCTTCGTCGCCACCGTCCTGCTCCAGCTCCAGGCCGAAGGGCGGATCGACCTCGACGACCCGGTCGAGAAGTGGCTGCCCGGAGTCGTCCGCGGCAACGGCCACGACGGCCGGCGGATCACCGTCCGCCAGCTGCTCAACCACACCAGCGGCATCTACAGCGTCACCTCCGACCCCGGCTTCCAGGAGAAGGTCTTCGGCCCCGCCTTCCTCCAGCACCGCTACGACCGCTGGACCCCGCGCCGGCTGGTCGGCATCGCCATGACCCACGCACCCGACTTCGCCCCCGGCGCCGGGTGGAACTACTCCAACACCAACTACGTCCTCGCCGGCATGGTCATCGAGAAGGTCACCGGACGCCCCTACGGCAAGGCCGTCGAGAACCGCATCGTCAAGCCGCTCAAGCTCCGCGCCACGAGCGTCCCCGGCATCGACGTCACCATGCCCCGCCCGAGCTCGCCCGCCTGGTCCAAGCTCACCGACGACGGGAGCGGGCCGGTCCACGACGTCAGCGAACTGAGCCCCACCCTCGCCTACGCCGCCGGCGAGATGATCTCCGACTCCAACGACCTGCAGACCTTCTACCGCGCCCTGCTCAAGGGGCGGCTGCTCCCGAAGGCCGAGCTGCGGGAGATGACCACCACCCTCCCGGTATCCCCCGAACTCCCCGGCGTCGGCTACGGCCTCGGACTCATGAAGCAGAAGCTCAGCTGCGGCAAGGAGGTCTGGGGCCACGGCGGAGGCATTCACGGCTCCCTCTCCGAGGCCCACACCACCCGCGACGGCGGGCACTCCCTCGCCATGAACTTCAACGCCGACTGGGCGGGGGACAGCACGGCCGTCCTGGAGGCCGAGTTCTGCGGCGTCCGGCCGAAGGGCTGAGCCCTCACCGCGGCAGGACGACGACGTACGCGGCGGGCTGCCGGTCGGACGCGGCCATCAGGGCCGTGCGCACCACGGTGGCCTGCTGCTCCATCGCCTCGCGCAGCTTGCGCGGGGTGAGGTGGACGACCGTGATGCCGAGCCGCTCCAGGTGCTCGCGCTTGCGGGTGTACTCGGACCAGAGCGCGTCCTCGTCCTGCCGCGGTGCCCGGGTGTCCAGTTCGACGGCGACGGCCTGGTCGGGCCAGTAGGCGTCCACCCCGCCCAGGTGCGGGCCGCCGGGCAGCCGCAGGTCCACGTTCCACACCGGGTCCGGCAGCGCGAAGTCGCGCACCATCTCGTACAGGCGCTCCTCGGAGCACGAGCGCCCCTCGGCCAGCAGCGCGTCCACCGCGTCCACCACGTGCGGCCGGGTGAGGAGCCGGGCGCGGCTCAGCTCCCGCACCACCGCGCCCGGTTCGCAGTGCCCGCCGCGCACCGCCTCGGTCAGCAGCCGGCGTACGGTCTCCGCGTCCGACAGCCCGGACACCGCGTCGGCGACGGCCCGGGCGACCGGGGCCACGGGGACACCGGTCAGCTCCACCGGCTCGGGGGAGTCCGCGGCGCGCACGACCCGCACCCACCCGGTGGAGCGCAGCCGCCGGGTCCGGGGGACCAGGACGTCGATCCGCTCCAGGGCGGTGAGGGCGGGGGCGGCGGAGAAGCGGTGCAGGGTCAGCGCGGCGAGTCCGGTGATCATCGGGTCGGGGCCCTGCGCGGGGACCGCCCCGTTCCTGCGGGCGTACAGGAGGGCGGCGTGGAGACGGTCCTCGCTGGTGGGCGCCCCCGGCTGGAGCAGGAAGACGCCGGGGAGGAGCTGCTGCCAGGCGCCGGGCGCGCACTGCGCGGCCACCTCGCCGGCGGGGATGCCCTGGGCCCTCAACTGGTCGGCGGAGGCGAGGCGTTGCGCCCGGCCGGTGTGGGGGGAGAGGGGGAGGGGGCGGGGGGTGATGGGGGTGTTGTGGTTCATGCCGGGGGTCTTCCGCTCCCGAAGGCCTCCCTAACCCCTGTTACACGCCCGTCGACAATACGGGACAACACCGTCCTAAAGTACGCGCGTTCGAGTGCCGATGAGGGGCGCGTCCCGAGCCCGTCCGGACGGCACGACGGGGGCCGCGGACCGACGTCCGCGACCCCCGCCGCCGTTCCGTCCGGGCGTCAGCCGGCCAGGCGGTCGCACTCCTGCGCCCGCAGGGCGCGCGCCAGGTCGTCCCGCGATTCGAGGACCAGGCGGCGCAGGGCCGGGGCGGCCGTCGCGTGCTCCGCCAGCCAGGCGTCCGTGGCGGCCAGCGTCGCCGGGTCGTCCTGGAGCCCCGGGAACAGGCCGCGGACGACGTCCATGCCGATCTGGATCGACCGCTCGGCCCAGAGCCGCTCGATGACCGTGAAGTACTTCTCCGCGTAGGGGGCGATCAGCTCCCGCTGCGAGGGCTGCACGAAGCCCGCGATCGTCGCCTCGACCAGCGCGTTCGACAGGGTGTCCGACTCGACGACCTGCACCCAGGCCTGCGCCTTGACGGCCGCGGAGGGCCGCGCGGCCAGCAGGCGGACCTGGTGGCGCTTGCCCGTCGCCGTGTCGTCCCGGGTCAGCTCCTCGCCGATCCGGGCCTCGTCCGCGCGGCCGCGCACGGCCAGCGGCGAGAGCAGCGACCAGCGCATCTCCTGGTCGACGTCGAGCCCGTCGATCTTCGCCGTGCCGTCCAGCAGTCCCTCCAGCAGCTGGAGGTCGGCGTCGGAGGAGGCCGTCGCGGCGAAGAACCGCGCCCAGGTCAGCTGGTGCTCGCTGCCCGGCTCGGCCACCCGCAGCTCGCGCAGCGCGCCCTCGGCGAGCAGCCGCCCGCCCTCCTCGCGCCACGCGGGGGCCGCGTAGTGGGTGACCGCCGAGCCGGCCCAGGCGTGCAGCATCTGGAGGACGCCGATGTCCGTCTCGCGGCCCGCGAAGTCGAGGACCACGGAGACGAAGTCCCGGGCGGGCATCAGGCCGTCGCGGGTGAGGTTCCACAGCGCCGACCAGCACAGGGCGCGGGCCAGGGGGTCGGTGATCCCGCCGAGGTGGGCGCGGAGGGCGGCCAGGGAGCCCTCGTCGAAGCGGACCTTGCAGTAGGTGAGGTCGTCGTCGTTGACCAGGACCAGGTCGGGCCGCTCCGCGCCCGCCAGGTCGGCGACGACGGTCCGGGCGCCGGTGATGTCGGCCTCGGCGCGCGCGTACCGGGTGAGCTGCCCGTCCGCGAGCCGGTAGAGGCCGACCGCGGCCCGGTGGGGGCGCAGCTCGTCGCCCTCCTGGAGGACGGCGAGCTCGGTGATCCGGCCCTCCGCGTCGTAGGTGACCGCCGGGGTCAGGGTGTTCACGCCGGAGGTCTGGAGCCAGGACTTCGCCCAGGCCTTCATGTCCCGGCCCGAGGTCTCCTCCAGGATCGTGAGGAGGTCGGCGAGCCGGGTGTTCCCGTACGCGTGGCGCTTGAAGTAGCGGCGGGCGCCCTCCAGGAACGCGTCCCGGCCGGCGTACGCGACGAGCTGCTTGAGGACCGAGGCGCCCTTGGCGTACGTGATGCCGTCGAAGTTGAGCTTGGCGTCCTCCAGGTCGCGGATGTCGGCCGTGATCGGGTGCGTGGAGGGCAGCTGGTCGGCCCGGTAGGCCCAGGCCTTGCGGTTGTTGGCGAAGGTCACCCAGCTGTTGGTGAAGCGGGTCGCCTCGGCGAGCGAGAAGGAGCCCATGAAGTCCGCGAAGGACTCCTTCAGCCACAGGTCGTCCCACCACACCATGGTGACAAGGTCGCCGAACCACATGTGGGCCATCTCGTGCAGGATGACGTTCGCCCGGCGCTCGTACGCCGCCTGCGTCACCTTGCCCCGGTAGATGTACTCCTCGCGGAAGGTCACCATGCCCGGGTTCTCCATCGCGCCGAGGTTGTACTCGGGGACGAAGGCCTGGTCGTACTTCCCGAAGGGGTACGGGTAGTCGAAGTTGTCGTGGAAGAAGTCGAGGCCCTGCTTGGTGACCAGGAAGACGTCGTCCGCGTCGAAGTGCTTCGCGAGCCCCTTGCGGCACATCGCACCCAGCGGGATCTCCAGCTCGGTCCCGTCGCCCAGCGTCCGCTTGTAGGCGTCCGTGACGTAGTGGTACGGGCCCGCCACGACACAGGTGATGTACGTGGAGATCGGCGCCGTCTCGGCGAACCGCCACACGCCGTCGGCGTCCCGCTCGCCCGCGCCGTTCGACCAGACCGTCCACCCCTCGGGCGCGGTCACCGAGAACAGGTGCGGGGCCTTGAGGTCGGGCTGCTCGAAGGTGGCGTACACCCGGCGGGCGTCGGCCGGCTCGTACTGCGTGTAGAGGTAGACCTCGCCGTCCTCGGGGTCGACGAAGCGGTGCATGCCCTCGCCGGTCCGGCTGTAGGCGCACTGCGCGTCCACGACCAGCGTGTTCTCGTCGGCGAGGCCGTCGAGCGCGATCCGGGAGCCGTCGAAGACGGCCGCCGGGTCGAGGGGGCGCCCGTTGAGGGTGACCGAGGTCACGGACGGGGCGATCAGGTCCACGAACGTGCTCGTGCCCGCGCCGGTGCGGCGGAAGCGGATCGTCGTCTCGGAGCGGAAGGTGCGCACGGCCTCGGCGGGGTCGCCGACCGCCGAGCGCAGGTCGAGGACGACCTCGTACCCGTCGACGGACAGCAGCGCCGCCCGCTCGTGGGCCTCGTCGCGGGACAGATTCTCACCGGGCACGGTCACTCCTTCGTGGCACGTTCGAAACAGCACCGATCCTCCCATGTGCGGCTGTCACCCGGGACACGGGAATGCCGTCGGGGCTCCGGGGGTTCCCTCCTTTCGGCGCACCACCGTCGTCTTTCCGCCGTCTTTCCTGAATCAGCCGGCCCGTGCCGGCCCCCACGGCCGTACCGAGGAGTGACATGTCCGAGAGCAGGACCACCGCAGACTTCTACTTCGACCCGCTGTGCCCCTGGGCCTGGATGACCTCCCGATGGATGCTGGAGGTGGAGCGGGTCCGCCCGGTCGACGTGCGGTGGAAGGTCATGAGCCTGGCCGTGCTCAACGAGAACCGCCTCGACGAGGTCCCCGCCGAGTACCGGGAGATGCTGGAGACGCAGGCCTGGGGCCCCGTCCGGGTGGTGATCGCCGCCCAGCAGCTGCACGGCGACGAGGTCGTCGGCAAGCTCTACACCGCGCTCGGCACCCGCTTCCACAACAACGGCGAGGGCCCCACCCGCGAGGCGATCGTCGGAGCCCTGACCGACGCCGGCCTGCCCGAGGACCTGGTCGAGTTCGCCGACAAGGACACCTACGACGCCGAGCTGCGCGCCTCCCACACGGAGGGCATAGAGAAGGTCGGCCAGGACGTCGGCACCCCGGTCATCGCGGTGCCCGGCGCGGACGGCGACGAGGTCGCCTTCTTCGGACCGGTCGTCACCCCGACCCCGCGCGGCGAGGCGGCCGCCCGGCTCTGGGACGGCACCCTGCTCGTGGCGTCGACGCCGGGCTTCTACGAGATCAAGCGCACGCGCACGGAGGCGCCCAGCTTCCGGTAGTCCGCCCGCGGCCGCTCCGGGCCCATGGAAGAACCCCCGTGATTCACGTCATCACGGGGGTTCTTCGTCATTCCGCCCGCACGTGAAGGTTGAGAAGACGATCACGAGTGGGACGTCGGGGGAGCCCGCCGGGCTCCGGTCCTCAGAAGGAGATGAGCGGCACCGAGGCCTTGGCGGCGTGGTAGCGCTTGCTCACGTCCTGCCAGTTGACGACCTGCCACATGGCCTCGATGAAGTCCACCTTCTGGTTCTTGTACTGCAGGTAGAAGGCGTGCTCCCAGGCGTCGAAGACGAGGACCGGGACCGAGCCCTGGCCCACATTGCCCTGGTGGTCGTAGACCTGCTCGACGATCAGGCGGCCGCTGATCGGCTCGTACGCGAGGACGCCCCAGCCGGAGCCCTGGGTGGTCGCGGACGCCTTGGTCAGCTGGGCCTTGAACTTGGCGAAGGAGCCGAAGGACTCGGTGATCGCGTCCGCGAGGTCACCGACGCCGTCGGCGGCCAGCGGCTCGCCGCCGCCCCCGTCCTTCGGGCTGTTCATGTTGTTCCAGTAGATGGAGTGGAGGATGTGGCCGGAGAGGTGGAAGGCCAGGTTCTTCTCCAGGCCGTTGATCGACCCCCACTGGTCCTTGTCGCGCGCCTCCTCCAGCTGCTCCAGCGTGTCGTTCGCGCCCTTGACGTACGCGGCGTGGTGCTTGTCGTGGTGCAGCTCGATGATCTGCGGATTGATCACCGGCTCCAGCGCCGCGTAGTCGTACGGCAGCTCCGGAAGTGTGTAGATCGCCATTGCCGAGCCCTTCGCCTGACCTCTTCTTGCAACCCTTTTGCAAGTGCAGGCTAACAGCAGGTGCGTCGGAAGTTGATCAGCCCTTGGTCCTAAGCCGGTCCTACGCCCCTGGTTCGTTCGTACGGCTTCCACGCCCTGGGCCGTACGGGTCCCACCCGTACGGAGACGGCCGAGCGCCCCGCCGGGCAGAAGCTCGGCGGGGCGCTCGGGGAAGGGGGTGAAGCGGAGTGAGGGCGGGTCAGGCGTCCTCGGCCACCGGCCCGCGCAGCCTCTGGCGCGCGAAGCCGACGACGGCCAGCAGCAGCGTCAGGCCGCCCGTCCAGTACAGCTGTACCCGGGTGCCCTCCTCGCGGGCCATCAGGACGAAGATCGCCGCCATGCCGGCCAGCGCCACCCAGGTCAGCACCGGGAAGGCCCACATCCGCACGACCAGCTTCTCCGGCGCCTCGCGCTCGGTGCGGCGGCGCAGCACGAGCTGGGAGGCGGCGATGAAGAACCAGACG
Organism: Streptomyces sp. NPDC014891; assembly: GCF_043081085.1. Taxonomy (NCBI): domain Bacteria; kingdom Bacillati; phylum Actinomycetota; class Actinomycetes; order Kitasatosporales; family Streptomycetaceae; genus Streptomyces; species Streptomyces sp. NPDC014891. The sequence continues at coordinate 487,462 of NZ_JBIBWF010000002.1, read as the reverse complement.
ACCAGGATGATCGCGCCGATCGTGTTGAGCAGCCAGACGAAGATGTCGTCCGGACGCCAGTAGCTCAGCAGCACGCAGGCGAAGCCGAAGACGGAGGAGACGAGTACCGCCGGGCGGGGGACGCCGTTGAAGGTGCGGCCGAGCGCCTTGGGGCCCTGGCCGCGGGAGACGAGCGAGCCGGCCATGCGCGAGGCACCGTAGATGTTGGCGTTCATCGCCGACAGCAGGGCGACGAGCACGACGACGTTCATGATCTGGCCGGCCGCCGGGATGCCCAGGTGGTCCAGGGTCGCGACGTACGGGCCCTTCTCGACGACCGCAGCGTCGTCCCACGGGACGAGGGTCACGATGACCGCCATGGAGCCGATGTAGAAGAGCGCGATCCGCCACATCGCCGTCTTGACGGCCTTGGCGACGCCCTGCACCGGGTGCTCGGACTCGGCCGCCGCGATGGTGACCGTCTCCAGACCGCCGTACGCGAAGACGGAGGCGAGCAGGCCCACGATCAGGCCCTCGGAGCCGTGCGGGAAGAAGCCGCCCTCGCCGGTGAGGTGAGTGGCGCCGGGGGCGCCCGTGCCGGGCAGGACGCCGACGATCGCGAGGACGCCGATGCCGAGGAACACCACGATCGCGCCGACCTTCAGCGCGGCGAACCAGAACTCGAACTCGCCGAAGTTCTTCACGGCCGCCAGGTTGGTGCCGCAGAAGACCAGCATGAAGAGCGCGACCCAGGCCCACTCGGGGCTGCCCGGGAACCAGCCGGTCATGATCTTCGCCGCGCCGATGCCCTCCAGGCCGACGGCGACGCAGAGCAGGAACCAGAACGCCCAGCCGGCGGTGAAGCCCGCCCAGGGGCCCAGGGCCCGCTCCGCGTGGACGGAGAACGAGCCGGAGGCCGGGTTCGCCGCGGACATCTCACCGAGCATCCGCATCACCAGCATCACGAGGACGCCGGAGATCGCGTAGGCGATCACGATCGAGGGCCCGGCGGCGGCGATGCCGGCGCCGGAGCCGACGAAGAGCCCGGCGCCGATGACGCCACCGAGGGCGATCATCGAGAGGTGGCGCTGCTTGAGGCCGTGGCCGAGGCCCTCGGCCGTGGAGGTCGCGCCGTCCTTGCGGTCGTCCGGCGCGGGCGCGGTGGTCCGAGACATGGGCGAGCCCTGTTCACTAGCTGAGACGGGGGAGGAAGCCCACAGTCTGTGGGCCGCGACCGCTCACAGGGAACGCATGTCCGCTATACGGGCACGAGCTTCACACAAGGTGAAGATCTAACCCCGCTTCGTACGCAGTTCCCTGACCCAGGCCACCAGCAGCACCGCCCCGGTCGCCGCCCCCGACCACAGCACCTGGGGCCGGGCCGCGTCGTCCGTCAGCATCAGGACCAGGACCGCGCCCATCGCGGCCAGCGCCGTCCAGGTCAGCCACGGGAAGCCCCACATCCGCAGGGTCAGCGTCTCCGGGGCCTCGCGCTCGATCCGGCGCCGCAGCCGCAGCTGCGAGACCGCGATCAGCGCCCAGACGAACAGCAGCACCGCCCCGACCGCGTTGAGCATGTAGAGGAAGACGGAGTCCGGCCACTTCAGATTGAGCAGCACGGAGACGAAGCCGAAGGCCACCGAGGCGAGCACCGCCCGGCGCGGCACCCCCGAGGCGTTCCCGCCGCCGGAGACCCGCAGCAGCCCCCTGGGCGCCTCGCCGCGCTCGGCCAGCGAGAACACCATCCGCGAGGAGCCGTACAGGTTCGCGTTCAGCGCCGACAGCAGGGCCACGAACACCACCACGTTCATGACCTGGCCCGCCGCCGGCACCCCGATCGCGTCCAGGACGGCGACGTACGGCGACTCGCCCGGCCGCATCGCCGTCCAGGGCAGCAGCGTCACGATGACCAGCATCGAGCCCACGTAGAAGAGGAGGATCCGCCAGACCGCGCTGCGCACCGCACGCGCCACGTGCCGCGCCGGGTCGTCGGACTCGGCCGCCGCGATCGTGACGACCTCCAGACCGCCGAAGGCGAAGACGACGGCGAGGACGCCGGAGACCACGCCCGACCAGCCGTTGGGCAGGAAGCCGCCCTGCCCGGTCAGGTTCGCGAGTCCGACGGGATCGGTGTCCGGCAGCCACCCGAAGATCGCCAGCGTGCCGAGGACCAGGAAGAGGACGATCGCGCCGACCTTGAGCGCCGCGAACCAGAACTCGAACTCGCCGAAGTTCTTCACCGCCGCCAGGTTGGCGAGGGTGAACACGACCATGAAGACCAGCACCCAGCCCCACTGCGGCACGCCGGGCACCCAGCCGTGCGCGATCTGCGCCGCGCCCGTCGCCTCCACGGCGAGCACGACGACGAGCAGGAACCAGTACAGCCAGCCCACCGAGAAGCCGGCCCAGCGGCCGAGGGCCCGCTCGGCGTGCACCGAGAAGGCCCCCGAGGCCGGCATGGCCGCCGACATCTCGCCCAGCATCCGCATGACCAGCATCGCGAGGGCACCGGCGATCAGATACGAGACCACGATGCCGGGCCCGGCGACGGCGATGCCCGCGCCGGAGCCGACGAAGAGCCCGGCGCCGATCACGCCGCCGAGCCCCAGCATCGTCAGATGACGCTGCTTCAGACCGGGGGAGAGGGGCTCCGGTTCGGAGGCGAGGGAGTCGTGCATGTGGGGGCTCGTGCTCTCTGACGGTTTATGGAGACCCCACAGTCTCTCCAGGGAAGGACCCCTGGCGCAAAAGGGACCTCCATGCGGGACTTCCCAGTGACAAGCGTCACGTGGCGAGAAGGGTGATCGGCGGGGTTTGTTCGATCTCCACGAAGCAGTCGGCCGTCGCTTTGTCGGCGGCTGACGGTGATCGAGCGTTCACTCCTGGCATACCGTCAAGGCGTCCCACCCACCCTCACCCCCGCGGAGTACCGATGAGCACCGCCGCCGCCCCCGTCCGTTCCCTCCGTGCGGGAACCGTCCTCGCCGACCTGCTGCCCGCGAGCGGGAGCGTGGCCGCGAGCCGCGCCCGCGACATCGCCCTGGTCGTCGGCGGCGCCGCCCTCACCGGCCTCGCCGCGCAGCTCTCCGTCCCGGTCCCCGGCTCCCCGGTCCCGGTCTCGGGCCAGACCTTCGCCGCCCTGCTCGTCGGCACCGCGCTCGGCGCCCGCCGCGGCTTCCTCGCCCTGGCCCTGTACGCCGTGGCGGGCATGGCGGGCGTGCCGTGGTTCGCGCAGGCCACCTCGGGCTACGGCATGCCGTCCTTCGGCTACGTCCTCGGCATGCTGCTCGCCTCGACCGTCGTCGGCGCCCTCGCCCGCCGCGGCGCGGACCGCTCGGTGCTCCGCACGGCCGGTGCGATGGTCCTGGGCTCCGCGCTGATCTACGCGGTCGGCGTGCCGTACCTGGCGCTCGCCACCGGCATGAGCCTCGGCCAGGCCGTCGCCGCCGGCCTCACCCCGTTCCTCATCGGCGACGCCCTCAAGGCGGCGCTCGCGATGGGCGTCCTGCCGGCCGCCTGGAAGCTGCTCGACCGCAAGGGCTGATCCGCGCCGCCCGTCCGGACGCCAGGAGGGCCCGCCGTTCCCCGGGGAACGGCGGGCCCTCCTCGTGCGGGTGCCCCGGCGCTAGACGCGCTCGTCCGGCTCGACCTCGGGGGAGGGCTTCGCGAACCGCTCCTTGACCAGCGCGACCACGATCACCAGTGCCGCCACCAGCAGCGACAGCACGACCTGCTCGCGGGCGCTGCCGCCGTCGTACAGCATGTAGCCGAGGACGAAGACGATCATGCCGATCGTCGCCCAGGTCAGGTACGGGAAGAGCCACATCCTCACGACGAGCTTCTCCGGCGACTCGCGCAGGATGATGCCGCGCATCCGCAGCTGGGTCACGCAGATGACCAGCCAGACGAAGAGCGCCACCGCGCCGGAGGAGTTCAGCAGGAACGCGAAGACGGTGTCCGGCCACTTGTAGTTGAAGAAGACCGCGACGAAGCCGAAGACGACGGAGCCGAGGATCGCGGCCACCGGCACGCCCCGCTTGTTGACCTTGGCGAAGGCCTTGGGCGCGTCGCCGCGGCGGCCGAGCGAGAAGGCCATGCGGGAGGCGGTGTAGAGGCCCGAGTTCAGGCAGGAGAGCACGGCCGTGAGGACGATCACGTTCATGATCTGACCGGCGTGCGCGATGCCGATGGAGTCCAGGGCCGCGACGTACGAGCCCTTCTCCGTGATCGACTTGTCGTTCCACGGCAGCAGGGTCAGGACGACGAAGATCGAACCCAGGTAGAAGACGCCGATGCGCCAGATGACGCTGTTGGTGGCCTTGGTGACGGCCTTCTGCGGGTCCTCGGACTCGCCGGCGGCCAGCGTGACGATCTCGCTGCCCATGAAGGAGAAGACGACCATCAGCACACCGGTGAGGATCGCCCCCGCACCCATCGGGAAGAAGCCGCCGCTGTCGGTGAGGTGAGCGAACCCGGCGCCCGCGTTGTCCGAGCCGGGCAGCACGCCGAAGACGGCGAGCAGGCCGATGACGACGAACGCGCCGATCGCCACGACCTTGATGCCGGCGAACCAGAACTCGAACTCGCCGTAGGAGGCGACCGAGCCCAGGTTGGTGGCGGTGAGCACCACCATCACGATGAGGGCCCAGGCCCACTGCGGCACGGCGGGCACCCAGCCCTCCAGGATCACCGCGCCCGCGGTCGCCTCGACCGCGAGCACGACGACCCAGAAGAACCAGTACAGCCAGCCGATGCTGAAGCCGGCCCAGCGGCCGAGCGCCTGGTCGGCGTAGGCGGAGAAGGAGCCGGAGGACGGCCGTGCGGCGGCCATCTCGCCCAGCATCCGCATCACGAAGACGACCATCGCGCCGACGAGGGCGTAGGAGAGCAGGATCGCCGGGCCGGCCGCGGCGATGCCGGAGCCGGAGCCGACGAAGAGCCCGGCGCCGATGACGCCGCCGATGGCGATCATCGAGAGGTGGCGGTTCTTCAGACCGGCCTTGAGGCCGTCGGCGGAGTGCGGCGCCCCGGGGGTACCGGTCTCCTCGCCGTCCTTGGTCAGGGTCGGTTGCGTGTTCATGAACGCTTCCTTGCGTGTGGGGGTCGCTCGGATCGCGAGCCCGAGCATTGAACACCGGGAACGGGGGTGATCGGAAGACCTCATTCCGGAACGTTGCGTGGACCACTTCGCGAGAGTCGAAGGTCCGTACCAGGCCGGACGAAGGTCCCGACCCCCGCTGCCTGCTACCCGGTCCCCGACATGCCACACTCGGTCCCATGCGCGTCTACATCGGTTCCGACCACGCCGGCTTTGAACTCAAGAACCACCTCGTCGAGTGGCTCACGGCTCACGGCCACGAGCCCGTCGACTGCGGTCCCCACATCTACGACGCCCTCGACGACTACCCGCCGTTCTGCCTGCGCGCCGCCGAGAAGACGGCCGCGGACCCGGACAGCCTGGGCATCGTCATCGGCGGTTCGGGCAACGGCGAGCAGATCGCCGCGAACAAGGTGAAGGGGGTGCGCGCCGCCCTCGCCTGGAGCGAGCAGACCGCCGCCCTCGGCCGCGAGCACAACAACGCCAACGTGATCTCCGTCGGCGGCCGGATGCACACGCAGGAGGAGGCGACGAAGTTCGTCGAGATCTTCCTCGGCACCCCCTACTCCGGTGACGAGCGTCACACCCGCCGGATCGACATGCTCACCGCCTACGAGACCACCGGCGAGCTCCCCCCGATCCCGGCCCACCACCCGCAGGAGCCGACCGCCTGATGCCCGAGGGGCACACGATCCACCGACTGGCCGCCGACCACCGGCAACGGTTCGGCGGCCGGTCCGCGCGCGTGACCAGCCCGCAGGGCAGGTTCACCGACTCCGCGGCCCTGCTCGACGGCGCCGTCCTCGACACCGCCGAGGCCCACGGCAAGCACCTCTTCCTCGGCTTCGGCGGCGCCGGCTGGATCCACATCCACCTGGGCCTCTTCGGCAAGGTCGCCTTCGGCGACGCCCCGGCCCCGCCGCCCACCGACACCGTCCGGCTGCGCCTCGCCAACCCCGAGTCGTACGTCGACCTCCGCGGCCCCACCACCTGCGCGCTCATCACGGACGCCGAGAAGCAGGCGATACACGACCGCCTCGGCCCCGACCCGCTCCGCGACGGCGACGACCCCGACCGGGCCTGGCGCCGCGTCTCGGCGTCCCGGACCACCATCGCCGCGCTGCTCATGGACCAGAAGGTCATCGCCGGCGTCGGCAACGTCTACCGCGCCGAGGTCCTCTTCCGCCACGGCATCGATCCCTACCGCGCCGGCCGCGACCTGACCCGCCGGGAATGGGACGCGATCTGGGCGGACCTCGCCGCGCTCATGCGCGAGGGCGTCCGCCTGAACCGCATCGACACCGTCCGCCCCGAGCACACCCCCGAGGCGATGGGCCGGCCGCCCCGCGTCGACGACCACGGCGGCGAGGTCTACGTCTACCGGCGCGCCCACCAGCCGTGCCACCTCTGCGCCGCGGAGATCCGCACCGCGGACCTGGCGGCCCGGAACCTCTTCTGGTGCCCGGACTGCCAGACCCGCTGACGCGCGGGCTCCCGGAGCCCCCGCCTCAGAACCCGTGCGGCAGCCAGGGCGCGACCGTCGACCCGAACGCCGTCGACGCCTCGGCCAGCGCCCCCTCGCGCAGCTCCCGCACCCGCCCGGCCCCCGCCAGCGACGCCAGCGAGACCCCGCCCAGATAGGCCGCACCCAACTCCCGTACGGACAAGGCCAGATCCGCCGGATCCGCGGTCCGGGAACAGGTGGCGCCCTTCCGGTCGCCGACCAGCCGCCAACGCCCCTCGTTCCACGGACAGAACGCGTCCTCGACCTCGAACACCACGTCCACCGGCGCCTGGTACGTCCGCGCCTCCAGCGCCGCGCCGACCTCCACGAGCCGCAGGTGCAGCGCGTCCCGCAGACGCGGCGCACACCGCCGGACGTCGCTCACCAGGTGCTGCCAGCCGTCGTCCACCGGCCTGCTGAGGATCCGCACCTCCGAGGTCAGGTCCACCGAGCAGAGGAACCGCCACAGCGCCGCCTCCGCCGCCGGATCGAGACCGAACAGGCGGTGCACGATCACCGACCCCGCCGACCCCGTGAACGACCAGTCGGGCTTGATCGCGTAGTGGGCGTACCCCACGACCTCCCCGTCCCGCTCGGCCAGCACGCAGAGCCGCGGCGACGCGCCCTCCCGGTCGGCCGGCGGGTCGATCAGCGCGAGCCGCTCCCAGCCGGGCATCGAGGCGAGCATCCCCGGCCGCCCGGGCACGAGACGCGCGTACACGGCCTCGCACGCCGCCGCCGACTCGGCGGGATCCGCCTGCCGCAGCCGCACCTCGTCCGTGCCCTCCGGCACCGCGAGCCGCACCCGCGTGGTGTCGATCGTCGCCCGCGCCGTGTACACGGCCAGGCCGTAGCCGAAACGCCCGTAGATCTCCGGCTCCGAGGCCGTGAGCACCGCGATCGACTCGCCGCCGGCCCGCAGGTCGTCCAGCTGCCGCCGCATCATCGACGTCAGGATCCCGCGCCGCCGGTGCGTGCCCGCCACGCTCACCATCGTCACGCCGGCCACCGGGACCGACGCCCCGCCCGGCACCGTCAGCCGGAACGTGAACGCCCCCGCCGTACCGACACACAGATCCCCGTCCCACACCCCGAGCGACCGGTCGAACTCGGTCAGGTCGCGCCACAGCCGCCGCTCCTCCGGAGCCTCGGCCACACCCCCGAAGGCGAGTTCGAGGACTCCGTACCAGCGGTCCCACTCGGTCGGGTCGAGAACCCGCAGTTCAGTAGTCATATGCCATCGATATCAGCGGCGTCCGCCCGGGGCGACCCGATTTCGCGCACATTGTCACAGGGGTACCCCTGCACGACCCCGGGCGGGATGGATAGGGTCCAGGCCAATGGGACAGCGCGCCGGAGTGAAGACGTACGCGGCCCGGATGCGCCGACGCGTACGCCGGGCCCGCATCGCGCTGCGCAGATCCGGCGTCGACTACTTCCGCGGGGACGGCTCCGACTGGCTCGCCTTCGCCGGACTCCTGCTGATGATCCCGGCCATCGCCTTCGGAACCGTCCTCAACCCCGTCTGGTGCGCACCCGCCGCCCTCGTCCTGCCGATCGTGGCCGGCGGACTCCTGCTGCGCCCCGCCAGCCTGCTCGGCCTGTACGCGGCCGCCGCCGGCGCCCTCATCGTCGAGTCCGTCCTCCTCGGCCCCTACACCCAGGGCCCCGCGCGCGTGACCCCCGGCACCGTCCTGGTCGTCGCCGCCTGCGGACTGTTCGGACTGCTCATCGCCCAGTTCCGCGCCCGGGTCGGCGTGCCCTGGAGACGCGGCGGCACCATGCTCTTCGACCTCCGCGAACGCATCCGCGTCCAGAGCGCCCTGCCGAGGCTCCCGCAGGGCTGGCACCGCGAGATGGCCCTCCGCCCGGCCGGCGGCCAGTCCTTCTCCGGCGACTTCGTCGTCGCCGCCCGCACCCACGGCGGCCGCACCCTGGAGGTCGTCCTCACCGACGTGTCCGGCAAGGGCATGGACGCGGCCTCCCGCTCCCTGCTGCTCTCCGGCGCCTTCGGCGGACTCCTCGGCTCGCTCCCGCCGCACGGCTTCCTGCCCGCGGCCAACGGCTACCTCCTCCGGCAGAACTGGGACGAGGGCTTCGCCACCTCCGTCCACCTCGTCCTGGACCTGGAGTCCGGCGACTACGAGCTCTTCTCCGCCGGCCACCTCCCCGCCCTCCAGCTCCACGCCGGCAGCGGACGCTGGGAGGAGAAGGCCGCCGAAGGACCGCTCCTCGGCGTCTACGACGGCGCCGAGTTCCACCCCGACAAGGGCAACCTGCGCCCCGGCGACGTCCTCATGCTCTTCACCGACGGCCTGGTCGAGGCCGCCGACCGGGACATCGCCGAGGGCATCGACCGCCTCACCGGCGAGGCCGACCGTTGCGTCGTCGAGGGCTTCGACGGCGTCGCCTGGGACCTCATCGAGGCCGTCGCCAAGGACGTCAACGACGACCGGGCGCTGCTCCTCATCTCCCGCCGCGCCTGACCGGCCGCCCCGCGGCGACGTGATCTTGTCCACGACGATTCGTCACCAGGCAGCGGGGGCAGGGAGGTTGGTGGCACGATGGTGGCAGCGGGGGGTGTTCCGGGACACGGGCTCCCTGGTGGGCAAGGCGGGACCGACCGAGGGTGTGATCAGTTGTGGCCATTTCACTGTCTGTGGTGTTGCTGTTGGCAATCATCCTGGTGGTGCTGATCCGCGGGGGGAACCTCAAGGGCGGCCCGGCCGTGGTCGCGGTCCTCTTCGGCTTCTTCCTCGCCTCGACCGGCATGGCGGACGACATCCAGCGCTTCCTGGACTCGATAACGCAGACGGTCGCCTCGATCAAGTTCTGACGCGGAGCCCGGCCCCCACGACGGAGCCGGGCCGGCCCCGGCAGGATCCTGAGCGGGACCCGCCTCGGGCCGCGCCGGACCCCCGGCGGGGACCCGCCTCAGCCCGTCGCGCTCTTCGCCGCCGTCCGCTTCGTCCTCCGGCCGCCACCGGAGGCCGCCGTCCCGGCCGCGGCCCGCTTCGTCGCGCCCGAAGCGGCGGTCCCGGCCGACCGCACCGCCGTCTTCTTCGTGCTCCTGGCCGCGGTCTTCCTCGTGCCCTCGGCCTTGCTCTCCGCCGCCTCCGACGCGCTTCTCGCCGGCCGCTCGGCCGCCTTCCGCCGGGCCCGGCCCGTCGGCCACGTGAACTCGATCTCCAGCTCGATCTCCCCGTCCGACACCTCGAACTCCAGCTCGCAGCGGAGTTCCTCGGGGATGCGGAGGCTCAGGGTGCCCGCCCCCATCTCCAGCTCGGCCTCCCCACCGCGGCGCAGGGCGTCGGCGAGTGCCGTCAGCTGGTCCGCCGCCTCGGCGCGGGACAGCGAGCGCTTCTGCTCGAACTTCAGGTCCTTCATGGAAGGCCTCCGGTGCGGAGAGGGCGGGTCGCTCTCCGCCCAGTCTGCGGCCGCCCGCCCGCCCCGGCATCTCGCGCGCCCGGGCCGGCCCCGTGGAACGCCGCGGGGCCGGTCAGGAGAAGAATCCTGACCGGCCCCGGGGCACGTGGAGCGGGTGACGGGAATCGAACCCGCGTAGCTAGTTTGGAAGACTAGTGCTCTACCATTGAGCTACACCCGCACAGCATCGCGCCGCAGGTCACGGGGACCGCGGCACGAAGAGCATGGTAGCGGTTCGGGAGCCCTTCGCGCACACCCCGAAATCAGGGGGCGCCGCACAGTCTCCGTCCATGTACCCTACGTGTCGCACCGACGGGGTGTGGCGCAGCTTGGTAGCGCGTCCGCTTTGGGAGCGGAAGGCCGTGGGTTCAAATCCCGCCACCCCGACCATGACGATCACGCGCACTGCCCGCGCTCTTGATCACGTTGTGGGCGTCATCCCGCTTGCGGTTACTATGCAAGCTGCGTGCCTGTGTGTCTTTCTGACCGGGCCGACCCGCCGGGACCGCCACACGCGGAGCCGGTGGATTCCAGGAATCAGCCACAAGGAGACCGAACCGTGAAGAGCGCCGTGGAGACCCTGAACCCGACCCGGGTTCGGCTCACTGTCGAGGTGCCCTTCGAGGAGCTCAAGGACAGCCTCGACGCGGCGTACAAGAAGATCAACCAGCAGGTCACGGTCAAGGGCTTCCGTAAGGGCAAGATCCCGGCTCGCGTGATCGACCAGCGGTTCGGCCGCGGCGCCGTGCTGGAAGAGGCCGTCAACGACGCGCTCCCGAAGTTCTACACCGAGGCCGTCAACGAGGCCGAGGTCAACCCGCTCGGCCAGCCCGAGGTCGACATCACCGAGCTGAAGGACGGCGAGCTGCTGGCCTTCACCGCCGAGGTCGACATCCGCCCGACGCTCGAGATCCCGGACTACTCCGGCATCGAGGTCACCGTCGACGCGGTCGAGGTCACCGACGAGGACGTCGAGAAGTCCGTGGAGCAGCTCCGCGAGCGCTTCGCCTCGACCTCCGCGGTCGAGCGCGCCGCCCAGGACGGCGACGTCGTCACCATCGACCTCGAGGCCAAGGTCGACGGCGAGGTCCTGCCCGACGGTGTCGCGAGCGACGTCTCGTACACCATCGGTTCGGGCGAGCTGCTCGACGGCATCGACGAGGCCGTGAAGGGCCTGGAGGCCGGTGGCGAGGCCACCTTCACCTCGCAGCTGAAGGGCGGCTCCGCCGAGGGCAAGGACGCGGAGGTCACCGTCAAGGTCACCGCCGTCTCCGCCCGCGAGCTCCCCGAGCTCGACGACGAGTTCGCGCAGATGGCGTCGGAGTTCGACACCCTCGACGAGCTCAAGGCCGACAGCCGCAAGCGCCTCGAGAACATGAAGCAGTTCGACCAGGCCACCCAGGCCCAGGAGCGCGTCCTCGACGAGCTCCTCAAGCTGGTCGAGGTCCCGATGCCCGAGAAGCTTCTCGAGGACGAGATCAACACCCGCAAGCACAACCTGGAGCACCACCAGCTCGGCCAGATGGGCCTCGACCTCGCGAAGTACCTGGAGATCCAGGGCAAGACCGAGGAGGAGTTCCTGGCCGAGACCAAGGAGCAGGCCGAGAAGGGCATCAAGACGCAGTTCATCCTCGATGAGCTCGTCAACAAGGAGAAGCTCGACGTCTCCCGCGAGGAGCTCACCGAGCACCTGTTCCGCCGTGCCGCCTCCTCCGGCATGAGCCCCGACCAGTTCGCCCAGGCCGTGGCCGAGGGCGGCCAGGTTCCGATGCTCGTCGGCGAGGTCGCCCGCGGCAAGGCCCTCGCGGTCGTCGTCGAGGCCGCCAAGGTCGTCGACAGCAACGGCGAGGTCGTCGACCTCTCCGACGACGAGGACGAGGTCGAGGCCGCCGCCGAGGCCGTCGAGGCCGTCACCGGCGAGGCCGAGGTCTCCGAGGACAAGTAAGGGGCCCTCCGCCCCGCGCGGACCCCGTTCCACGGGCCCGTACGCACTCCAGTGCGTACGGGCCCGTGGACGTACGAGGACCCGTCCATGCGCCCCCAACTACCTTGCGCTCCCAGCGAACAGTCAGGGAACCGGGATGGCGTTGTCCTACCTGCGCGTTAGGGTCCATGAAGAGAGGGCAGTGCCCTCGGTACGAGACGCTGAGACGGCTTGGCCGTCGGAGACGAGCAGGTGGATACGTGACGAATCTGAAGCCTTACGCCGCGGGTGAGCCGTCCATCGGTGGCGGCCTCGGCGACCATGTCTACAACCGGCTGCTCGGCGAGCGCATCGTCTTCCTCGGCCAGCAGGTCGACGACGAGATCGCCAACAAGATCACCGCCCAGATGCTCCTCCTGGCTGCCGAGCCGGAGAAGGACATCTACCTGTACATCAACAGCCCCGGCGGCTCGGTGACGGCCGGCATGGCGGTCTACGACACCATGCAGTTCATCCCGAACGACGTCGTCACGATCGGCATGGGCATGGCGGCCTCCATGGGCCAGTTCCTGCTCACCGCCGGCACCCCCGGCAAGCGCTTCGCGCTGCCGAACACCGACATCCTGATGCACCAGGGCTCCGCCGGCATCGGCGGCACCGCATCCGACATCAAGATCCAGGCCGAGTACCTCCTTCGCACGAAGAAGCGCATGGCCGAGATCACCGCGCACCACTCCGGCCAGACCGTCGAGGCGATCATCCGCGACGGCGACCGCGACCGCTGGTTCACCGCGGACGAGGCCAAGGAGTACGGCCTCATCGACGACATCATCACCCACGCCGCAGGTGTTCCGGGCGGCGGCGGCACGGGCGCCTGAGCCCGACCGCCCGCCCAAGAGCCCCAGCCCACCGAACGCCACCAGGACGGTGAACACCCAGATGCAGAACAACCTCTCCGCGAGCGGCCTCTACACCGGCGCGCCGATGGACAACCGCTACGTCGTGCCGCGCTTCGTCGAGCGCACCTCGCAGGGCATCCGCGAGTACGACCCGTACGCCAAGCTCTTCGAGGAGCGCGTGATCTTCCTCGGCGTGCAGATCGACGACGCCTCGGCCAACGACGTCATGGCGCAGCTCCTGTGCCTGGAGTCGATGGACCCGGACCGCGACATCTCCATCTACATCAACAGCCCCGGTGGCTCCTTCACCGCGCTGACGGCGATCTACGACACGATGCAGTTCGTGAAGCCGGACATCCAGACGGTCTGCATGGGCCAGGCGGCCTCCGCCGCGGCCGTGCTGCTCGCCGCCGGCACCCCCGGCAAGCGGATGGCCCTGCCGAACGCCCGCGTGCTGATCCACCAGCCCTCCGGCGGCACCGGCCGTGAGCAGCTCTCCGACCTGGAGATCGCGGCCAACGAGATCCTGCGCATGCGCAGCCAGCTCGAGGAGATGCTGGCCAAGCACTCCTCGACGCCGATCGAGAAGATCCGCGACGACATCGAGCGCGACAAGATCCTCACGGCCGAGGACGCCCTGGCGTACGGCCTGGTGGACCAGATCGTCTCGACCCGTAAGAGCACGGCCGCCGCGGCGCACTGACGCCCGACCTTCCCGTGGCACGGTGCGCGTGGCCGAATCGCGACCATGTGAACCGTGCCAAGGGGGGCCCGAACGGGGGGCCCGGCAAGGTACCGTCGAATATGAGGCACCAGGAGTCGCTGAACCAGGCGCTCCCAGGCGAAGGGGAAGCACCTCGTGGCACGCATCGGTGATGGCGGCGACCTGCTCAAGTGCTCGTTCTGCGGAAAGAGCCAGAAGCAGGTGAAGAAGCTCATCGCGGGTCCCGGTGTGTACATCTGCGACGAGTGCATCGACCTCTGCAACGAGATCATCGAGGAAGAACTCGCGGAGACGAGCGAGGTGCGCTGGGAGGAACTCCCCAAGCCCCGCGAGATCTACGAGTTCCTCGAGGGGTACGTCGTCGGGCAGGAGCCCGCGAAGAAGGCCCTCTCGGTCGCGGTGTACAACCACTACAAGCGCGTCCAGGCCGGCGAGAACGGCGGCGGCGCGGGGCGGGACGACGCCATCGAACTGGCGAAGTCCAACATCCTGCTGCTGGGCCCCACGGGCTCGGGCAAGACGCTCCTGGCCCAGACGCTGGCGCGCATGCTCAACGTCCCGTTCGCCATCGCCGACGCGACGGCGCTGACGGAGGCCGGCTATGTCGGCGAGGACGTCGAGAACATCCTGCTGAAGCTGATCCAGGCGGCCGACTACGACGTGAAGAAGGCCGAGACCGGGATCATCTACATCGACGAGATCGACAAGGTCGCCCGTAAGAGCGAAAACCCGTCGATCACGCGCGACGTCTCGGGCGAGGGCGTGCAGCAGGCCCTCCTGAAGATCCTGGAGGGCACGACGGCCTCCGTCCCGCCGCAGGGCGGACGGAAGCACCCGCACCAGGAGTTCATCCAGATCGACACGACGAACGTGCTCTTCATCGTGGGCGGCGCCTTCGCCGGCCTGGAGAAGATCATCGAGTCGCGGGCGGGCGCCAAGGGCATCGGCTTCGGGGCGACCATCCGCTCCAAGCGCGAGATCGAGGCGAGCGACCAGTTCCAGGAGGTCATGCCGGAGGACCTGGTGAAGTTCGGGATGATCCCCGAGTTCATCGGCCGCCTCCCCGTCCTCACCTCCGTCCACAACCTGGACCGCGAGGCGCTCCTCCAGATCCTGGTCGAGCCGCGGAACGCGCTGGTGAAGCAGTACCAGCGCCTCTTCGAACTGGACGGCGTGGAGCTGGACTTCGACCGCCCGGCCCTGGAGGCCATCGCCGACCAGGCGATCCTCCGCGGCACCGGCGCGCGCGGTCTGCGCGCCATCATGGAGGAGGTCCTCCAGTCGGTGATGTACGAGGTCCCGTCCCGCAAGGACGTGGCCCGCGTGGTCATCACGGCGGACGTCGTCCGCAACAACGTCAACCCGACGCTGGTCCCGCGGATCGTGAAGAACGACGGCAGGCACGAGAAGTCGGCCTGACGCGCACGGACACGAAAGGGGCGCCCCGCCGGCCGGCGGGGCGCCCCTTCCGCGTGTGCGGGGTCCGGATCAGGCCTTGACGCGGACTTCCTTGCGGAGCTTGGCGGTCAGGGCGGCAGCGTCCTCGGCGGAGCCGGCCTTGCCCGAGAGCAGCGCGCCCGCGTCGGTCGGGACCACGAAGCCCACCGTGCTGTGGTCGGCCCACACGCACATCGTCACGGTGAACGCGGGCACGCCCTGGGAGGTGTCCGCCTTGCCCTGGGCCTGCTGGCACTTGAGGACGGCGCCGTCGAGCTCGGCGGGCGTGTACTCCTGCGGGCTGCCGATCAGCTGCGGCGCGTCCGCCTTGCCCGCGTCCTTGTCGGCCTCGGCCTTGGCGCTGGCGAAGACGCCGTCGACGACGGCCTCCGGGTCGTCGATCTCGCCGTAGAGGCCGTTGAAGGAGATGAACTTGCCCGCGAGCGGGTTGGCCTTGTCCTCCACCTTGTAGGAGGCGCGCACCTGCTGGGCGTTCTTGACGCCCTTCTGCTGGGCCTCCTTGAGGGAGTCGTCGCCGCTGGCCTTGCCGCTGTCCGGGGCCTTCTTGTACTCGGTGAGCACCGTCTCCGGGGTGATCAGCTTGTGCGGGCCGTCGTCCGCGACGGACGAACCGCCCCCGCCCAGCACGAAGTACGCGCCCACGCCCAGCGCCGCCACGACCGCGACCGCGCCGACGATCCAGCCGGCCTTGGACTTCTTCGGGGCCGGGGGGTGGGGGACATAGCCGCCGGGGCCCTGGGGGGCGCCGTACGGGGGCTGCTGGCCGTAGGGGCCGGGCTGCTGCGGGTAGCCGTAGGGGGGCTGCTGCGGCGGCACGCCCTGCGGGGCCTGCTGGGGGTAGCCGTAGCCGGGCTGCGCGCCGTACGGACCCGGCTGCTGCGGCTGCTGGCCGTACGGTCCCGGCTGCTGGCCGTAGGGCCCGGGCTGCTGCGGCTGCTGGCCGTACGGCCCCGGCTGGTTGTAGCTCATCGACTGGTTCCCCTCACAGGATGTTTATGCCTCCGAACATCCTGGCGGAACGGCGGGGGCCTCAGTGCGGCGGGGGCCACACCGTTACCGAACCAAAGCGTTTCAGGACAAGGCGAAGACACCCCTAAACTGGGCCCGTGACCGAGAACACTCAGCAGCAGACAGCGCCCACCACCGAACTGCCGACCCAGTACGCGCCGGCCGAGGTAGAGGGGCCGCTGTACGAGCGCTGGGTAGAGCGCGGCTACTTCGAGGCGGACGCGAAGAGCGAGAAGCCGGCGTACACCATCGTCATCCCGCCGCCGAACGTCACCGGATCGCTCCACCTGGGCCACGCCTTCGAGCACACGCTGATCGACGCCCTCACCCGCCGCAAGCGCATGCAGGGCTTCGAGACGCTGTGGCAGCCGGGCATGGACCACGCCGGCATCGCCACCCAGAACGTCGTCGAGCGCGAACTCGCCAAGGAGGGCAAGTCCCGTCACGACCTGGGCCGCGAGGCCTTCGTCGAGCGCGTCTGGGAGTGGAAGGCCGAGTCCGGCGGTCAGATCGCCGGCCAGATGCGCCGCCTCGGCGAGGGCCTGGCGTGGAGCCGGGACCGCTTCACCATGGACGAGGGTCTGTCCCGTGCCGTCCAGACCGTCTTCAAGAAGATGTTCGACGACGGCCTGATCTACCGCGCCGAGCGCATCATCAACTGGTGCCCGCGCTGTCTGACGGCCATCTCCGACATCGAGGTCGACTACCAGGACGACGACGGCGAGCTCGTCTCCATGCAGTACGGCGAGGGCGAGGACACCATCGTCGTCGCCACCACCCGCGCCGAGACGATGCTCGGTGACACCGCCGTCGCCGTCCACCCGGACGACGAGCGCTACGCGCACCTCATCGGCAAGCAGATCAAGCTGCCGCTGACCGACCGGACCATCCCGGTCGTCGCCGACACCCACGTCGACCCGGAGTTCGGCACGGGCGCGGTCAAGGTGACCCCGGCCCACGACCCGAACGACTTCGCGATCGGCCAGCGCCACGACCTGGAGTCCATCGAGGTCCTCGACGAGCGCGGTGTCATCACCGTCCACGGTCCCTTCCAGGGCCTGGACCGTTTCGAGGCCCGCTCCGCCATCGTCGCCGCCCTGCGGGCCGAGGGCCGGATCGTCGCCGAGAAGCGTCCCTACTCCCACTCCGTCGGGCACTGCTCGCGCTGCAAGACGACGCTGGAGCCCCGGCTGTCCCTTCAGTGGTGGGTCAAGGTCGAGACGCTGGCCAAGGCCGCCGGTGACGCGGTCCGCGACGGCCGGGTGAACATCCACCCGGCCGACATGTCGCAGCGCTACTTCGACTGGGTCGACAACCTCAACGACTGGTGCATCTCGCGCCAGCTGTGGTGGGGCCACCGCATCCCCGTCTGGCACGGCCCCGACGGCGAACTGGTCTGCGTCGGCCCCGACGACGAGCCGCCGACGGGCGAGGGCTGGACGCAGGACACCGACGTCCTCGACACCTGGTTCTCGTCCGGCCTCTGGCCGTTCTCCACGATGGGCTGGCCCGAGCAGACGCCGGACCTGGAGAAGTTCTACCCGAACTCCGTCCTGGTCACGGGCTACGACCTGATGTTCTTCTGGGTCGCCCGCATGATGATGTTCGGTCTGTACGCGATGGACGGCCAGCCGCCGTTCCGCACGATCGCGTTCCACGGCATGGTCCGCGACGAGTTCGGCAAGAAGATGTCGAAGTCGTTCGGGAACACGGTCAACCCGCTGGACTGGATGGACAAGTACGGCTCCGACGCCCTGCGCTTCACCCTGGCCAAGGGCGCCAACCCGGGCGTCGACGTCCCGATCGGCGAGGACTGGGTCCAGGCCTCCCGGAACTTCGCCAACAAGATCTGGAACGCGACCCGCTTCGCCATGATGAACGGCGCCACGGTCGAGGGCCCGCTGCCGGCCGTCGAGGACATGTCGGCGACCGACCGCTGGATCCTGTCCCGGCTCGACAAGGTCGTCGCCGAGGCCGACGCCTTCTACGACGACTACCAGTTCGCGAAGCTCGCCGACGCCCTCTACCACTTCGCGTGGGACGAGGTCTTCGACTGGTACGTCGAGCTGTCCAAGACGACCTTCTTCGACGGCGGCGAGCAGGCCAGGGTCTCGGCCCGGGTCCTCGGCGAGGTCCTCGACGTGACCCTGCGCCTGCTCCACCCGATCGTCCCCTTCGTCACCGACACCCTCTGGACCACCCTCACCGGCGGCGAGTCCCTCGTCGTCGCGGAGTGGCCGAAGGCGGTGTCCGTTCCCGGCGCCGACGCACCGGGCGGCTTCCGCGACGAGGCCGCCGAGAAGGAGATCGAGCTCGTCCAGCGGGTCGTCACCGAGGTCCGCCGGTTCCGCTCCGACCAGGGCCTCCAGCCCGGCCAGAAGGTCCCGGCCCGCCTCGACGTGACCGGCACGGCGCTGGCCCCGCACGAGGCCGCCATCCGCCAGCTGCTGCGCCTCCAGCCGGAGGGCGAGGGCTTCTCGGCCACCGCCTCCCTGCCGGTCGCCGGCGCCACGGTCGCGCTCGACCTGTCGGGCACGATCGACGTGGCCGCCGAGCGCAAGCGCCTCGCGAAGGACCTCGCGGCGGCGGAGAAGGAGAAGGCCCAGGCCAACGGCAAGCTCGGCAACGAGGCCTTCCTGGCCAAGGCCCCGGACAACGTGGTCGACAAGATCCGCACCCGCCTCGCCAAGGCGGACGAGGACATCGCCCGCATCCAGACGCAGCTGGCGAACCTGCCGCAGGCGTAACCCGTACGGAGGGGGCCCGGAACCGCTGGTCGGTTCCGGGCCCCCTGCGTTTCCGTGCCCCTCCCGCCGGGGGCGCGGCGGACGGCGGACCGGCCGGGACCCGCTCTCCGAGCAGAAGCGGACGAGGTGCCCGATATCACATCAGACGGGACTTCAGGTCCCCGTCGCCGGGACGAAAGACCCTGGATGATGGAACGCATGCTCCGCCTCCCCACCGTCCCCGCGCTCCGCCGCTGCGTGGACCGGTGGGCGGTGTCGCCCCGCGCCCTCGACGTCGTCGCCGCGCTCAGCGCCTTCGGCCTCATGTGCCTGGACGTGCCGGGGCTCGCCCGCGCCGACAACTCCCTGACCGGCGTCACCGCCACCCTGGTCCTCGCGGCCGGCGCCGCCACCCTGGTGCTCCGCCGCAGGCTGCCCTGGGTCCCGTACCTGGTGGCGCTCGGGCTGATGGGCTGGCTGCACGAACTCACCATGATCCAGTTCGCGCTGTACTCGATCGGCCGGTACCGGGGCCGGCGCGGCGCCGTGCTCGCCACCCTGCTGTACGTCGGCGTCGCCTACGGACTCTTCCAGACGCCCGGCTGGCCGGCCCGGCACGGCGACACGCTCAGCGACTTCCTGAGCCTGGTGGTCCCGATCGGGGTCCTCGCGGCGGGCGTCGGCATCGCCGCGTACCGGCAGGACCTCGTCCGGGCCCTGGAGGTCCAGCGGCGCGAGGCGGCCGCCCGGCAGGCCGTCCAGGAGGAGCGGATCTCCGTCGGCCGGGACGTCCACGACCTGGTCGGCCGTGAGCTGACCGTGCTCGCGGTGCGCGCCGAGGTCCTCGCCGTACGGGCCAGGGGCGAGGCCCACCGGAAGGACTTCGAGGAGCTCGCCGACACCGCCCGGCGCGCCCATCTGATGCTGAACGAGACGATCGTGCGCCGCGCCGGCCGCGACGCGGACACCCCCGGCCTCGAAGGGCTCGCCGCGCTCGCCCGGGAGAGCGAGCGGATGGGCAGCGCCGTCGGGCTGGCCGTGGCCGAGGAGGCGAAGGCCCTCTCGCCGCTGCGTCAGGCGGCCGTCCACCGGGTCGTGCGGGAATGCCTGACGAACGCGGCGAAGCACGCCCCCGGGCTGCCCGTGACGGTCGCGATCACGGTCGAGGGGCCCGATCTGCGGATCGAGGTCCGCAACCCGCTGCCCAAGAGCCCGCCGGACCCGGCGCCCGTGTCCACCGGCACCGGTCTCTTCTCGATGGGGGAGCGGGTCACCAGCATGGGCGGCACGCTGGAGGCCCGCCGGGAGGGCGGGGACTACCGGGTGACGGCCCTCCTGCCGGCCGGTCTGCCGCGCTGACGGCCCGCCGGGAATCCCTCCGCGGGCCCCGGCGCGCGGTCCGCGATCCCCGCCCGTTCAGCGCACGGCCTCCGCCTTGCCCAGCACCCGCTGCAGCCCGTCGAAGTCCTCGACGCACCGACCGGACCCCAGCACCACGCAGTCCAGCGGCCGCTCCGCGACGAAGACCGGGATGCCCGTGGCCGAGGCCATCCGCAGGTCGAGCCCCGGCAGCAGCGCCCCGCCGCCGGTCAGCACGATCCCGCGCTCCATGACGTCGCCGGACAGCTCCGGCGGGCACTCCTCCAGCGTGGCCCGTACCGCCGCGATGATCGCCTCGACCGGCTCGTCGAGCGCCTCCCGCACCTCCGGCACGGTCAGCTCCACCGTCCGGGGCAGCCCGCCGACCCGCTCCCGTCCGCGCACGGTGAAGGTCCGCCCCTCCCGCTCCTCCTCGCCCGGCACCGGCCAGGCCGTGCCGATCGCGATCTTGACGTCCTCGGCGGTCCGCTCGCCGACGAGCAGCCCGTACTCCCGGCGGACGAAGTCGGTCACGGCCGCGTCGAGCCGGTCACCGCCCACCCGCAGCGACCGGGCGGTGACGATCCCGCCGAGCGAGATCACGGCCACCTCGGTGGTCCCGCCGCCGATGTCGACGACCATCGAGCCCCGCGGGTCGGAGACCGGCAGCCCGGCGCCGATCGCCGCCGCCATCGGCTCCTCGATCAGATGGACCGCCCGCGCGCCCGCCGAGAGGGAGGCGTGCACGATGGCCCGCCGCTCGACCTGGGTCACCCCGCTCGGCACGCAGACCACCATCCGGGTCCGGGGCCGCCGCCGGCCCGGGACGGCCTTGCGCACGAAGTGCCGGATCATCTCCTCGGCCGCCTCGTAGTCGCTGATCACCCCGTCCCTGAGGGGGCGGATCGCGGTGATCGAACCCGGCGTGCGCCCGATGGTCTCCTTCGCCTCCGCACCCACCGCGAGCGCCTGCCGCGAGCCCTCCTGGACCGCCACCACGGACGGTTCGTCGAGCACGATGCCCTGGCCCCGTGCGTAGAGGAGCGTGTTGGCCGTGCCGAGGTCGATCCCTATGTCCATGATCGCCAAGTTTGCCCGGCCGCCGTCGCGGACGGCGGACCGAAGGTCCCGAAAGGGCGGGTCCATGGTCCTGTCGGTCGTGACGCCGGAGGCCGTCCGTAGACTGGGCCCGTGAGTGAGCCGAGCGACCAGAGCGACGAGCAGTTCGACGACATCGTCGACACCGAGACCCAGCGCGACCCCGACCTGGCGGTGATCGAGGCCGGCAGCCGCACCCTGCGCACCCAGGGCGGCCGGCCCCAGGGCGACCCGGTGCCGAGCCGTCCCGAGGACCCCGAGCTCGACAAGGCGCTGCGCGAGGTCGAGACGGAGCTGTCCACCCGCTGGGGCGAGACCAAGCTGGAGCCGTCGGTCACCCGGATCGCGGCCCTGATGGACGTCCTCGGCGAGCCGCAGCGCGCGTACCCGTCGATCCACGTCACCGGCACCAACGGCAAGACGTCGACGTCCCGGATGATCGAGGCCCTGCTCGGCGCCTTCGAGCTGCGCACCGGCCGGTACACCTCGCCGCACGTGCAGACCATCACCGAGCGCATCAGCCTGGACGGCGCCCCGATCTCCGCCGAGCGGTTCATCGAGACGTACCGGGACATCCAGCCGTACGTGGAGCTGGTCGACGCCCGCGAGGAGTACCGGCTCTCCTTCTTCGAGGTCCTCACCGGAATGGCGTACGCGGCCTTCGCCGACGCCCCGGTGGACGTGGCCGTCGTCGAGGTCGGCATGGGCGGCACCTGGGACGCGACGAACGTCATCGACGGCTCCGTCGCCGTCGTCACCCCGATCGACCTGGACCACACGGACCGGCTCGGCGGGACGACCGCCGAGATCGCCGGCGAGAAGTCCGGGATCATCAAGCAGGGCGCGACCGTGATCCTGGCCCAGCAGCCGGTGGACGCGGCGCAGGTCCTGCTGAAGAAGGCCGTCGAGGCGGACGCCACCGTGGCCCGCGAGGGCATGGAGTTCGGCATCGTCGCCCGCGAGGTCGCGGTCGGCGGCCAGCTCCTCACCCTGCGCGGCCTGGGCGGCGAGTACGACAACGTCTTCCTGCCGCTGCACGGCGCCTACCAGGCGCACAACGCGGCCGTGGCGCTGGCGGCCGTCGAGGCCTTCTTCGGCATCGGCTCGGAGCACGCCCGCACCCTGGACCTCGACACGGTCCGGCAGGCGTTCGCCCAGGTGGCCTCGCCCGGACGGCTGGAGATCGTCCGCTCCTCCCCGACGGTGATCCTGGACGCCGCGCACAACCCGCACGGCGCGCGGGCGACGGCGGAGGGCGTCAGCGAGGCCTTCGGCTTCTCCCGGCTCGTCGGCGTGGTCTCCACCAGCGGCGACAAGGACGCCAAGGGCCTCCTGGAGGCCTTCGAGCCGATCTTCGCGGAGGTCGTCGTCACGGCGAACTCCAACCCCCGCGCCACGGACGTGGACGCGCTCGCCGCCCTCGCGGTGGAGGTCTTCGGCGAGGACCGGGTCGTCGTGGAGCCGCGGCTGCCCGACGCCCTCGAAACGGCCATCACCCTCGCGGAGGAGGAGGCCGAGTACGGCGGTGCCGGAGTCCTGGTGACCGGTTCGATCTTCACGGTCGGCGACGCCCGGCTGCTGCTGCGAAGGGGCTGAACCCGATGCGTACGCTCTGTTCCTCGACGCTGATCGGCGAGTTCTTCGTGATCGGCTTCGCCGGTCTCGTCGCCATGAAGGACGACGGCCTCGCGATGTCCACCGTCTGGTGGGTCTGCGGCGTCGCGATGCTCTTCTCGGTGCTGCTCTGCGGCATGGTCACCCGCCCCGGCGGCGTGCAGCTCGGCTGGGCCCTCCAGATCGGTCTGATCCTGAGCGGATTCTTCGTGCCCACGATGTTCTTCCTCGGGGCGGTTTTCGCCGGTCTGTGGTGGGCCTCCGTTCACTATGGGCGACGGATCGACGACATCAAGGCACGGTGGGCCGAGTCCCAGGCCGCAGGGGCCTCGGCAGGGCCTGACGCTGCGTAATCGAGGGGCGTGCGGGGCCTGTAGCCTCGGAGGCCCGCACACGCTTTTCCTAAGGAGTTCCCCCGTGAGCCAGCGCACGCTCGTCCTGCTCAAGCCCGACGCCGTCCGCCGTGGCCTGATCGGCGAGATCATCGGCCGTATCGAGCGCAAGGCCGGCTGGACCCTGGCGGCCCTGGAGCTGCGCGCGCTGGACCAGGAGACCCTGGAGCAGCACTACGGCGAGCACAAGGGCAAGCCCTTCTACGAGCCGCTGATGGGCTTCATGTCCTCCGGCCCCGTCGTCGCGCTCGTCGTCGAGGGCGAGCGGGTCATCGAGGGCGTCCGCCAGCTGGCCGGTCCGACCGACCCGATCGCCGCCGCGCCCGGCTCGATCCGCGGCGACTTCGGCACCATCGTCCGGGAGAACCTGATCCACGCCTCCGACTCGGAGGAGTCGGCCGCGCGCGAGCTCAAGATCTTCTTCCCGGGTCTGGTCTGATCCGCACCCGGATGCGCTGACCCGGCGTCAGCCGAAAGCAGCAGCCTGTGGGGCGACCGAAGGAATTCGGTCGCCCCCAGGCATATGAACGCCGATCCCGGGAACGGATCGCCGCGTCCTACCGTCACCTGTACAGAGGTGGACCACCGCGCGGTATCCGGGCGGGCGGCACTACGATGGAAAACTCCACGCCGCACCACCTTCAGCCACCCACTTCAGCCAACGTTTCGCCTACCTGAGAAGCCGTCAACGCTCGCTGGGGAAGGCCCGAAGCATCCTCATGGGAAACAAGGGGAACTCAATGTCGTTCATCGGCCGTGACATGGCTGTCGACCTCGGGACCGCCAACACGCTGGTGTACGTCAGGGGTCGGGGCATCGTTCTGAACGAGCCCTCCGTCGTCGCCATCAACACCAACACCGGTGGCATCCTCGCCGTGGGAGCCGAGGCGAAGAAGATGATCGGCCGGACCCCCGGCAACATCGTCGCCGTCCGGCCACTGAAGGACGGCGTGATCGCCGACTTCGAGATCACGGAGCGCATGCTCCGCTACTTCATCCTCAAGATCCACAAGCGCCGCTACCTGGCCCGCCCCCGCGTCGTCGTCTGCGTGCCCTCCGGCATCACCGGGGTGGAGCGCCGCGCCGTCATCGAGGCCTCGACGCAGGCCGGCGCCCGCCAGGTGCACATCATCGAGGAGCCCATGGCGGCGGCCATCGGCTCGGGCCTCCCGGTCCACGAGGCCACCGGCAACATGGTCGTGGACATCGGCGGCGGCACCACCGAGGTGGCCGTCATCTCCCTCGGCGGAATCGTCACGGCACAGTCGATCCGGGTCGCCGGCGACGAGCTGGACAACGCGATCATCCAGCACATCAAGAAGGAGTACTCGCTCCTCCTCGGTGAGCGGACCGCCGAGCAGATCAAGATCACCATCGGCTCCGCCTACGACCTCGACAAGGACGAGCACACCGAGATCCGCGGCCGCGACCTCGTCTCCGGCCTGCCGAAGACCGTGGTCATCTCGGCCGCCGAGGTCCGCAAGGCCATCGAGGAGCCGGTCAACGCCATCGTCGACGCGGTGAAGACCACCCTCGACAAGTGCCCGCCGGAGCTGTCCGGTGACGTCATGGACCGCGGCATCGTTCTCACGGGTGGTGGCGCGCTGCTCCGCGGCCTCGACGAGCGCCTCCGCCGCGAGACCGGCATGCCGATCCACATCGCCGAGGACCCGCTGGACTCGGTGGCCCTCGGCTCCGGCAAGTGCGTGGAGGAGTTCGAGGCCCTCCAGCAGGTCCTCGACGCCCAGCCGCGCCGCTAGCACCACCCGTACAGCCCCACGAGAGCACCACCGCACAGCCGAACAACCGAACCACGAGGAAAGGCACGGCCGCCGCACGTGAGGGACACACGAGAGAGCCGGCTGCTCCTGGTGCTGCTGATCGCCATCGCGTTCGCACTGATCACGGTGGACATCCGCGGCGGCCAGGAGTCACCCGTCGACGGTGCCCGACAGGCCGCAGCGGCGGTCTTCGGGCCGGTCGAGAACGGTGTGGCGGCCGCCGTCGACCCCATCGGCAACGCCATAGGCGCGGTCAGGGACTCCGGCGAGCGGCACACCCGGATCGCCGCCCTGGAGAAGGAGAACGCCGAGCTCAAGGCCGAGCTCGGCAGCGACGACCGCAACCGCAACCGGCTGCGCGAGCTCGACGCCATGCTCAAGACCGCCGGCGCCGGGCAGTACGGCATCAAGGGCGCCCAGGTCATCGCCATAGGAGCGGCCCAGGGATTCTCCTGGACCGTCACCGTCGACGTCGGCGCGCGCGACGGCATCAAGCGGGACATGACCGTGCTCAACGGCTCCGGACTCGTCGGCCGCGTCACCACCGTCGGCCCGTCGACCTCCACGGTCCTGCTCGCCAACGACCCCGACTTCACCGTCGGCACCCGCATGGAGAAGTCCGACGAACTCGGCTTCGCCACCGGGCAGGGCGACCGTCCGCTGGTCGTGCAGCTCCTCAACGGCAAGGCCAAGGTGAAGCCCGGCGACCGGCTCGTCACCTTCGGCTCGCGCGCCGACAAGCCCTTCGTCCCCGGCGTCCCGGTCGGCGAGGTCGTCCGCGTCGACCCGGCGGGCGGCGGCCTGACCCGCAACATCTTCGTCCGCCCCTACGTCGGCTTCACCAAGCTCGACATCGTCGGCGTCGTCGTCCAGGCGCCCCCGGCCGACCCGCGGGACACGGTCCTGCCGCAGAAGCCCAAGCCGGCGCCGACCGTCACGGTCACCGTGACGCCGAAGCCGACCGACGGGCAGCAGGCCGCCGACGGACAGCGGAACCAGCAGGGCCAGAACCAGCAGGGCCAGGACCAGGGGGACACCACACCGTGAAGTTCAACCGGATCCTCCTCTCCGCCACCCTGATCGTGGTGGCCCTGGTCGTGCAGGTCTCCGTCCTCGCCCGGCTCCAGCTCCCCGGCGCCGTCCCCGACCTCGTCCTGCTCACCGTCGTGGGCCTGGCCCTGGTCTACGGACCCGTCAGCGGCTCGCTCATCGGCTTCGCCGCCGGCCTCCTCGCCGACCTGGCCCCGCCCGCCGACCACGCCGCGGGCCGCTACGCCCTCGTGCTCTGCGTCATCGGCTACCTCGTCGGCCTCGCCCGCCCGGAGAACGGCCGGCTGACCTCGGCGACCGGCCCCATGGCCGTCGTCGTCGCGGCCGCCGTCGGCTCCACCCTGCTCTACGCGGGGGTCGGCGCCCTGGTCGGCGACACCGCCGCCCGCCATGTCGGCCTGGGGTCCCTGCTGTTCACCGCGGCCGTCTACGACCTGCTCCTCGCGCCCTTCACGGTGCCGCTCATCATGGCGCTGGCCCGCCGCGCGGAGAACGATCCGCTCGCGGACGCCGGCGGCGGCAACGGCACCGACGTCGCCTCCGGCTGGCTCTCCTCCGGCACCGGCCTGAGGATCGGGACCCAGCGCGGCGGCCTGCGCGTGAAGACCGCCCGGAACCGCGCCGCACGGGCCGGACGCATCAAGGGAGTCAAGCGACTGTGATCGAGGGGGCCCCGGCCGTATGAGCAACATCCCCGAGACAGGGCGGACCCCCCGGGTCCAGATCCGGCTCGTCGTCATCCAGATCCTCGTCTTCTCGCTGCTGCTGACCCTGGGGGGCCGGCTCTGGTACCTCCAGATCCGCAACGGCAAGGAGTACACGGACGAGGCGAAGAACAACCACGTCCAGCAGGTCGTGCAGCCCGCCGTGCGCGGCTCCGTCCTCGACGCCCGCGGCGTCCCGCTCGCCGACAACGAGACCCGGCTCGTGGTCTCCGCGTCCCGCACCGAGCTGATGAAGATGAAGGACCGCGGCAGGGCCGTCCTCACCCGGCTCGCCGACGTCCTCGACATGAAGCCCGACGAGGTCATCAACAAGATCCGGCTCTGCGACTCCAAGACCCCGAAGCCCTGCTGGAACGGTTCGCCCTACCAGCCGATCCCGGTCACCGACGAGGCCACCACCCAGCAGGCCCTGCAGATCCGCGAGCGCGCCGAGGACTTCCCCGGCATCACCGCCGAACCCACCGCCGTGCGCCGCTACCCGGCCCCCGGCAAGTCCCGCACCTCGCAGGTGCTCGGCTACCTCTCGCCCGTCACCGACACGGAGATCGAGAAGGCCAAGGACACCGACTCGCCGTTCCTCCGCTCCGACCAGATCGGCCGGTCCGGCATCGAGCGCACCTACGACAAGGAACTGCGCGGCAAGGCCGGCGTCACCCGCTACGAGGTCGACAACCTCGGCCGGGTCATCGGCCAGGCCAAGAACGACCCCGCGGTCCCCGGCTCCAACGTCGTCACCTCCATCGACGCCCGCGTGCAGGCGGTCGCCGAGTGGGAGCTGCACAACGCGATGGTCGAGGCCCGCAAGGTCTACGACAAGAACACCAGCGAGAACTACAAGGCCGACTCCGGCGCCGTCGTGGTCATGGAGAACAAGACCGGGCGGATCGTCGCCATGGCCTCCCAGCCCGACTACGACCCCAACGCCTGGGTCGGCGGCATCTCCGCCAAGGACTACGCGGCCCTCACCGGCAAGGACTCCAACTTCCCGCTCCTCAACCGGGCCATCCAGGGCCAGGCCGCCCCCGGCTCGATCTTCAAGGTCATCCCGACCACCGCCGCCGTCAACGCCGGATACGACTTCAACGGGCGCTACCCGTGCCCGTCCTCGTACTCCATCGGCAACCAGGTCTTCAAGAACTTCGAGTCCCAGGGCCACGGCTCCATCACCCTCGGCCAGGCCCTCGAGGTCTCCTGCGACACCGTCTACTACGCCCTCTCCCACCAGCAGTGGCAGAAGGACGGCGGGATGAAGCCGAAGAAGAACGCCAACGACTGGTTCTACAAGACGGCCCACCAGTTCGGCCTCGGCGCCGAGACCGGCATCGACCTCCCCAACGAGGTCACCGGCCGGGTCCCCGACCGGAAGTGGAAGCAGGACTTCTGGGCGGCCAACAAGGACTACTGGTGCAAGATCGGCAAGCGCGGCGGAACCTACGTGCAGCAGCTCTCCTACGAGAACTGCCTCGAAGGCAACCTGATGCGCGCCGGTGACTCGGTCAACTACTCCATCGGCCAGGGCGACACCCTCGTCACCCCCATCCAGATGGCCACCATCTACGCCGCCATCGCCAACGGCGGCACCCTCTGGAACCCCACCGTCGGCAAGGCGATCATCAGCCCCGACGGCAAGAAGGTCACCGAGATCAAGCCCAAGTCCCACGGCAGGCTGCCCATGGACAGCAAGACGCAGGCGTTGATAGAGGAGGCCCTCGCGGGAGTCGCCACCCGCGGCACCGCCGCCTGGAGGTTCGGCGGCTGGCCGCAGGACAAGATCCCGATGCACGCCAAGACGGGTACCGCCGAGGTCTACGGCAAGCAGACGACCTCCTGGTTCGCCACGTACACCAAGGACTACTCGATCGTGATGACGATCGCCCAGGGCGGTACGGGCTCCGGCGCCTCGGGCCCCGCCGTCCGCAACATCTACGACGCGCTCTACGGACTCGACGACGCCGGCAACCAGGACCTCAAGCGGGCCCTGCTGCCGCAGCCGCAGAAGAGCCTCCCGAAGATCGAGGCCGACGGCTCCATCGACGCCCCGAAGGTCACGCCGTACGACCCGGAGGTCGGCAAGGTCGACCCCGACGCCCCGGCGGGCACCCGGCAGCCCGACCCGGCCGATCCCGGCCAGGCCGACCCCGACCAGCCCGACCAGCAGGAACTCGCGGGCCCGCCCGCCGCCTGGCGGAGGGACTGAACCGATGACCGCACCCCACGGCTTCTCCGTCTCCCGTTACGCCCCCGAACGCGGCACGCTCGCCAAGCTGGCCGCCCGCGACTCGGTGGTCCGCCGGCTCGACTGGCCGATGCTGCTCTCCGCGCTCGCGCTCTCCTTCATCGGGTCGCTGCTCGTCTGGTCCGCGACCCGCGGCCGCACCGAGCTCAACAACGGCGACCCGTACTACTTCCTCTTCCGGCACGTGCTCAACACCGGCATCGGCGTCGCCCTGATGATCGGCACGATCTGGCTCGGCCACCGCACCCTGCGCGGCGCGGTCCCGGTCCTCTACGGCCTCTCGATCGTGCTGATCCTCGCCGTGCTCACCCCGCTCGGCGCCACCATCAACGGCGCCCACGCCTGGATCGTCGTCGGCGGCGGCTTCTCGCTCCAGCCCAGCGAGTTCGTGAAGATCACGATCATCCTGGTGATGGCGATGCTGCTGGCCGCGAAGGTCGACGCCGGCGACCAGCTCCACCCCGACCACCGCACCGTCGCCAAGGCCCTCACGCTGGCCGCGCTCCCCATGGGCATCGTCATGCTGATGCCGGACCTGGGCTCGGTCATGGTCATGGCGGTCATCGTGCTCGGCGTGCTGCTCGCCTCCGGCGCCTCCAACCGCTGGGTCCTCGGACTGATCGGCGCCGGCATCGGAGGCGCCGTCCTGGTCACCGCGCTCGGCATGCTCGACGAGTACCAGATCAACCGCTTCGCCGCCTTCGCCAACCCCGACCTCGACCCGGCCGGCGTCGGCTACAACACCAACCAGGCCAGGATCGCGATCGGCTCCGGCGGCCTCCTCGGCGCCGGGCTCTTCAAGGGCTCCCAGACCACCGGCCAGTTCGTGCCCGAGCAGCAGACCGACTTCGTCTTCACGGTCGCGGGGGAGGAGCTGGGCTTCGTCGGCGCCGGCCTCATCCTCGTCCTCCTCGGCGTCGTGCTCTGGCGGGCCTGCCGGATCGCCCGCGAGACCACCGAGCTCTACGGCACCGTCGTCGCGGCCGGGATCATCGCCTGGTTCGCCTTCCAGTCCTTCGAGAACATCGGCATGACGCTCGGCATCATGCCGGTCGCCGGTCTGCCGCTGCCGTTCGTCTCGTACGGCGGCTCGTCGATGTTCGCGGTCTGGGTCGCGATCGGACTGCTCCAGTCGATCAAGGTCCAGCGGCCCATGACGGCGTAGCCGCTCCGGCACCCGGCCGGTTTCCGGCCGGGCCGCCGGGCGTACTCCCGCGGAGTGCGCATCCCGTCTAGATTCGATGCATGGCGGACACGAAGCGAGAGATCGAGCGGAAGTACGAAGCCACCCCCCGGACCGGCCTCCCGGACCTGACCCGGGCGACCGGGGTGGCCTCGGTCAGCGACGAGGGCGTCACCGAACTCGACGCCGTCTACTACGACACCCCCGACCTGCGGCTCGCCGCCGACGCGCTCACCCTGCGCCGCCGCACCGGCGGCGCGGACGCCGGCTGGCACCTCAAGTTCCCCGTCGCCCCCGGCATCCGCGACGAGATCAGAGCCCCGCTCTCGGACACGCTCCCGCGGTCCCTGGCGGGGCTCCTGCGCTCCCGGGTCCGGGACGGCGAGGTCGTCCCCGTCGTCCGCCTCCGCTCCTCCCGGGACGTCCGCCACCTCCGGGACCGCGACGGCACCGTCCTCGCCGAGGTCTCCGTGGACGCCGTCCGCGCCGAGGGCCTCACCGGCGGAGGAGAGGCCGCCTGGACCGAGATCGAGGTCGAACTCGCCGACGACACCGACCCGGCCGTCCTCGACGCCGTCGAGAAGCGCCTCAGGAAGGCCGGCATCCACCCCTCCGACTCCCCGTCGAAGCTGTCGCGTGCGCTCGCCGAGACCGGCGCCGGCCCCCAGGAGGACGCCGCCGCCACCGACGCGGCCGGCGGACCCGGCACCGCCGGCGCCGCCGTCCTCGCCTACGTACGGGAACAGGTCGAGGCGATCGTCACGTACGACCCCGCCGTCAGGCGCGACCTGCCCGACGCCGTCCACCAGCTGCGCGTCGCCTGCCGCCGGCTGCGCAGCGCCTTCAAGACCTACCGGAAGGTCCTCGACCGCGAGGTCACCGACCCCCTCGGCGAGGAGCTGAAGTGGCTCGCCGGAGAACTCGGCGTCGCCCGCGACCAGGAGGTCCTCGACGAACGGCTGCGCGCCCGCATCGGCGCGCTGCCCCGCACCCTGGTCCTCGGCCCCGTCAAGGCCCGGCTGCGCCGCCGCGACGCCGCGCTCGGCCGGAGCGCCCGGCGCCAGGCCCTCGCCGCCCTCGACTCCGCACGCCACCTCGCCCTCCTCGGCAGCCTCGACGCGCTCCTCGCCGACCCGCCGCTGCGCGCGGACGCCGCCGGGGACGCCCGGGAGGTCCTCGCCCGCGCCGTCCGCAAGGACCACGACCGGCTCGGCGACCGGATCGGGCACGCCCTCGGCCTCGACCCCGGGCACGAGCGGGACCTCGCCCTCCACGAGGCCCGCAAGGCCGCCAAACGGGCCCGCTACGCGGCCGAGGCCGCCCGCCCGACCCTCGGGAAGTCCGCCAAGCGGCTCGCCAAGCGGGTGAAGGCCGTCCAGAGCCTGCTCGGCGAGCACCAGGACGCGGTCGTCACCCGCGAGGCCCTGCGCGAGCTCGCGGCCGTCGCCCACGGAGCCGGCGAATCCGCCTTCACCTGGGGACTTCTCTTCGGCCGCGAGGAAGCCGCCGCCGCGGACGCCGAGCGCCGGCTCCCCGAGGCCTGGGCCCGGGCCTCGGCCCCGGAACTCCTGGCGTCCCTGACCCGCTGAGCACCGGGGTACGCTTGAGAGTCGCCCCCCTGCCAGCTCACGAAGGTTCGAGATGTCTGCTGCCGAGTCTGTCTTCCCGCAGCTCGAAGCTCTGCTCCCGCACGTGCAGAAGCCGATTCAGTACGTCGGTGGAGAGCTGAACTCCACGGTCAAGCCGTGGGAGTCCGCCGATGTCCGCTGGGCGCTGATGTACCCGGACGCGTACGAGGTCGGTCTGCCCAACCAGGGCGTCATGATCCTCTACGAGGTGCTCAACGAGCGGGAGGGCGTCCTCGCCGAGCGCACCTACAGCGTCTGGCCGGACCTCGAAGAGCTGATGCGGGAGCACGATGTCCCGCAGTTCACGGTCGACAGCCACCGCCCCGTCGGCGCGTTCGACGTGTTCGGCCTGAGCTTCTCCACGGAGCTCGGCTACACGAACATGCTCACCGCCCTCGACCTGGCCGGCATCCCGCTGGAGTCGAAGGACCGGACCGTCGACCACCCGATCGTCCTCGCGGGCGGCCACGCGGCCTTCAACCCCGAGCCGATCGCGGAGTTCATCGACGCGGCGATCATCGGCGACGGCGAGCAGGCCGTCCTCGACATGACCGAGATCATCCGCGCCTGGAAGGCCGAGGGCAGGCCGGGCGGCCGCGAGGAGGTCCTCTTCCGCCTCGCCAGGACCGGCTCGGTGTACGTCCCCCGGTTCTACGACGTGGAGTACCTGCCGGACGGCCGCATC
Organism: Streptomyces sp. NPDC014891; assembly: GCF_043081085.1. Taxonomy (NCBI): domain Bacteria; kingdom Bacillati; phylum Actinomycetota; class Actinomycetes; order Kitasatosporales; family Streptomycetaceae; genus Streptomyces; species Streptomyces sp. NPDC014891. Next base: position 454,965 of record NZ_JBIBWF010000002.1, on the reverse strand, counting down.
GGCCGCGTCGTGCCCAACAGGTCCGGCGTGCCGTGGCGCGTCTCCAAGCACACCGTCATGGACCTCGACGAGTGGCCGTACCCCAAGCAGCCCCTCGTGCCGCTCGCGGAGACCGTCCACGAGCGCATGTCCGTCGAGATCTTCCGCGGCTGCACCCGCGGCTGCCGCTTCTGCCAGGCCGGCATGATCACGCGCCCCGTGCGGGAGCGAAGCATCACCGGCATCGGCGAGATGGTCGAGAAGGGCCTCAAGGCGACGGGCTTCGAGGAGGTCGGCCTCCTCTCGCTGTCCTCGGCCGACCACACCGAGATCGGCGACATCGCCAAGGGCCTCGCCGACCGGTACACGGAGGACAAGGTGGGCCTGTCCCTCCCGTCCACCCGTGTCGACGCCTTCAACGTCGACCTGGCCAACGAGCTGACCCGGAACGGCCGCCGCTCCGGTCTCACCTTCGCCCCCGAGGGCGGCTCCGAGCGCATGCGCAAGGTCATCAACAAGATGGTCTCGGAGGAGGACCTCATCCGGACCGTCTCCACCGCCTACGGCAACGGCTGGCGCCAGGTGAAGCTGTACTTCATGTGCGGCCTGCCGACGGAGACCGACGAGGACGTCCTCCAGATCGCCGACATGGCGATGAACGTGATCGCCGAGGGCCGCAAGGTCTCCGGCCAGAACGACATCCGCTGCACCGTCTCCATCGGCGGATTCGTGCCCAAGCCGCACACCCCGTTCCAGTGGGCCCCGCAGCTGTCGGCCGAGGAGACGGACGAGCGGCTCCGCAAGCTCCGCGACAAGATCCGCGGCGACAAGAAGTACGGCCGCTCGATCGGCTTCCGCTACCACGACGGCAAGCCCGGCATCGTCGAGGGACTCCTGTCCCGCGGCGACCGCCGCATCGGCGCCGTCATCCGCGCCGTCTACGAGGACGGCGGCCGCTTCGACGGCTGGCGCGAGCACTTCTCGTACGACCGCTGGATGGCCTGCGCCGAGAAGACGCTCCCCGAGGTCGGCCTGGACGTCGCCTGGTACACGACCCGTGAGCGCACCTACGAGGAGGTCCTGCCCTGGGACCACCTGGACTCCGGTCTCGACAAGGACTGGCTCTGGGAGGACTGGCAGGACGCCCTCGACGAGACCGAGGTCGAGGACTGCCGCTGGACCCCGTGCTTCGACTGCGGCGTCTGCCCGCAGATGGACACGCAGATCCAGATCGGCCCCACCGGCAAGAAGCTGCTGCCGCTGACGGTCGTGAAGTAGCCCCCGGTCCCGCGCGCGGGACCGACGAAGAGGCGCCCGGAGCGAACCCGCTCCGGGCGCCTCTCTCGTCCGCACGACCCGCGGCCGGCCCCGAGGGGACCGGCCGCCGGGCCGCTCGCCGCTAGTGGTCGGCCCTCGCCACCGCGCGCGTGTCCGCGTCCGCCTGCGCCTGACGCGGCACCGACGCCTCGGCCACCCGCGGTGACGGGGCCGGGGTGCGCTCGGCCACGGGAACCACGGCCGGCCGCAGGCGCTCCTCGCCGAGGAAGACCCGGCGGACCACCCGCTCGGCGGCGAAACCGTCGTCCCAGGAGCAGAACCGCTCCCGGAAGGCCTGCCGCAGGGCCGCGGCCGGCTCGCCCTCCCAGGCGCCGCCGCGGAAGGCCTCGATCAGCTCGTCCTCGGTGGTGGTGATCACACCGGGAGTGTCGCCCGGCTCGCCGGAGAGCAGGTCGAAGGTCACACCGCGGCAGGTGCGGTACATCTCCCAGTCGTCGGCGTACGTCACGATCGGCCGGTCGAGGTTGGCGTAGTCGAACATGATCGACGAGTAGTCGGTGATCAGCGCGTCCGACGCCAGGCAGAGCTCCTCCACCGACGGGTGCCCCGACACGTCGATCAGCGCGCCCCGCTCGGCGAGGGCGTTCAGCTCCGGGTCGCCGCCGTAGAAGTAGTGCGCGCGGACCAGCAGGACGAAGTCCGGGCCGAGTTCGCGGGCGAAGCGGGCGAAGTCGAGGCGCGGGACGAACGCGTCCTTCTGGTGGTCGCGCACGGTGGGGGCGTACAGGACCGCCTTCCTGCCCTGCCCGATGCCGAGTTCCCCCCGGATCCGGCGGACGTCCGCGGCGGTGGCCCGGTAGTAGACGTCGTTGCGCGGGTAGCCGGTGTTCAGGGTCTGGAAGGCGGCCGGGTAGACCCGCTCCCAGTGCTCGGTGGAGTGCAGGTTCGACGAGACGCTCCAGTCCCAGCGGTCCACGCGCTCCAGGAGCTTGTCGAAGTCCATGCTCCGGGCGACGGCCGGGTACTGCTGCTGGTCGAGGCCCATCCGCTTGAGCGGGGTGCCGTGGTGGGTCTGCAGGTGCACCTGCCCGGGCCGCTTGACCACCGAGTCCGGGAAGTTCACGTTGTTGACCAGGTACTTGGCCCGGGCCAGCGCCTTCCAGTAGCCGAAGGTCGCCGGGGCGATCCGGGTCAGACCGGCCGGCACGCCGCCCGCGTGCGCCTGGTTCACGACCCACACGCCGCGCAGGGCGGGCGCGAGCTTCTTGGCGGCCTCGTGCACCGCGAGCGGGTTGCAGCCGGGGGTGCGGCCCCAGTAGGCCGAGTAGACGGCGAGGTTCTCGTCCAGGGGGAGGCGGCGCTGCACCCCGTAGTAGGCGCGGAGGGCCTTGCGGCCGCCCCAGCGCTTCGTGCGGCCGAGGGCGCCGAAGGCCGTCTCCCGGGTGCCGTTCACCGTCTTGAGGGCCTCGAACGCGGCGTACGAACCGGTCCGCATCACCTTGAACTTCAGGCCGAGCATGCCGGGCGGCGGGGTGAAGCCCGCGGGCTCGTTCCGGCGGTAGGTCTTGCCGGCCTGCTTCAGGTAGGCGCGCCGGTGGCTGCGGGGTATTCGGAAGCCACGGGCGAAGGTGAAGAGGAAGTGCGCGACCATCCGCTCGAAGACGAGCCGGCGGTACGCGTCGAGGCCGGGGCGGCCCTCCAGGTAGTCGAAGACCCGCTGGTACTGGTCGAAGATCACGAAGTGCTTGCGCGGGGAGCTGCTCCGCATCGAGCTGCCCTGGCGGCGCTGGCGGTACTCGACGACCACGTACTCCAGGCCCGCGACCCGCTCGGCGGCGGCCATGGTCGTGTAGACCATGAGCGCGTCCTCGTAGAGGCCGTCGGTGAAGGTGTAGCCCTCGCCCGTGAAGAAGTCGCGGCGGTAGACGCGGTTCCACACCACGGCGAAGATCCGCAGCAGTTCGAGCTCGTCGACCGGGCGGACCACCCGGTCGCGGATCGCGGCCAGGTACGGGCCGGTCTTGCTGGCCTCGACGCTGCCGTCCACATGGGTGCGGACGTGGTCGAACAGCAGGATCTCGGGGTCCTCGGCGGCGTCCAGGCGGTCGGCCATGGCCTGCAGGGAGCCGGGGCGGATCGAGTCGTCGCCGTCGATGAAGAGCAGGTAGTCGCCGCGGGCGTGCTCCACGCCGGTGTTCCGGGCGGCGCCGATGCCGCCGTTCTCGGCGCGGTGGACGGCGCGCACCCGCGGGTCGCGGGCCGCGAACTCGTCGACGATGGCGCCGCTGCTGTCGAGCGAGCAGTCGTCGACGGCGATGACCTCGAAGTTCTCGTAACCCTGGGACGTCACCGACTCGAGGCACTCACGGATGTAGCCCTCGACCCCGTAGACAGGGATGATCACGCTGAATCTGGGGGTAGCTGCAGCCGGCATGCCTTGTCGTCTCCTCAGTCGAACCGCTCAGATGAAGTATGACAGGAGCGCTTCCGCGGCCTCCGGAGCGCGGGCGGCCGCCTCGGCACCGCTCCCGCCCACGTCAGCGCCGTTTTCACCCCCTGCGGGACCCTCTGTCCGATCGGTGGTATGGCGTCGCGGGGGTGATGCCGGACACAACGGCGGGAAAACCGCTGTGGTACGGATCGACTATTCTGGAGCGCTGCGGCGGCCGGGGGGTCGCCGCAGAGTCGTCTAGGCCGAGCGGAACCAGGTCTTGCCGAGGGCTGGGCGGGTTTTTCCCGGAGGACGGAGACGTCCTCGTCGGTCCGCAGGAGAAACGAAGAGCACGCCCCGTCATCCTCAGGCGCTCGCGTTCGTCGAGCGGGTCTGAAACGGAAAGGAACGCAGAACTACATGGCACCCCGGCTCAGCGTCATCGTCCCGATCTACAACGTGGCGCAGTACCTGCCCGCCTGCCTCAACTCGTTGGCCGTGCAGACCTTCCAGGACCTGGAAGTCCTCATGATCGACGACGGCTCCACGGACGAGTCCCACGCGATAGCCGCGGAGTTCGCGGCCAAGGACTCCCGCTTCCGGCTCATACGCAAGGAGAACGCCGGCCTGGGTGCCGCCCGCAACACGGGCCTCGACAGCCTTGCCCCGGAGAGCGAGTTCCTGGCGTTCGTCGACAGCGACGACATGATCCCGCCGGACGCCTACCGGATGATGATCAGCAGCCTGGACGAGACCGGCTCCTCCTTCGCCACCGGCAACGTCGAGCACATCAACTCGACCAAGGTGTGGCAGTCCCCGATGCACCGGTTCCTCTCCCGGGGCGCGGTCAAGCGGACGCACGTCAGCAAGAAGCGCCAGCTCCTCACGGACCGGATCGCCTGCAACAAGATCTTCCGCCGCGACTTCTGGGAGCGCCACGCGTTCCGCTTCCCCGAGGGCGTCCTGTACGAGGACACCCCGGTCATCGTGCCGGCCCAGTACCTCGCCGAGTCCGTCGACATCATCAGCCAGGCCACGTACTACTGGCGCCTGCGCGAGGGCGAGGCCAGCCCCTCGATCACCCAGCGCCGCAACGAGCCCAAGGCCGCCCGCGACCGCGCGTCCGCCGTGGAGTCCGTCAGCCGCTTCTTCGCCGAGCAGAAGGAGCCCCTCGCCGACTCGCTCAAGCGTGAGTACGACCACACCGTCCTCACCGGCGACCTGCGCATCTTCCTCAACGTGCTGCCCGACGGCGACGAGGAGTACCGCACCGAGTTCCTCCGTGTGGCGAACAAGTACCTCGACCAGGTCGACCTCAAGACCCTCGACCGTCTGCCCACCGCGCTCCGCGTCAAGTGGCTGCTCGTCCGCAAGCACGCGATGACCGAGATCCTCGAGTTCATCGAGGCGGAGCGGCTCGGCGAGCCCGTCGAGCTCGGCGGCGTCATCCGCAAGTACGCCAAGTACCCCTCGCTGGAGTCCCACGGGGACCTGGTGCCCAAGAAGGTCCTGCGCGTCGACCGGGACCTCCAGCTGCGCTCCCCGCTGAAGGAGCTGTCCTGGGAGGACGGCAAGCTGCGGCTGGCCGGCCACGCCTGGATCGACCACGTCGACCAGACCGGCAAGCGCAGCGTCGTGAAGCTGCTGCAGCTGAAGAAGGACGGTACCCAGCGCCGCATGCTGGTGCCCCTGGGCAACGTCTTCAACCCCGAGGCCACCACCGGCTCCGGCCACAAGGGACGCGGTCACAGCTTTGACTGGGCCGGCTGGGAGACGGTCATCGACCCGGCCCGGTTCCGCAAGGGCGACGGCTGGCAGGAAGGCCTCTGGCACGTCGGCATGCGCGTGCTGTCCGGCGGTCTGGTGCGCTCCCGCTCGGTGCACTCGTACGGCTCCGACCGGCTCACCTACCCGCCCTACCAGTGGCTCGACGAGAACTACCGGATGGTCCCGGAGATGCGGCGCGCGGCCCTCAAGCTGCGCATCGAGAAGGTCCCCGTCCTGGTCACCGGCTTCGAGCAGGACGGCGACGCCATCCTCCTGGAGGCCGACCTCCGCGAGACCGTCGCACCCGGCACCGAGATCCTCTTCCGGGTCAGCAACCAGAACAGCGGCGAGGAGCTCGAGTACCCCGTCGAGACCCTGCTGGCCTCCGGCGGCCGCACTCCGCTGCGGGTCCGCGTGCCGCTGCGCGACATCGCCCTGCTGCCGGAGCACCTGGACACCGCCGAGGCCCGCGCCGCCGGCGGCGCCGACCCGGCGAAGCTGATGCGCCGCAACTGGAGCACCCAGGTCGAGATCGCGGAGCCCTCGAAGGAGGAGCCGCGCAAGGTCCGGGTCGTCGTCCGGGACGGCCTGGAGGACCTCCAGGTCCGGCTGCCCGAATCCTTCGGCGAGGACGCCCCGCTGAACGAGGTCGCCGTCCTCTCCGGCGCCAACGGCTACCTGAAGTTCTCCGGCCGCCCGCTGCGCGCCAAGATCACCGGTATCTCGGAGTCCGAGGGCACCTTCACGATCCGCGGCGTCGCCGCCGTCGACCTGTCGGGCCACCACCTGGTGGTCAGCGCCAAGAACCGCTTCGACGAGAAGACGGTCCCGCTGACCGCCCTCCCGGACGGCGGCTTCGAGGTCTCCTTCCGTCCCTCCACGATGTCGGGCTCCGGCGGCCGGCTGCCGCTGAAGGCCGGCCGCTGGGTGTTCCGCCTCGACGGTTCGGGCGACGAGCCGTCGATCCCGCTCGTCGTGGACCGCCTCGCCGCGACCCAGTTCCCGCTGGAGGGCACGCACAACGGCCGCGAGTACCAGCTGGAGGTGCACTGGCAGGACCACCCGCAGCTCAACTGCATGACCGACCTCACGGCCATGGAGAAGGGCGCGAACCGCCAGTACCAGCTGCGCCAGGAGGTCTACGAGGCCGGCCGCGAACTGCCGCTGCGCGACTCGGTGCTGTACATCAGCTACAACGGCAAGCAGTACTCGGACAGCCCGCGCGCCGTCCACGAGGAGCTGCTCCGCCGGGGTGCGGACGTCGAGCACCTGTGGCTGGTCCGGGACGGCCAGGTCGAGCTCCCCGACACCGTCAAGGCCGTCAAGTTCCAGGGCCGCGACTGGTACGAGGCGCTCGCGCGCTCGCGCTACATCGTCACCAACGCCCACCTCCCGCACTGGATCAAGCGGCGCGAGGGCCAGGTGATCGTGCAGGCCTGGCACGGCACGATGCTGAAGAAGATCGGCCTGGACATCGACGCGCCGAAGTTCGACCCGAACTACCACGAGCGGCTGGTCCAGGAGGCGGCGAACTGGAACATCCTCGTCTCGTCGAACCGCTTCAGCACCCCCATCCTGAAGCGCGCCATGGGCTACAACGGCCTGATCGCCGAGACGGGCTACCCGCGCAACGACTACCTGTACGCCGAGGACCGCGACGAGCGGGCCCGCGAGGTGCGGGAGAAGCTGGGCCTGCCCGAGGGCAAGAAGGTCGTGCTCTACGCGCCGACCTGGCGCGACGACCTGTCGCACAGCCGCGGCCAGTTCAAGTTCGACCTCCGGGTCGACCTGGAGGACGCCCGTCGCCGCCTCGGGGACGACCACGTCTTCCTCATCCGGCGCCACTCCAACATCGTGGACAGCATCCCCGGCGCCGGGAACGGCTTCGTCTACGACGTCTCCGAGTACCCGGACATCGCGGACCTCTACGTCGCCGCCGACATCATGATCACGGACTACTCCTCGGTCATGTTCGACTACGCGCACCTGCGTCGTCCGATGCTGTTCTTCACGTACGACCTGGAGCACTACCGCGACAAGCTCCGCGGGTTCTACTTCGACTTCGAGAACGACGCGCCGGGCCCGCTGGTCGACAACTCCGACGACCTGCTCCGCGCGATCCGCGAGATCGACGACGTGGCGGCCGAGTACCAGGAGAAGTACGACGAGTTCCACCACCAGTTCTGCGACCTGGACGACGGCCACGCCTCGGCCCGTCTCGCCGACCTGATGTTCAAGATCGCCGAGGAGGGCGCGCCGCTCTAGTCGGCGCCTCCCCGGGCCGTACGGAAGAGCCCCGGCCCGCAGGTCTCCCTGCGGGCCGGGGCTCCGTCGTGCGCGGGGCGGGGCGCCCGGCGCCCGCCGGTCACTTCTTGTCGATGATCTTCAGCGAGAGCTGGCCGTTGCTGGAGAAGTACGGGCGGAGTTCGTGCTTGGCACCGGTGACGGCCGCGGGGACGGACGCGGACAGGCGGCCGCGCCAGCCGCTCTTCGCCTTGGGCTGCGCGGGCGCGACCGGAGCGCCGGAACCGTTCACCACCGGGTACGGGTAGGTGAAGACGTTCATCGGGGTGAGCACGTCCGTGGCCAGCTTGCAGACGCGGATCCGGGCGGATTCGCGGTCCGGCAGCAGCCAGAGGTCCCAGATGTCCTCCCCGCCGGGCTCGTGGAGGCGGGCCGCGGCGGCGTTGTCCAGGGAGGCCGTGAAGCGGCCGTCGGCGCCGGCCTCGACCGGGACGCTGAAGTTCTTGTCGGCCTGCTTGCGGTGGACGGCCTCGATCACGCTGCCCTTGCCGGGCTCGACGCCCCAGGCGGCGGCGTCGACGACGATCTCGGTGGCGCCCACGTTCAGGGCGGCGACCTCGACGTGCTGGGCGCGCACCCGGCTCTGCACCCGCAGGGTGCCGTCCGTGTGGCCGTGCGGGAGCAGCAGGGACAGGGCGGGGCCCTCGGTGCGGGGCCGCTGCAGCGCCAGCATGTGGAGGGTGTCGCAGCCGGCCGAGCGCAGCGGCAGGTCGAAGCCTGCGGAACGGATGGCCAGCTCCCAGTCGCCCTCGACGAGCTTGCCGACGGAGCCGATCAGGGCCTCGCCGCCGATGAAGGGGAGGACGACCTCGTCGGCCTTCTTGCGGATGTCCTTGCAGACCAGCTCGGCGTCGCTGCCCGCGGGCAGCCCCTCGACCCGGACCCGGACGTCGCCCTGCGGGGTGACCACGGCGGCGGCCGAGCGGGGGACGGCCCGGCGGGCGCGCATGGTCTCGACGAGCTGCTCGAAGCGGGCGACGGTCGCGGCCTCCTGGAAGCGGACCACGTTCGCCACCGCGGCGGCCGCCATCTTCCGGCGCAGGTCCTCGTCGGAGATCAGCTTCTCGATGTGCTCGGCGAGCGCCTTCTTGTCGCCGAGCGGCACGACGTAGCCGTCCTCGCCCTGCGTGATGATGTTGCGCGGACCGTGCGGTGCGTCGTACGCGACCACCGGCAGTCCGGCCGCCATCGCCTCGACCGTGACGTTGCCGAAGGCCTCCAGCCGCGAGGGGAGGACGAAGACGGAGGCCTTGGCGAACTCCGGGGTGACCGGGGTGGCGGGGCCCATGAGGAAGACCTGGTTGTTGCTGCCCGAGTCGTTGATCTTCTTGCGCAGCTTGCCGTGCTCGGGGCCGGAGCCGTAGATCCGCAGGCTCCAGTCCGGGTGGCGCGGTGCCACGGAGGAGAAGGCCTCGATGAGGTCGTCGAAGCCCTTGTGCGGCTTGAGCAGGCCGGCCGTGACGACGATCTTGTTGTCGCCGGTGGACATCTGGCCCTCGTGGGCCGGGATGCAGTTGGGCATGGGGGAGAGCAGGTGGCTCACGCCGGGGACGACCCGGGAGATGGTGCCGCACTCGTCCGGGGTCGGCGCGGTGATGGCGTCCATCTTCGGGTACGCGTCCCGGAAGAGGGCGTCCCGGATGTGCGGGCCGTACTGGGCGGGGCGCGAGTGCTCCATGGCGACCTTGAGGAAGTCGCGGTCCGCGTAGGCCAGCATGATGGTGATCTTGGGGTTGTTGCTGACCACGACGTCGGCGTCGGTGGTGGCCAGGTACTCCATCAGGCGCCGCTCCGCCAGGCGGCTGATCCACGGCTTCTTGTCCGTGGGCTCGTTCGGGTAGATGTGCGGGAACGCCTCGATCATCGGGTCGTCGCCGTCGTAGGTGTGCGAGTGCTTCCGCATGTCGCTGAGCGCGAGGGTCTTCACCCGGGGGTCGAGGGGGAAGAACGCCTGGTCGCGGTTGCGGCGCAGGGAGACGAGCTCGACCTCGTGGTGGTCCGCGAGTGCCTTGGCCAGGTTGTGGATCGCGCTGACCACGCCTCCGATGTGGCAGCGATCGACCAGAAGAAAGGATATTTTCATACCAAGCCTCAGCGTGTCGGGGGGTATGCGGGACGGACGTACGGACTCAGGCTACGGGGCCGTCCCCACAGGCGGTGCCCGTCCGTCCGGTTACCGGGGCGCCCGGGCCGCGCCGCCGCGGGCGAACCCCGGATGGACCCGGACGAAACCACGGGTGGCCCCCCTGCGTCTCCCCGCACATGCATCCGGAGAAAGCAGCCCGGCCGGCGGAGCCCGAGGGCTGCCTCACGGCGGCCGTCAGAATCCCCGTACGGATCGTGGTGCTGGTCCTCGTCGTCCCCCTGCGCCTCGCCTGGGACGCGCTCGTCCTGGCCGGCGCGTTCCTGCGCAGGACGTTCCGCCCGCTGGGCCGCGCGCTCGGCTGGTGCCGAGCCCACGTCCTCACCCCCGTGGCCCGGGCCGTCGCCCTGACGGCCCAAGGCCTCGTCACCGCCTGCCGGTGGCTGCTCAGGACCCTCCTCCTCCGTCCCTGGATCCTGCTCTGGCGCCACCTGGTCGTGCCGCTCGCCGTCCACGGCGTCGCGACCCCGGCGGCCTGGCTGTACCGGACCCTCCTCGCACCCCTCGGCCGCGGTCTCGCCCGCGGCACGGCCTGGGCGTACACCCGGCTGCTCACCCCGCTCGGCCACGGCACCGGAGCGCTGCTCCGCGCCCTGCTCGTCCGGCCGTGGGCCGCCCTGTGGCGGTACGTGGCCGTGCCCGTCGCGGCCGGGACGTACCGCTGGGTCCTCACCCCGCTCGGCCACGGCCTCGCCCTGCTCGCCAGGGGAGCCGGGAAGGCCCTCGTCCTGCTCGGCCGCGGCCTTCTGCTCCTCGCCCGGGGCGCCGGGTGGCTGCTGCGGACCCTCCTCGTCACCCCCGCCGTCCTCCTGTACCGCGCCGTCCTCGCCCCCCTCGGACGGATCCTCGCCGTGCTCGGCCGCGAACTCGTCGACGCGCTCACGGTCGCCTGGCGCGTCGCCGGACACGTCTCCCGCGCCGTCGGCCGCGTCCTGCGGCTGCTCGCGCACAACCTGATCGGCCGACCCGCCGCCTGGTTCTACCGCAGCGTCTGCACCCCGGTCGGACACCTCGTCCGCGACGCCCTGTGGCGACCCGCCCGGAAGGCCGCCGCCGAGGCCGGCCGGGCGGTGTCCGCCGCCCTCGCCGCCGCCCGCGCGACCGTGACCGCCGCCCGCCGCGACGCCTGGCGCGCGCTCTTCGGCGGGCCCCGGGAGCCCGAGCCCGTGCCCGCCGTCCCGGGTCGGGCGCGTAACCTGGGAGGTGCTGCATCACGACAGACCGTTCCCGGCGCGGCGGCCGAGTCCGAGATCTCCCCGTAAGGGGGGACGAGCCGGCTGCCCCCGAGAGAGCCCCCGTACATTCGAGGGCGGCGCGCCCCCCGCGCCCGCCCCGCACCGAGGAGAAGAACCACTGGGCAAGCGACAGCCCGAAGGCCCGCCGCCCGCACCGGCGGTGCAGCGCATCCGACTGCGCTACACCAAGCGCGGCCGCCTCCGGTTCACCAGTCACCGTGACTTCCAGCGCGCCTTCGAGCGCGCGCTGCGCCGTGCCGAGGTGCCCATGGCGTACTCGGCCGGCTTCACCCCGCACCCCAAGGTGTCGTACGCCAACGCCGCCCCCACGGGTACGGGCTCCGAGGCCGAGTACCTGGAGATCGCCCTCACCGAGACGCGCGACCCCGAGACCCTGCGGGTCCTGCTCGACGAGTCCCTCCCGGCCGGCCTCGACATCACCGACGCCGTCGAGGCCCGGACCTCGGGCCTCGCCGACCGGCTCACCGCCTCCGTCTGGGAGCTGCGCCTGGAGGGCGTCACCCGCGAGGCCGCCGAGAAGGCCGCCGACGCGTTTCTCGCGGCCGAGACCGTGGAAGTACAGCGCAAGACCAAGAACGGCGTCCGCACCTTCGACGCGCGCTCCGCGGTCACCGGGCTGACGGCAGCCGCTCCCCAGGGCGATCCCCAGGGTGATAGGCCGCTGGACAGCGCCTGTGCGATACTGCGGCTGGTTGTTCGGCACGTGACACCTGCCGTACGACCCGACGACGTCCTGTCCGGTCTCCGAGCCGTGGCCGACCTGGCGCCGCCGGTCCCCGCAGCGGTGACCAGGCTGGCGCAGGGGCTCTTCGACGAGGAGTCCGGCACGGTGACCGACCCGCTCGCGCCCGACCGCGAGGCAGTCAAGGCCGCATCAACCACGGCCGCCGCGACCGCCTCAGCGACGGCGCCGGGTACCGGCACCGCGTAGGGAGCGGTCGTCGTAGCGCCGCCCTGGTACTCGGGAGCCACCTGGGTCGGGCAGCGCACTGACCAGGAGACTTTCGCCAGGCCGTCCGCACCGTGCGGACGGAACCGGCGAGCCAGACACAGAGCTCCCGTGCGGCGCCCGCGCCCCGGACGGCGGCACCGCGCCCCAGGCGCGGCCGTGCCGCCGGACCGGACCAAGGCGCGGCGCCCGGGAGCGTGACGGGAGAACCCCGCATGCTCGAGTCCAACGAAGACACCAACGCCCCCGGTGACAAGCTGCCGCCCCGCCGCAGGCGCCGCGCAGCCTCCCGCCCCGCCGGTCCGCCGGTGACGGGCACCACCGCCGAGGCCGCCGAGAGCGCCCCGGCCGCCGAGACCACCGCACCCGCGGCCGTCGAGAGCGCACCCGCCGAGGCCGCCACGGCCGAGGCCGCACCCGCGCCCCGCACCCGTCGCCGGGCCACCCGCAAGGCCACCGCACCGGCCGCCGAGGCCGCGGCACCCGCCGCGGAGACCTCCGAGCCGGTCGCGGAGACCCCGGCCTCCGAGGCCGCCGCCCCCGCGCCCGCCGAGGAGGCCCCGGAGGCCGCTCCGGCCCGTCCGCGCCGTCGCGCCACCCGTAAGGCCACCTCGCCGGTGACCGCCCCGGCCGCAGCCGAGGCCCCCGAGGAGACCGCCCCGGCCGCGCAGCCCGAGCCGGCCGCCGCCGAGGAGGCCCCGGAGGCCGCCCCGGCCCGTCCGCGCCGCCGCGCCACCCGCAAGGCCACCTCGCCGGTCACCTCCCCGGCCGCCGCCGCCGAGACCGTCGCCGAGGCCGCTCCGGCCGCCGAGCCCGCTCCGGCCGCGGAGGAGTCCGCCGAGCCCGCTCCGGCCGCGGAGGAGTCCGCCGCGCCCGCCCCGCGCACCCGCCGCCGCGCGACCCGCCAGACCGCCTCGCCCGAGGCGGCCCCCGAGGCCGTCGCCACCGGCGAGACCCTGCCGACGGCCGCCGTCGCGCAGATCACCGCAGACGAGGCCGAGGTCGCCGCGGCCGAGACCGCCGCCACCCGTGGCCGCGGCCGCCGCCGCGCGACCTCCCCGCAGTTCACCTCCGAGGCCGCCCCGGCCCGCGAGTCGCGCCGTGCCGCGCGCCCCTCGGTCGCGGTCTTCCAGGCCCCGGTCTTCACCGAGCCGATGTTCCAGACCCCGGAGACCGCCGCCGCGGCCGCCGCGGCCGCCCCGGTCGAGCCCGAGGACGAGGAGACGGCCGAGGAGACCGAGCCCGTCGAGGCCGTGACCGAGGTCGAGGAGACCCCCGAGCCCGCCGAGCGCCCCGAGGGCTCCCGCCGTCGCCGCCGCCGTCGCGGCGAGCCGGTCGCCGTCGAGCCCGTCCCGGCCACCGTCGCCGACGAGCCCGAGGTCGAGGCCGCCGCCGACGAGGCCGAGGAGGCGGACGAGGCCGAGGAGAACGACGAGTACGAGGACCGCCCGTCCCGGCGCCGCCGTCGGGGCGGCCGCCGCCGTCGCCGCGGTGAGCTCGCCGACTCCGAGGACGGCGAGGAGCCGCACGCCGAGGACGAGACCGAGAACGCCGAAGACGCCGAGGACGGCGAGGAGGAGCACGAGGAGTCCGAGGCCTTCGCCGGCGGCTCCAGCAGCTCCCGCCGCCGCCGTCGCCGCCGCCGTCGCAGCGGTGACGCCTCCGCCGACGCCGAGGGCACCGACGAGGAGGGCGTCCGGACCGTCGTCAAGGTCCGCGAGCCCCGCCCGGCCCGTGAGAAGAGCGAGCCCGGCACCGGCGCCGACGAGGTCCAGTCCATCAAGGGCTCGACCCGCCTGGAGGCCAAGAAGCAGCGCCGCCGCGAGGGCCGCGAGCAGGGCCGCCGCCGCGTCCCGATCATCACCGAGGCCGAGTTCCTGGCCCGCCGCGAGGCCGTCGAGCGCGTCATGGTCGTCCGCCAGAGCGGCGAGCGCACCCAGATCGGCGTCCTCGAGGACAACGTGCTCGTCGAGCACTACGTCAACAAGGAGCAGGCCACCTCGTACGTCGGCAACGTCTACCTGGGCAAGGTCCAGAACGTCCTGCCGTCGATGGAGGCCGCCTTCGTCGACATCGGCAAGGGCCGCAACGCCGTCCTGTACGCCGGCGAGGTCAACTTCGAGGCCCTCGGCATGGGCAACGGCCCGCGTCGCATCGAGAGCGCCCTCAAGTCCGGCCAGTCGGTCCTCGTCCAGGTCACGAAGGACCCGATCGGCCACAAGGGCGCCCGTCTGACCAGCCAGGTCTCGCTGCCCGGCCGCTACCTCGTGTACGTCCCCGAGGGCTCGATGACCGGCATCAGCCGCAAGCTCCCGGACACCGAGCGCGCCCGCCTCAAGACCATCCTCAAGAAGATCGTCCCCGAGGACGCGGGCGTCATCGTGCGCACCGCCGCCGAGGGCGCGAGCGAGGACGAGCTGCGCCGCGACGTCGAGCGTCTGCAGGCGCAGTGGGAGGACATCCAGAAGAAGGCGAAGAGCGGCAACGCCCCGACGCTGCTCTACGGCGAGCCGGACATGACCGTCCGGGTCGTCCGCGACATCTTCAACGAGGACTTCTCCAAGGTCATCGTGAGTGGTGACGACGCCTGGGAGACCATCCACGGCTACGTCCACCACGTCGCCCCGGACCTGACCGACCGCCTGTCCAAGTGGACAAGCGAGGTCGACGTCTTCGCGACGTACCGGATCGACGAGCAGCTCATGAAGGCGCTGGACCGCAAGGTCTGGCTGCCGAGCGGCGGCTCGCTGGTGATCGACAAGACCGAGGCGATGATCGTCGTCGACGTCAACACCGGCAAGTTCACCGGCCAGGGCGGCAACCTCGAAGAGACCGTGACGAGGAACAACCTCGAAGCGGCCGAGGAGATCGTGCGCCAGCTCCGGCTGCGCGACCTCGGCGGCATCGTCGTCATCGACTTCATCGACATGGTCCTGGAGTCCAACCGCGACCTGGTGCTGCGCCGCCTCCTGGAGTGCCTGGGCCGGGACCGGACCAAGCACCAGGTGGCCGAGGTCACCTCGCTCGGTCTGGTGCAGATGACCCGCAAGCGGGTCGGCCAGGGCCTCCTGGAGTCCTTCTCCGAGACCTGCGTCCACTGCAACGGCCGCGGTGTCATCGTGCACATGGAGCAGCCGACCACCGCCGGCGGCGGTGGCGGAGGCAAGCGCTCGAAGAAGCGCGGCCGCGGCGGCGCCGAGCACGTCCACGAGCACGAGCACGCCGAGGTCGCGGAGACCGGTGCCGAGACCGCGGAGACCGAGACCGAGGCCGAGGTCGCCGCGGAGCTCGCCGCCCCGGTGGCGCTGCCCGAGCCGATCGCCGCGGACGAGGAGCTGTACGGCTCCGTCGCCGAGGCGGAGGCCGCCGCGACCCGCGGTCGCGGCCGCCGCCGAGCGACCCGCCGGGTGTCCGCGCCGGCCACCGCGCGGCCGGTCGTGGAGACCGATTCCGTCGAGTTCGAGGCGAAGCCGAAGGCCGAGCCGACGCCGGAGCCCGCGGTGGAACCGGCCGCGGAGCCGGTCGTGGAGCCGGTCGCCGTGGCCGCCGAGCCGGTGGTCGAGGAGACCGCCGCCCCGGCCACCCGCGCCCGCCGCCGTGCCACCCGCCGGGTGACCTCCCCGGTCGTCTCGACCACGGAGCCGGCCGCCGAGCCGACCGTCGTCGAGCCGGTCGTCGAGGCCGCGCCGGAGCCGGAGCCCGTCGTGGCGCCGGTCGCCGAGGCCACCGAGCCGGCCGCCGAGCCCGTCGCCGAGGAGGCCCCCGTGGCCGCCCCGCCGCGGGCCCGCCGCCGGGTGGTCCGCAAGGCCACGGCTCCCGCCGGTTCGCCGTCGGGCGCCGAGGACGCGGCCGTCGTCGTGGTGACCGCGGCCCCGGCCGAGACGCCCGCCGAGAGCGCCGAGGCCGCCGAGGCCGAGCCCGCCCCCGCCAAGAAGACGGCGGCGCGCAAGACCGCGGCGAAGAAGACCACGGCCAAGAAGGCCGCCACCAAGAAGACGGCGGCGACCAAGAAGACCGCGGCGAAGAAGACCACCACCAAGAAGGCCACGGCCAAGAAGGCGGCCGAGAAGACCGCCGCCCCGGCCCAGGACTGACCGGTGGGTACGGGCCGCCGCTCCGCACGTCGGGGCGGCGGCCCGTGCCGAACGGGCGAATTTGACCCTCCGAGGCAGCCGCCCGTAACCTAGACCGTCGGCGTGTCTATCGACGCGTCGCGCCTCTGAGCACCTCCCTCCCGCTCGCCGGGAGAGGCCGCTCGTCCGATTCCGGAACGCCGCGGGCCCTCGGGCTCGTGTGAGCGGCTGGCTTCAGAGGTTTCGATCCCGAGTGAGAGAGAGATCCGCGTGTACGCCATCGTGCGCAGCGGTGGTCGCCAGCACAAGGTTGCTGTCGGCGACATCGTTGAGGTTGACAAGATTTCCACTGCCAAGGTTGGCGACACGGTCGAGCTCTCGACCCTGCTCGTTGTCGACGGCGACGCCGTGACCAGCGACCCGTGGGTCCTGGCGGGCATCAAGGTCACGGCCGAGGTCGTGGACCACCACAAGGGCGCCAAGATCGACATCCTGCGCTACAAGAACAAGACCGGCTACCGCCGTCGCCAGGGTCACCGCCAGCAGTACACGGCGATCAAGGTCACCGGTATCCCCGCGGCTGCGAAGTAAGAGGGACTGAGACATGGCACACAAGAAGGGCGCATCGTCCACCCGGAACGGGCGCGACTCGAATGCCCAGCGGCTCGGCGTGAAGCGCTTCGGCGGTCAGGTCGTCAGCGCGGGTGAGATCCTGATCCGCCAGCGTGGCACGCACTTCCACCCGGGCTCCGGCGTCGGCCGTGGCGGCGACGACACGCTGTTCGCCCTGCAGGCCGGTTCGGTGCAGTTCGGCACCCACCGTGGCCGCAAGGTCGTGAACATCGTTCCGGTCGCCTGATCGGTTCATCTGCGGAGGCGGACCTCACTTCCCGTTCGGGAAGCGGGTCCGCCTTTCGCGTGTTACTAGATAGACATTCCGCACGTATCTGATGGAGGCACACCCATGACCACCTTCGTGGACCGCGTCGAGCTGCATGTCGCCGCGGGTAACGGAGGCCACGGCTGCGCCTCCGTCCACCGGGAGAAGTTCAAGCCGCTCGGCGGCCCCGACGGCGGCAACGGCGGCCGCGGCGGCGACGTGATCCTGGTCGTCGACCAGGCCGTCACCACGCTTCTCGACTACCACCACTCGCCGCACCGCAAGGCCACCAACGGCCAGCCCGGCGCCGGCGACAACCGCTCCGGCAAGGACGGCCAGGACCTCGTCCTGAACGTGCCCGACGGCACCGTCGTCCTCGACAAGGCGGGCAACGTCCTCGCCGACCTCGTCGGCCAGGGCACCACCTTCGTCGCGGGCCAGGGCGGCCGCGGCGGCCTCGGCAACGCGGCCCTGTCCTCCGCCCGCCGCAAGGCCCCCGGTTTCGCGCTGCTGGGCGAGCCGGGCGAGGCCCGGGACATCGTCCTGGAGCTGAAGACCGTCGCCGACGTGGCGCTCGTCGGCTACCCGAGCGCCGGCAAGTCCTCGCTCATCTCGGTCCTCTCCGCCGCCAAGCCGAAGATCGCGGACTACCCCTTCACCACCCTCGTCCCGAACCTGGGCGTCGTCACCGCCGGCTCGACCGTCTACACGATCGCCGACGTGCCGGGCCTGATCCCGGGCGCCAGCCAGGGCCGCGGCCTGGGCCTGGAGTTCCTCCGCCACGTCGAGCGCTGCTCGGTCCTGGTGCACGTCCTGGACACCGCGACCCTCGAATCGGACCGCGACCCGGTCAGCGACCTCGACATCATCGAGGAGGAGCTCCGGCAGTACGGCGGCCTGGAGGACCGGCCGCGCATCGTCGTCCTCAACAAGATCGACATCCCCGACGGCCAGGACCTCGCGGACATGATCCGCCCCGACCTGGAGGCCCGCGGCTACCAGGTCTTCGAGGCCTCCGCCGTGGCCCGGCTCGGCCTGAAGGAGCTCTCCTTCGCCCTCGCCGGCATCGTCGCCGAGGCGCGTGCGGCGAAGCCCCAGGAGGAGGCGACCCGTATCGTCATCCGCCCGAAGGCAGTCGACGACGCGGGCTTCACCGTCACGTACGACGAGGCCGAGGACGTGTACCGGGTGCGCGGCGAGAAGCCGGAGCGCTGGGTCCGCCAGACCGACTTCAACAACGACGAGGCCGTGGGCTACCTGGCCGACCGCCTCAACCGCCTCGGCGTCGAGGACCAGCTGATGAAGGCCGGCGCCCGTGCGGGCGACGGGGTCGCGATCGGCCCCCTGGAGAACGCGGTCGTCTTCGACTGGGAGCCCACGATGATGGCGGGCGCCGAGATGCTCGGCCGCCGTGGCGAGGACCACCGCCTCGAAGCCCCGCGTCCGGCCGCGCAGCGCCGCCGCGACCGCGAGGCGGAGCGGGACGAGGCGCAGCGCGCCTACGACGAGTTCGACCCCTTCTAGGGTCCGGCCGTCACCGTCGTCCCGTCCGCCTCCGGGCGACGACGACGGCGATGCGACGACGGGCCCCCTGGCGGGCCCGCTCGGCGTCAACCGAACGGCCTCTGCTCACCCGTCCTGTTGGACGGGCCGGGCAGAGGCCGTTCGGCCGTCCGGAGGCCCGTAGCATCCTCGGTGTGAGCAGCATCACGTCCACTGAGGTGGCAGGAAAGCTCGGCGTCGTCGTCATCGCGCACAACGACGAGGCGCTGGTGGGCGACGCGATCCGGTCCGTGCTCGACCAGGGACCCGTCGTCGCCGAGGTCGTCGCCGTCGACGACGGATCGAGCGACGGGACGGCCCGGGTCCTCGACGAACTCGCCGCGCTGCACCCCCGGCTGCGGGTGGTCCACCGCACGGTCAACAGCGGCGGCTGCGGCACCCCCCGCAACGACGGCGTCCGGGCGGTCACCGCGCCCATCGTGATATTCCTCGACAGCGACGACGTGCTGCCCGAGGGAGCGGCCGAGACGCTGGTGGCGGCGGCCGAGCGGCACGGCGCCCCGGTCGCGGTCGGCGCCTGCGTCCGGCGCGAACTGCCCGAGGGCCGCGACGTGCGCTGGCAGCCCGCGCTCTACCGCGAGCCCGCCGTCCTCGAGTCCTCGGACGACCTCCTGCCGCTCGTGCACGACACGCTCTGCGTCAACAAGGTCTACGACCGCGCGTTCCTCGCCGAGCACGGCATCCGGTTCCCCGACGGGCGCTGCGTCTACGAGGACTTCCTCTTCACCGCCCGCGTCCTGGCCGCCGCACCCCGCGTCGCCGTCGTCCCCGACACCGTCTACATCTGGCACGTGCGCCGGTCCGGCGCCCGGCTGTCGATCTCCCTGGACCGGGACGCCGTCGCGAACTGGGAGGCCCGGATCGCCGCCCACCGCACCGCCGTGGAGACCTTCGAGGCGGCCGGCCGCAAGGAGCTCGCCGCCGCCTGCCGCACCAAGTTCCTCGAACACGACCTGCGGCTGTACGCCCGCGACCTGCGGGCACACGACGCCGGCTACCGGACCGCGTGGTGGGAGCTCACCCGGGCGTACCTCGGCACCTTCGGGGAGGGCGAGATCGCCGCGGCCGCCGCGCCCGCCCGCTGGGCCGCCCGGTTCGTGCTGGCCGCGGAGGAGCCGCGCGACCTGGAGCGGCTGTCCCGGCTCACCGCCGACCCCGCGCGGCTGCTGCCGCCGTACGCCCTGGGCGGCGACGTCCCGGTCTGGTCCGAGGACCTCCCCGTCGAGCTGGACGGCGTGGACACGCTGCCGCTCGCCGGGCTCCCGCTGCTGGTCGACGGCGACCTGCGGGCCGGCGCGACCGGTGGCGCGGGGGCGGGGGCGGGCGGCTCGCTGCGGTTCACCGTCCGCGACCTGTACGGCCGGCTGAGCGTCGCCGTTCCCCGTACCGCACGGGTCGACTTCGTGCCCCGGGGGGCCGACGCGCCCGCCCGTACCGAGCGGACAGAACTGACCGAGGGGCCCGTCGGCTGGTCCGGCCGCGTCCCCGCCGGGCTCACCGGACTGGCCCGCGAGGGGCGCCGCCGGGGGAACCGGGGCGTCCAGCTCTGGGACGTCCGGACGACGGTGACCTGTGCGGACGGCTCCGTCTTCACGACGGCCCTCCGGCTGCCGGCGGAACGGCAGCGTCGGTCGCTCGTACCGAGCAGCCGGTACGGTGTACTGCTGGTGCGGCAGTACACGACGGCGAACGGATCGCTGGCGGTACGGCTCGCGCCGGGTGTCCGTGACGGGCTCCGGGCGATCGGGGCGAAGCTCCGAAGGATCTCCCGCAGCTCTCATTGAAAGGGGTTTGGGGCAGTGACTTATCTGATCACCGGTGGCGCCGGATACATCGGCTCCCACGTCGTCCGTGCCATGACGCAGGCCGGCGAGCGGGTCGTCGTCCTCGACGACCTGTCCACGGGCTACGAGGAGCGCGTGCCGGAAGGCGTCCCCCTGGTGGTCGGCTCCACGCTCGACCGCGAGGTCCTGGACCGCACGATCGCCGAGCACGGCGTGACCGGCGTCGTCCACCTGGCCGCGAAGAAGCAGGTCGGCGAGTCCGTCGAGCTGCCGCTGCACTACTACCGCGAGAACGTGATCGGCCTCACGGTCCTCCTGGAGGCCGTCGCCGCCGCGGGCGTCCGCAACTTCCTCTTCTCGTCCTCCGCCGCGGTCTACGGCATGCCGGACGTCGACCTCGTCACCGAGGAGACCCCGTGCCTGCCGCTGAGCCCGTACGGGGAGACCAAGCTGGCCGGCGAGTGGCTGGTGCGTGCCGCGGGCGCGGCGCACGGCATCTCCACCGCCTGCCTGCGGTACTTCAACGTGGCCGGCGCGGCCACGCCCGAGCTCGCCGACACCGGGGTCTTCAACCTGGTCCCGATGGTCTTCGAGCGCCTGGACGCGGGGGAGGCCCCGCGGATCTTCGGCGACGACTACGCCACGCCCGACGGCACCTGCATCCGTGACTACATCCACGTCGAGGACCTCGCCGACGCGCACCTCGTCGCCGCGCGGAAGCTCGCGGAGTGGGCCGAGGCGGGCGAGCCGCGCGACCTCACGGTGAACATCGGCCGCGGTGAGGGCGTCTCCGTCACCGAGATGGTGGGGCTGATCAACGAGATCACCGGGCACACCGCCGAGCCGCTCGTCACCCCGCGCCGCCCCGGCGACCCGGCCCGGGTCGTCGCCGCCGCCGACCGCATCGCCTCGGAGCTGGGCTGGAAGGCCCGCCACGACGTGCGCGACATGATCACCTCGGCCTGGGCCGGCTGGGTCGCCCGCCGCGGCGCCTCGGTCTGACCCACCGGGCGAACGACGGGCGCCCGACCGGCGGCGCGGGCCGCCGGAGGACGACAGGGGAGGGGCCGGGGAGTCACGACTCCCCGGCCCCTCCCCTGTCGTCCGGTGCGGTGCGGGCTCAGCGCTCCAGGAAGGCGAACAGCGCCTCCCAGCGGTCGGTGATCCGGTCGGCGGAGTACCGCCTCACGTTCTCGAAGGCGGCGTCGCCCATGCGGTCCCGCAGTTCCCTGTCGGTGATCAGCGTGCTGATCCGGCCGGCGAGTTCCACGGTGTTGCCGAGCCGGGCCAGCAGGCCGTCCTCACCGTCCCGGATGATCTCGCGGACCCCCGGCGCGCAGTCGAACGCCGCGCAGGGCACCCCGGCCGCCATCGCCTCCAGCAGGGTGATCGGAAAGCCCTCGGCCCGGGAGGCCTGCGCGAAGACCGAGGCCCCTTCGAGGGCCCCGAGCACGTCGTTGGTGCGCCCCCGCCACTCCACGGAGCCGTCGAGCCCCAGCTCGGTGGTGCGCCGCCGCAGCGCCTGCTCCTCGTCCCCGGCGCCGTAGATCCGCAGCGTCCAGTCGGGGTGACGGTGCGCGACCTCGGCCCAGCTGTCCAGCAGTATGTCCACGCCCTTCTCGTGCGAGAGGCGGCCGACGGAGACGACGGCCTTCCCGGTGCGGCGCACCGGCGCCGCGGGCATGAAGGGCAGGGCGTTCGGCATGTGGCCGACGTTGTCCATGCCGGCCCGGATCCAGCGGTCCGCGTCGCCGGGGGTGAGGACGAGCAGCCGGTCGACGTCCCGGTAGTGGCGCTTCACCCGGGCGAGCCGGGAGGCGGCCGCGCTCGCGGCGTACGACTCGTGGCTCATGCCGATGACGACGAGGCCCTTGGTGTCGGCGAGGGCCACCCACTCCATCGCCCAGACCTGGGTCACGATCACGACGGCACCGGGCCGGGCGGCGGCGAACAGGGCCGTCATCCGCTCGGCCCGCGCCCGCATCCCGGCGGCGCGGACCGCGTGCCGCCGGCGCTCGGCGGCGTTGAGCCGGCCCCGGAGGCCGCGCAGCGAGCGGACCTGCGGCGGGTGCGCGTCGTACAGGGTGGTGGTGGGGTACGGCAGGGGCTCGGGGAACTCGTGCTCGCGCCCCTCGGGGGCGGGCCGGATGCCGATGACGTGCACCCGGTGGCCCCGGTCGGTGAACGCCCGGGCCATCTGGTGCGTCCAGGTCGTCACCCCGCCCATCTCGTCCACGCTGTTGGAGACGATGAAGAGGTCGCGGCCGCCGTCCGTGGCGGTCTCGGGCGTCCCGTGGATCTCGTGGGTCTCGATGGTCACTTCCCGCTCCCGGTGAAGAACGTGCCGACGATCCGGCGGGCCGCGTCGCCCCGGTCGTACTCGCTGAAGTCCGCGTTGAACCGCTGCCGGGCCGCCGCGTACTTGGCGTCGGCCTCGTCCGGCAGGTTCGCGATCACTCCGAAGAGCTCCTCCTCCGTGGCCACGACGGGGCCGGGGGCGTGCTCCTTCAGATCGAAGTAGGTGCCCCGGTTCTCCTGGGCGTACTCCTCGTAGTCGTACGCGAAGAAGACCATCGGCCGGTCCAGCAGCCCGTAGTCGAACATCACGGAGGAGTAGTCGGTGATCAGCCCGTCCGCGAGGGCGAGCAGCGGGGTGACGTCGTGCAGCCGGGACACGTCGACGACCCGCCCGCGCACCGACGCCGGCAGCGACACGCTGTTCAGGTAGTGCGTCCTGATCAGCAGGGTGTGGGTGTCGCCGAAGCGGTCCGCGAACTCCTCGATGTCGAAAGGTGCTTCGAAGGCCCGGACCTTGCCGCCCGGCGCCGCGCGGAACGTCGGCGCGTACAGCAGGACCTGCTTCTCGGGATCGATGCCCAGTTCGGCCGCGAGCGGTCCGCGCTCCCGGCGGCCCGTCCTGGCCTCCGCGCTCCGTGCCTCCACGAGGACGTCGTTGCGGGGGTAGCCGACGGGCAGCAGCACCTCGTCGCGGAGCCGGAAGGCCCGTGCGAGGGTGCGCCGGTCGTGCTCGCCGCGGATCAGGAAGTGGTCGAAGCGGTCCAGGGCCTGCTGGAAGGAGGCCTGCGCGGCGAGGCCGCGGGACTTGGTGTGGGGCTCGTCGAAGCCCATCCGCTTGAGGGCGGTGCCGTGCCAGGTCTGGATGTACGTGGTCCCCGGGCGCTTGGTGAGCCGCAGCGGGAAGCCCTGGTTGTCGATCCAGAACTCGGCCTGGGCCAGCGCCCGCAGATACGCCCAGCTCCAGCGCTTGACCAGGGTCGCGTCCTCGGGGAAGCCGGTCGGCGCGGCGCCCGAGTACGACCAGACGGCCCCGAAGGAGACGCCCTGGCGCCGCATCTCCTCGTAGATCGCCCGCGGGCTGTCGCTGTACTGCTTGCCGAGGTGGCTCTCGAAGACCACCAGGCCCTTGCGGATCGGCAGCCGGCTGTACACCTCGTGATAGACCCGCAGCTTGGTCTCGCCCGAGTTCAGCTCCTTCCTCGCCCGGAGCAGCCGGCGCAGGCCGGTCTTCGCGAGCCGGGCGGTGCGGCCGTGCATGGCGCCCTCGATCATCGCCGTGGTGTGCACGGCGGCCCGGCCCTCGGCGGTGAGGACGTAGGAGAGATTGCCCTTCCTGGTGACCTGGGGCACGAAGCGGTCGGACACCAGCGTGGTGAGCCGGGGGCGGATCCGGAGGCTGCCGGCCTCGTCGACGGGGGCGCCGCCGGCGGACACCCGGGTCCGCAGGGTCTGGCCGTCGACCGTGAGGATCAGCCGGACGTCCCAGACGGCGTCGATGATGCCGAGCGGACGGACCGCGCGGGCGACGTCCGCCTCGCCCTCCCACTCGATCCAGGCGCCGGCGTGCCGGAGCGTCGTGACCGGGATGCGGGCCGTCCGGCCGCCGACGCTGCGCCGGGCGGAGAACTCCAGCACGGCGCCGAGTCCGGCCTCCGGGCGGATCCGGCCCAGCGGGTTGACCACGCGCCCGGCCATGCGGACGACCCCGGCCGTACTGGAGTAGGAGGTCAGCCGGTTCCCCAGGGCCAGCGCGGTCAGCGGCTTGGTGTCGTAGCGGGAGGAGGTGACGTCCAGGATCTGACGCCCCTGCTCGGTGTCCAGGTGCTCGGCGCACCAGTAGACCCGGCCGTCCCGCTCGGCGAGCGGGACGGTGAGCCGGCCCGGGTTGGTGAGCGCGTCGGTGGCCGGGAGGAGGTTGGCCCAGTCCTCCTTGCTCAGGAGGTACGCGCAGACGGCGTGCATGCGCTGCACCTCCTCGTACGCCCGCGGGTCGATCTCGGCGAGGTAGCCGTTGGCCAGCCGGGCGAACTCCCGCCGGTAGTCGTCGCCGAGCAGCGGCAGGTCGCGCAGGTGCAGCACGAGGTCGTGCTTGAGGAACTTGATGTCCTTGCGGTACTTGAGCTCGTCGTACCCCCTGGCCTCCAGGAGGGCGTCCACCCGTCGGTGGATCTCCATGCGGTGCACGAAGTTCGCGATCTCGTGGCGCCTGTTGCTGATCGACTTGGCGGCGGCGCTCTCCTGCACGTTCCAGAAGTAGACGTGGTTGGGGATGAGGGTGATCCGGCGCGCGGCGACGTAGGCCTGGGCCGAGAAGAGCAGGTCCTCGTAGTGGATGCCGACCGGGAACTCCAGGCCCTGTTCGAGGAGGAAGGCGCGCCGGTAACACTTGTTCGTCGACAGGGTGTCGAAGACCAGCAGGTCGGACAGCTCGGTGATCGACTCGATCGTGCGGGTCCGGGAGTACAGCCAGGGGTACCACTCGGTGGTCTTCCTGTGCCGGCTGTCGAGGTGGACGCGGACGCACAGGCCGGAGACCAGGTCGGAGCCGGTGCTCTCGGCGGCGTCGAGCATGTTGCGGCAGGCGTTGCGCTCCAGCACGTCGTCGCTGTCGAGGAACATGACGTACGTGCCGGTGGCGTGCCGGATGCCGTGGTTGCGCGGGGCTCCGCAGCCGCCGCTGTTCGCCGGCAGCTGGAAGGCCCGGACCCGGTCCGGGTTCTCGGCGGCGAGAGCCTGGGCGACCGTGAAGGTGTCGTCCCTGCTGCAGTCGTCGACGATGACGACCTCGACGCCGTGCAGGGTCTGCTCCAGCACCGACCGGACGGCCGTCGGCAGACGCTCTGCGTCGTTGTAGGCGATGACGATCACGGAGACGTCAGGCACGGGCACCTCGATTCACTTGTCGTGCGTCCACTCCTCCTCAAACTACCTGGTGTTCATGATCCGTTACGCAATGTCACCCCTCGCAGAGCCGTTCGGTCAGGATCGGTTGATCCGGTCCACGCCGTAGTACTCGGCCGTACACCGGGCGGCCCAGTCCTTCTCGTACACCCTCGTGAAGAACGGTTCGGCGAGGCTGCCGATGTGCAGCGGGCGGTACCCGACCTCGCTCCGGCCGGCCGCCACCTCCGCCCGGATCCGCGCGTCCTGCCGGTCCCAGGCCAGACTGCGCGCCACCGTCTCCGTCGTCAGCGTCCGCACCGCGGGCACCAGGGCCGCCGTGCTCGCCACCGCCACCGCACCGGTCGCCACCAGGGCCGCCAGCCGGGAGGCGCGCACCCCGGGGGGCGGCGCCGCGCGCCCGGCCCCCTCCCCGTCGCCCTCGCCCCCGGCCGGCGGCGCGACCAGCCCGCGCCCCAGGCGATACCCCAGCCAGGCCCCGTAGCCGCAGAGCGCGAGCAGGAACGGCACGACGAAACTGGTCCACGTGCGCGCGTACGTCCAGCCGTCCACCCCGTAGCCGCTGCGCAGTCCGTACGCGGCCACCAGGCTCCCGAGCGCGATCAGCGGCAGCGGCAGAGCCAGGACGGCCACCCGGAACGATCCGCCCGAGGCCCGGCCGGACCCCGGCTCCTCCGTGTCCGCCCCCGAGCCCCCGCCGCC
The DNA here is from genome assembly GCF_043081085.1 of Streptomyces sp. NPDC014891. Classification (NCBI taxonomy): domain Bacteria; kingdom Bacillati; phylum Actinomycetota; class Actinomycetes; order Kitasatosporales; family Streptomycetaceae; genus Streptomyces; species Streptomyces sp. NPDC014891. Next base: position 428,657 of record NZ_JBIBWF010000002.1, on the reverse strand, counting down.
CGCCCGGCGGACCGAGAGGGATACCGCGAGGCCCAGGAGCACCCCCGCCGCCAGCGCCCCCACGTACGCCCACTGCCCGCCGATCGTCTCCCAGATCCGGTACCAGTCGCGTACCGCCTCCCCGACCCCGGACAGCGTCAGCGGCTCCTTCGGCTGCTGGGCGCGCCGCCAGCGGGCCCCGGGAGACGTGGTCAGCAGCACCAGACCGACCAGGAGGCCCAGGCACCAGGCGGCGCACCAGGTCGACGCGAACCGGTCGCGCGTCCGGCCGAACCGCGGCAGGCAGAGCACGCCCGCCGCCGCGGCGACCAGCCCGGACATCGCCACGAACGGCTCGCTGAGCATCCCGGCCGCCGTGCCCAGCACCGCCGCCGCCCCGACCGCGGCGCCCCGCGCCCACCGCCGACTGCTCCGGGCCGCCCACACGGCCGACAGCACCGCCCAGACGCCGAGCACGCTCGGCAGGGTGTGGGAGATGGTGGCCGGAGCCCAGAGCAGCACCTGGTACGAGCGGGTCCCCGCGAAGAACAGCAGCGCCTCGACCACCAGCACCGCCGCGGCGGTCGCCGCCGCCGGGAACGGCAGCCGGAGCGCCCGCAGCACCGCCCGCGCGAGGAGGAACAGGCCCGCGCCCAGCGCGACCACGAGGAAGGCCGGCATCAGCTTCGGGCCCCGCATGCCGTCGGAGTAGAGCAGCCCGGTCAGCAACGCGTTGGTGACCCGCCCGTTCTGGGTCAGGTAGAAGTCCGACGTGATGCCGAGGACCCCCATGTCGCGGGTCTTCCACAGCGCGCACCAGTCGTCCGACGTCGGCCGCACGTACAGACCGAGGAAGGCGCCCACCGACAGCAGCGCGCCCGCTCCGGTGCCGATGACCAGCGCGATCCAGGGGACCGCCTGCCGCAGACCGCGGGCCGCGTCGCCGCTCTGCTCGTCGTCGTCCGGCATCCGTGCGTCACCGAGGTCCGACAGGGTCGTTCTACTCACGGGGCATTGCTCCAGGGGGCCGAGTTCCGTGGCACGAGGGCGCCGCCTCCGTGGCGTCGCCAAGGTATCGGCACAACAGGTCTCTAGGGTGACAAACGACAGAAAACGCCGCGTACAGCACTATCTTCCCCGCATGCTTTGCCGCATGGACGACATGCCGACCGGGCGCGGCCACCCGGGCGACGCCGGACGGTCACCGCCCCCTCGTACCGTGGCCGCGCTGCTCGAAGGCGAGTTCGGTGGCGGTCCCTCAGGACGTACTCTTGCCCATCCCACTGGAGTGACCGTTCATGACCAGGCTTTCCGTCGTCGTCCCCTGCTTCAACGAGGAGGACGTCGTCGAACGCTTCGACGCGCGGATGCGCCAGGTGCTCGACAGCCTCCCCGTCGGATACGAGATCTGCTACGTCGACGACGGCAGCTCCGACGGAACGCTGACCAAGCTCCGCGAGATCGCCGCCCGGCACCCGCACCGCACCCAGTACGCCTCCTTCAGCCGCAACTTCGGCAAGGAGGCCGCCATGCTCGCCGGCCTGCGCAAGTCCACCGGCGACGCCGTGGTCATCATGGACGCCGACCTCCAGCACCCGCCCGAGCTCCTCGCCCGCATGCTCGACCTGCACCACCAGGGCCACGACCAGGTCATGGCCCGCCGGACCCGCGAAGGCGACAAGAAGCTCCGCTCCGCCCTCAGCCGCGTCTACTACCGGGCGGTCAACCGCTGGGTCGACGTGGAACTCACCGACGGCGTCGGCGACTTCCGCCTGCTGTCCCGCCCCGCCGTCGACGCCCTGCTCTCGCTCCCGGAGTACAACCGCTTCTCCAAGGGCCTCTTCTCCTGGATCGGCTTCGACACCGTCACCTTCGACTACCAGAACGCCGCACGCGAGGGCGGCGAGACGAAGTGGAAGTTCAGCTCCCTGGTCAACTACGGCATGGACGGGCTGATCTCCTTCAACAACCGCCCGCTGCGCATCGCCCTCTGGCTCGGCATGACCCTGACCGGGCTCGCGGCCCTCTACGCGGTCTGGGTCGTCGCCGCCGCCGTCACCCAGGGCGTCACCGCCCCCGGATACGTCACCCTGGTCGCGATCATCGCGGGACTCGGCGGCGTGCAGATGGTCATGCTGGGGCTGATCGGCGAGTACATCGGCCGCATCTACTACGAGACGAAGCGCCGGCCGCACTTCCTCGTCAAGGAGACCCACCGCTCCTTCGGCCGCGGCGCCTCCGAGCGGGCCGCCGCCGAACGGATCCGCGTCGTCGCCACCGAGGGGGAGCGCTGATGGGAGACGGCCCTCCCACCGGTCGGCGCGGACGGCTCGCCGAGATCTTCCGCTTCGCCCTCGTCGGCGGCGTCAACACCGGCACCTTCTTCGGCTGTTACCTGCTCCTCCACCCGTGGATGCCCTACTTCGCCGCCTACTCCCTCGCCTTCGTCCTCAGCATGATCGGCTCCTTCTTCCTCAACACCTACTTCACCTACCGCACCAGGCCGACCTGGAAGAAGTTCGCCCTCTTCCCGCTCACCAACGTCACCAACTACCTGGTGCAGAGCGTCGGCCTCTACGCGCTCGTCACCTGGGCCGGCCTGGACGACCGGATCGCGCCACTCGTCGCGGCCGTCGTCGCCATCCCCTTCACCTACCTCATCTCCCAGCGGATCCTCGTCCCCCGGAACTCCGGACGGGGCACCGGCGGCTCGGGTCCAGGGAGCGAAACGGACGAGCGGCAGCCCTCCCGGCTCGCGTAGATTGCCTGACAGTCGCGGCGGGGAACACACGGCGCGCGGGACAGCCGAGTGAGGACGACGCAGGTGGCGGCAGAGGTGACGGCGCAGATGACCGGAGAGACGGACGACGCGAGGCGATACGTGACGGAGGCCCGCCGCATCGTCGTCAAGGTCGGCTCCTCCTCCCTCACCACCGCGTCCGGAGGCCTCGACGCCGACCGCGTCGACGCCCTCGTCGACGTGCTCGCCAAGGTCCGCAGCGGCGGCGAGAAGGAGATCGTCCTCGTCTCGTCCGGAGCCATCGCCGCCGGCCTCGCACCGCTCGGCCTCACCCGCCGCCCCAAGGACCTCGCCCGCCAGCAGGCCGCCGCCAGCGTCGGCCAGGGCCTCCTCGTCGCCCGCTACACCGCCTCCTTCGCCCGCTACGGCGTCCGCGTCGGCCAGGTCCTCCTCACCACCGACGACACCAGCAGGCGCGCCCACTACCGGAACGCCTACCGGACCCTCGACCAGCTCCTCGCGATGGGCGCGCTGCCGGTCGTCAACGAGAACGACACCGTCGCCACCGACGAGATCCGCTTCGGCGACAACGACAGGCTCGCCGCCCTCGTCGCCCATCTCGTCCGGGCCGACCTGCTCGTCCTGCTCTCCGACGTCGACGGCCTCTACGACGGCGACCCGTCCAGGCCCGGCACCTCCCGGATCGCCCGGGTCGGCGGCCCGGCCGACATCGCCCACGTGGAGATCGGCTCCGCCGGCAAGGCCGGCGTCGGCACCGGCGGCATGGTCACCAAGGTCGAGGCCGCCCGGATCGCCGCCGCCGCCGGCATCCCCGTCGTCCTCACCTCCGCGAGCCGAGCCGCCGACGCCCTCGCCGGCCGCGACACCGGGACCTACTTCCACCCCACCGGCCGCCGCTCCGCCGACCGGCTCCTGTGGCTCGCCCACGCCTCCACCCCGCAGGGCTCCCTCACCCTGGACGCCGGAGCCGTGCGCGCCGTCGTCGAGGGCAAGAAGTCCCTGCTCGCAGCCGGTGTCGCCGGAGTCGAAGGGGACTTCGTGGCGGGCGACCCGGTCGAACTCCGCGACACCGACGGCCGGGCCGTCGCCCGCGGACTCGTCAACTTCGACGCCAAGGAGATGCCCCGCATGCTCGGGCGCTCCACCCCCGAACTCGCCAGGGAACTCGGGCCCGAGTACGAGCGCGAGGTCGTCCACCGCGACGACCTGGTCGTCATCCGCTGACCCGCCCGCCCCTGCTGAAACGGCTGAAAGTGCGGCCATCCGGAAGGGACGTTTACCAAAACCGCCCCAAGTGCCGCCTCGGGCTGGTCAACTTTGTCTCGGGGGTAAGAGAGCAGGGCGGGGTACAGCACACGCATCACACAGGAGGCCGCCGGTGAGACGAGCGCGCCCAGGGGCGCCGCCCCGAGGGACTGCCGAACGCGCCCTGACCAGTGTCGAGGCCGGAGCCGACTTCGACGAGGCACGGGACAGGTCCACGGACACCAAGACCGAGACCACCACCGAGACACGCGAGGTTCGCGAGGCGCGTGAGGCACGCGCCAGGGAACAGCCCGTGTCCAAACTCTGGCACATCACGCTCAGCGTGTCGGGTGTCGAGTCACCGCTGAAGGAGGTGCGCCGAGGGCTGGAACAACTGGCCCACGACCACCCCTTCCTGCTGACCAGCCGCTATGCCAACGACCACGCCGAGATCCGGTACTGGGAGGAGGCCCGCGACCTCCACGACGCCGCCGCCGTCGCCCTGCGCCTCTGGGGCGAGCACCGGCAGACCGCCAAGCTGCCGCCCTGGGAGATCGTGGGCCTGGAGGTCATCGACCGCGAGACCTACCACCAGCGGATCGCGGAGGGCTACGGCCCGCCGCCCGCCGCCCCGGTCGGCGTCCACCCCTACTGAGCCGGGCCGGTCCCGGACGCCTCCCCGAGCGAGGCGTCCCGGAACCGCCGGGCCACGTCTCGGAGTGCGGGATACGTGAGGGATGTCCGCAGGGGTGCCAGTACCCTGCGGGCATGACCTCGCTCACGCCCCTCGACAACCTCTCCCCGGTCACCCGGGCCGCCTACCGGGCCCGCGGCGCCGCCGCCGAAATCGCGCCACTCCCGCGCGCGGCCAAGGACGACGCCCTGCTGGCCATCGCGGACGCCCTCGAAGTGCGCACCGCCGAGATCGTCGAGGCCAACGCCGAGGACATCGCCAAGGCCCGCGAAGCCGGTACCAGCGAGGCGATCATCGACCGGCTGACCCTCACCCCCGAGCGCGTCCGGGCCATCGCCGCCGACGTCCGCGACGTCGTCGCGCTGCCCGACCCCGTCGGCGAGGTCGTCCGCGGCTCGACCCTCCCCAACGGCATCGACCTGCGCCAGGTCCGCGTCCCGCTCGGCGTCGTCGGCATCATCTACGAGGCCCGCCCCAACGTCACCGTCGACGCCGCCGCCCTCTGCCTCAAGTCCGGCAACGCCGTCCTGCTCCGCGGCTCGTCCTCCGCCTACGCCTCCAACACCGCCCTGGTGAAGGTCCTGCGCGACGCCGTCGGCGGCGCCGGGCTGCCCGCCGACGCCGTCCAGCTCGTCCCCGGCGAGTCCCGCGAGTCGGTGCGCGAGCTGATGCGCGCCCGCGGCCTCGTCGACGTCCTCATCCCGCGCGGCGGAGCCTCCCTGATCCGCACGGTCGTCGAGGAGTCCACCGTCCCGGTCATCGAGACCGGCACCGGCAACTGCCACGTCTACGTCGACGCCCAGACCGACCTCGACATGGCCGTCGACATCCTCATCAACTCCAAGGCCCACCGGGTCAGCGTCTGCAACGCCGCCGAGACCCTCCTCGTCCACCAGGACGTCGCCGCCGCCTTCCTCCCCAGGGCCCTCGACGCGCTCGCCGAGGCCGGAGTCACCGTCCACGCCGACGAGCGGGTCCTGGCCCTCTCCGAGGGCTCCAAGGCCACCGTCGTACCGGCCACGCCGGAGGACTGGGAGACCGAGTACCTCTCGTACGACATCGCCGCCGCCGTCGTCGACTCCCTCGACAAGGCCGTGGAACACATCCGGACCTGGTCCTCCGGCCACACCGAGGCGATCGTCACCACCTCGCAGGCCGCGGCGCGCCGGTTCACCCAGCTGGTCGACTCCACCACGGTCGCCGTGAACGCCTCCACCCGCTTCACGGACGGCGGACAGTTCGGCTTCGGCGCGGAGATCGGCATCTCCACCCAGAAGCTGCACGCCCGGGGCCCCATGGGCCTTCCGGAGCTCACCTCGACCAAGTACATCGTCACCGGTGACGGTCACGTGCGGTAATCACTCGTATCGGTACGGGCGGGGAGGCTTCGCACTCTCCCTGCCCAAAACCCCCTCGCGGGTCTACTCTGATTCCGTGCCGGACGACGTGGGGGGCACGCCGTTCCAGAACGGCGGGGACCCTGAGGACTCTGTCGACCGCGGAGGCGCCGACGAGGTCTACGCCGACGTGGTGTTCGACGAGGACTTCGTGCGCTCCGCGACCATCCACGAACCCACCGCGGTCGAGCGGCTCCTCGCCGCGGCCCAGGCCCGCGCGGAGGCCGAGTCGGCCCGCGCACGAGCCGGCGGCGGATCGGGCGACGACGACCTCTACGAGGACTTCCCCGACCACTCCGGCCCCACCTACGAGCCGGACGACGTCGGCGACGACGCCAGCCCCTACGGCCGCCACGGCGGCGCCCTGCGCCCCTACCGGGGCAGCGCCCGCTGGCACCGGCCCGTCGCCTGGCTCCTCGCCCTCGTCATGGGCGTCGGCATGGTCGCCCTGGCGTTCAGCGCCGTCTACCGGGGCGCGGCCGCCAACCGTCAGGACCAGGTCCCGCCCCCGGCCACGACCGGCGTCGACACACCCAACCCGAACCCCGCCCCGCCCGCGGCCCACGCGCCCGCGGCGAGCTCGGCGTCCCCGAACTAGCACCGGCCCCTCGGGACTCCCGGCCGCCGCCTCTCCCGGCCCGTGTCCCCCGGGGAGCGGAGACCGTTCGGCTCCCTGGCCGCACGCACACACCCCGACGGCGGAATTCTTCCGACTTTGTCGTGTACCTGGGCGTTTACCGAAGCCCCCGCCGACCTACCCTGAAGGTATGGCAGGGCGTGGCGACCCGCCTGAGGGGACCCCCGAGGGCGTCCCCGGTGGTGAGGACGAGTACAGGTCCGTCGTCTTCGACGAGGCGTTCGTCCGCGCTGCCCACCTCCAGGAGTTCTCGGCCCGGGAGCGGCTGGGCGAGCACACCGAGGCCGTCCGCAACCGCCCCTCCGCCTGGGAGGGCCGCAGCAGCTCCCGTCAGGCCATCCTGCTGGTCCTGCTGATCCTCCTCGCCTTCGGCACGGCCATCTATCTGGGTGTCCGCAACCCGTACCAGCCGCCCGCCGACCAGCGGGCCGAACCCCTGCGGACCACCGTGGTCCCGCTCGCCCCGCAGGGCGCCGTCGTCGGCGGCGAGCCCGCCCGGCTCTTCGACCACAGCCCGGCCGCCGAGTACCGCACGGGGGCCGCGGGCATCAACCTCCCCCTCACGGGCCGCACCACCCATTTCGCCGAAAGCCAGGTCGTCACCGCCCTGAGCATCGCCAAGGAGTACCTGGTGGCCTCCTCCCTGGAGCCCGACGTGCTGTCCGGGGCCACCGTGCGCCCTCCGCGGCTGCTGCTCGACCCCGACCAGCTGGAGCAGTACGACCGGAGCGTCGAGGCACCCGCCGACGACGGCCGGCACGCCCTCGCCGCCTGGCTGGTCCGCTTCGACCCGCGCCAGGTGGTCCTCGCGGACCCCGCCACCCGCGTCCAGGGCACCCTGCGCTTCGAGGAGACCAGCCCGGACACCCTGGACGTCACCGCGGACCACACGTACACCTACGCCGTCCGGCCGGCCGTCCAGGGGGCGGGCCCCGTCGCTCAGGCCTCCCTCTTCACCGTCCACCGCGAGGTGCACTTCCGCTTCGACCGCGAGGACCTGCGGATGCACCGCACCGAGTTGGTGACCTCCACCGTGGAGGCGGGCCCCCAGGCGTGCGGCGCGGACACCACCGGCTCCCTGAAGCCGCTCCTGGCCGGAGCGCGGGCCCCCGAGGCGGGCGGCGGCCCCGCGGCCACCGACCCGTACGCCACGGGCCGGCCCGCCGCTCCCTCGCTGTGCGGAGCACTGGCACCGAGCGCTCAGCCCTCGCTCTGAGCCCCCGGGCCTGTGAGACCCCGAGACTCTGAGCCCCGGCGCCCGCCCGCGTCTCCGCTACTGGGCGCCCCCCGTGGCGCCGTCCGGGTCGCTCTTGCCGTCGCCGGTGGTGCCGTCCGGCCCGGTGTTGTCGGGCTTCTTCGCGCCCTGCCCGCCGCCGAAGGCGCTGCGCAGCTTGCCGCCCAGGTCGCCCGCCAGGTCGCCGGCGCCCCCGGCTATGTCGCCGACCAGCTTCATCAGCGGATCCTTGCTGGTCCGCACGGTGTCCGCGTAGTGCCCGGCCGACTCGCGGAAGGAGTCCGTGACCGAGGTGTCCTTGTCCTCCGACCGCTTCGGGTAGTGGCCGTCCATGATCCGCTGGAAGTCGCGGCTCTCCGACCACTTCCGCAGCTCCGCGGCCCGGACCGTGGTGAAGGGATGCGTGCGCGGCAGCACGTTGAGGATCTTCAGGACCGAGTCCCGCAGGTCCCCGGACTTCTCGTACTCGTCGGCCTGGGCGAGGAACGCGTCCACGTTCATCTCGTGGAGGTGGTTGCCGCCGGCGATCTTCATGAGACCCCGCATGGAGGACTGCACGTCCTGCCCGACGAGGAGCCCGGCCCGGTCGGCGGAGAGCTCCGACTTGCGGAACCACTCGCGCAGGGCCGTGACGATGGCCATGATCGCGATGTTCCCCAGCGGGATCCAGGCGACCTTGAGCGCGAGTCCGGTGAGGAAGAGCAGCACCGTCCGGTACACCGAGTGCCCGGACAGGGCGTGGCCGACCTCGTGGCCGACGACCGCCCGCATCTCCTCCTCGTCGAGGAGCTCCACCAGGCCGGTGGTGACCAGGATGATCGGCTCGTCCAGGCCGATGCACATGGCGTTGGGCTTCGGGTCCTGCGTCACGTACATCGGCGGGACCTTCTCCAGGTCCAGGATGTAACAGGCGTCCCGCAGCATGTCGTTGAGATGGCTGAACTGCGCGTCGCTCACCCGGACGGAGTCCGAGAGGAAGAGCAGTCGCAGACTGCGCTCCGGCAGCAGTCCGCTGAGCGCCTTGAAGACCGTGTCGAATCCGCTGAGCTTGCGCAGCGCCACCAGCGCCGAGCGGTCGGCCGGATGCTCGTAGGCCCGCGAGGAGATGCCGGGGAACCGCTTCCGCTGCCTGCTCGGCACGTTCCCCTGGTCCTTCTCGGTCATGGATGCCCCCTGTTCGTACGAGTCGGTGCTCGTCCCCCTGACGCCCCCCAGCCTAGGCGGTGGCGCTACCGTGTGCCGGAGCCTGTGGATAACTCGGGCACAAGGACGACCGAGGAGCACGACCGACATGCCGGACACCGTCGACACCGCCGCAGCCCTGCTCGCGGCCGCCGCACAGGAGGGGCCCGGTGACACGCTCCGTATCGTGCTGCTGGTCTCGCTCGTGGGCGGTGCGCTGCTCGCCTGGTTCCTGCTGCGCGGCTACCGCACCGACGACACGGGGGACGCCGGCGCCGCCGACCGGACCGCCGGCGGCACCGACGGCGCCTCCGGCGGCAACACGGACCGTGACGCGAGTGCCTGAGTCGGCGTGAGCCGGTCGGGACCGCCCGCATACGATGTGCGCGAAGTCTCCGCTCCCATCCCCGATCGATAGGTCTGCCGAAGATGAGCCTCCACAGCACCGCCGCCAACCTGGTCTCTCTCGCCGAGGGCGCCGAGCACGGCGGCAACCACGCAAGCCTCAGCCCCTACCTCACCGGCTTCGGCGCCCTCGGCGCGCTGCTCCTGCTGCTGTGGATCACCACCCGCTTCAACCGCGACCGCTGAACCGGCGACCCTGATCAGGCGTCCGCTGCCGTGCCAGTAGGCTCTGCACGCATGGGAGAGCAGGAAATGCCTACTGGCGGGCGCGGGAAGCGCCGACTCGGCGTGATGGGCGGAACCTTCGACCCGATCCACCACGGACACCTGGTGGCGGCCAGCGAGGTCGCCGCCCTGTTCCACCTGGACGAGGTCGTGTTCGTGCCGACCGGGCAGCCGTGGCAGAAGAGCGACCGGGCCGTGTCCGCGGCCGAGGACCGCTACCTGATGACGGTCATCGCGACCGCCTCCAACCCGCAGTTCTCGGTCAGCCGGATCGACATCGACCGCGGCGGCGCGACCTACACCATCGACACCCTGCGGGACCTGCGCTCCCTCAACAGCCACGCGGACCTCTTCTTCATCACCGGGGCCGACGCGCTGTCGCAGATCCTCACCTGGCGCGACGCCGAGGAACTCTTCTCGCTCGCGCACTTCATCGGCGTCACCCGGCCGGGGCACGACCTCACCGACGACGGACTGCCCAAGGGCGGCGTCTCGCTGGTCGAGGTTCCCGCGCTCGCCATCTCCTCCACCGACTGCCGGGCGAGGGTCGCGCAGGGCGATCCCGTCTGGTACCTGGTCCCGGACGGCGTGGTGCGCTACATCGACAAGCGCCAGTTGTACCGCGGCGAGTGAGCTTCGGGGAGGGCCACCGGTGAACGACCAGCAGCAGCCGTACGACCCGTACTATCCGCAGCCGCAGATCATCGGCTACGACGAGTACGGGCAGCCGGTGTACCAGCAGCAACAGCAGCCGCAGCAGGGATACGGATACGACCCGTACGCCCAGCAGCAGCAGTACCAGGAGCCGCAGCAGTACCAGGGGCAGCAGTCCCCGTCGTACCAGGAGCGGCAGCAGGCCCCCCAGCAGCCGCACTACGACCCGTACGGGCAGCAGGGCTACGCCTACCCCTCCTACGACACGGGGCAGCAGTGGGCCGCCCAGCCCGAGGCCGCCGCGCCCGCCGCCCCGGCCGTACCCCCCGTGGCCCCCGCCGCGCCCGTCGCGGCGCCCCCCGGCGTCCCCGGCCAGCGCCCCGCCTCCGAGAGCCCCGCCGCGGAGCGCCCCGCTCCGGCCCGGCCCGCGGGCGACGACGACCGCGAGTACCGCACCGAGCAGTTCTCGTTCATCGAGGAGCCGGACGAGGACTCCGAGGACGTCATCGACTGGCTCAAGTTCACCGAGAGCCGTTCCGAGCGGCGCGAGGAGGCCAGGCGCCGGGGCCGCAACCGGATCGTCGCCCTCGTCGTCGTGCTCGTCCTCGCGGTGGTCGGCGGCGTCGGCTACCTCTGGTCCGCCGGCATGCTCCCTGGCGCCTCCACCGAGGAGCAGAAGGGGGGCACCGCGACCGGTCCGCAGAAGCGCGACACGATCGTCGTCCACCTCCACGACACCACGGGCGGCGGTACCTCCACCGTCCTGCTCGTCAACAACGCCACGACCCGCCAGGGCACCTCGGTCCTGCTCCCCAACTCCGTCGTCGTCGCCGACGGCGAGGGCGCCGCGACCACCCTCGGCAAGTCGGTCGAGGACGACGGCTCCAGCGGCACCCGCGAGGCGATCGGCAACCTCCTCGGCGCCCCCATCACCGGCACCTGGCGCCTGGACACGCCGTACCTGGACACCCTCGTCGACCTCGTCAGCGGCATCGAGACGGACACCGACACCGAGGTGCCCGACCCGAAGAAGGGTGCGGACCCGCTGGTCAGGAAGGGCGAGAAGCAGTCCCTGAACGGCCGGGCCGCCGTCGCCTACGCGACCTACCGGGCCCCCGGCGAGGCCGAGACCAAGCAGCTCCAGCGCTTCGGGCAGGTCATGTACGCGGTCCTGCGCAAGATCTCGGACGATCCCCGGTCCGCCACGGTGACCGTCGAGAGCCTCACGCAGATCTTCGACCCCTCGCTCTCCGAGAAGGACCTGGGCGCCGCCCTGGCCAAGCTCGCCGAGCACGCCAAGGTCGGCGACTACAAGACGGCCCTTCTCCCGGTGGGGCAGGACGGCGCGCTGACCGAGGGCGCGAGCGACAGCGTGGTGAAGGACATCCTCGGCGGAAAGGTCACCGCGCCCGAGGCCGGCGACGTGCCCCGGGTCTCGATCCGCGACGGTTCCGGCAAGAAGGCGACCGAGGCCGCCCGCATCGTCCTGATCAACGGCGGCTACGCCTTCGTGGGCGGCGGCGAGGCGGACACGCAGGAGAAGTCGCAGGTCGTCTACGCCGACGACCTCCAGAAGGCGACGGCCGCCGAGGTCGCCAAGACCCTGGGCCTGCCGGACGGCTCGGTCACCAAGGGCAAGCCCTCGGGAGCGGCCGCGGTGACCGTGGTCCTGGGCCGTGACTACAAGGTGCCGGGAGCCCGGTAACGGCGCTCCGGAAAACGTTGGCGGGGCCGTCGGCGGTCCGTGAGACCCTGGAGGGGTACTGGACCGCCGACGAAAGCCTGCTTGTGACCGCCACGGACCGTTCCATCGAGCTCGTCAACGCCGCCGCACAGGCGGCCGCCGACCGACTCGCTCACGACATCATCGCGTACGACGTCAGCGACGTGCTGTCGATCACCGACGCCTTCCTGCTCGCCTCCGCGCCCAACGACCGCCAGGTCAAGTCGATCGTCGACGAGATCGAGGAGCGCCTCAACAAGGACCTCGGCGCCAAGCCGGTCCGCCGCGAGGGCGACCGCGACGCGCGCTGGATCCTCCTGGACTACGTCGACATCGTCGTCCACGTCCAGCACAGCGAGGAGCGTGTCTTCTATGCGCTCGAGCGCCTGTGGAAGGACTGCCCCGAGCTCGCGCTCCCCGAGGACGCGGCGAAGACCCGCGGCAAGGGCGCCGAGCACGCCGAGCTGACCGGCGTCGACCTCTCCGCGCACGCCGCCGGGCTGCCCGACGGACCGGACGGTGAGCTGAGCTGAGCACCGGCAAGAGCGGCACCGGCCGCCGCATCGTCCTCTGGCGTCACGGCCAGACCTCGTGGAACCTGGAGCGCCGCTTCCAGGGCTCGACCGACATCGAGCTGACGGAGACCGGCGTCGCCCAGGCGCGCCGGGCCGCCCGGCTGCTCGCCGCGCTGCAGCCGGACGCCATCGTGGCCTCCGACCTGAAGCGGGCGGCGGCCACCGCCGCCGAGCTGGCCGCGCTCACCGGCCACGCCGTCGCCCACGACTCCGCCCTGCGCGAGACGTACGCGGGGGAGTGGCAGGGGCTGACCCACGACGAGATCGTGGCGCGGTACGGCGAGCAGTACGCCGCGTGGAAGCGCGGCGAGGCCGTCCGCCGGGGCGGCGGCGAACTGGAGACCGAGGTGGCCGACCGGGCCGCGCCGGTGGTCCTGGAGCACGCCGACAAGCTGCCCGAGGACGGCGTCCTCGTCGTGGTGAGCCACGGCGGCACGATCCGCACCACCATCGGCCGGCTCCTCGGCCTGGAGGCGCAGCACTGGGAGAGCCTGGGCGGCCTCTCGAACTGCTGCTGGTCGGTGCTCGGCGAGGGCGCGCGCGGCTGGCGCCTGATGGAGCACAACGCGGGCACGCTGCCCGAGCCGGTCCTCGGCGACGACGACTGAGCCCCCGACCGGCCTGCCGGACCCGGATTTCACTTTCCGGCAGGTCACAGGCTAAAGTTCTTCTTGTTCGCAGCGCAGAGCGCGAAGAACACGAGGGGCTATAGCTCAGTTGGTAGAGCGCCTGCATGGCATGCAGGAGGTCAGGAGTTCAATTCTCCTTAGCTCCACAATCACCCGGATCCCGTCCCCAGCAGGGGGCGGGATTCGTCGTTCAAGGGGCGGGCCGTTCCGTCGCCTCCCGCAGCGCCGCGAGCCCCCGGCGGCTCTCCTCGTCGTTCGGCGTGTAGGCCACGATCCGGCACTCCGGCATCCCGTTCACCGAGAGGGACACCGAGGTCAGCCGGATCTCCCCCGTCCGAGGGTGGCGGAAGACCTTCACCCGGGTCCCCGGCGGGACCACGTCGCCGCTGCGCCAGAGCCGGGCGAACTCAGGACTGGCCTCCGCGAGCGCCCGGACGAACTCCTCCCAGGCCGGCTCGCCGACGTGGCGGCCGTACGCGCCCCGCAGCTGGGCCACCATCAGCGGCAGCTCCCGCTTCCGGTCGACGACCGGGCAGACGGGGCCGGGCACGCTGAACAGCGCCCACAGGACGTTGCGTATGCCGTACGGGCCGGTGTCCAGGCCCTCCCGGCCCTCCTGGAAGAAGAGCAGCTCGTACATGGCGTTGGTCGCCAGCACGTCGTACCGCGCGTTGTAGAGCACCGCCGGGTGCGGGTCCAGGGCGTCGAGGATGCCCTGGATCTCCGGGCTGACCACCGCCGCGTCCGAACCCGACCGCTCCGGCGCGTACGGCACCTCCGCCAGGTGGTAGAGGTGCTCACGCTCGGGCCGGTCGAGCCGGAGCGTCCTGGCCACCGCGTCGAGCACCTGCGCCGAGGCGTTGATCGGGCGCCCCTGCTCCAGCCACGTGTACCAGGTGACGCCGACGCCGGAGAGCTGGGCGACCTCCTCGCGGCGCAGCCCCGGAGTGCGGCGGCGGAGCCCCGGTGGCATCCCCACGTCCTCCGGTGTCACCCTGGCCCGGCGGCTGCGCAGGAACGCGGCCAGTTCCGGCCGCCGGCGCCGCTGTGTCGGTACTGCTGCCACGATCGTCACACCCCCATGGTCGAGTCCCCGTGCCGCCGCTGCCAGGTGGTGTCAGTACCAGCATCAGCGGGCTCTCGTTACCCGTATCCGGTCGGGGTCACGCTCGGCGTATGACCTCGACCACGACACGTCCCGTACTCAGTAAAGACGGTGGCACCGACAACCGCCCCGGACTGCTGCTGGGCGTGGTCCTCGCCGCCCAGTTCATGGCGCTCCTCGACGTCTTCATCGTCAACGTCGCCGCGCCCACGATCCGGGTCGAACTCTCCGCATCCGGAGCCGCGCTCCAGCTGGTCGTCGCCGGATACACCGTCGCCTACGCGGTGTTGCTCATCACCGGAGCCCGCCTCGGCGCCCTCCTCGGACACCGCCGGATGTACCTCGGCGGCCTGGCCCTCTTCACCGCGGCCTCGCTCGCCTGCGGACTCGCCGCCGGAACAGGCCAGTTGATCGCCTTCCGGTTCGTGCAGGGCGCGGGAGCCGCCCTGATGATCCCCCAGGTGCTCAGCCTCATCCAGCGCGAGTTCGCCGGCGAGCGCCGGGTGCGTGCCCTCAGCGCCTACGCCGCCGTCCTGGCCACCGGCGCCGCCGCCGGTCAGGTCGTCGGCGGGGTCCTGGTGACCGCCGACCTCCTCGGCACCGGCTGGCGGCCCGTCTTCCTCGTCAACGTCCCCATCGGCATCACCCTCCTGGTCCTCGGCGCCCGGGTCCTGCCCCGGGACGGCCGGACCCCGCCCACGCGTGCGCGTGCCCTCGACCTGCCGGGCCTCGTCCTCCTGGCCGGAGCCGTGTCCCTGCTCACGGTCCCCCTGGTCCTCGGCCAGGAGCAGGACTGGCCGCTGTGGTCACGGCTCTCGCTGGGCGGTTCCGCGGCGCTCCTCGCCCTCTTCGGCGCGTACGAGTCGAGGCTGGCCCGGCGCGGCGGCGCCCCGCTCATCTCCCCGCGCGTGCTGCGGCTCCCGGGCATGGGACGGGCCGTGCTGTGGATCGCCGCGTCGATGGCGGTCAACGCCGGATTCCTGTTCACCCTCACCCTGCACCTGCAGGGCGGACTCGGCCACAGCGCGCTGCGCGCCGGGCTCACCTTCGGTCCCGCCGCGGTCGTCTTCGGTGCCGTCGGGCTCACCTGGCGGCGCCTGCCGGCCCGCTTCCACCGCGCGCTGGTCCCCGGCGGATTCCTGCTCGCGGCCGCGGGAGCCCTCGCCATCGGCGGACTGCTCGCGGACGGCGGCACGGGCGGCTGGGGGCTGTATCCCGCCCTGGGCGTGCTCGGGGCCGGGATCGCGCTGGCCTTCAGCCCCGCGCTGACCGGCGCGCTGGCCGCCGTACGGCCGGAGGACGCGGCCGACGCGAGCGGTCTGCTCGCCACCGTCACCCAGCTCGGCCAGCTCATCGGGGTCGCCGCGTTCGGAACGCTCTTCCTCTCCGCGGCGGACGGATCCGGAGCCGGGAACTCGGCCGAGGCGCTGCGCACGACCATGATCGCCCTGGCCGTCGCCGCCCTGGCCGGCGCGTCGGCCGGGCCGTGGCGCCGAGCACGCTGACCCCCTTGCGGGGCCATGGCAGAATCGGACGGCCGGAGGGGGACGAGGATCCGGACGGGAGGGTGGCCCAAGTGCTCGGCGACAACGGCGGGGTGTCCTATGGGTGCACGGCCTGCGGCCACAGCTGGAGCTGACTGATGGGTGCACACAGGCGGAAGTGCGACTGGTGCGGCAGCGGCACGCCCATCGTGCGCGACATGGACCCCGTCAACACGGGGTTCCAGTACTGGTGCGAGGAGTGCGCGCGGGCGCTGATCATAAAAGGCGACCCCATCGAGACGTACCGCGAGCTGGAGGGGGAGCCGATCTACGGCCGGCTCCTCGACGAGCACTGCACCCTCAAGCGGTTCTACTCCTTCGCCACGGCCTGACGCCGGAGCGTCAGCAGATAGCCCACGAGCAGCGCCGCCGTCGTCAGCGGATAGACCGCGGAGAGCACCATCTGGCCCGCGTTCTGGTCCAGTTCCGGCCGGCCCGGGTCGTGCGGGACCCACCACAGGGCGAACGAGGCGAAGGCCAGCGCCACCGCTCCCGTCACCGGCCACGTGCGCGTGGCGCGGTCCGCGAGCAGGATCAGCAGGGGTACGCACCAGACCCAGTGGTGCGACCAGGAGATCGGGCTGATCATCAGCGCCGTGAACGCGCAGACGACCACCGCGACGGCCTTGTCGCCGCGCACGGCGGCCCGCACCGCGAGGACCATCGCCAGGCCGCCCAGGACGGCCGCCGTCACCGCCCACCACATGCCGGGGTCGTCGGTGTGCATCAGCCGGGCCAGGACCCCGCGGATCGACTGGTTGGCGGTCTCCTCGGCGAAGCCCACCCGGCCGGTCTCGAACAGCGTCTCGGTCCAGAACCGCTTCGAGTCCGCGGGCAGGGCGAGCGCCACCGCGAGCGTCGTCCCCAGGAAGACCCCGGTCGCCGTGGCCGCCGTACGCAGCCAGGTGTTCCAGGTCCGGTCCCGGCGCCACAGCAGCACGCCCGCGACGAGCAGCAGGACCACGAAGAGCCCCGGTGTGAGCTTCACCGCGGTCGCCAGGCCGATGCCCAGGCCGGCCCAGCGGCTGCCGGGGCGCCGGGTGAGGTCCCAGAGCACCGCCACCGCTATGAGCAGGTTGATCTGGCCGTACCGCAGCGTCGTCCACACCGGCTCGCACCAGACCACCACCGCGGCGACCCACAGGGTCGTGCGCCACAGGTCCGTGCGCGAAAGGGACGGGCGGACCAGCTGGAGCGAGAGCTGCACCAGCGCGACCACCAAGAGCAGGTTCCCCGCGGTGGCGAGCGTCCGCATCACGGGCACGCTCACCAGGGTCAGCGGGACGAACAGCAGGGCCGCGAAGGGCGGGTAGGTCATCCCGAGGTTCGCCGAGGTCGCACGCATCGCGTACAGGTCGCCGCCCGCCCGGACCGTCTCGCCCTCGGCCCGGTAGACCATCACGTCGAGCATGTTCACGTGGGCGAGGCGTTGCGCCACCCAGAAGGCCGTGAACGAGAGCAGGCAGATCGCCGCGGCGGTGGCAAGGGGCCACGGCCGGACGCGGGTCTTGGAGAGCACGGAGACGGACACAGTCGGCGACCCTACCCGGCAGGTCAGGGGGGCCCGGAGAATCGATTTGGAGATCTGCCGGGAAGCCGGTTAATGTTCTGTCTGTCGCCGCGAGGGAAACCGAGACGGAGACGGAAAGCAAGGGGCTATAGCTCAGTTGGTAGAGCGCCTGCATGGCATGCAGGAGGTCAGGAGTTCAATTCTCCTTAGCTCCACAGAAGAGAAGCGGGTCACCCGGATCGGGTGACCCGCTTCTTCGTTCCCCGGTGCCGTCCGGCTCGGTACGGCACAGCCGCAGGCACAGCCACCGCCACCGTCTCCGCTCCGTGGAACGTCGGTGCGGCCCGCTCGGGCCCTGCGGTACCCTGGCGCCATGCGTGCCGTACGCCTTCTGCTTACCGAGCCGCGCTGATCAGTCCCGGCGGACGACAGACATCCGCCGGAGTCGGCGCGGCGTCCCCTCCTGTGCGAGGGGCTTTTTCATTTCACGGCAGTCCGTGGCAGTGGGCAGAGACGATCGATGGAGCTTCAAGGACCATGACCGAGATCAATACGGCCGCCGAGACGGCGGCCCCGCATCGCTACACGGCGGCCATGGCCGCCGACATCGAGGCACGCTGGCAGGACTTCTGGGACGCCGAGGGCACGTACGAGGCCCCGAACCCCACCGGCGACCTGGCGGGCGACCCCGCGATCGCCGCACGGCCCAAGAAGTTCATCATGGACATGTTCCCGTACCCTTCGGGTGCGGGCCTGCACGTCGGCCACCCGCTCGGCTACATCGCCACGGACGTCTTCGCCCGCCACGCGCGCATGAGCGGCCACAACGTGCTGCACACCCTGGGCTTCGACGCCTTCGGCCTGCCCGCCGAGCAGTACGCCGTGCAGACGGGCACGCACCCGCGCGTGTCCACCGAGGCCAACATGGAGAACATGAAGGTCCAGCTGCGCCGGCTGGGCCTGGGCCACGACAAGCGCCGGTCGTTCGCCACGATCGATCCGGACTACTACAAGTGGACCCAGTGGATCTTCCTGCAGATCTTCAACTCCTGGTACGACAGCGAGGCCGGCCGGGCCCGCCCGATCGCCGACCTGATCGCGCAGTTCGAGGACGGCACCCGTGAGGTCCCCGGCCACACGCGCGCGTGGGGCGAGCTGACCGCCGCCGAGCGGTCCGACGTCCTGGGCGAGTACCGCCTGGCCTACGCCTCCGACGCGCCCGTCAACTGGTGCCCCGGCCTGGGCACCGTCCTGGCCAACGAGGAGGTCACCGCCGACGGCCGCTCCGAGCGCGGCAACTTCCCCGTCTTCAAGTCCAAGCTGCGCCAGTGGAACATGCGGATCACCGCCTACGCGGACCGCCTGCTCGACGACCTGGACGCGCTGGACTGGCCCGAGGCCATCAAGCTGCAGCAGCGGAACTGGATCGGCCGCTCCGAAGGCGCCCGCGTCGACTTCCAGGTCGGCGGCGGCGACGCCATCACCGTCTTCACCACCCGCCAAGACACCCTGTTCGGCGCCACCTACATGGTCCTGGCTCCTGAGCACCCCCTGGTCAACGGCGCTGCGAAGATCGTCCCGGCCGCCTGGCCCGAGGGCACCCACGAGGTGTGGACCGGCGGGCACGCCACCCCGTCCGAGGCCGTCGACGCCTACCGCAAGCAGGCCGCCTCCAAGTCCGACGTCGAGCGGCAGGCCGACGCCAAGGAGAAGACCGGCGTCTTCACCGGCGCGTACGCGACCAACCCGGTCAGCGGCGAGCAGGTCCCGGTCTTCATCGCCGACTACGTCCTGATGGGCTACGGCACCGGCGCGATCATGGCGGTCCCCGCGCACGACAGCCGCGACTTCGCCTTCGCGCGCGCCTTCGAGCTGCCGATGCGCTGCGTCGTCGAGCCGAGCGACGAGCGCGGCACCGACACCTCGACCTGGGACGACGCCTTCTCCTCGTACGAGGCCAAGCTGGTCGGCTCCTCCAACGAGGACATCGCACTCGACGGCCTGGGCGTCGTCGACGCCAAGGCGCGGATCACCGCCTGGCTGGCCGACCGCGGCATCGGCGAGGGCACCGTCAACTTCCGCCTGCGCGACTGGCTGTTCAGCCGCCAGCGGTACTGGGGCGAGCCCTTCCCGATCGTCTACGACGACGACGGCGTCGCCCACTCGCTGCCCGAGTCGATGCTGCCGCTGGAGCTGCCGGAGGTCGAGGACTACTCGCCGCGCACCTTCGACCCGGAGGACGCGGACACCCAGCCCGAGACCCCGCTGTCCCGCAACGAGGACTGGGTCAACGTCACCCTGGACCTCGGGGACGGCGCCGGCCCGCGCCGCTACCGCCGCGAGACCAACACCATGCCCAACTGGGCCGGTTCCTGCTGGTACGAGCTGCGCTACCTGGACCCGAACAACGCCGAGCAGCTGGTCGACCCCGCCGTCGAGCAGTACTGGATGGGCCCCCGCGAGGGCATGCCGACCGGTGGCGTCGACCTGTACGTCGGCGGCGCCGAGCACGCCGTGCTGCACCTGCTGTACGCGCGCTTCTGGTCGAAGATGCTGTTCGACCTGGGCCACATCTCCTCGGCCGAGCCGTTCCACAAGCTCTACAACCAGGGCATGATCCAGGCCTTCGTCTACCGGGACGCGCGCGGCATCGCCGTGCCCGCGGCCGAGGTCGAGGAGCGCGATGGCGGCTTCTGGTACGAGGGCGAGAAGGTCAGCCGCGTCCTGGGCAAGATGGGCAAGTCCCTGAAGAACGCCGTGACGCCCGACGAGATCTGCACCGAGTACGGCGCCGACACCCTGCGCCTGTACGAGATGGCGATGGGCCCGCTGGACGTCTCCCGTCCCTGGGACACGCGCGCGGTGGTCGGCCAGTACCGGCTGCTGCAGCGGCTGTGGCGCAACATCGTCGACGAGTCGACCGGTGAGGTCACCGTCGTCGACACCGCGGCCGACGAGGACACGCTCCGCGCCCTGCACAAGGCGATCGACGGCGTCGCGCAGGACATGGTCGCGATGCGCTTCAACACCGCCATCGCCAAGATCACCGAGCTGAACAACCATCTGACGAAGTCCGGTGGCGCGCTCTCCCGGACGGTCGCCGAGCAGCTGGTCCTGCTGGTCGCCCCGCTGGCCCCGCACATCGCGGAGGAGCTGTGGCGCAGGCTGGGCCACACCGACTCGGTGGTCCACCAGGCCTTCCCGGTCGCCGACCCGGCGTACGTCGTCGACGAGACCGTGACCTGCGTCGTGCAGATCAAGGGCAAGGTCAAGGCCCGCCTGGAGGTCTCCCCGTCGATCACCGACGCGGAGCTGGAGACGCTGGCACTGGCCGACGCGCACGTGGTCGCCGCGCTGGGCGGCGCCGAGATCCGCAAGGTGATCGTCCGCGCGCCGAAGCTGGTCAACATCGTCGCCGGCTGACCCACACAGGGATGTCCCCTACGGGCAGGTTGGGGGTTCCGATGGAACCCCCGGCCTGCCCTTTCCGTTTACCGTGGAGGAACCACATCCGTGGGGACCGGACGGACGCCGGAGGGGCGCACATGGAAGCCGCGATTATCACGATCATGGCGCTGCTCTTCTTGTCCTTCGTGGCGCTGGGGGTCTACGCCACGGTGCGGGCGGCCAAGGCCGCCAAGCGCGGCGTCGACCGCACCATCGACCAGGCCCGGCGGACCGTCGAGGACACCACCCTCCGCGCCAAGAGCTACGGCCAGACGGGGGCGGCGGGCGAGCTGGCCCGGCTGAGGCTCTCGCTGCGCACCTCGATGAGGGCCACCCAGGAGGCGCTGCAGGCCGGGGTCCACGAGGACGCCTCACTGAAGGAGTCGCTCGAACTGTTCCACCGGCTCAGCGCGCACGGGCTCGAACTGGACGAGGACATGAAGCGGATCGAGCGGGAGCCCGACCGCGCCTGGGCCGCCGGCCAGCTCCCCGAACTCACCGCGCGGACCGAGCGGATCACCAGCTCGGCCGACGCGCTGCGCCGCGCCGCCCGTGAGAGGGCGCTCCGGTTCGCCGAGGACGACCTGTCCTCGCTGAGCGCCCAGATCGACGTCGAGGCGGGTGCCCTGCGGCACTGGACGACGACGGGGACGGAGACCGCGTCCGGCACCTCGGGGACGGTTCCGGGATCGGCCTCCGGGAACCCGGCACAGAGCGGCAGGGGCGCGGCGACCGGGAGTTCCGCGCCGGCGGCCGGCAGCGAGCCGTCCGCGATCACGGCCCCCGACCCCCGACTGACCTCCTATCCCTGGGAGAAGTCGGCCCGCCCGGAGACCACCACCTGACCGGACCGCGGGCGCGTCGGACCTGCGGGACGCCGTGCGGCGCGCCGTCCGGTGCCGTGCGGACGCTCCTCGGCGGGGGCCGGACTCCCGTGCGCCGGTCTCGGCGGGTAACCTCCCGCTCATGTCCCGGCATGTCGCGATCGTCACCGATTCCACGGCCTACCTGCCACACCAGACCAGGGCGCGGCACGCGATCACCACGGTCCCGCTGACCGTCGTCATCGGCGACCGGGCCCTCGAGGAGGGCACGGAGGTCTCGGCCAAGGCGCTCGTCGAGGCCTTGCAGAAGAAGCGGTCCGTCACCACCTCGCGGCCCAGCCCCGAGATCTTCGCCGAGGCCTATCGCGAGGCCGCGGAGGCCGGTGCCCGGGGCGTCGTGTCCCTCCATCTCTCCGCGGAGGTCTCAGGGACCTACGACGCGGCCGTGCTCGCCGCCAAGGACGCTCCCGTGCCCGTGCGGGTCGTGGACACCCGGATGATGGGCATGGCCCTCGGCTTCTGCGCCCTCGCGGCGGCCCAGGTCGCCGAGGCGGGCGGATCGCTCGACGAGGCCGTCGCGGCCGCCGAGAAGCGCGCCGCGGGCACCTCGGCCTACTTCTACGTCGACACCCTGGACTATCTGCGCCGTGGCGGACGCATCGGGGCGGCGCAGGCGCTGCTCGGCTCCGCGCTCGCGGTGAAACCGCTCCTCGAACTCGACGGCGGACGCATCGAGCTGCGCGAGAAGGTGCGGACGGCCTCCAAGGCCATCGCGAGGCTGGAGGAGATCGCCGTGGAGCGGGCCGGCTCCGGCGCCGTCGACATCGCCGTCCACCACCTCTCCGCGCCCGAGCGGGCCGCCGCGCTCGCCGAACGGCTCGGGGAGCGGGTGCCGGGGGTGGCGGAGCTGCACGTCAGCGAGGTGGGCGCGGTCATCGGCGCGCACACCGGGCCCGGACTGCTCGCGGTCGTCGTCTCACCGCGCTGATCAGGGCGACCCGTCCCCGGAGGGGGGACGGAGTTGTCCACAGCGGGGGCGCCGTCCACGGAACGTGGCTGAGGCCCGCACGGCACGGCGGTGATTCCTACCGTCGCATGCATGACTCTTCGTACACGCATCGCCTCCCGTGCGGGCATCGCCGCTCGTGCACGCGTCTCCTCCACGGCTCCCGGTGTGCTCGGCGCGCCGGGCGCTCCGGCCAGTGGTCCCGGCAGGGCGCCGGGCTCCGACGGGAGGAGCCGCCCAGGAGCCCGTGGCGCGTCCTCCGGGCGGGTGAGGAGGCGGACCCGGGTCCGGAGGGCCGGGACGGCCCCCGAGGCGGTCGTACGGCGGCGGGGGGACGAGCTGTTCCCGCCGGCGGTCGCGACTCCGGGTGAACCGGCCGCGGCGGAGGCGGGGGCCGAAGCGTATGGGGAGCCGGGGGCTCCACCGGGAGTCGCGGAGCGGGGGAAGCCGCCCGGGGCGCGGGCCCGACTGGCGGCGGTGCTGCGGGACCGTACGCCGGTCTGGGTGCGGACCCGGTTCGGGCTCGAACCGGGGGCGCTGGGTGCGCTGACGGTGGTTCTGGTGGTGGCCGCGGCGCTCGCGGGCGGCTACTTCTGGGCGGGGCGGCCGGAGGTGGTGCGCGCACCCGAGGTGGTGCGGGCCGCGCCGGTCGCCGCGGCGCCGACGGGACGTGCGGCTCCCGCGGTTCCTGCGGCACCTGCGGTTCCTGCCACGAGGGCCGGGCCGGGGGCGGTGGCGGGGGTCGTGCCGGGTTCCGCCGGGGGCGGGGCGCGGGTGATCGTGGACGTCGGGGGCAAGGTGCGCAGGCCCGGGGTGCTGACGCTGCCGGCGGGGTCGCGGGTGGCGGACGCGCTGCGGGCCGCCGGAGGGGCGGAGCCCGGGGCCGATCTCACCGCACTCAACCGGGCCCGGGTGCTGTTCGACGGTGAGCAGGTACTCGTGGGCGTGCCGGGGGTGCCGGGGGTGCCGGGGGCGCCGGCCGGTGGTTCCGGTGGTGTCGTCGGTGGCGGGGCGGTCGGACCGGGAGGCGGCGCCGGGGGCGGGCCCGGGGTGCCGTTGAGCCTCAACACGGCCACGGTCGAGCAGCTCGACACGCTCCCGGGCGTCGGTCCGGTCCTGGCCCGGCACATCGTCGACCACCGTGCGCAGCACGGCGGCTTCCGCTCGGTGGGGGAGCTGCGGGAGGTCAACGGCATCGGCGAGCGCCGGTTCGCCGAACTCGAACGGCTGGTGCGGCCGTGAAGTCGGACGGGGCGGACCAGGACGACCGGGGAGCCGGGCCTCCGCTCCGGGAGGAGGGGCCGGCCGATCTCCGGCTCGTACCGCTCGCGGTGACGGCGTGGGCGGCGGCGGCGATCGCGGTCGGGGTCCCCGGGTGGTGGACGGTGGCGGGAGTCGCGGTCTGCCTGGTGGGAGGCGGTGTCCTCCTGGTGCCCACGGTGGCGCGGAGGTTCGGCGGGGCGGCCCGGTCCGGTGGAGTCGACGACCGGGCCGGCGGGACGGGCGGGCCCGCTGATGCGCTCGGGACGGTGGGGACGGTGCGGACGGGGCTTCGGGGCGTGAGCGGATCGCGGTGGGGGGCCACGGCGTTCGCCGGGGTCCTGCTCTGCGCCGCGGCCGGGGCCGCCTCGGCCGGGCTGCACGCGGCGGACCTGCGGCGGGGACCCGTGCCGGTCCTGGCGCGGGACTACGCGCGGGCGCAGCTGGAGGTGACGGTGACCTCCGATCCGCGGCTGACCCGGCCACGGGTGCGGGGCAGCGAGTCGGTGCCGGTCTCCGTCGTCCTGGACGGCGAGGTGACTCGGGTCGAGCGCTCGGACGGGACGGCCCACCGGACGCGGGCACCGGTGCTGCTGATCGTGCCGCCGGGCGAGGGGAGGGCCGAGTGGCTGCGGCTGCTGCCCTCCACACGGCTGCGGGTGGCCGCCAGAGTCGCGCTGCCCGGGGATTCCGGGGATCCCTTCGCCGCGGTGCTCAAGGCGGGCGCGGGGCCGCCCCGGATCATCGGGCCGCCGAGCACGCTGCAGCGGGCGGCGGGGGAGTTGCGCGCCGGGCTGCGGCGGGCGACCGAGGGTCTCGACCCGGACGCCCGGGCCCTGCTGCCCGGGCTGGTGGTCGGGGACACCTCGCGGATCGGCCCCGAGCTGCGGGACGCCTTCGTGGCGACCGATCTCACCCACCTTTTGGCCGTTTCTGGAAGCAATCTGTCGGTCGTGTTGCTCCTGCTGGTCGGAAGGCCCGGGCGGGCGCACCTGGTCGAGCGTGGCGGGCTCGCGCCGAGACTGGGGATGTCGCTGCGGGGCACCGCGGTGGCCGGCGGAGCGCTGACGCTCGCCTTCGTGGTGGTCTGCCGGCCTGATCCGAGCGTGCTGCGGGCCGCGGCCTGCGGACTCGTGGTGCTGCTCGCGATCGCCACCGGTCGGCGGCGATCCCTGATTCCGGCACTGGCGGCGGCCGTGCTGCTCCTGGTGCTCTACGACCCCTGGCTCGCGCGGAGTTACGGCTTCCTGCTCTCGGTCCTCGCCACCGGGGCGCTGCTGACGGTGGCTCCGCGGTGGAGCGCGGCGCTGCGGCGGCGCGGGGTGCCGGGCGGTCTGTCGGAGGCCCTGGCGGCTTCTCTGGCGGCGCAGGCGGTGTGCGCGCCGGTCGTGGTGGTGTTCGCCGCCCGGGTGAGTCTGGTGGCGATCCCGGCGAACCTCTTCGCCGAGCTGGCGGTGGCGCCCGCGACGGTGTTCGGCTTCGCCGCCCTCGCCGCGGCGGCGGTCTGTATGCCGGCCGCGGAGGGGCTGGCGTGGGTGGCGGGGTGGCCCGCCGGGTGGATCGCACGGGTGGCCCGTACGGGTGCGGCCCTGCCGGGGGCGGAGGTGAGCTGGCCGGGCGGCTGGTGGGGCGGACTCGCGCTCGCCCTGCTGACGGCGCTGCTGGTCGTCGCGGCGCGCAGGCTGCCGTACCGGGGGCCGGTCGCCGGGCTCGTCGTGGTGCTGCTGCTGCTCGTGGTGGTGCGGCCGGTTCCGTTGACGCGCTGGGTCACGGGATGGCCGCCGCGCGGCTGGGTGTACGCCATGTGCCAGGTGGGGCAGGGGGACGCGACGGTCCTGGCCGCGGGCGGTGACGCGGCCGTCGTGGTGGACGCGGGGCCCGATCCCGTGCCGGTCGACCGGTGCCTGCGGGACCTGGGGGTGCGCAGGGTGCCGCTGCTGGTGCTGACGCACTTCCACGCGGACCATGTGGCCGGGCTGCCGGGGGTGTTGCGGGGGCGAGCGGTGGGGGCGATCCAGACGACGGGTCTGGAGGAGCCGCCGGCCCAGGCGGCGTTCGTGCGGCGGACGGCGGCGGCCGCGGGGGTGCCGTTGATCCGGGCGGGCCTGGGGGAGCGGCGCAGGGTCGGGGTGCTGGAGTGGAGTGTGCTCTGGCCCGCCGGGGGAGGTGAGGCGGCGGGGCGCGGGCGACCAGCCGGTGGCTCCGGTGGCTCCGGCGGTTCCGGCGGTTCAGGTGGTTCCAGCGGTTCCGGCGGGGCGAACGATGCCAGCGTCGCGCTGCTCGTCCGGGCCGCGGGCGGGCTGACGCTCCTGCTGCTCGGCGACCTCGAACCGCCGGCTCAGCGGGACCTGCTGCGGGCCCACCCGGGACTTGCGCCGGTGGACGTGCTCAAGGTCGCCCATCACGGCTCGGCCCATCAGGATCCGGGGCTGATACGGGCCGTGCGCCCGCGGCTCGCGCTGGTGTCGACGGGGCGCGACAACCCGTACGGACATCCGTCGCCCCGGACGGTGGCGGCGTTGCGGGACGGCGGGGCGCGGGTGCTGCGGACCGATCGGGACGGGGCGATCGCGGTCGTCGGGTCGGGGCCGGGACTGGTGGCCGTGCCGAGGGGAGGGTGACCGCCCGAGGGGGAGGGCGGCGTCCTGCGGACAGTTGCTTGTAAAGAAATCTTTCTAAAGATACCTTTTCATTATGTCGGAGGAGATCATCGACCCGCGATCCGAGGGCGAACAGCCCCGCACCGTCCGCCTCACCGACCCGCGAGCCCTGCGGGCCTACGCCCACCCGCTGCGGATGTCGCTGGTGGGGCTGCTGCGCAGCAGCGGCCCCTTCACCGCCACCCGGGCCGCCGAGCTGACCGGCGAATCCGTGGCCAGCTGCTCGTACCACCTGCGGATACTCGCCAAGTACGGGCTGGTCGAGGAGGCGCCGGGCGGCCGCGGGCGGGAGAAGCCCTGGCAGGCCACGGCCCGGTACACGGAGTGGCCGGAGTACAGCGAGGACCCGTCGGTCGCCCAGGCCGCCGACGCGCTGAGCGCCGCCGTCGCCGAGCAGTACTTCGAGCGGGTCGCCCGAGCCATGGAGAAGCGGCACCTGCTGCCGAGGGAGTGGCGCGAGGCCGAGCAGTTCGGCGACTCCCTGCTCCATCTCACCCACGAGGAACTGGCCGAGCTCGGAGCGGGCATCGACGCGCTGCTCCGGCCGTACGAGGAGCGCGCGTCCGACCCGTCCCTCCGCCCGGAGGGCGCCAAGCCCGTCAGCGTCCTGCGGATCGCCTACCGGGACCCCGACGTCCCCGACAACGAGAAGGAGTGAGCGGGATGGCTCTCGTGGACCGCGTACCGGCACTGCTCCGCGAGCGGACCTTCCGGAACTACTGGACCGGCCAGACCGTCTCCCTCGCCGGGGACCAGATATCCCTCATGGCGATACCGCTCGCCGCCGTCCTCGTGCTCGGCGCCGACGCCGCCGCGATGGGCTGGCTCAAGGCCGCCGAGCTCCTGCCGGCGCTGCTGCTCAACCTGCCGTTCGGCGCATGGGCCGACCGGCAGACCAGCCGCAGACGGGCGATGATCGCGGCCGACATCGGGCGGGCGGCACTCGTCCTGAGCCTTCCCGTGGCCCACCTGCTCGACCTGCTGACCCTCACCCAGCTGTACGTGGTGGCGTTCGGGATCGGCGCGCTCACCGTGCTCTTCGAGGTCTGCAACACCACCCTGTTCGTCGCGCTCGTACCCGTCGAGCGCTATGTGCAGGCGAACTCACTGGTGAACGGCAGCCGTTCGACGGCCTGGCTGGCGGGCCCCGGGATCGGCGGACTGCTCGTGCAGTTCCTCACCGCCCCCTTCGCCCTGGTCGCGGACGCCCTGACCTACCTGGTGTCGGCCGGATACCTGGCCCGGATCAAGCCCGTCGAGCCCCCGCCGGCCCCCGTGGCCAAGGGGCACTTCACGGAGGGGCTGCGCTGGGTGGTCCGGGAGCGTTCGATGCGGGCGCTGTTCGCCGCCTCCGGCACGGTCCAGTTCTTCAACTACATGTTCCACACCCTCTTCGTGCTCTACGCGACCACCGCGCTCGACCTCGGCGCCGGACTGCTCGGCCTCGTCCTCGGAGCGGGCGCCGTGGGCGGCCTCCTGGGAGCGGTCGTCAGCGGGGCCGTCGTCCGGCGGATCGGCATCGGGGGGTCGCTCGTCGCGGGCTTCCTCGGGTTCACCCTGCCCCTCGTCCTGATCCCCCTCGCCGACGGGCCGCTGCCGCTCGTGGTGCTCGTCCTCTTCGTGGCCGAGTTCCTCTCCTGCGTCGGCGTGATGATCGTCGACATCGCCGCGGGATCGTTCCAGATGGCACTGATACCCGACGCCGTGCGGGCCCGGGTGATGGGCGCCTTCCGCACGCTGAACCACGGTTTCCGACCGCTCGGCGCGCTCGTCGGCGGCTTCCTCGGCACCGCGATCGGGCTGCGCCCGACGCTGTGGATCGCCACCGTCGGGGCCGCCTTCGCCGTGCTCTGGCTGCTGCCCTCGCCGCTGCCCCGGATGCGGGAACTCCCCTCCCCGAAAGAGGAGTCGGAGCCCGTCGCGCGGGCGGGGAGAGGGGACGACCGACCGGGCAGACTGGCGGAATGACCACGCGACCGACGGCTCCCGTCCCCTCCGAGTCCTCCTCCGGGCACCCGGATCCCTCCGGGCCCTCCGCCGTCCCGGCTCCCGACTCCGCCCCCGTTCCCGGCGAGGACTTCGTCCCCGCGCCCGCGGACGTCCTGGCCTACCTCCGGCGCATCGGCGCGCGGCGGCCCGACCGCGCGGACGCGGGCGCCCTGAGCGACCTGCATCTGCGCCATCTGCGGACCGTGCCGTTCGAGAACCTCTCCCTCCACCTCGGCGAGGACATCGTCCTGGAGGAGAAGTCCCTGCTCGACAAGGTGATCGGCGCGCACCGAGGAGGGTTCTGCTACGAGGTCAACACGGCGTTCGCCGTGCTGCTGCGCGGCCTCGGCTACCGGGTGTCGCTGCTCCAGGCGCGGGTCTTCGGGCCGGAGGGGCGGCCCGGCATCCCGTACGACCACATGGCGCTGCTCGTGGAGACGGTGGACGGGGAACGCCTGATCGCCGACGTCGGCTTCGGCGACCACAGCCACTTCCCGGTCCGTTTCGACGACCGCGGGGACCAGGCGGACCCGGGCGGCGTCTTCCGGCTCGTGGACACCCCCGAGGGCGACGTGGACGTCCTGCGGGACGGCAAGCCCCAGTACCGGATGGAGGTCCGGCCGCGCCGCCTCGCCGACTTCACGGCCGGCGCCTGGTACCACCGGACCTCGCCCGACTCCCATTTCCCGCGGAGTCTCGTCTGCTCCCTGCTGACCGAAGAGGGCCGGATCACCCTCAGCGACCGGAAGCTGATCACGCGGGCCGGCGGCGGGCGCGACGAGCGGATCCTCGACGGCGAGGACGAGGTGCGGAGCGCGTACCGGGACCTGTTCGGGATCGAACTCGACGCGCTGCCGGTCGTTCGCGGTGGAATTACCGATTCGAACCCTCGGTAACCGTTGCTCACCCCATGACCGGTTTGCGTCGAACGCCCCCACGATGATCGAATGCGACTTCGTTGCATAGTGAACGAGTCGCACGGGGGTGCGTGAAGAATGTTCGATCGTCTCTTCGGGAAGCGGCCGACGGGCGCGTTGCGCGGCGGCCCGCTCGCCGGTCTCGCCGTCCCCGCCTCGGCGGGGATGCTGAGCTGCCGGGTGCTCGACCCCGTGCACGAACCCGTCCGGCAGGCCGAGTTCGTCCTCAGCGACGCCGCCGGGCGCAAGGTGGTCGCGGGGGAGACCGACCCGTACGGCACCGCGCTCGCGACGGTGCCGGCGGGCGAGTACCGGCTCGCGGTCACCGCCGAGGGGTACACCCCGCACCACGCGAGGGCCGTCGTCACCGAGGGCGGTCACACCGGCCTCGACGACGTGCTGCTGCAGGTCGCGCCGCTGCCCCAGCTCCCCGAGCCGGGCGAGTGGGAGATCGACCCGACGCACTCGCGGATCGGCTTCACCGCACGCCACATCGGACTCGCGCGGATCCACGGCCGGTTCGACGACTTCGCCGGTGCGGTGCGGATCGCCGACCGCATGGAGCACTCCGCGATGCACGTCGTCATCGACGCGGCCTCCATCGACACCGGGGTGCAGATGCGCGACGACCACCTGAGGTCCGGCGACTTCCTCGACGTCGGCGCGTACCCGACGCTGGAGTTCTTCAGCGAGCGCTTCACGCACCGGGGCGGCAACCGGTGGGCCGTCACCGGGGCGCTCACCCTCCACGGGGTGAGCCGCACCGTCACCCTCGACACCCGGTACCTGGGCCTCGGCAGCGGCCTTGAGGGCGAGACCCGGTGCGCCTGCCGGGCCACCACCGAACTGCACCGGGAGGACTTCACCCTCACCTGGCAGACACTGCTCGCCCGGGGGATCGCGGCGGTGGGGTCGAGCATCAGCATCGATCTGGACGTCCAGATCGTGCCCAAGGGGGCCGGGCGGGGCTGAGGGCCGGCGACGGGGCCGGCGCGGGCCGGCCCGTGGCCTAGGGGGCTTCCAGCCAGCCCTCGTACTCCGCCGCCAGGGAGTCCAGGGCCGACGGGTCGAGCCGGCCGTCCGGGTCCTCGACGACCACCAGCCACTGGGCGTCCTCGGCGTCGTCCTCCCCGGCCAGGGAGTCCCGGACGAGCTGCGGCTCCTCGGCCACGCCGAAGCGGTCGGGGAGTTCGCCGGCGACCTCCTCGGCGGCGTCACGGTCGGGGAGTACCAGTACGTGTCGTTCGCTCACCCCGTCATTCTCGGGCATCGCGGGGCTGTCGGTGGTCCGTGGGATGCTGGACCGCGATGGCCACCAGAAAGACTTCCCCCGAAGACCTCCTCGGCCCCGTGACGATCGCCGTGGGCCAGGAGGACCTGCTCCTCGACCGTGTCGTGCAGGCGGTGGTGGCGGCGGCGCGCGCCGCCGACGCCGACACGGACGTCCGCGACCTCACGCCCGACCAGCTCCAGCCCGGCTCGCTCGCGGAGCTCACCAGCCCGTCGCTGTTCGCCGAGCGCAAGGTGCTCGTCGTGCGGAACGCGCAGGACCTGTCCGCCGACACGATCAAGGACGTCAAGGCGTACCTCGACGACCCGGTCGAGGACATCTCGCTCGTCCTGCTCCACGCGGGCGGCGCCAAGGGCAAGGGGCTGCTCGACGCCGCGCGGAAGGCGGGGGCGCGGGAGGTGGCCTGCCCGAAGACGACGAAGCCGGCGGAACGGCTGACGTTCGTGCGGCAGGAGTTCCGGACGCTGGGGCGTTCGGCCACGCCCGAGGCCTGCCAGGCGCTCGTCGACGCCATCGGCAGCGATCTGCGGGAGCTCGCCTCCGCGGTCGCGCAGCTCACGTCCGACGTGGACGGGACGATCGACGAGGCCGTCGTCGGGCGGTACTACACCGGCCGCGCCGAGGCGTCCTCCTTCAACATCGCGGACCGTGCGGTCGAGGGGCGGGCGGCGGAGGCCCTGGAGGCCCTGCGGTGGTCGCTCTCGACCGGGGTCGCGCCGGTGCTGGTGACGAGCGCGCTGGCCCAGGGCGTACGGGCGATCGGCAAGCTGTCCTCGGCGCGGGGCGGCCGGCCGGCGGACCTGGCGCGGGAGCTCGGCATGCCGCCGTGGAAGATCGACCGCGTGCGGCAGCAGATGCGGGGCTGGACCCCCGACGGGGTCGCGCTCGCGCTGCGCGCGATCGCGGAGGCCGACGCGGGGGTGAAGGGCGGCGGGGACGACCCGGAGTACGCCCTGGAGAAGGCGGTGGTCGCGGTGGCCCGGGCGGCGAGGATGCGGCGCGGGTAGGCGGTGCCGGGGGAGCGTGGCTCC
The DNA here is from genome assembly GCF_043081085.1 of Streptomyces sp. NPDC014891. Lineage (NCBI taxonomy): Bacteria > Bacillati > Actinomycetota > Actinomycetes > Kitasatosporales > Streptomycetaceae > Streptomyces > Streptomyces sp. NPDC014891. The sequence goes on along the minus strand of NZ_JBIBWF010000002.1, from coordinate 396,733 downwards.
TCCGGCGGTGCCAGCGGAATGCGGCTCCTCGGTGCGGGGCGGGAGGCGGGTCGGTCGGTGGCCGGGGCGGTTCCTCCAGCCCACCCCCGCCCTGCCTTCCCCCAGCCCACCCCACCCCCGCGCCGCCTTCCCCCAGCCCACCCCCGCCCTGCCTTCCCCCGCTCATGCCGAAGGCCCCACTCGCTCCTGGGGAAGGAGGGAGTGGGGCCTTCGGTGTTGAGCCGGTGGGCTCGCACCCGCGTGGCGAACGCGTCCGCGTGCGAGTCCTGGGTGGCCGGGTGGGAGCGGGAGAGAGGGCCCGCTGGGTCCCGTGCGGCCGGTTACATCAGAGCTCAGCCCTGGAGAGCGGCAACCTTGGTGGCCAGCGCCGACTTCTTGTTGGCGGCGGCGTTCTTGTGGATGACGCCCTTCGAGACAGCCTTGTCGAGCGCGCGGGAGGCGGCGCGGGAAGCCACGGTGGCCTTCTCGACGTCACCCGCGGCGACGGCCTCGCGGGCCTTGCGGATCGCGGTCTTGAGCGAGGACTTGACGGCCTTGTTGCGCAGGCGCGCCTTCTCGTTCGTCTTGTTCCGCTTGATCTGGGACTTGATGTTCGCCACGAAAAGAGCCTTTACAGGTTCGATGTTCCTTCTGAAGGTGACTCGCAGGCTGAGAGGGCACACGAGGCACAGCTGTCCACGGTATCAGCCACTCTCGTGCCCGCCCAAACCGGGCGCCGGGCGACGGGCATGGGACCATGGAGCCTACGTATCGATCCGACATCGCCCCGAGACGAGACCCTGCGTGCCCGCGACTCCTACCAACGTGCCCGAGCCGAGCCGTACCGACCCGGCTCTGATCCGCAACTTCTGCATCATCGCGCACATCGACCACGGCAAGTCCACGCTCGCCGACCGGATGCTCCAGCTGACCGGTGTGGTCGACCAGCGGCAGATGCGTGCCCAGTACCTCGACCGCATGGACATCGAGCGGGAGCGCGGCATCACGATCAAGTCCCAGGCGGTCCGGCTGCCGTGGGCGCCGACCGAGGGGCCGGGTCAGGGCAGTACGCACATCCTGAACATGATCGACACCCCCGGGCACGTCGACTTCACGTACGAGGTGTCCCGGTCGCTCGCGGCCTGCGAGGGCACGATCCTGCTGGTCGACGCGGCCCAGGGCATCGAGGCGCAGACGCTGGCCAACCTCTACCTGGCCATGGAGAACGACCTCACGATCGTTCCCGTGCTGAACAAGATCGACCTGCCGGCGGCCCAGCCGGAGAAGTTCTCCGAGGAGCTGGCCAACCTCATCGGCTGCCAGCCGGAGGACGTCCTCAAGGTCTCCGCGAAGACCGGTGTCGGCGTCGACGCGCTGCTCGACCGGGTCGTCCGGGACGTCCCCGCCCCGGTGGGCGTCGCCGACGCCCCCGCGCGCGCGATGATCTTCGACTCGGTGTACGACTCGTACCGGGGCGTCGTGACCTACGTGCGTGTGGTCGACGGCCAGCTCAACAAGCGCGAGCGCATCAAGATGATGTCGACCGGCGCCACGCACGAGCTGCTGGAGATCGGTGTCTCCTCCCCGGAGATGACTCCGTCCGACGGTCTCGGCGTCGGCGAGGTGGGCTACCTCATCACCGGTGTGAAGGACGTCCGCCAGTCCAAGGTCGGTGACACGATCACCTCCCTGAACAAGGGCGCCACCGAGGCCCTCGGCGGCTACAAGGACCCGAAGCCGATGGTCTTCTCGGGCCTCTACCCGCTGGACGGCTCGGAGTACCCGGACCTCCGCGAGGCCCTGGACAAGCTGCAGCTCAACGACGCCGCGCTGGTCTACGAGCCGGAGACCTCCGCCGCGCTGGGCTTCGGCTTCCGCGTCGGCTTCCTCGGGCTCCTCCACCTCGACGTGATCCGCGAGCGGCTGGAGCGCGAGTTCGGGCTCGACCTCATCGCCACCGCCCCCAACGTGGTCTATCGCGTGGTCATGGAGGACGGCAGCGAGCACACGGTCACCAACCCGAGCGAGTTCCCCGAGGGCAAGATCAGCGACGTGTACGAGCCCGTCGTACGCGCCACGATCCTCGCCCCCAGCGAGTTCATCGGCGCGATCATGGAGCTCTGCCAGACCCGTCGCGGCACCCTGATCGGCATGGACTACCTCTCCGAGGACCGGGTCGAGATCCGCTACACCCTGCCGCTGGCCGAGATCGTCTTCGACTTCTTCGACCAGCTGAAGTCCAAGACGCGCGGTTACGCCTCCCTCGACTACGAGCCCACCGGCGAGCAGGCCTCCAGCCTGGTCAAGGTCGACATCCTGCTGCACGGCGACAAGGTCGACGCCTTCTCCGCCGTCACCCACAAGGACGCCGCGTACGCCTACGGCGTGCGGCTCGTCGCCAAGCTGCGCGAGCTCATCCCGCGGCAGGCGTTCGAGGTGCCGATCCAGGCCGCGATCGGGTCCCGGGTCATCGCCCGCGAGACCATCCGGGCCATCCGCAAGGACGTCCTCGCCAAGTGCTACGGCGGTGACATCTCCCGTAAGCGGAAGCTGCTGGAGAAGCAGAAGGAAGGCAAGAAGCGCATGAAGATGGTCGGCTCGGTGGAGGTGCCCCAGGAGGCCTTCATCGCCGTCCTGTCGAGCGACGAGTCCTCCGGCAAGAAGAAGTAGCGGCGGCGCCCACGAAGCCGCCCTGTGCGAACGAACGGGTCCACGTGCCGAGTGCGCGTGGGCCCGTTCGTTATCAAGCGACGCGCTGCAGGCCCTTACGCGCCGGACCTCGGGCCTTTAGTCTGATCCCGGCTCGAAGGTTACTCGCCAGTTAGTTACGAACCGCCAGAAGGCACCGCCGCCGCCCGGAGGACGTCGTGAGCGACACACAGACCCAGATCGAGAACCGGCCGCCCTCCGTGGCGACCCTCTTCCTTGAGCGCGTCGAGCGGACTCCGGATGCGGAGGCCTACCGCTACCCGGTGCCCGCCGCCTCCGGAACCGGCCCGGACGACTGGAAGTCGCTCAGTTGGGGGCAGGCCGCGGAGCGGGTCTACGCGATCGCCGCCGGCCTCGTCGACCTGGGTGTCGCCGCCGAGGAGCGGGTCGCCCTCGCCTCCTCCACCCGGGTCGAGTGGATCCTCGCCGACCTGGGCGTGATGTGCGCGGGCGCCGCGACCACCACGGTCTACCCGCAGACCAACGCCGAGGAGTCGGCGTTCATCCTCTCGGACTCCGAGTCGCGGGTCCTCATCGCCGAGGACGCGGCCCAGCTCGCCAAGGCCGTCGAGCGCCGCGCCGAACTGCCGAACCTCCGCCACATCGTCGTCGTGGACGCGACCGGGGTGGAGAGCGACGGCCAGTTCGTCCTCACCCTCGCCGAGCTGGAGGCGCGCGGCACGGCGTACCTGGAGAAGCACCCCGAGGCCGTGAAGGAGCGGGTCGCGGCGATCACCGCCACGCAGCTCGCCACCGTCATCTACACCTCGGGCACCACCGGCCGCCCCAAGGGCGTCCGCCTCCCGCACGACAACTGGTCGTACATGGCCAAGGCCATCGCCGCCACCGGCCTCGTCACCCAGGCCGACGTCCAGTACCTGTGGCTGCCGCTCGCCCACGTCTTCGGCAAGGTCCTCACCTCCGGCCAGATCGAGGTCGGCCACGTCACCGCCGTCGACGGCCGGGTCGACAAGATCATCGAGAACCTGCCGGTCGTCCAGCCCACCTACATGGCGGCCGTGCCTCGCATCTTCGAGAAGGTCTACAACGGCGTCGCCGCCAAGGCCCGCGCCGCCGGCGGCGCCAAGTACAAGATCTTCCAGTGGGCCGCCGGCGTCTCCCGCGAGTACGCCCGGACCAGCCAGGACAACTTCCGCCGCACCGGCACCGCCTCCGCGCCCTTCGGCCTCACCGCCAAGCACAAGGTCGCCGACGCGCTCGTCTACGCCAAGATCCGCGAGGCCTTCGGCGGCAACCTGCGCGCCTGCATCTCCGGATCCGCCGCGCTCGCCCCCGAGATCGGCTACTTCTTCTCCGGCGCCGGCATCCACATCCTGGAGGGCTACGGACTCACCGAGACCTCCGCGGCCTCCTTCGTCAACCCGGGCGAGGCCTACCGCACCGGCACCGTCGGCAAGCCGCTCCCCGGCACCGAGGTCCGGATCGCCGACGACGGCGAGATCCTGCTGCGCGGCCCGGGCGTCATGGAGGGCTACCACGGCCTGCCCGAGAAGACGGCCGAGGTCCTGGAGTCCGACGGCTGGTTCCACACCGGCGACATCGGCGAGCTGTCCGCCGACGGCTACCTGCGGATCACCGACCGCAAGAAGGACCTGATCAAGACGTCCGGCGGCAAGTACATCGCGCCGGCCGAGGTCGAGGGCCAGTTCAAGGCCGTCTGCCCGTTCGTCTCGAACATCCTGGTGCACGGAGCCGACCGGAACTTCTGCACCGCCCTGATCGCCCTCGACGAGCCCACCCTCCTCGGCTGGGCCGCCGACCACGGCCTGGGCGGCGCGTCGTACGCCGAGGTCGTCGCCGATCCGAAGACCGTCGAGATGGTCCAGGGCTACGTCGACCGCCTCAACGAGGGCCTCCAGCGCTGGCAGACGATCAAGAAGTTCCGGCTGCTGCCGCGCGACCTCGACATCGAGCACGGCGAGCTCACCCCGTCGCTGAAGCTGAAGCGGCCGGTGGTGGAGCGCGAGTACAAGGCGCTCATCGAGGAGATGTACGCGGGCTCGCGGGAGTCCTGACCCCGCCCGCGCGGGGCCTGACCCGCCCCCTGCGGAGAGGTTGTCCACAGGCCGAACGTCCACCCCGGGCAGTACGGGACAATGGGGCTCATGCCTTCCGTACTGCCCGATGGTGAGTCCGTCCCCGACGACGGGGCGCTGCCCCCGCACGCCCTTGAAGGGGCGGAGGAGCGTCCGCTCGGGTTCTATCTGCACGTGCCCTACTGCGCGACGCGCTGCGGGTACTGCGACTTCAACACCTACACGGCCGGCGAGCTGCGGGGGACCGGCGGCGTGCTCGCCTCCCGGGACAACTACGCCGACCAGGTCGTCGAGGAGGTCCGGCTCGCCCGCAAGGTCCTCGGGGACGACCCCCGGCCGGTCCGGACCGTCTTCGTGGGCGGCGGCACGCCCACGCTGCTCGCCGCCGGCGACCTCGTACGGATGCTGGGGGCCGTCCGCGAGGAGTTCGGGCTCGCCGACGACGCCGAGGTGACGACCGAGGCGAACCCCGACTCCGTGGACCCGGCCTACCTGGCGGAGCTGCGCGCCGGCGGGTTCAACCGGATCTCCTTCGGCATGCAGAGCGCCAAGCAGCACGTCCTGAAGATCCTCGACCGCACGCACACCCCGGGCCGCCCCGAGGCCTGCGTCGGGGAGGCGAGGGCCGCCGGCTTCGAGCACGTCAACCTCGACCTGATCTACGGCACCCCGGGCGAGACCGACGACGACTGGCGGGCCTCCCTCGACGCGGCCCTCGGCGCCGGACCCGACCACATCAGCGCCTACGCGCTGATCGTCGAGGAGGGCACGCAGCTCGCCCGCCGCATCCGGCGCGGCGAGGTCCCCATGACCGACGACGACGTCCACGCCGACCGGTACCTGATCGCCGAGGACGTCCTCTCCGCGGCCGGCTTCGCCTGGTACGAGGTCTCCAACTGGGCCACCTCCGAGGCCGGCCGCTGCCTCCACAACGAGCTGTACTGGCGCGGGGCCGACTGGTGGGGCGCGGGCCCCGGCGCCCACAGCCACGTCGGCGGCGTCCGCTGGTGGAACGTCAAGCACCCCGGCGCGTACGCCGCCGCGCTGGCCGCGGGGAAGACCCCGGGGGCCGGACGGGAGCTGCTCTCCGAGGAGGACCGGAGGGTCGAGCGCGTCCTCCTCGAACTGCGGCTCAAGGAGGGCGTCGAGCTGTCCCTCCTCAAGCCGGCGGGCCTCGAAGCCTCCCGCAGGGCCCTCGCCGACGGGCTCCTGGACGCCGGCCCCTACGCGGCGGGCCGGGCGGTGCTGACCCTGCGCGGGCGCCTGCTCGCCGACGCCGTGGTGCGGGACCTCGTCGACTAGAGCCGTTCCGGCGAGCGCGCCGGGTCCGCGGCGGCGTGGCCCGGTCCGGCCCTCCCCGGCCCCCGACCCGTCCGACTCGGGGCTCGACGTGGCGGGCGCGCCACCCGACCCCGGCCCGCCGGGACGCGCCCGTTCCGGTGGCCCGGACTCCACCCCGCCGGGCCGGCTCCCGCGGATCCCTACGGCGCCGTCACGAAGTCGATCAGCTCCTCCACCCGGCCCAGCAGCTCCGGCTCCAGATCCTTGTACGAGGTCACCCGCGACAGGATGTGCTGCCAGGCGGCGCCGGTGTTCGCGGGCCAGCCCAGGGCCTCGCACACGCCCGTCTTCCAGTCCTGGCCCCTGGGGACGCGAGGCCAGGCCCGGATGCCCACCGACGCCGGCTTCACCGCCTCCCAGACGTCGATGTACGGGTGGCCCACGACCAGCACGTCCGGCGAGGTCACCCGGGCGGCGATCCGCGACTCCTTCGAACCCGGGACCAGGTGGTCGACCAGGACGCCCAGGCGGGCGTCCGGCGCGGGGTCGAACTCCGCGACGATCGACGGAAGGTCGTCGACGCCCTCCAGGTACTCCACGACGACGCCCTCGATGCGGAGGTCGTCGCCCCAGACGCGTTCCACCAGCTCGGCGTCGTGCCGGCCCTCCACGTAGATCCGGCCGGCGCGCGCCACGCGGGCCCGCGCCCCGGGGACGGCCACCGAGCCCGAGGCCGTCCGGCTGGGACGGACGGGCCCGGCCGACGGACGGACCAGGGTCACGACCCGGCCCTCCAGGAGGAAGCCCCGCGGGTCCAGCGGGAACACGCGGTGCTTGCCGAAGCGGTCCTCCAGGGTCACCGTCCCCGCCTCGCAGCCGATCACCGCCCCGCAGAAGCCGGTGGTGACCTCCTCGACCACCAGGTCGCGGTCGGCCGGCACCTCGGGAACGGGCGCCGAGCGCTTCCAAGGGGGTGTCAGATCCGGGTTGTAGCTGCGCATGGGCTCGTTCCTGTCCGGGGCGGCGCGGTGTCAGGGGTGCTGCCGGGGGTCCGGGGGTCGTCCCCCGGGAGGTGCGGTCAAGGGGGTGTCAGATCCGGGTTGTAGCTGCGCATTCGGGCGACGTTATGCGACGGAGAAGCGCGTTGCCAGTTCCTCCCGCTGGAGTCGTACGAACGCGGCGTCCACCACCGCGCCGTGCCCCGGGACGTACACCGCGTCCTCGCCGCCGAGCCGCAGCAGCCGGTCGAGCGCGTCCGGCCAGCGGGCGGGGATCGCGTCCGGGCCCGCCTGCGGCTCGCCCGACTCCTCGACCAGGTCGCCGCAGAAGACCACCTCCCGCTCGCCCGGCACCAGGAGCACCAGGTCGTGGCCCGTGTGGCCGGGGCCGACGTTGGCCAGTAGGACCTGCCGGCCGCCCAGGTCGAGCGTCCACTCGCCGGAGACCACGTGCCGCGGGGCGACCAGGACGTCCGCCGCCGCCTCCGCGGCCTCCGCGTCCATGCCCTGCGCGACCGCGTCCGCGCGCATCTCCTCCCGGGCCCGCGCCCCGCCCAGCAGGTCGTCCGCGCCCACCGCGCCGAAGACCTCGGCGCCCGCGAAGACGGCCGTGCCGAGCACGTGGTCGAAGTGGGGGTGGCTGAGTGCGATGTGCGTCACCTTTCGGCCGCCGGTGAGCGCGGCGATCTGCGCCCGCAGCTCGGCCCCCTCCGCGAGCGAGGACCCCGTGTCGTACAGCAGCACCGCCCGTGTGCCCAGGGCCAGACCCACGGTGGCGTCCCAACCGGGCAGCCGTCGCCGCCCCACCCCGTCGGCGAGCCGCTCCCATCCGTGCGCTTCCCAATCGATGTCCATGGGGCGACGCTAACGGGTGCGGGCGCCGCCACCTTGCCAGGAGCGACGCCCGCCGCCGTACACTGGCCGGGGGATCGCTGGCACTCGGACAGGGCGAGTGCCAAAAGCGGAGCAACCGGAACGACGTCGACAGCTGGAGGTGCGCGCGATGCTCAGCGAACGCAGGCTCGAGGTACTGCGCGCCATCGTCCAGGACTACGTCGGGACGGAGGAGCCCGTCGGCTCCAAGGCGCTCACCGAGCGCCACAAGCTCGGCGTCTCGCCCGCCACCGTGCGCAACGACATGGCCGTCCTGGAGGAAGAGGGCTTCATCGCCCAGCCCCACACCAGCGCCGGCCGCATTCCGACCGACAAGGGGTACCGCCTCTTCGTCGACCGGCTCGCCGGCGTCAAGCCGCTGTCGACGCCCGAGCGCCGGGCCATCCACAACTTCCTCGACGGCGCGGTGGACCTGGACGACGTCGTCGGCCGCACGGTCCGGCTGCTCGCGCAGCTGACCCGGCAGGTCGCCGTCGTCCAGTACCCCTCGCTGACCCGTTCGACGGTCCGGCACGTGGAGCTGCTCTCGCTGGCCCCGGCCCGCCTGATGCTGGTGCTCATCACGGACACCGGACGCGTCGAGCAGCGGGTCGTGGACTGCCCCGCGCCGTTCGGCGAGACCTCGCTGGCCGACCTGCGGGCCCGGCTCAACAGCCGGGTCGTCGGCCGCCGGTTCGCCGACGTGCCGCAGCTGGTGCAGGACCTTCCCGAGTCCTTCGAGGAGATCGAGGACCGCGCCACGGTCTCGTCCGTGCTCGCGACCCTCCTGGAGACCCTGGTCGAGGAGCACGAGGAACGGCTGATGATCGGCGGTACCGCCAATCTCACCCGCTTCGGCCCCGACTTCCCCCTGATGATCAGGCCCGTGCTCGAAGCACTGGAGGAGCAGGTCGTGCTCCTCAAGCTGCTCGGCGAGGCCAAGGAATCGGGCATGACCGTACGGATCGGGCACGAGAACGCCCACGAGGGGCTGAGCTCCACGTCCGTCGTCTCGGTCGGCTACGGTTCGGGCGGCGAGGCAGTCGCCAAACTCGGCGTGGTCGGACCGACCCGCATGGACTACCCCGGAACGATGGGAGCGGTACGCGCAGTGGCACGTTACGTCGGACAGATCCTGGCGGAGTCGTAAGTGGCCACGGACTACTACGCCGTACTCGGCGTGCGCCGCGACGCGTCCCAGGACGAGATCAAGAAGGCGTTCCGGAGGCTCGCGCGCGAGCTGCACCCGGACGTCAATCCCGATCCCAAGACGCAGGAACGCTTCAAGGAGATCAACGCCGCCTACGAGGTCCTCTCGGACCCGCAGAAGAAGCAGGTCTACGACCTGGGCGGCGACCCGCTGTCGGCCTCCGGCGGAGGCGGCGCGGGCGGCTTCGGGGCCGGTGGCTTCGGCAACTTCTCCGACATCATGGACGCCTTCTTCGGCACGTCCCAGCAGCGCGGCCCGCGCTCGCGGACCCGCCGCGGCCAGGACGCCATGATCCGGCTGGAGATCGACCTCAACGAGGCGGCCTTCGGCACCACCAAGGACATCCAGGTCGACACGGCGGTCGTCTGCACGACCTGCTCCGGCGAGGGAGCCGCGCCCGGCACCTCCGCGCAGACCTGCGACATGTGCCGCGGCCGCGGTGAGGTCTCCCAGGTCACCCGGTCCTTCCTGGGCCAGGTCATGACCTCCCGTCCCTGCCCGCAGTGCCAGGGCTTCGGCACCGTCGTCCCGACCCCGTGCCCCGAGTGCGCGGGCGACGGCCGGGTCCGGTCCCGCCGCACCCTCACGGTCAAGATCCCGGCCGGTGTCGACAACGGCACCCGGATCCAGCTCGCGGGCGAGGGCGAGGTCGGCCCCGGCGGCGGCCCCGCCGGCGACCTGTACGTCGAGATCCACGAGACGCCGCACGAGACCTTCCAGCGGCGCGGTGACGACCTGCACTGCACGGTGACCATCCCGATGACCGCGGGCGCGCTCGGCACGAAGGTGCCGCTGCAGACCCTCGACGGCGTCGAGGAGATCGACATCCGGCCGGGCACCCAGTCCGGCCAGTCGATCCCGCTGCACGGCCGCGGCGTCACGCATCTGCGCGGGAACGGCCGGGGCGACCTGATCGTGCACGTCGAGGTGCAGACCCCGGGCAAGCTGGACGCCGAGCAGGAGCGCCTCCTGCGCGAACTGGCCAAGCTCCGCGGCGAGGAACGGCCCACCGGGCAGTTCCAGCCGGGGCAGCAGGGACTGTTCTCGCGGTTGAAGGACGCGTTCAACGGGCGCTAGGCCGGAGAATCTCCGGACGGAAGGGGCGGTGGCCGCGGATCGCGGCGACCGCCCCTTCCGCCGACCCGGGCACGGGTCGGACGCCCGCCGCGGGCCGCCGGAGCCGGGCCTCCGTGACCTGACGGACGGATTCGGCCCGGAAGCAGGCGCATGGCACGATGCCCATATGTCCACCACCGCACTGAACGATCTCTCTCGGTTCCCGATCGTGCAGGCCCCCATGGCGGGTGGCGCCTCCTCCCCCGAGCTGGTCGGAGCCGTGTCCGCGGCCGGGGCGCTCGGGTTCCTGGCCGGCGGGTACAAGACGGCCGGCGGCCTCTACCAGGAGATCAAGCAGCTGCGCGGACTCACCGCGCGCCCCTTCGGCGTGAACCTCTTCCTGCCGGACTCCGGACGGCCCGCCGACCCCGCCGCCGTCGAGGTCTACCGGCACCAGCTCGCGGGCGAGGCCACCTGGTACGACACCCCGCTCGGTGAGACCGACGACCACCGCGACGACGCGTACGACGCGAAGCTGGCGATCCTTCTGGAGGACCCGGTCCGGGTCGTCTCCTTCACCTTCGGCTGCCCCACGCCCGAGGTCCTGGCCTCCTTCGCGCGGGTCGGGACGTTCACGATCGTGACCGTCACCTCCGCCGACGAGGCCCTCGCCGCCCAGCAGGCCGGGGCGGACGCCGTCTGCGTGCAGGGCGCCGAGGCCGGCGGACACCAGGGCGGCTTCCGCGACGACCCCGCCGAGGACGCCCCGGGCACCGGGCTGCTCACCCTGCTCGGCCTGGTCCGCGAGAGCGTCTCCCTGCCGGTCGTCGCGGCCGGCGGCATCATGCGCGGCGCGCAGATCGCCGCCGTCCTCGCCGCCGGGGCGGACGCGGCCCAGCTCGGCACCGCCTTCCTCCGCTGCCCCGAGTCGGGAGCCCACGCCCTGCACAAGCGGGCCCTGACCGACCCGCTGTACACCCGGACCGTCCTCACCCGGGCCTTCACCGGAAGACCCGCGCGGGGCCTCGTGAACCGCTTCGTCCGGGAGCACGGGCCGTACGCCCCCGCCGCCTATCCCGAGATCCACCACCTCACCGCCCCCCTCCGCAAGGCCGCCGCCGCCGCGGGCGACGCCCAGGGCATGGCACTGTGGGCCGGTCAGGGCCATCGGCTCGCCCGCGATCTCCCCGCCGGGCAGCTGGTCGAGGTACTGGCCGCCGAACTCGACACCGCTCTCTCCGAGCTGCCCCACAGGAGCGCCTCATGACCGCACCCGTCTTCGTCGTCGACGCCGTCCCCGGCCCCGGGACCTTCCTCCTCGACGGACCCGAGGGCCGCCACGCCGTCTCGGTGAAGCGGCTGCGGGCCGGCGAGGAACTCGTCCTCGCCGACGGCCGGGGCCGCTGGGCCGCCTGCGCGGTGCTCGCCGCCGAGGGCAGGGACCAGCTCACCGTGCGGGTCGACGAGGTCCACGAGGACCCGGAGGAGGAGCCCCGGATCACCGTCGTCCAGGCGCTCCCCAAGGGCGACCGCGGCGAACTCGCCGTGGAGACCATGACGGAGACCGGGGTGGACGCGATCGTGCCGTGGGCCGCCTCCCGCTGCATCACCCAGTGGAAGGGCGACCGGGGCCTCAAGGCGCTCGCCAAGTGGCGGTCCACCGCGCGCGAGGCCGGGAAGCAGTCGCGCCGGTCCCGGTTCCCCGAGGTCGCGGACGCCATGACCACCAAGCAGGTCGCCGCCCTGCTCGTCGGCGCGGACTTCGCGGCGGTGCTGCACGAGGACCGCGAGCACCCCAGCGGCGCGCTCGCCACCGCCGAACTCCCGGAGAAGGGCTCGGTCGTGCTGGTCGTCGGGCCCGAGGGCGGGGTGTCCCCGGAGGAGCTCGCCGCGTTCGAGGCGGCCGGGGCGAAGCCGTACCGGCTCGGCCGGAGCGTGCTGCGGACCTCGACGGCGGGTACGGCGGCGACGGCCCTCGTCCTGGGCCGCACGGGCCGCTGGAGCTGAGCGGCACTCCGGCGGGACGCGCCCGGCTCAGGCCCTTCCGGGCCGATGCCGACGTCAGGCGGTCGCGGGCGGGGACGGCGCCGCGAGGGCGTCGTAGAGGGGCCAGCCGTCCTCGTCGCGGATGCCGTGGGCGGTCGGGAGCAGACCGCGGGCCGCGGCCTCGTCGAGGAAGCGGCGGGCGACCCCCGGTTCGTTCAGGTTGAGGACGGCGCCGGGGCCCGTCGAGGCGATGTCGCCGGCGCCGAAGGGGTAGCCGGACACGATGCGCCCGGGGCCGTCCCGGAAGACCAGGCGGAGCTGGGCGTGGCGGTCCGCCGCGCGCCGCAGGGTGAGGAAGGTCAGGCAGCCCGGTGAGTGCCGGTGCCCGACCGTCCACAGCCACACCTCGGAGCCGACCGTCAGTCTGCGCGGCACGCGGTCCCGTCTCATCCGGCGAAGTGTACGGAGGGGCACCGGGGCGCACCCGGTGGACGGCGGGCCCCGCGCCCTCCTTAGGCTGACCGCATGGCCGACGAGTCCCCCTTGATCCGCAGTCTGCGCGCCGCCGTGGCCGCCGCGCCCGGTGACGTGCCCCTGCGCCTCCACTTCGCCGAACTCCTCCTCGCCGAGGGGCGGACCGACGAGGCCGTGGCGGAGGCGGCCGTCGCGCTCCAGCACGCGCCGGGGGACGCGGACGCGCGGGCGCTGATGGTGCGGGCCATGGGGCTGCCCCCGGCCGCCGGGCCGACCGGACCCGCCGCCGCCGGTCCCGCCGCACCGGCGAGGCCGGGGGAGCCGACCGGGCCGGGCACGGACGGGGAGCCGCCCGCCGGGCCCGCCGCCGCAGCCGGGGGCGAGGCCCCCGCCGGTTCCGGCTTCGACTGGGACGCCGCCGAGCAGCAGGTCCAGGACGTCGTCGGCCCCCGCTTCCTGGAGGACCCGCAGGCCGCCGAGGGCGCCGGTGCCGGCGGGGACGCCGACGCCTGGGACGTCGACGCGCCCGGAGCCGTACGCCTCGCCGACGTCGGCGGCATGGAGGAGGTCAAGGACCGCCTGGAGGCCGCCTTCCTCGCGCCCATGCGCAACCCCGAACTGCGCAGGCTGTACGGCAAGTCGCTGCGCGGCGGCCTGCTCCTCTACGGGCCCCCCGGCTGCGGCAAGACGTTCATCGCCCGGGCCGTCGCGGGTGAGCTGGGCGCCAACTTCCTCACCGTCTCGCTCTCCGACGTCCTCGACATGTGGATCGGGGCGTCCGAGAAGAACATCCACGACATCTTCGAGACGGCCCGCCGCCAGGCCCCCTGCGTCGTCTTCCTCGACGAGCTCGACGCCCTCGGCGCCAAGCGCTCCCGCACCCACCACAGCGGGCTGCGGAACGTCGTCAACCAGCTCCTCACCGAGCTCGACGGCATCGCCGGCGGCGCCGGGAACGAGGGCGTCTTCGTGCTCGCCGCCACCAACGTCCCCTGGGACGTGGACATCGCGCTGCGCCGCCCCGGCCGGCTCGACCGCACCCTCCTCGTGCTGCCGCCCGACGCCACCGCACGCGAGGCGATCCTCCGCTACCACCTGCGGGAGCGCCCCATCGAGGCCGTCGACCTCGGCAGGCTCGTCAAGGCCACCGAGGACTTCTCCGGCGCCGACCTCGCCCACGTCTGCGAGACCGCCGCCGAGACCGCGCTCCTCGACTCCGCGCGCAGCGGCTCCGTCCGGCTGATCACCACCAAGGACCTGCTGGGCGCGGCCAAGCAGCTCAAGCCGTCGACCGAACCGTGGTTCGCGGCCGCACGGAACGTCGCCATGTTCGCCAACGAGGGCGGCCTGTACGACGACCTCCTCGCCCACCTCAAGCGGAAGCGTAAGCTGTGACCACGCCGACGGCGCTCCTGCGCGCCGAAGCCCTCTACGACACGGGGCGGTTCGCGCAGGCCGGGGAGCTCGTGGCCCAGCACCTGGCGAGCGAACCGGAGGACGCCGGGGCGCTCGTCCTCCTCGCCCGCTGCCACCACCGCGCCGAGGAGCACCAGGCCGCCCTGGCGGCCGTGGACGGCGCGCTGCGCGCCGAGCCGGAGCTGCTCTCGGCCTGGCTGATGCGCGTCCAGATCCTCCTGGAACTGCGGCGGTTCCCCGAGGCCGAGACCGCCGCCCGGTACTCCGTACGGCTCGCCCCGCAGTACTGGGGCACGCACTACGCCCTCGGCACCGCCCTCGCACAGTTCGCCGAGCACGCGCGGACGCCCGCGCGCACCGTCGAGGCGTACGAGGCCGCGCGGGCCGCCGTCAGCCTCGCCCCCGAGGAGGACGCCGCCCACTTCCTGGTGGGACTCACCGCGCAGCGCCGCGGCGACCACACCACCGCGCAGCGGGCGTACGAGGCCGCCCTCCGGCTCAACCCGCAGAGCAGCGAGGCACACAACAACCTGTCGCTGGTGAAGCTGCGGCGGCGCCGCTTCCGGCGCGGGGCCTGGACGCAGGCCGCCGAGGGCTTCGTCGCCTCGGCCGCGCTGGACCTCCAGGACCGCAAGGCCCGCTACAACCTGGAGGCCATGGCCTGGAACACCGTGGCGGGGGCGCGCTGGGTCGCCCTGCTCGGCTTCATCGCCTCGACGTTCGGCGCGGCCCCCGCCCGCAACGGGGAGACCGGCGCCGCCGCCGTCGTGCCGTTCCTGATCGGCGCCGCCGTGATCGTCGGCGCCTGGGGCGGGTGGGTGCTGTGGATGAGCCGCCGGGTGCCGCCCCGGCTGCGCCGTCCGATGCTCCTGGTGGCGCGCTCCTGCCGGCCCGTGGTCGCGATGGCCGCCGCCGTGGGGCTGCTCGCGCTCTACTCGGTGGTGTCGATGGCCCTCTGGTCCTTCGACGCCGGGGTGGTCGGCGGGCTCGGCACGCCGCTGTTCTGGGCCGTGATCGTCACGTACTGGGTGAGCCGCTCGGCCCTCAACCGGCGCGCGCCCAAGGACTGACCTGGCACCCGGCGGCCCACCCGGCGGCGGATAGCATGCGCGTGTAGCGACCGACGAGCGAGGAGGCCCAGGGCCATGGCCGGAGAGCCGCAGAGCGACTGCCTGTTCTGCAAGATCGTGGCGGGGGACGTGCCCGCGACGATCGTGCGCGAGACGGAGACGACGCTCGCGTTCCGCGACATCAACCCGCAGGCGCCCAGCCACGTCCTCGTGATCCCGCGCCTCCACTACCCGGACGCCCCGTCGCTGGCCGCCGCCGCCCCGGACGTCGCCGCCGACGTGCTGCGCGAGGCCGGCGAGGTCGCCGCCCAGGAGAAGACCGAGGGCAGCGGCTTCAGGATCGTCTTCAACACCGGCGTCGGCGCGGGCCAGACCGTCTTCCACGCGCACGCCCACGTGCTCGGCGGCCGCGGCCTCAACTGGCCTCCCGGCTAGGCCCCGGTCCGCCGTGTCCGTACGGGAACTCGTCGTGCTCGGGACCGCAAGCCAGGTCCCGACCCGGCACCGCAACCACAACGGCTACCTGCTGCGCTGGGACGGACAGGGCCTCCTCTTCGACCCCGGTGAGGGCACCCAGCGCCAGATGCTGCGCGCCGGGGTCGCCGCGCACGACATCGACCGGATCTGCGTGACGCACTTCCACGGCGACCACTCGCTCGGCCTGGCCGGGGTGATCCAGCGGATCAACCTCGACCAGGTCCCGCACCCGGTCACCGCGCACTACCCGGCGAGCGGGCAGCACTTCTTCGAGCGCCTGCGGTACGCCACGGCGTACCGCGAGACCGTGCGGCTGACCGAGGCGCCCGTCTCCGCCGACGGGCCGCTGGCGGTCACCGACGCCTACACCCTCGACGCGCGCCTGCTCTCGCACCCCGTCGAGTCGTACGGCTACCGGCTCACCGAGCCCGACGGGCGCCGCATCCTGCCCGAGCGGCTCGCTGCGCACGGCATCAAGGGGCCGGACGTGGGCCGGATCCAGCGCGACGGCGTGCTGGACGGCGTCACGCTCGACCAGGTCAGCGAGATCCGGCGCGGGCAGCGGTTCGCCTTCGTCATGGACACCCGGCTCTGCGACGGCGTGCACGCGCTCGCCGAGGGGGCCGACCTGCTCGTCATCGAGTCGACCTTCCTCGACGAGGACGTCCGCCTCGCCACCGACCACGGCCATCTGACGGCCGGACAGGCCGCCGCCGTCGCCCGGGACGCGGGGGTGCGCCACCTCGTCCTCACCCACTTCTCGCAGCGCTACTCCGACCCGGCCGCGTTCGAGCGGCAGGCACGGGCGGCCGGGTTCGACGGCGAACTGAGCATTGCCCAGGACCTCATGAGGGTCCCCGTACCGAAGAGATAGAGCACCACCCATGCCCCTCCCCGCGGCTCTCCCCAAGGCCGAACTGCACCTCCACATCGAAGGCACCCTCGAACCCGAGCTGGCCTTCGCGCTCGCCGCGCGCAACGGCGTCACCCTGCCGTACGCGGACACCGCCGCCCTGCGCGAGGCGTACCGCTTCAGCGACCTCCAGTCCTTCCTCGACCTCTACTACGGTCTGATGGCGGTCCTGCGCACCGCCGAGGACTTCACCGCGCTCACCGACGCCTATCTGGAGCGGGCCGCCGCCCAGGGCGTCCGGCACGCCGAGATCTTCTTCGACCCGCAGGCGCACACCGCCCGCGGCGTCCCCATCGGCACGGTGATCGAGGGCATCGGCGCGTCCCTGGAGCGCTCCGAGGAGCGGTACGGGGTCTCCACCCGGCTCATCATGTGCTTCCTGCGCGACGAGCCGGCCGAGTCGGCGCTCGCGACCCTGGACGCGGCGAAGCCGTACCTGGACCGGATCACCGGGGTCGGCCTGGACTCGGCGGAGGTCGGCCACCCGCCGGCCAAGTTCCGCGAGGTGTACGAGGCCGCCGCGGCGCTCGGGCTGCGCCGCGTCGCCCACGCCGGCGAGGAGGGCCCGGCGGCCTACGTCCGCGAGGCGCTCGACGTCCTCGGCGTGGAGCGGATCGACCACGGGCTGCGCTGCATGGAGGACCCGGACCTCGTCGACCGGCTCGTGCGGGAGCGGGTGCCGCTCACGCTCTGCCCGCTGTCGAACGTGCGGCTGCGGGCCGTCGACGCGCTGGCCGACCACCCGCTGCGGTCGATGATGGCGGCAGGGCTGCTCGTCACCGTGAACTCCGACGACCCCGCGTACTTCGGCGGCTACGCCGGCGACAACTTCGACGGCGTGCGGGACGCCCTGGGGCTGACGCCCGAGCAGCTGCGCGAGCTGGCGCGGAACTCCTTCGAGGCGTCCTTCCTGGAGGACGACGAGCCACGCCGCGCACGGTACCTGGCCGAGGTCGAGGCGTACGAGTTCGCCGGGGAGTAGCCGGGGCGGCCGGGCGCCCCGGCGGCGCTGCGGCGCTACCCCCGGTCGCTCGGCCGTGCCAGCCGGTACGCCGACTTGGCCAGGCGGCGGCCCGCCGGGACCCGCACCGGGGCGATCTCCTGCTCGGGGGCGCCCATCTGCGGGACGGTCGGCGGTGTCGCCGCCGCCGTGCCCGCCAGGACCGCGCCCGCCGCGCCGCCCCTGCGCCGCACCGAGCCCGGGACCAGCGGGCGGCCCGAGACGTGCCGGGCCACCGCCGTCATGGGGACCGCGACCAGGAGCAGCAGCGCGCACAGGACCGCGCCCATGCCCGGATACCCGGCGCCCTCCGACAGCAGGCTGCCCGCCAGCGGGCCGCAGGCCACGCCCAGCGACGAGGCCGCGCCGACCAGGACCGCCCAGCGGCCCCGGGGGTCGAGCGAGGCGGCCAGGCCCAGGAGGTAGGAGAGGACCACCGGATAGCAGGCGTTCCACAGGATCTCGCCGGTCGCGAAGGAGACCAGGCCCCCGGCCGCCGAGCTCAGCAGCACACAGCCCGCGATGAGGACGGTGCCCACGCCGATCGGTACGGCCCGGCCCAGGCGGGAACCGAGCGCCCCCGCCGCGGTGACACCCAGGAGCCCGGCGCCGAGCGCCGCCGCGAAGACCGCGCCGACCGTGACCTCGGAGAGGCCGGCCTGGGTCAGGCCGATGCGGCCGCTGACGCCCCACAGGGCGTTCTGGGAGAGCGACCAGAGGAGGATGCAGCCCGCCAGGACCGCGCCCGCGGCGCGGTGGGGGAGCGGGCCGGTCGGGGCGGGCCCGCGGGTGTCCCGGACCGTGCCCGGCAGCCTGCCCGTGAGCGGCCAGACCAGGGTCGCCGCGCAGGCGATCGCGAGCAGCGGCGGCGCGTGCCCGCCGGACAGGTGCGGGAGCGTCAGGTAGAGCGCGCCCGCGGTGGCGGAGACGGACAGCAGACCGAGGGTCGAGGCCCGGTGCGGGTCCCGCTGCCCGGCGATCCCGGCCGCGGCCACCGCGGTCGCGGTGCCCGACCCGAGGCCGCCGAGGACCGCGCCGGCGACCACCAGGGGCACGGCGCCGGTCGCGGCCGCGGAGCCGTATCCCACCGCCATCGCGAGCAGGCCGGCGCGGGCCGCCCGGCGGGGCCCGATCCGCTCGCCGCGGGCGGCGAGCGTGAAGCCGGCGGTGGAGGAGCCGAGGAGCAGGACGGATCCCACCAGGCCCGCCTGGGTCGGGGTGAGGCCGAGTCCGGCCGAGAGCCTGCCGACGACGGTCGGCAGCAGGTACGGGGCGAGGTAGCCGGCGGTGAAGAGGGAGACGAGGGCGACCAGGGCCCCCGGGACGCGCGGGCGCGACGACATGGGCGTTCCAGGAACTGAACAGGGAAGTGAGACGGCGCCCGGTGAGCCACGGGGTCGCGGCACCATGTGTATCAAGCATCCGAGTGAGCGGAGAAGGTGGAATCCCCCGATTCGGCCAGTGATACGGGTCACAATTGGTTTGAGGGTGGATGAGGCGGGTACCGCGCGAGCGTCGTGCGGCGTCGCCCCCGTCTCTCCAGCCCCATCGGGCACACTGTCCAGACCGGCACCGCGGTGCCGGGCCGCGCACCACGACCGGGGAGTCCGCCGTGACCACAGCAAGGGGAGACCAGCCGCAACAGGACGCCGGGGTCGACCCGTTGGTGTGCCTGCGGGAGCCCACCGACCCCGCCTGCGACGTCTTCCTGACCGGCACGGTCTTCCTCGACATCATCTTCACCGGCCTCGACTCCGCCCCCGTCCGCGGCACCGAGTCCTGGGCCCGCGGCATGGGCTCCAGCCCCGGCGGCGTCGCCAACATGGCCACCGCCCTCGCCCGCCTCGGGCTCCGCACCTCCCTCGCCGCCGCCTTCGGCGACGACCACTACGGCGAGTACTGCTGGGACGCCCTCGAACAGGGCGAGGGCATCGACCTGACGCTCTCCCGCACCGTCCCCGGCTGGCACTCCCCGGTCACGGTCTCCATGGCCTACGAGGGCGAGCGCACGATGGTCTCCCACGGACACGAGGCGCCCCCGTCCGACGGCGCCCTGCCCGCCTATCCGCCGCACGCCCGCGCGGCCGTCGCCTCCCTCGCCCCCGGCCGCGAGGAGGACTGGGTCGCCCAGGCCGCCCGCGGCGGCGCCAAGGTCTTCGCCGACGTCGGCTGGGACGACACCGGCCGCTGGGACCTGGCCGGCCTCGCCGACCTCGCGCACTGCGAGGCCTTCCTGCCCAACGCCGCCGAGGCGATGCGCTACACCCGGACCGACTGCCCCCGGGCCGCCGCCCGCGCCCTCGCCGACAAGGTCCGCTACGCCGTCGTCACCCTCGGCGCCGAGGGCGCCTACGCCGTCGACGGCGGCACCGGCGAGACCGCCGAGGTCCCCGCCATCCAGGTCTCCGCCCTCGACCCCACCGGAGCCGGGGACGTCTTCGTCGCCGGTTTCGTCACCGGCACCCTCGCCGACTGGCCGCTCGCCGACCGCCTCGCCTTCGCCGGCCTCACCGCCGCCCTCTCCGTCCAGGAGTTCGGCGGCTCCCTGTCCGCCCCCACCTGGGGCGAGATCGCCGCCTGGTGGCAGCGCGTCCAGGGCCACGAGAGCCAGGACCCCGAGGCGCTCCGCGACCGCTACGCCTTCCTGGAGCGGCTCCTGCCCGCCCCCGCCCGCCCCTGGCCGCTGCGCCGGGCCGTCCCCACCATCGGCTTCCGCGCGGCCCACACCTAGACCACACGGAGGATCCGCCACCCACGGCCGCACCGTAAACCGCTACGGGCTTGTCGGCGCCTGGTCGTAGGCTTGGTAGCCCAGCGGCGGTCGAGCGGCGACAGCCCTGCATCGGGAGGTGTGTGCAGGCCACAGTGCCGGCCCATGACTCAGACGCCCACATCCCACAACGGCGCGCCCGGCGAGGCCCGCGCCCAGTTCACGGTCCCCGCCAAGCACCCGATGGTCAGCCTGCTCGGCTCCGGGGACGCGCTGCTCCGCGTGATCGAGCGGTCGTTCCCGCGGGCCGACATCCACGTCCGGGGCAACCAGATCAGCGCGGTCGGCGACGCGGCCGACGTCGCGCTGATCCAGCGCCTGTTCGACGAGATGATGCTGGTGCTCCGCACCGGACAGCCGATGACGGAGGACGCGGTGGAACGCTCGATCGCCATGCTCAGGGCGAGCGAGAACGGCTCGGAGGGCGGCGAGGAGACCCCCGCCGAGGTGCTCACCCAGAACATCCTCTCCAACCGCGGGCGCACCATCCGTCCCAAGACCCTCAACCAGAAGCGATACGTCGACGCGATCGACAAACACACCATCGTCTTCGGCATCGGCCCCGCCGGCACGGGCAAGACCTACCTGGCCATGGCCAAGGCGGTCCAGGCCCTGCAGTCCAAGCAGGTCACCCGGATCATCCTGACCCGCCCGGCCGTCGAGGCGGGCGAGCGCCTCGGCTTCCTGCCCGGCACGCTCTACGAGAAGATCGACCCCTACCTGCGCCCGCTCTACGACGCGCTGCACGACATGCTCGACCCCGACTCCATCCCCAAGCTGATGGCGAGCGGGACGATCGAGGTCGCGCCGCTGGCCTACATGAGGGGTCGCAGCCTGAATGACGCGTTCATCATCCTGGACGAGGCGCAGAACACGAACCCCGAGCAGATGAAGATGTTCCTCACCCGCCTCGGCTTCGACTCGAAGATCGTCATCACCGGCGACATCACCCAGGTCGACCTGCCGAACGGGACGAAGAGCGGTCTGCGGCAGGTTCGCGACATCCTGGAAGGGGTCCAGGACGTCCACTTCTCGTCGCTCACGTCGCAGGATGTCGTCCGGCACAAGCTCGTCGGCCGTATCGTCGACGCGTACGAGCAGTACGACAGCCGCAACGGCCGCAACGGGCTGTGACGACTTAACGAGAGAAGTACACACGCACCATGTCGATCGACGTCAACAACGAGTCCGGTACCGAGGTCGACGAGCAGGCGATCCTCGACATCGCCCGCTACGCGCTCGCGCGCATGCGCATCCACCCGCTCTCCGAACTCTCGGTGATCGTCGTGGACGCGGAGGCGATGGAGCAGCTCCACATCCAGTGGATGGACCTGCCGGGTCCGACGGACGTCATGTCCTTCCCGATGGACGAGCTGCGCCCGCCGGCGAAGGACGACGCGGAGCCCCCGCAGGGGCTCCTCGGCGACATCGTGCTCTGCCCCGAGGTCGCCACCCAGCAGGGCAAGGACGCGCCGACGGAGCACTCCATGGACGAGGAGCTGCAGCTGCTCACCGTCCACGGCGTGCTCCACCTCCTCGGGTACGACCACGAGGAGCCCGACGAGAAGGCCGAGATGTTCGGTCTCCAGGCGGCGATCGTCGACGGCTGGCGCGAGGAGAAGGGCCTCACCGGCCCGTCCCCGGCGCCGACCGTCTCCTGACCCCGATGGACGTCTCGCTGATCCTCGGGGCGGTCGCCCTGGTCGTCGTGGCCTGGCTCGCCGCCTGCGCCGAGGCGGGTCTCGCGCGGGTCTCCAGCTTCCGCGCCGCCGAGGCCGTACGGTCCGGCCGGCGCGGGGCCGAGAAGCTCGCCCAGGTCGCCTCCGACCCCACCCGCTACCTCAACGTGGCCCTGCTCGTGCGCGTCGCCTGCGAGATGGCGGCCGGCGTCCTCGTCACGTACGCCTGCCTCGAAGCCTTCCCGGAGACCTGGGAGGCGCTGCTCGTCGCCATCGCCGTCATGGTCCTCGTCTCGTACGTGGCCGTCGGCGTCTCGCCGCGCACCATCGGCCGCCAGCACCCGCTGAACACGGCCACCGCCGCCGCGTACGTCCTGCTGCCGCTGGCCCGGATCATGGGCCCGATCCCGCAGCTGCTGATCCTCATCGGCAACGCGCTGACCCCCGGCAAGGGCTTCCGCAAGGGCCCCTTCGCCTCCGAGGCCGAGCTGCGCGCCATGGTCGACCTCGCCGAGCAGGAGTCGCTGATCGAGGACGAGGAGCGCCGCATGGTGCACTCCGTCTTCGAGCTGGGCGACACCCTCGTGCGCGAGGTGATGGTGCCGCGCACGGACCTCGTCAGCATCGAGCGGTACAAGACGATCCGTCAGGCCCTCACCCTCGCGCTGCGCTCCGGTTTCTCCCGGATCCCCGTCACCGGGGAGAACGAGGACGACATCGTCGGCATGGTGTACCTGAAGGACCTGGTCCGCAAGACGCACATCAACCGCGACTCCGAGGCGGACCTGGTGTCGACGGCGATGCGGTCCGCGACCTTCGTGCCCGACACCAAGAACGCCGGCGACCTGCTGCGCGAGATGCAGCAGGAGCGCAACCACGTCGCCGTCGTCATCGACGAGTACGGCGGCACCGCCGGCATCGTCACCATCGAGGACATCCTGGAGGAGATCGTCGGCGAGATCACCGACGAGTACGACCGGGAGCTCCCGCCGGTCCAGGAGCTCGGCGGGGACCGCCACCGGGTCACCGCCCGCCTCGACATCGGCGACCTCGGCGAGCTGTACGGCCTGGGGCCCGACGAGTACGACGACGAGGACGTGGAGACGGTCGGCGGACTGCTCGCGAAGGCCCTCGGCCGCGTCCCCATCGCCGGCGCGGAGGCCGTCGTGGAACTGCCGGACGGGCGCTCGCTCCGGCTCACGGCCGAATCCCCGGCCGGCCGCCGCAACAAGATCGTCACCGTGCTCGTGGAACCGCTGGAACGCGAGGAGGAGCAGGCATGACCCCGGACGAGTTGCGCGCCTTCTGCCTGGAGTTCAACGACGCGTCGGAGGAGTTCCCCTTCGGACCGGAGACCTCCGTCTTCAAGGTCGCGGGCAAGCTCTTCGCGCTGTCGGCGCTGGACTCCGACCCGCTGCGGGTCAACCTGAAGTGCGATCCGGACGAGGCGGTGCGCCTCCGCGAGGAGCACCCGGCCATCGCGCCCGGCTACCACATGAGCAAGCGGCACTGGAACACGGTGACCGTCGGGGAACTCCCCGACCGCATGGTCCGGGAGCTCGTCGAGGACTCCTACGACCTGGTGGTCGCGGGCCTGCCGAAGGCGGTACGGCTCCGCCTCGACCGGCCGTAGCTCCCGGCCTTCGGCGGCGGCGGCCCCGGCGGCCGCCGCCCCTCGGCCGGCTCAGGACCTGCGCCGCAGGCCGAGGCCGACCAGGAGCGCCGTCCCGAGGACGATCGCCGCGTCCAGGACGAGGACCGTGCGCACGCCCCCGTAGAGGTCGCCGCCGGTGGTGGCGAGCACCCCGAGCAGCGGGATGCCGATCGTGATGCCGACCTGCTGGGTGGTCGTCACCAGGCCCGTCGCCAGGCCCTGCTCCTCGTCCGGGACGCCCGAGGTGACGGTCAGCCCGTACGAGATGATCGCGCCGAGGTGGCACATTGAGGCCAGCGAGACGGCGACGGTCGCCAGGACCACGCCCGACTCCTCGCCCAGACCGAGCAGCGCGGCCGTCAGCACGCCCTGGCCGGCCAGCGAGCCCACCAGGGTGGCGCGGGCCCCGAAGCGGCCGATCACCTTCGGCGCGAGCATGCCGGCCAGCACCGACACCACGCCCTGCACGCCGAAGACCAGCCCGGTCGCGAAGGCCGACAGGTCCAGGGTCTCCTGCAGGTAGAGGGTGAGGACGAAGACGACGGTCGACATCATCGAGAAGGTGACCAGACCGCCCAGGTTCCCGAAGGCGACCGTGCCGCGCCGCAGCATCGGCAGCGACACCAGCGGCGCCGCGTGCCGGGACTCGACCCGCACGAACACCACGAGCAGCACGAGCCCCGCCACCAGCGTGACCAGCACGTCCGCGCCGCCGAAGCCGCGCTCCGCCGCCGTCGACAGGGCGTAGATCAGGGAGAGCAGACCGCCGGTGACGGTCACCGCGCCGGGCACGTCCAGCCGGGGCCGCTCGGGAGTGCGGGACTCGGGGAGCAGGCCGGGCGCCAGCGGCAGCACCACGACCGCGAAGAGGGCGAGCAGGCCCATGGTCGAGCGCCAGCCGAGGGCGTCCGTCATCACACCGCCGAGGACCATGCCGACGGTGAAGCCGAGCGAGAGCAGGGTGCCGGAGATGCCCAGCGCCTTGTCGCGCAGGGGTCCCTCGGGGAAGGTCGTGGTCAGCAGGGACATGCCGGTGGGCACGATCGCGGCGGCGCCGATGCCCTGGAGGGCGCGTGCGGTGAGGAACGAGGCCGGGTTCCAGGCGAAGGTGGCGAGCAGCGAGGCGAGGCCGAAGAGGGCGAGCCCGGCGAGGAACAGCCGCCGGCGGCCGTAGAGGTCGCCGACGCGCCCGAAGAGCAGCAGGAAGCCGCCGGAGGGCAGCGCGAAGGCGGTGACCGCCCACTGGAGGGCCGACCGGCCGAGCCCGAGATCGGCGCCGAGGACGGGCAGCGCCACGTTCAGCACGGAGAAGTCGAGCGCGACCATGAACTGGGCGGCGCACAGCACGAAGAGGATGAGCCGGGTGCGGCCGGTGAGGACCGGTCCGTCGGCGGGGGCGGCGGCGGTGGTGTGGTCGGGGTCGGTGCCGGTGGGCGGGGAGGTCAGGGTTGGCATGCCCCCACCCTCGGCGTCCGGGAACAAGGCTGGGGAGCGGGTACTTATCCTGTTGGTCGTACCACCAGGCGTCCAGGGGGAGGAAGCACACGTGGCCACCGCGCTCGAGAGCACCACGGCGAAGCAGCACCGACTCGCGGAGCTGCGCGAGTTCCTGATGAGCCGTCGGGCCCGGGTCAGTCCGGCGGAGGCCGGTCTCCCGGACGGCGGCCGGCGCCGCCGGACGCCCGGGCTGCGCCGGGAGGAGGTCGCGGTCCTCGCGGGCGTCGGGGTCTCCTGGTACCAGTGGCTGGAGCAGGGCCGCGACATCACGGTCTCGCCGCAGGTGCTCGACGCGGTGGCGCGGGTGCTGCGGCTGAGCCCGGCGGAGCGGCGCCATCTGTACGTCCTGGCGGCGCTGAACCCGCCGGCGCCGGAGACGGCTCCCGAGGACCGGGACATGTGCGCGGGTCTGCGGCGGCTCATCGACGCCTGGATGCCGTTCCCCGCGCACATCATGGACGCGTACTGGAACACCGTCCTGTACAACGACGCGGCGGCCATCGTGCTCGGCATGAGCCCCGACAGCGCGCCGAACTGCCTGGTCACCTTCTTCACCGACCCGCTGTACCGCACCCGCATCGGGCACTGGGAGGAGATGGCGCCCCGGGTCGTCGCCCAGTTCCGCTCGGCGTGCTCGGAGAGCCCCGAGGACGAGGGCTTCCGGCGCGTCGTGGAGGAGCTCAGGGGGCTGAGCCCGGAGTTCGCGGAGCTGTGGGAGCGGCGGGACATCCTGCCCGGCGGGCAGAACCGCAAGGAGCTGGAGCATCCGCTGGTCGGCACGCTGTACGTCGAGGCGACGCAGCTCCGGGTCCCGGCCCGCCCGGACCTGGTGATCGTGCTCCACACCCCGCTGCCCGAAGGGGCCACGGCGGAGAAGCTGGAGTGGCTGGTGTCGCCCGGGGGGCGCCGCGGGGCGATGTACCCCGTCGCGGGCTGACGTCGCGGGGGCGTCGCGGACCGGGCCGCCGGCCGCACCTATGCTCAGGGGCATGACACTCAGCAGCGAGCACGGCGACCTCGGCGCCGAGGACCTCAAGATCATCACGCTGGCGCGCAGCGCCCGCGCCCGCAACGGCGTGCCCGAGGGGGCGGCCGTTCGGGACGAGACCGGTCGCACGTACGTGGCGGGGACCGTGGAGCTGGAGTCGCTCAAGCTGAGCGCGCTGCGGACCGCGGTCGCGATGGCCGTGGCCAGCGGCGCCCGGTCCCTGGAGGCGGCGGCCGTCGTGTCGAGCGCGGCGTCCGCGTCGGACGAGGACCGCGCGGCGGTACGGGACCTCGGCGGCCCGGAGACCCCGGTCCTGCTGGCCGGTCCGGACGGACAGCTCCGCGTGGCGGTCACGGCGGGCTGAACGAGGCGGCCACCCCCTCGGGGAGCGGCGACGCGACGGGGCGCGGGGGCCCGGCGACCACGCCGGGCCCCCGCGCCCCGTCGCGTCCCTGCCCGCCCGCCCTGGTGTGCCTCGCGTCCTCGCGTCCTTGTGTCCTTGTGTCCTTGTGAAGGATCACCGCATCTTCTCTTGCCTTCCCATGCCGTCTGCGTCTCAATGAACTGCGGTTCGTCCGACGGGCCGTCAGATCTTCACCGTTCACGCAGTGTCCGCACCCCTGCGTTCGCCATCGGAAGGGGTTCGAACTCGCCATGAGAACCAGAAGCACCTTAGGGACCGTCGCGGTCCTCGCCGGAGGCCTCGCCGCCGCCTCGCTCGCCTTCGCGCCGACCGCCGCCGCCGTCACGCCGGGCACGGCGACGGCGACGTACGACTGCGGCTCGTGGGGCGGCGGCGGCGCCACCCTCGTCGCCACGCAGAGCGGCACGGCCGCGACCGTCACCGTCACCTCCGCCGTGACGACGCCGATCGCGGTCGGCGCCAACCAGATCAACGCCACGCTCACCCTGGCGAAGGGCGGCGGCGGCACGCGGGTCTTCACCGGCAAGAAGAACCCCGCGCTCCCCGCCGGCGGGTCCGTGGTCATCGGCCCGCTGAGCGGGACCGTGGCCTCCGGCGACAGCCTCAACTCGTACTTCGCGGGTGTCGCCCTCAAGATGGTGATCTTCGGGGTCACGGTGAACTGCGACGCCGTGACCTCGCAGTCGCCGGGGCCGTTCGTCTTCAGCTGAGCCCTGTACCGACCGGACCGGTGCCGCCCTGGGCGGCACCGGTCTCCGTCGTGTTCCGGCCTCCCGGAGGCTGGCCTGACCTGCTGAAACGCCTCCGATTCGGGGATCTTGACATTATCTGATGGGTCATCAGTCGATGTCTCCCGCGTGCATTGACTTCTCTCCGCACGCGGCCGTCAATGGCGCCCACCCAACCCTCAGGAGGGGGCACCCCATGGCACTCACCCGATCCCGGGCGGCGGCCCGAAGACGGCGCTGGACCGCCGTCCTCGGCGCCACCGCCCTCGCGGTCGCAGGAGGCGCGCTCGCGGCCCCGGCCGGCGCGACCACCACCTCGCAGCCGGTGGAATTCCAGACCCGCTGCGTCCCCCCGCCGATCGCCGGCATCCCGCCCATCACGGGCACCACCACCGCCGAGATCACCGTCGACAAGTCCAGCCCCAAGGTCGGCGAGACCGTCACGGTCACGTACACCGTCACCAAGCCCGCCGCGTCCAACCCGGTCGACCTCGCGCTGCCGGCCGACATCATGACGCCCAGCGGCAAGGTCGTCCTCGGCGGGGCGCAGAGCGGCGCGGTCACCGTGAACGGCCCCAAGAAGAACCCCCCGGTCCCCGGCAAGGGCTCCTTCCCGGCCTTCTCGATGACCGGCACCTTCACGGTCACCCAGGCCGGGTCGATCACCCTCTCGCCCGGCGACTACAACATCCACACCAGCTACCTCATGGAGCTGGACACCCCCTGTACGGTGCTGAACCCGCCCGCCCCGGTCTCCGAGACGGTCGTCGCGGGCCCCGTCACCAACCCCAACACCCGGGCGCTGTCGCTCGACACCGCGTCCGGCGACCCGGGCGTCCGGGTCACCGTCAACGGCTCCCGGTTCACCCCGCTCACCGAGGTCACCGTCGTCGGCCGCGCCGGAGCGGCCGAGACCGCCGACCGGATGACCGTCACGACCGACAGTGAGGGCGCCTTCGCCGCCCGCCTGAAGGTCAACGACGTCGCGACCACCGGGATCGTGGCCTACGAGGGTGCGGCCTGGGACCCCGACAAGGGCGCGGGCCCCGCCGCGTACAAGGTCGTCGTCCCGGCGCCGCCGAACAGCCAGACGATCACCGCGGCGGTCACCGCCGGGGAGCTGTCCATGACCCAGGCGGGCGACGCGGTCGAACTGACCTCCGTCGACTTCGGCCAGGGCGGCGCGGCCACCGGCGACCTCAGGACCGTCACCGTGAAGGACTTCCGCGGAGGCCCCGCGGGCTGGTCCCTCACCGGCAAGGTCACCGACTTCACCGGCACCGGCGGCTCCCTCGGCGCCGGCAACCTCAGCTGGACCCCGGCCTGCACCGCCAAGGCCGGCAGCCCCAGCGCCTGCGCGGCGGGCTCGCCGGGCCCGGTGGGCAGCGGCGGCGCCACCCTCGCCTCCACGCCGAACGGCGCCCTCACGGGCGGCGAGTTCACGATCGACGCGGGGCTCTCCCTCGACGTGCCGGCCTTCACCGCGCCGGGCTCGTACGCGGGCGTCCTCACGCTCACCCTGTCCTGACCACCGTGCGGGCCGGGCGCGCACCCGGCCGGCCCGCTCCGCACCCCGGGGGTTCCGACTCGTGCGCACGCCCTTCGTCCTCCTCCTGAGCGTCCTGCTGCTGCTCCTGGCCCCCGCCCCGCAGGCCGGTGCCGCCGAGAACGGCGAATGGGCCGTCTACCCGGCGGCCGCCCGGCCGGGCAGCCGCCCCTACTTCTTCCTGACCGCCGACCCGGGCTCCACCCTCACCGACCGGGTCACCGTCGCCAACAAGACCGCCGCCCCCCTGACCTTCCGGCTCTACGGCGCCGACGCCTACAACACCGACCGGGACGGCGGCTTCGCCGTCCGCACCCAGCGGGAGCGGCAGACCGGCGCCGGCGCCTGGATCAGGCCCGAGCGGACCCGGATCACCGTCCCGCCGCGCTCCGCCGTCACCGTCCGGTACACGCTGGCCGTCCCCGCCGACGCCGATCCCGGCGACCACCCCGGGGCCCTCGTCGCCCTCGACGAGCGGATCAGCCCCGGCGGGCGGGGCGCCGTCGCCGTCGGCGTCCAGCGCGCCGTCGCCGCCCGCCTCTACCTCCGGGTCAACGGGCCGACCGTCCCCGCCCTCGGCGTCGAGGACGTCACCGTCGACCAGGACCGGCCGCTGGTCCCCGGCACCGGCACGAGCAGCGCGCTCGTCTCGTACACCCTGCACAACCGGGGCAACGTCACCCTCAACCCCAAGGTCGCCCTGCGGGTGGAGGGGCTCTTCGGCCGCACCCTGCTCGACCGCGACCTCGCGAAGGTGCCGTCCGAGCTGCTGCCCCGGCAGCGGATCCGGCTCACCGAGCGGTGGGCCGGCTCCCCGCAGCTCGACTGGGGCGACATCACCCTCACCGCCACCGCGAAGGACGTCCGGGAGACCGGCACGGCCTCCTTCCTCGCCCTGCCCTGGCTCGCCGCCGCGATCCTGCTCGCCGGAGGCGCCGCGGGCGCCTTCGGGCTGCGGATCCGGCGCCACCGGGCGGCCCGCGCGGAGCCGCGGGCGCACGTGAGTACGTGAGGCGGCCGCTCATCGGGGACAATGGCCCCCATGAGCGCTCGCAACCAAGAAACCGAAGCCGTCCACCGGGCCGGCTTCGCCTGCTTCGTCGGCCGCCCCAACGCGGGCAAGTCCACCCTCACGAACGCTCTGGTCGGCCAGAAGGTGGCCATCACCTCGAACCGGCCGCAGACCACCCGGCACACCGTCCGCGGCATCGTGCACCGCCCCGAGGCGCAGCTCATCCTCGTGGACACCCCGGGCCTCCACAAGCCGCGCACCCTCCTCGGCGAGCGGCTCAACGACGTCGTGCGCACCACCTGGGCCGAGGTCGACGTGATCGGCTTCTGCCTGCCCGCCGACCAGAAGCTCGGCCCCGGCGACAAGTTCATCGCCAAGGAACTCGCCGGGATCAAGAAGACCCCCAAGGTCGCCATCATCACCAAGACCGACCTGGTCGACTCCAAGACGCTCGCCGAGCAGCTCATCGCGATCGACCGGCTCGGCAAGGAGCTGGGCTTCGAGTGGGCGCAGATCGTGCCGGTCTCGGCCGTCGGCAACAAGCAGGTGCAGCTCGTCGCCGACCTGCTGATCCCGCTCCTCCCGGAGTCCCCGCCGCTCTATCCGGAGG
Source organism: Streptomyces sp. NPDC014891 (assembly GCF_043081085.1). Classification (NCBI taxonomy): domain Bacteria; kingdom Bacillati; phylum Actinomycetota; class Actinomycetes; order Kitasatosporales; family Streptomycetaceae; genus Streptomyces; species Streptomyces sp. NPDC014891. Next base: position 366,326 of record NZ_JBIBWF010000002.1, on the reverse strand, counting down.
GCGACCTCACGGACGAGCCCGAGCAGGTCATGGTCGCGGAGCTGATCCGCGAGGCCGCGCTCGAAGGCGTGCGGGACGAGCTGCCGCACTCGATCGCGGTGGTCGTCGAGGAGATGATCCCGCGCGAGAACCGCCCGGCGGACCGGCCGCTGCTCGACATCCACGCCAACGTGTACATCGAGCGCCCCAGCCAGAAGGGCATCATCATCGGCCCGAAGGGCAGCCGCCTCAAGGAGGTCGGCATGAAGTCCCGCAAGCACATCGAGGCCCTCCTCGGCACCCCGGTCTTCCTGGACCTCCACGTCAAGGTCGCGAAGGACTGGCAGCGCGACCCGAAGCAGCTGCGCAAGCTCGGCTTCTAGGCGCGCCGCAGGCCCCGCGCGGGGCCTACGGCGGGCGCACGGGGGTCAGGCGCCCTCCTTGAGGACCCTCGACACGAGGGTCCTCTGGGCCTCCGTCAGGCGCGGGTCGCCGCAGTGGACCGTGTCGGCGTCGACGGTGATCTCGTACCGGAAGCCGTCCGGCACCCCCTCGGCGCGGTCGTCGCCGTCGGCGAGGACCGCGCCCGCCAGGGCGTGCCACTCGGCGGCGTCCGGCCGGCCGGAGGTGTCCACCTCCGCCGACCGCTCGATGCCCGCGAAGCCGCCCGTTCGCCGCACTCGAATCCGCATGGGACCTGTCTACCAGCCCGGTCAGTCGGTCGGTACGCCCACCGCGGACCAGGCCTTGAGGACGGCCTGGATCTCCTCCCTGTCGCCGTAGCGCGACCGCGCCGCCGCGACCGTGGCCGCCGCGAACTCGGAGAAGCGGGCCTCGGGGGTGAGGGTCCCGCCGGTCATCACGTCGTACCAGATCTGCCCGGCCCGCTCCCAGGCGTTGCCGCCCAGCTCAGTCGCCGCCAGGTAGAAGGCGTGGTTGGGGATGCCGGAGTTGATGTGGACGCCGCCGTTGTCCCGGCCGGTGCGGACGTAGTCGTCCATGTGGCCGGGCTGCGGGTCCTTGCCCAGGACGTCGTCGTCGTAGGCCGTGCCCGGGGCCTTCATGGACCGCAGCGCCGTCCCCTCCACGTTCGGGTGGAAGAGGCCCTCGCCGATGAGCCAGTCCGCCCGGTCCGCGGACTGGCCGAGCGTGTACTGCTTGACCAGGGAGCCGAAGACGTCGGAGACGGACTCGTTGAGGGCGCCGGACTGGCTGAAGTACTCCAGGTTCGCCGAGTACTGGGTGAAGCCGTGGGCCAGTTCGTGGCCGATGACGTCCACCGGGAGGGTGAAGTCGAGGAAGACCTCGTCGTCGCCGTCGCCGAACACCATCTGCTCGCCGTTCCAGAAGGCGTTGCCGTACTTCTCGTCGTAGTGGACGGAGGCGAGCAGCGGCAGGCCCGCGCCGTCGATCGAGTGGTGCCCGAAGGCGTTCAGGAACAGGTCGAAGGTGGCGCCCAGGCCGGCGTACGCCCGGTTGACGGCGGCGTCCCCGGTCGCCTCGTCGCCCTCGCCGCGGACCTTCGTCCCGGGCAGGTCGGTGCCGCGCTCGCAGTCGTAGATCGTGCGGTGGGGGCGGCCGGCCTCGGCGGGGCCGAGCGTGGGCGCGGTGCCCGGCAGCGGCAGGATCCGGAACGTACGGGCCGAGGCGTCCGCGATGAGGGTGCGGCGCGCGGCCCGGGCGACGGCCGGGTTCGCGGAATGCGCCAGGTGCTCCAGGAGGTGCGGGGGGACGATCGAGCAGAAGACGGGCGTCTGGGGGTTCATGCTCGCAATGTGGCACTGCGTGAGCGCCCTGTCACCGGCTGAGACGAGGATTGGCGAAATGGAGTGATGCGTCACTGTTCGGGCTTGACGTGGGGGTCGTCCCGCATACTGATACAGGACGTCCGCGTGCGGCGTCCCTGGGCTAAGCTGCGGCACATCATGCGTTTCGGGCTGCTTCTCCTTAGCTGCCGCGGCGAGGGCCTGTAGTCGTAGGCCGACCCCCTCCCCGCGGGACCTGGTGTTGCGTTCGACAGTCGGCCGTCCTTCTTGCCGGACCCGAGGAGCCCAACGCACATGTCCCAGTCACCGTTCGTCAGCCGCCCCACGCCGATCACCAACGCGACGCAGCTGCAGAAGCCGTCCGGGATGCCGATCCACAAGTACGCGCCGTACGAGGCCGTGCGGATCCCCGACCGCACCTGGCCCGAGCAGCGCATCACCAAGGCCCCGCGCTGGCTGTCGACCGACCTGCGCGACGGCAACCAGGCCCTGATCGACCCGATGTCCCCGGCCCGCAAGCGCGAGATGTTCGACCTGCTGGTCCGCATGGGCTACAAGGAGATCGAGGTCGGGTTCCCCTCCTCCGGCGAGACCGACTTCGCGTTCGTGCGCTCCATCATCGAAGAGGGCGCGATCCCGGACGACGTCACCATCTCCGTACTGACCCAGGCCCGCGAGGACCTGATCGAGCGGACCGTGGAGTCCCTGGTCGGCGCGAAGCGCGCCACCGTCCACCTGTACAACGCGACCGCGCCCACCTTCCGCCGGGTCGTCTTCCGCGGCTCGAAGGAGCAGATCAAGCAGATCGCCGTGGACGGCACCCGGCTGGTCATGGAGTACGCGGAGAAGCTGCTGGGCCCGGAGACGACCTTCGGCTACCAGTACAGCCCCGAGATCTTCACCGACACCGAGCTGGACTTCGCCCTGGAGGTCTGCGAGGCGGTCTGCGACGTCTGGCAGCCGGGCCCGGACCGCGAGATCATCCTGAACCTGCCCGCCACCGTCGAGCGCTCGACGCCCTCCACGCACGCGGACCGCTTCGAGTGGATGTCCCGCAACCTGACCCGCCGCGAGCACATCTGCGTCTCGGTCCACCCGCACAACGACCGCGGCACGGCCGTCGCGGCGGCCGAGCTGGCCATCATGGCGGGCGCCGACCGCATCGAGGGCTGCCTGTTCGGCCAGGGCGAGCGGACCGGCAACGTCGACCTGGTGACCCTGGGCATGAACCTGTTCAGCCAGGGCGTCGACCCGCAGATCGACTTCTCGCAGATCGACGAGATCCGCCGCACGAGCGAGTACTGCAACCAGATGGAGGTCCACCCGCGCCACCCCTACGCGGGCGACCTGGTCTACACGGCCTTCTCCGGCTCCCACCAGGACGCCATCAAGAAGGGCTTCGACGCGATGGAGGCCGACGCGGCCGCCCGGGGCGTCACCGTCGACGACATCGAGTGGGCGGTCCCCTACCTGCCGATCGACCCGAAGGACGTCGGCCGCTCCTACGAGGCCGTCATCCGGGTCAACTCGCAGTCCGGCAAGGGCGGCATCGCGTACGTCCTGAAGAACGACCACAAGCTGGACCTGCCCCGCCGGATGCAGATCGAGTTCTCGAAGATCATCCAGCAGAAGACCGACACCGAGGGCGGCGAGGTCACGCCGGCCGCGATCTGGTCCGTCTTCCAGGACGAGTACCTGCCCAGCCCCGACGGCGCCGCGGCTCGCTGGGGCCGCATCCAGCTGCGCTCCGGCCAGTCGACCTCCGACACCGACGGCACGGACACGCTGACCGTCGAGGCGGTCGTCGACGGCGCCGAGACCGTGCTGTCCGGCTCCGGCAACGGCCCGATCTCCGCTTTCTTCGCCGCCCTGCAGGAGATCGGCGTGGACGCCCGCCTGCTGGACTACCAGGAGCACACCATGAGCGAGGGCGCCTCCGCGCAGGCCGCCTCGTACATCGAGTGCGCCATCGACGGCAAGGTCCTGTGGGGCATCGGCATCGACGCCAACACGACCCGCGCCTCGCTCAAGGCGGTCGTCTCGGCGGTCAACCGCTCCGCCCGCTGAACCGGCGTGCCACGGACGGCCCCCACCCCCTCAGCGGGGGCGGGGGCCGTCCCGCGTCCGGGCCGGGTGACGTTTCGCGGGCCGCCGCCACCCCGGAGGGTGATCTCGCGAGGACCGCTTCGGCCATCGCGCCCCGCACGGCCGTCCCGGTGGAGCCCGCCCGGGGGCCCGGCGGAGCCTTTCTGGCCTGAGCAAAGCCCCGCCGGCGCGCCGCCCGGAGAATGACGTGTCTCGGCCAACTCCGCGGTGAAGTCGTGACGGGGTGCTGACGCCACATCAAGGATGTGGCTAACATCACGCCAACGCCGGCAGTGCAGCCGGGCCGTTGAGGAGGTGCGTGTGCGGTCTGCCCGGAATTCACGTGGTGGGAAAGTGGGCGTCTGCGGAATCCGCACCTCCTGGAACACGGTCGGAGACGGCGAGTTCTTCTGCGAGGAGTGCGGGGGCGACCGGAACTACCGGCGCCGCACCGGACGCCGCAGGTTCGCCGTCCTCGGGGTCCCGGTGCTGCCCCGGGGCTGTACGGGGCCCGTCGTCGAGTGCGCGGCCTGCCACACCCACTTCGGCACCGAGGTGCTCGACCACCCCACGACCAGCCGCTTCTCCGCGATGCTGCGGGACGCCGTGCACACCGTCGCCCTCGCCGTGCTCGCGGCCGGCGGCACCGGCTCCCGCGCGGTCCTCGACCGGGCCGTGAGCGCCGTCCGTTCCGCCGGCTTCGCCGAGTGCACCGCCGTCCAGCTCGTCGACCTCGTCGAGGCCCTGGAGGCCGACACCGGCCGCTTCATGCCCGAGGTGAACCCCGAGGGCGCGCTCCTCGCCATCGAGCTGCACGAGGCCCTGGAGCCCCTCACGCCGCACCTGGCGGCCTCCGGGCGGGAGTCGATCCTGCTCCAGGCCGCCCGGATCGCCCTCGCCGACGGGGTCTACAGCCCGGCCGAGCACGAGGTCCTGGGAACCGTCGGCAACGCGCTGGCCCTCGCCCCGGAGGACGTCGCGCGGCTGCTGGACTCGGCCCGTACGGTCGCGTAGCGGCTCCCCGCCCGGGCGCGCGGACGCACCCGGCGGACGATGCCGCGCTCCGGGTCCGCAGGTCCCCGGACCGGCCGTTCAGACCAGGCCGTGCGCGTACGCGTAGGCCGTGGCGGAGGCGCGGGAACCGACGCCCAGGGTGGCGAAGACGTGGTTCAGGTGCCGGGCGACGGTCTGCTCGCCGATCTCCAGGGCGCGGGCGATGTCCTCGTTCGTGCCGCCCGAGGCGACCAGCCGCAGCACCTCCGCCTCCCGCGCGGTGAGCCCGCCCGGGAGCCGCCGGCGTGATCCCCCGGCGAGCAGCGCGGCCGCGCGCCGGGCGTCCGGGACGGCCCCGAGCCGCTCGAAGACCACCCGCGCTGTACCGAGCTCCAGACGGGCCGCCTCCTCGTCGCCCGCGGCCCGGCAGGCGGCCGCGAGCAGCATCCGCACCCGTGCGGCCTCGTACGGCACGCGCAGCCCCAGCCATCCGCCCAGGGCCCGGCGGAGGGCCGGGAGGGCGCCGGGGCGCCTCTCGGCGAGCGCCACCGCGCCGAGGGCGGTGTCGGCCAGGGCCCGCAGCAGGGGGACGCCCTCGGGCCGCACGCCCGCGGCACGGTCCCCGGCGGGAGGAGCGCCCGCGCCGCCGGTCCCCGCGAGGGCGTCGAGGTCCTCCGCCGCCCGCGCCGCGCCGGGGAGGTCGCGGACGGCGCGCGCCACCTCGGTCCGGGCGGCCAGCAGGCGGGCCCGGCCCAGGAGGTCGTGGTCGGGGTCGTTCCGGCAGGCCAGGGCCAGGTCGACACCGGCCACGGCCGCGTCGGCCCGGCCCTGCGCGAGACGCAGCAGCGCGAGGCCCGGCTGGGGGAGCCGGCCCAGCTCGTGGGCGTGGCCGTAGGAGACGGCGGCCGCTTCGAGACGGCCCTGGCGGCGCTGGACGTCCCCGGCGGCGTAGTACGCGGCGGCCGCCGACTCCAGGCGGTCCACCGGCACCTCGCGGCAGGCCTGCCGGGCCTCCGCCTCGGCGAGCGCCCAGGCCCCGAGGAGGTCGAGGACGGCGACGCGGTGCGCCCGGAGGACGCCGCGGAAGGGGTTCTCGCCCGAGGGGACGGTCATGGGGAGCGGGCCCGGGGCCGCCGGCGGGTGCGTCGCGTCCGGGGGTGTCTCCGGCTCCGCCGCCGTGCCGGTGCCCCGGTCCGGGGGGCGGCCGGTCCACGGCGGGGCGCACCACTCCATCGCCGCGTTCGTCCACTCGACGGCCCGTGCGAAGTCGGCGGCCTCCCCGCACCGGGTCAGGGCCAGGCAGTAGAGCCGGCCGGTCACCATGCCGCTGAGTTCGCCCGCGGCCACCGCGCTCATCGCGTCGTCGAGGAGGGCGAGGCCCTCGGTCCTGCGGCCGGCCGCGAGGAGGGCGCGGGATCCGGCGTGGCGGCTGAGGGCGAGGAGGTCGGGGCTGCCGGAGGCGAGGGCCAGGGCGGTCATGCGGCGGGTCGCGGCGAGGGCGGAGCGGTGGTCGCCGCGGTCCGAGGCCTCCTCGGCGGCCGTCATCTCCAGGAGGCACCGCTCGGGGCAGTCCGGCAGGTCCTCCAGGTGGTGCCGGGCCCGGTGGAGCCAGCCGGCGGCGGCCGCGGGGCGTCCGAGGCCGGTGTACTCGTCGTACAGCCGCCAGGAGGCGAGGCCGGCGCCCCGGTGGTCGTCGGCCGCGAGGGAGGCGGCGTGCGCCCGGAGGAGGGCGGCCACGGACTCGTCGACGTGCCCGGACCACCAGGCGGCGTCGGCGAGGACGGAGAGGTCGTCGGCGGTCAGGCCGCGCGAGGGGTGCCGGTCGTGGGCGTGGAGCAGCGCGTAGGCCTCGGCCCAGGACTCGCGGGCCGCCGCGCTCCTGGCCCGGTCGACCGGGTCGGTCGTGGTGGGTACGGACATGGCTCTCGCCCCTTCCCGGTCCTCTCAGGGTAGGCCGGGGAAGGGGCGAGGGCCTGCGCGGTCCTACTCGATGGCGCCGCTCGCGCGCAGCATGTCCTCGCGCTCGACGATCTTGATGCGCTCGCGGCCCTGCGGCTCGCCGAGCGCCTTCTCGGCGGCGTCCAGGGCGTACCAGCCCTCCCACGTGGTGTACGTGAGCCCCTTGGCCTCCAGGAAGGACACGACGGCGTCCGTCTCCGGGTTGTCCGGGGTCAGCAGGCGGCCGTTCGCGAAATCGTCGAGGAGGTTCGCCACGGTCTCGTTGGCGTCGCCCTTGGTGTGGCCGATGAGGCCCACGGGGCCGCGGCGGATCCAGCCGGTGCAGTACGTGGAGGCCATGTGCTCGCCGGTCTCCTCGACGACCCGGCCGCCCTCGTCCGGGACGGTGCCGCTGGCGGCGTCCCAGGGGAGCTTGGGCAGCTCGTCGGAGAGGTAGCCGACGGCGCGGTAGACGGCCTGGACGTCCCAGTCCGTCGTCGCGCCGGTGCCCTTCACGTTGCCCGTGCCGTCCAGTTCGGTGCGCTCGGTGCGCAGGCCGACGACGCTGCCGTCCTCGCCGAGGATCTCGACGGGCGACTCGAAGAAGTGCAGGAAGAGCTTGTGCGGCCGGTCGCCGACGTCGCGGATCGCCCAGTTCTCCAGGGTCTTGGCGACCATGTCGGTCTGCTTGTTCTTGCGCCGCTCGGCGATCGAGCCCTCGTCGTAGTCGATGTCCTCGGGGTTGACGATGACCTCGATGGTGGGGGAGTGGTCCAGCTCGCGCAGCTCCATCGGGCTGAACTTGGCCTGGGCCGGTCCGCGGCGTCCGAAGACGTGGATCTCGACGGCCTTGTTGGCCTTGAGGCCGTCGTAGACGTTGGCCGGGATCTCGGTCGGCAGCAGCTCGTCGCCGGTCTTGGCGAGGATGCGCGCGATGTCGAGGGCCACGTTGCCGACGCCGAGGACGGCGACCTTCTCCGCGTCGAGCGGCCAGGTGCGCGGGACGTCCGGGTGGCCGTCGTACCAGGAGGCGAAGTCGGCGGCGCCGTACGAACCGTCGAGCTCGACGCCCGGGATGTCCAGCGGGCGGTCGGCCATGGCGCCGGTCGAGAAGACCACGGCGTCGTAGAAGGCGCGCAGGTCGTCGAGGTGGATGTCGGTGCCGTAGTCGATGTTGCCGAAGAGCCGGACCTGCGGCTTGTCGAGGACCTGGTGGAGGGCGTTGACGATGCCCTTGATACGCGGGTGGTCGGGGGCGACGCCGTAGCGGATGAGGCCGAAGGGGGCGGGCATCCGCTCGAAGAGGTCGATGGACACACCCGGCTCGGCGGCGGCCTCGGACTTCAGCAGCGCATCGGCGGCGTAGATTCCGGCGGGGCCGGCGCCGACGATCGCGACCCGGAGGGGGCGGGGCATGACTGGGTTCCCTTCGCAAGCGACGTGGCGGCGAGGCCGCCGACACTTAGGTCACCCTAAATAATGCGCGAGCCGAACGGGTACCCGCCCCCGGTCTATGAGCCCATAAGGCGGACTTATGACTTCCATAAGAGCCGCTGGGGAGGTCCGTTCGCGTGCGGCCGGGCCGGGGCGGACGGCGGGGCCGGTACGGCCGCGATCGTAGGCCCGTGCGGCGGCCGTGGGGCGTCCGGGGGCCTCGCGGGGGCGCGGCGGGAGGGCGCGGCGCACCCGTTCGGCGATGCCGTCGCATTGCGGGACACCGTCGATTATCGAGGCCGCTTCAGGACTCGCCATTCGTATTTCCCGATTCGAACGGGAAGATGTGTGCGCCCTCGGCGAACACCAGTCCGCCCGGCGTGTTCCATTCGGCCCCGCGGCCTCTCCGTGATAACCGAATGCCCTTCCGGGCAAAGCCTCCCGCATCCCGCCGCACGCCTGCGGCCAGGGGTTAACTCGTCCATCGCGTGCGCCAGTTGCACGCACCGCGGATCCCTCGATCCTACGGATCGAGCGCCCCTCTGGTGAGGCGAAGCCGGAAATGGATTCAGAAAGGCATACGTTGGTGAGGAAGACATCATGAAGAGGACCACGGGGGCCATCGAAGTCGCACACGAGGTGGTGACGGAATTGAGCGAGCCGCTCGCGGTCGTCGGAATCCGGCGTCCTTCACCCGGGCCCGGAGCCGTCGCCCTCGCCGCCGGTCCGCCGTGGCCGCCCGTCGCCCTGGGAAGCCGCACGGCGGACTCGGCCCGGCTGCCCGCCGACGCCGTTCCGCCGGGGGAGGAGAACCGGTCATGACACTGCCCATCGGGTCGTACGTCGTCGAGATCCGCACCGGACGGGTCGGGAGGGTCATGGGCCACGAAGGGCCCTACGTCCAGATCCGACCGCTGGGCGGCGGACGGGAGTGGGACGTGGAGCCCGACGGGGTCCGCGAGGCGACCTCGGCCGAGCGGCTGAGCGCCGCCACGGCGCACGTGAACGCGCGGAGCCGCGGCGAGGTGCCCTGACTCCCCGGGACACGCGACACGGAACGCCCGGCCGGGAGCCCCTCCCGGCCGGGCGTTCGCCGTACGCCGGATCAGACCTCCCGCCGGACCCGGAGCGCCCGGACCCCTTTCACCACGATGACCGCGCCGAGGAGGACGCACCCCGCGAGCAGCAGCGCGCTCTGGTTCAGGGCGAGGCCGGCCAGGAGCGTCAGCGAACTCACGGCGTCGACCAGGTCGAGCCGGGCGTCGGTCCTGACCGCGGGATCGGGACGCCGCATCCGGCGCACGACGGGAACGAGGGCGATGAGCTGGAGGACCAGCAGGGCCGCGAGCACCCAGCGGAACGCGACGGGTATGTCCACGCCCGGATCGTAGGCCCCGGCACCCCCACGCCGGGGTGGACGGGAGGTGAACTCTCGGCCTCCCGCGCGGGCGCGCGCCCCCGGCCCGCCCGGCGGGCCTCCCGACTCCGGCCCGGGCCGCCTCCGGCGTGCGCGAGAATGGCCGCATGAGTCTGTTCCGCGACGACGGCATCGTGCTGCGCACCCAGAAGCTGGGGGAAGCGGACCGCATCATCACCCTCCTCACCCGCGGCCACGGCCGGGTGCGGGCCGTCGCCCGCGGGGTCCGGCGGACCAAGTCGAAGTTCGGGGCGCGGCTCGAACCGTTCTCCCACGTGGACGTGCAGTTCTTCGCCCGCGGCAGCGAGCTGGTCGGGCGCGGGCTGCCGCTCTGCACCCAGAGCGAGACCATCGCCGCGTACGGCGGCGGCATCGTCACCGACTACGCCCGCTACACCGCCGGCACCGCCATGCTGGAGACGGCCGAACGGTTCACCGACCACGAGGGCGAGCCCGCCGTGCAGCAGTACCTGCTGCTCGTCGGCGCACTGCGGACGCTCGCCCGGGGCGAGCACGCCCCCCACCTCATCCTGGACGCCTTCCTCCTCCGCTCCCTCGCCGTGAACGGCTACGCGCCGAGCTTCGAGGACTGCGCCAAGTGCGGCATCCACGGCCCCAACCGGTTCTTCTCGGTCGCGGCGGGCGGCGTCATATGCGGCGACTGCCGGGTCGCCGGAAGCGTCGTACCCTCGGCGGAGGCCATCGGCCTGCTCAGCGCGCTGCTCACCGGCGACTGGGCGACGGCGGACGCGTGCGAGCCGCGTCACGTCAGGGAGGGCAGCGGACTCGTGTCCGCCTATCTGCACTGGCACCTGGAGCGCGGCCTGCGCTCACTGCGGTACGTAGAGAAAAGCTAGGTAGGAGAGACCACGTCATGGCCATCGCACGACTGCTCGGTCGACAGCGCCGGGAGTACAGCACCCCCGAGCCGCACCCGTCGGGCACCCGCCCGCCGAAGCTCCAGTCCGAGCTCGTCCCGGAGCACGTCGCGATCGTCATGGACGGCAACGGCCGCTGGGCCAAGGAGCGCGGCCTGCCCCGCACCGAGGGCCACAAGGTCGGCGCCGAGCAGGTGCTCGACGTGCTCCAGGGCGCGATCGAGATGGGCGTGGGCTCGATCTCGCTCTACGCCTTCTCCACCGAGAACTGGAAGCGCTCCCCCGAGGAGGTGCGCTTCCTGATGAACTTCAACCGCGACTTCATCCGCAAGTCCCGCGACCAGCTCGACGCCCTCGGCGTGCGGGTGCGCTGGGTCGGCCGGATGCCCAAGCTGTGGAAGTCGGTCGCGAAGGAGCTCCAGGTCGCGCAGGAGCAGACCAAGGACAACACCAGGCTCACGCTGTACTTCTGCATGAACTACGGCGGCCGCGCCGAGCTGACGGACGCGGCGCAGGCCCTCGCCGAGGACGTGAGGGCCGGCCGGCTCGACCCGGCGAAGATCACCGAGAAGACCATCCAGAAGTACCTCTACTACCCGGACATGCCGGACGTGGACCTCTTCCTGCGGCCCAGCGGCGAGCAGCGCACCTCCAACTACCTGATCTGGCAGAGCGCCTACGCCGAGATGGTCTTCCAGGACGTCCTCTGGCCCGACTTCGACCGCCGCGACCTCTGGCGCGCCTGCATCGAGTACGCCCAGCGCGACCGCCGCTTCGGCGGCGTCGACCCGGCCGACCTGGCGGTCCTCGACAAGGGCTGAGCGGTACGCGAGAGGGCCCGCACCCCCGGGGGTACGGGCCCTCTCGTATGTCAGGTCGGTGCCGGCCGGGTCACTTCCCGGCGCAGTCGGCACAGGTGCCGAAGATCTCCACGGTGTGCGCCACGTTCACGAAGCCGTGCTCCGAGGCGATCGCCTCGGCCCACTGCTCCACCATCGGGCCCTCCACCTCCACGGCCTTGCCGCAGACCCGGCACACCAGATGGTGGTGGTGGTCGCCGGTCGAGCAGCGGCGGTACACCGTCTCGCCCTCGCTCGTGCGCAGCGCGTCGACCTCGCCCGCGTCCGCGAGGGACTGGAGCGTGCGGTAGACGGTGGTGAGGCCGACCGAGTCGCCGCGGTGCTTGAGCATGTCGTGCAGCTCCTGGGCGCTGCGGAACTCGTCCACCTCGTTCAGCGCCGCGGAGACGGCGGCACGCTGCTTGGTCGAGCGGCCTCGTACGGGGGGTCCTGCCGTCACCACGGGGGCCTCCTTGAATCCTTGTCTGCCCCCGCCATTCTGCCAGCCTCCCGCGGCCCCGCGTCCGGGCCGGATCAGACCTTCACGTCGTCCGCGGGCCGCCGGGTCGCCGGAACCGGTGCGTCGCAGGTCTCCGCACCCGCCTCGGCCGCCCTCGCCCGGCGCTTGGCGAGCGGCGTGGCGAGCAGGGTGAGCAGGACGAAGACGCCGATCGCGTACAGGACGATCGTCGCGCCGGGCGGCACGTCCTGGTAGTACGAGGTGACCGTGCCCGCCAGGGTGACCGTGATGCCCGTCACCACCGCGAGGACGAAGGTCGCGCGGAAGGACTTCGACAGCTGCTGGGCCGCCGCGACCGGCACCACCATGAGCGCGCTGACCAGGAGCAGGCCGACGACCCGCATGGCGACCGTGACGGTCACCGCGGCCGTGACCGCGATCAGCAGGTTCAGGGCGCGCACGGGGAGGCCGGTGACCCGGGCGAACTCCTCGTCCTGGCTGACCGCGAAGAGCTGCCGGCGCAGTCCGACGGTGACCAGCACGACGAAGGCCGCCAGGACGCCGATCGCGGTGAGGTCCTCCTCGGAGACCGTGGAGAGCGAGCCGAAGAGGTAGGAGCTGAGGTTGGCGTTGGAGCCGGTCGGCGAGAGGTTGATCAGCAGGACGCCGCCGGCCATGCCGCCGTAGAAGAGCAGCGCGAGCGCGAGGTCGCCGCGGGTCTTGCCGTACGCCCGGATCAGCTCCATGCCGACCGAGCCGACGACGGCGACGAGGGTCGCCATCCAGACCGGGCTGGAGTTCAGCAGGAAGCCGAGGCCGACGCCGGTCATGGCCACGTGGCCGATGCCGTCGCCCATCAGCGCCTGCCGGCGCTGGACCAGGTAGATGCCCACGGCGGGGGCGGTGATGCCGACGAGCACGGCCGCGAGGAGCGCGCGCTGCATGAAGGCGAGATCGAGCATTTCCATGATCAGGTCAGCTTCCTCAGGTCAGCAGACCCGTGCGGAGCGGCTCCCCGGCCGCATGCGGATGGACGTGGTCGTGGCCCGGCAGCGCGTGCTGGCCGAGGGCCTCCGGGGGCGGGCCGTCGTGGACGACGCAGCCGTCGCGGAGCACGACCGCGCGGTCGATCAGCGGCTCCAGGGGGCCCAGCTCGTGCAGGACGAGGAGGACGGAGGTGCCGTCGGCGACCTGCTCGCGCAGGGTCGAGGCGAGGATCTCCTGGCTCGCGAGGTCCACGCCCGCCATCGGCTCGTCCATGATCAGGAGCTCCGGCTCGGCGGCGAGCGCGCGGGCGATCAGCACCCGCTGGTGCTGCCCTCCGGAGAGCGCGGAGACGGAGTCCCTGGCGCGGTCGGCGAGTCCGACGAGGTCGATGGCCCGCTCGACGGCGGCCTTGTCGGCCTTGGTCAGCCAGCCGAACCTGCGGCGGGAGAGGCGGCCGGAGGAGACGACCTCGCGGATGGTGGCGGGGACGCCGCTCGCGGCGGTGGTCCGCTGAGGCACGTAGCCGATCCGGGCCCAGTCGCGGAACCGCTTCCGCTCCGTGCCGAACAGCTCGATCGTGCCGCCGGTCAGCGGCACCTGGCCGATGACGGAGCGGACCGCGGTGGACTTGCCGGAGCCGTTGGCGCCGAGCAGGGCGACGACCTCACCGCGCCGGACGGTGAGGTCGACGCCGCGGAGGACGGGCCGGGCGCCGAGGGCCGCGGTGGCTCCGCGGACGGAGATGACGGCTTCCCGTTCACGTGTCGGGGCTGCCATGGCTCGTACCTCCTGCTGTGCGGTGATCACTTCGCGCCGAGGGCCTTCTGCAGCGCGGCGAGGTTGGAGCGCATGACCTCGATGTAGTCATCGCCCTTGGACGTGTCCGTGATTCCCTCCAGCGGGTCGAGCACGTCGGTCCTGAGGCCGGCGTCGCCGGCGAGGGTCTTCGCGGTCTTGTCGCTCGCGAGGGTCTCGAAGAAGACGGTGGTGACCCCGTCCTTCTTCGCGATGTCCTGGAGTTCCTTGATCCGGGCGGGGCTCGGCTCGGACTCGGGGTCGATGCCGGAGATGCCCTCCTGGTCGAGGCCGTAGCGCTCGGCGAGGTAGCCGAAGGCGGAGTGGGTGGTGATGAAGGTCTTCGTCGTGGTGTTCTTCAGGCCGTCGGCGAAGGCGGTGTTCAGGTCGCCGAGCTTCTTGACGAGGGCGTCGGTGTTCTTCCGGTAGTCGGCGGCGTTCGCCGGGTCGGCCTTCTCCAGGGCGCTTCCGACGCCCTTGGCGACCTCGGCGTACTTCACGGGGTCGAGCCAGACGTGCGGGTCGGCGCCGGCCTCGGAGCCGTGGTCGTGCCCGGCCTCCTCCTCCGCGTGCTCGCCCTCGGCGTGGTCGTGGCCCTCGTGGCCGACCTCGGTGCCGTGGGCCTCCAGCTTGGTGAGGGTGGCGGCGTCGACGGTGTTCTTCACGCCGGCCTGGGCGATCGCGTCGTCGACGGCGGGCTGGATGCCCTTGAGGTACAGGACGACGTCGGCCTCGCCGAGTTCGCCGATCTGCCGCGGCTTGAGCTCCAGGTCGTGGGGTTCGACGCCGGGCTTGGTGAGGGTGTCGACGGTGACGTGGCCGCCGCCTATCTGCTCGGCCAGGTACTGCATGGGGTAGAACGACGCCACCACGTCCAGCTTGCCGCCGCTTCCCTTGTCGGCCGCGTCGGACGTTCCGCCGCAGGCGGAGAGGGTGACGATGCCGAGCGTGACGGCTCCGGCGACGGCGGTGGCGGGTATGAGGCGACGTACGTTCATGACACTCATTTTCAACAAAACTGGAAACGATTGTCAATTGTCGTACGTGTGGCTCCCCCCACGTGGGACCCGGGAGGGCCGCGGCGGGAGCCGCTCGTAGAACCGATTTGATACGGGGGGTGCGGGCGCCGGTAACCTGAGGCATTCGCACTTCGTCGTCGTAATGAAGAGAGCACCGTGGCCGCCGACAAGATCGACACCATCGTCAGCCTGAGCAAGCGCCGTGGCTTCGTCTACCCGTGCAGCGAGATCTACGGCGGCCAGCGTGCCGCCTGGGACTACGGACCGCTGGGTGTCGAACTCAAGGAGAACCTGAAGCGCCAGTGGTGGCGTTACATGGTCACCTCGCGTGAGGACGTCGTCGGCATCGACTCGTCGGTCATCCTGGCCACCGAGGTCTGGGAGGCCTCCGGTCACGTCGCCACCTTCACCGACCCGCTGACCGAGTGCACCTCCTGCCACAAGCGCTTCCGCGCCGACCACCTGGAGGAGGCGTACGAGGAGAAGCACGGCCGCCTCCCCGAGAACGGCTTCGCCGACCTCAACTGCCCGAACTGCGGCAACAAGGGCACCTTCACCGAGCCCAAGCAGTTCTCCGGCCTGCTCTCCACGCACCTCGGCCCGACCCAGGACACCGGCTCCGTCGCGTATTTGCGTCCCGAGACCGCGCAGGGCATCTTCACCAACTTCGCCCAGGTGAAGACCACCTCGCGCAAGAAGCCCCCGTTCGGCATCGGTCAGATGGGCAAGTCCTTCCGGAACGAGATCACTCCGGGCAACTTCATCTTCCGCACCCGCGAGTTCGAGCAGATGGAGATGGAGTTCTTCGTCAAGCCGGGCGAGGACGAGCAGTGGCAGGAATACTGGATGGAGCAGCGCTGGAACTGGTACACGGGCCTGGGTCTCCGTGAGGAGAACATGCGCTGGTACGAGCACCCCAAGGAGAAGCTCTCCCACTACTCGAAGCGCACCGCCGACATCGAGTACCGCTTCCAGTTCGGCGGCAACGAGTGGGGCGAGCTGGAGGGCGTCGCCAACCGCACCGACTACGACCTGAACGCGCACGCCAAGGCCTCCGGCGCCAACCTGACCTACCTGGACCAGGAGTCCGGCGAGGCGTACACGCCGTACGTCATCGAGCCCGCCGCCGGTGTCGGCCGCGCGATGCTGGCCTTCCTCCTCGACGCGTACAACGAGGACGAGGCCCCCAACGCCAAGGGCGTCATGGAGAAGCGCGTCGTGCTGCGCCTCGACCACCGCCTGGCCCCGGTCAAGGCCGCGGTCCTGCCGCTCTCCCGCAACGCGCAGCTCTCCCCGAAGGCCAAGGGCCTGGCGGCGGACCTGCGTCAGAACTGGAACATCGAGTTCGACGACGCCGGCGCCATCGGCCGCCGCTACCGTCGTCAGGACGAGATCGGCACCCCGTTCTGCGTGACCGTCGACTTCGACACCCTCGAGGACAACGCGGTGACGGTGCGCGAGCGCGACACCATGAAGCAGGAGCGTGTCTCCCTCGACCAGATCCAGGGCTACCTGGGCAGCCGCCTGCTCGGCTGCTGAGTCCGCTCCCCGCGCACGGCGAAGCCCCCGGTTCCTCCGCGGAACCGGGGGCTTTCCCGTGGCGTCGGGCGCCCGGCACGACCTGGCGCCGGGGGAGGGGAGGGCCCGGACGAGCGGTCGTCCGGTGCGGCCGGGCTCGTCGGGCGGCACCCTCGGGCGGGGCCGTCAGGAGGGGCCGCGCCCTCGGGCGGGGCCGTAAGGGGGCCGCGAACTCGGGCGGGGCCGTCAGGGGGCTCAGGCGCGGAGGCCGCGCAGCAGCAGGCCCACCACGGACTCGAACTCGGTCTCGATCGCGGGGCGCCGCCACTCCGGGGCGTAGCCCGGGTCGTGGAAGCGGGCGGTCGCGTGGAAGAGCGCGCGGGCCGTCGCCTCGGGGTCGGGCGCGGCGAACTCCGCCTCCCGGGCCCCTTCTTCGACGATCGACCGGACCTGGCCGATCAGGACGTCGATGTGCTGGTCGACCACTCCGCTGTTCTCGTCGATCAGCACGTTGTACGTGGCGAACAGCTCCGGGTCGTCGCCCGCCTTGTGCCGCTTGGCCTCGAAGAGGCGCGCGAACCATTCGTGGAGCTTGTCCGGCGCCGCCAGGCCGGGGGCCGCCGTCAGCTCGGCGAGGGCGGTCTCGGTGCGCGAGAGCCACCGCTCCGTCACCGCCTCGCGCAGGGCCGCCTTGGTGCGGAAGTGGCGGTAGACGCTGCCGTGGCTGACGCCGAGGACCCGGGCCACGTCCACGACGGTCGCCTTCGCCGGTCCGTAGCGGCGCAGCACCTCCTCGGTGGCTTCGAGGATGCGCTCGGCGGTCAGGGTCTCGGTGGCGGCCATGGAAGGACAGTACCTGTCAGTGCTCGCTGTCCAGATGCGCCATCTGCGCCGCCGGGTAGCGCTCGCCCGCGGCGGAGCCCGCCGGGACGGCCTCCTCGATCGCCGCCAGGTCCGCGGCGTCGAGCGAGACGTCCAGGGCGCCCAGCGCCTCCGCCAGCCGGTCCGAGCGGCGGGCGCCCACCAGCGGGACGATGTCCGCGCCCTGCCGCTCGGCCTGGGCGAGGACCCAGGCGATCGCGGTCTGCGCCACGGTCACGCCCTTTGCCTCGGCGAGGGCGCGCAGCCGCTCCACGAGGTCCAGGTTCCGCTGGAGGTTCTCGCCCTGGAAGCGCGGGCTCATGCCGCGGAAGTCGCCCGCCGTCAGCTCGCGGTCCCGGGTGAAGTGGCCGCTGATCAGTCCGCGTGATAGGACTCCGTACGCCGTGACGCCGATGCCCAGCTCCCGGGCGGTGGGCAGGATCTTCTCCTCGATCGACCGGGAGATCAGGGAGTACTCGATCTGGAGGTCCGCGATCGGGGCGACGGCCGCCGCCCGGCGCAGGGTGTCGGCGCCCACCTCGGAGAGCCCGATGTGCCGGACGTGGCCCGCCTCGACGAGTTCGGCGATGGCGCCGACGGTCTCCTCGATCGGCACGTCGGGGTCGACGCGGGCGATCCGGTAGATGTCGATGTGGCCGGTGCCGAGCCGCTGGAGCGAGTAGGCCGCGAAGTTCTTCACGGCGGCCGGCCGCCCGTCGTATCCGGTGAAGCCGCCCTCGACGGTGCGCAGGGCGCCGAACTTCACGCTGGTCAGGGCCTGCTCGCGGGCGGCCGCGGGGGCCGTGCGCAGCGCCTCCTCGATCAGCAGCTCGTTGTGCCCCATGCCGTAGAAGTCGCCCGTGTCGAGCAGGGTCACCCCCGCGTCCAGGGCGGCGTGGATCGTCGCGATCGACTCGGCGCGGTCGCTCTCGCCGTACAGCGCGGACATGCCCATGCAGCCGAGGCCGAGGGCGGAGACCTCGGGGCCGGTGGCGCCGAGGCGGCGGGTGGGGACGGGGCGGCTGGTGGTGGTCATGGCGGTCTCCTCGGAGTCCGGAAAGCGGTGGATCGGTCGGACAGGACAACCATGACATGACTGATGACAGATTTCAACATCTGTCATTCCTTCGGGTGTGTCGGGTCGGCCGGGCTCGCCGTGGTGGCTGGAAGAGGGGCGCCGTGGCGCGGGAAAACCGGGTGCCGGGCCCCGCGGGGCGGGGGTAGCGTCGGCCCCATGTCCTCCTTCTCCCCGTTCTTCCAGATCTACGAGTGAGCTCCCGCAGGGGCAGCCCGAGTCAGACCAGTGACCACCTCACCGACGGGAGAACACCGTGGCGAAGAGCCGCAACAACCTCCTCGGCGTCGGAGGGCAGCGCAAGAAGCTGTCCCGCGCCGACCGGCACGGCGACGAGCGGAGCCGCGGCGCGGCCCGGCCGTCCGCCGACGACCGCAAGCAGGACCTCCTGAAGCGGATGCGCGAGCGCACCCGGGA
The DNA here is from genome assembly GCF_043081085.1 of Streptomyces sp. NPDC014891. Taxonomy (NCBI): domain Bacteria; kingdom Bacillati; phylum Actinomycetota; class Actinomycetes; order Kitasatosporales; family Streptomycetaceae; genus Streptomyces; species Streptomyces sp. NPDC014891. Next base: position 347,865 of record NZ_JBIBWF010000002.1, on the reverse strand, counting down.
GGCCGGCGAGGCCGAGGCCACCGGCCAGGAGTAGGCACCACCGCACGAGGAAGGGCCCGGAGCGCCGTCGCGCCCCGGGCCCTTCCGTCGATCCGTGCCCCACCCCGCCCGTGCCCCACCCCGCCCGTGCCCCACCCCGCCCTTGTCCCACTCCACCCCGCCCAGGCCCTCGCCCCGTTGCCCTTCCCCCCCCGCTCCGCGCCGCCCCCGTACCCGCCGCGCCCCTAGCCCGCGTGTCTCGGCAGGCGGGCGGACAGGGCCACCGTGAGCGCCACCATGGCCAGCTGGACCACGAGGGTCGTCGTCAGGGCGGTGCCCGCCCCCGCGGGCGAGGCCGCCAGGCCCAGGTAGAGGGAGCCCAGCGTGGCCACCCCGAGGGCCAGGGCCGACTGCTGGGTCGTCACCATCACCCCGCTCCCCACCCCCGCGCGCTCCCCGGGGACCTCCGAGAGGATCACGCGGAAGAGCACCGGCAGCTGAAGGCCCTGGCCGAGTCCCGCGATCGCCATGCCGGGGAGCAGGACCGCCACCGACAGGTCCGGCCAGGCGCGCCATACCGTCACCGCGAGCAGTGCGATGCCGACCCCCTGGAGGAGGCCGCCGGCCGTCACCACGCGCGTGCCCCAGCGCCGTACCAGCCGGGGACCCGCCAGCGAGGCGCCGAAGAACGCCAGGGCCATCGGCACCAGGGCCAGCCCCGAGGCGACCGCCCCCAGACCGAGCCCCTGCTGGAGCGCGACCGCGATCACGAACATGAAGCCGCCGAAGCCCATGCACAGCGGCAGCAGCAGCACCAGCCCGCGCCGCAGCGACACCAGACCCAGCAGGCTCGGCGGGACCAGCGGCATGCCGCCCCGGCGGTCCGTCCGCCGCTCCACCCGCCAGAACGCCACCGCCGCGAACGGGAACACGGCCAGCGACACCCACGTCCACACCGGCCAGCCCGCCGCCCGGCCCTCCGTGAGCGGAGCGAGCAGCGTGGTCAGCGTGAGGCCCAGCAGCAGGGTGCCCGGCACGTCCACCGGCGCCGGGCGGTCCGAGCGGGTCTCCGGGACCGTGCGGAAGGCCAGGACCAGGCCGACCACCGCCACCGGCACGTTCACCAGGAAGACCGCGCGCCAGCCCGAGCCCGCGAGGTCGGCCGCCACCAGGACGCCGCCGAGGATCTGCCCGGCCACCATGGAGAGCCCCGCGGTCGCCCCGTACAGGCTCAGCGCCCGGGCCCGGCGGGCCCCCTCCGTCGAGGAGTGGATGGTCGCGAGGACCTGCGGCAGCATCAGCGCCGCCGCGGCGCCCTGCGCCACCCGCGCCCCGACGAGCGTCCAGGCGTCCGGGGCGAGACCGCAGGCCAGCGACGTCAGGCCGAAGGCCGCCATGCCGGCGAGGAAGAGCCGCTGGCGCCCGAAGAGGTCGCCCAGCCGCCCGCCGAGGACGAGCAGGACGGCGTACGACAGCCCGTACCCGGCGACGACGAGTTCCAGGAGCGCCGGGCCCGCCGCCAGGTCCTGGTCGATCGAGGGCAGGGCGACGTTGACGATGAAGAAGTCGATCAGCGGCAGGGCCGCGCCGAGCAGCACGGTGAACAGGCCGAGCGGGCCCAGCGCCGGCCGGCCGTGGACGACGGCGCCGGTCCCGGGCGGGGTGCCGCCCGGGACGGGGGCCGGAGAACCCTGGGGCCCCTGGGAGCGGGGGGAAGCGGAGGTCGTAGTCACGCATCAGACGATCCGCCCACCCTCAGCCTGGTACCAGAGTGTCTTTATCCTGGTAGAAGCAGTACCTGGCACAGGGCTGACCGGCCCGGCACCCTGGGAGCGTGACGATGACGACGGCGGAACCCGGCACGCGGCGGCACGAGCTCGCCGCCTTCCTGCGCAGCCGGCGCGAGCGCATCACCCCCGAGCAGGTCGGCCTGCCCCGGGGACGCCGCCGCCGCACCCCCGGTCTGCGCCGCGAGGAGGTCGCCCAGCTCTCCGCCGTCGGCGTCACCTGGTACACCTGGCTCGAACAGGCCCGGGACATCCAGGTCTCCCCGCAGGTCCTCGACGCCCTCGCGGGAGCCCTGCTGCTCGACCCCACCGAGCGCAGCCACCTCTTCGCCCTCGCCGCGCAGAGCGACCCGCACCCCGAGACGGCCTGCCCGGCCGTCACCCCCGCACTGCGCGCCCTGCTCCGCCAGCTGGAGCCCGTCCCCGCCTGCGTCCAGAACAGCCGGTACGACTTCCTCGCCTACAACCGCACCTTCGGACGGCTCTACCGCGATCTCGACGCGCTGCCCCGCGAGGACCGCAACACCCTCTGGCTCGCCTTCACCGACGAGCGCTTCCGGGCCGCCTTCGGCGACCTCCCCGAGGTCCTGCGCGCGATGGTCGGCAAGCTCCGCGCCTCGATGGCCGAGCACCTGGCCGAACCGGCCTGGAAGGCGCTGGTCCAGCGCCTCCAGGACGCCTCCCCGGAGTTCCGCGAGCTGTGGGAGCGCCGCGACGTCGCCGACCTCGCCGGTCGCGCCAAGGTCATCCGCAACGCCGAGGTCGGCGTGCTGCACCTGGAGCACACCAACCTCTGGCTCGGCCCGGCCGCCGGTCCGCGCCTCGGCACGTACGTCCCGATCGACGAGGAGTCCCGGGCCCGGCTCGAACGGCTGCTGGAGCTCGCCGTCCGCGAGGAGGCCGGAGGGGCCCCGGCGGCCCACGGCGCGCCGCGGAACCGGCCCGTGGACGAGGACCGGCGGGCCGGCGGGGGCCGGGACGGCGCGCGGGACCGGTCCCTCACCGCGGTCTGAGCGGGAGGCCGGCCCCGTCCGCCGGACGCGTCCCCTCGTCCGCCAGGCAGCGGGCCGTCCGCTCCGCCGTGCGGCGGGCCCAGGTCCCGCTGGTCAGCGCGCCGACCACGAGGACGGCGAGGCCGCAGGCCGTCACCACCCAGTAGCCGGGCCGCGCCGCCGCCACGAAGTCCTCCGGTGACGTCCCGGCGTCCACCCCGGTCGCGAGCACCGTGCCGACGACCGCGACCCCGAGCGTCTGCCCGACCTGGCGGCTCGTCGAGGCCACCGCCGCCGCCACCCCCGCCTGCGCGCGGGGCATCCCCGAGACGGCCGTGTTGGTGATCGGGGCGTTCACCAGGCCGAAGCCGATGCCGAAGGCCACGTACCCGGTGAAGAGCAGCGGATCACGGGTCTCCGCCTCGAAGGCCGCGAAGAGCAGCGCCCCCGCCGCCATCGCCGTGCCCGCCAGGAGCAGCGGGAGGCGGGGTCCACGCGCGCCCGTGAGGCGGCCCGACAGCGGGGCGAAGACGAAGGTCATGCCCGCCATCGGCAGCACGTACAGGCCGGCCTCCAGCGGGGAGAGGCCGCGCACCTCCTGGAGGTACAGGGTGTTCAGGAACAGGAAGCCGGCGAAGCCCGAGAAGGCGCAGACCGCGACGACGGTGGCGCCGCTGAACGGGGCGCTGCGGAAGAACCGCAGGTCGATCAGGGGTTCACGGCGCCTCGGCTCGTACACCAGGACGCCGGCGAGCGCCGCCACCGCGATCCCGGCGAACAGCGGGTCGGTCTCGATGATCGCGTACGTGAGGGAGCCGAGGAACGCGGCCACCAGGAGCTGTCCGACCGGGTCGGGGCGGCGGGGGCGGGGCGCGCGGGACTCGGGGACGTACCGCAGGGTCAGGAGCAGGGCCCCGAGGGCGACCGGCAGGTTGACCCAGAAGATCGCCCGCCAGCCGACCGACTCGACCAGCACGCCGCCCACCAGCGGACCCAGGGCCAGGGAGATGCCGACGACAGCGCCCCAGACGCCGATGGCACGCGCGCGTGCGGCGGGTTCGGTGAAGGTGTTGGTGATGATCGACATGGCGACCGGGTTGAGCATCGAGCCGCCGACCGCCTGCACCGCGCGGAAGGCGATCAGCGCCTCCAGGTTCGGCGCCAGGGAGCAGAGCAGCGAGCCCAGGGCGAAGACGACGAGGCCGGTCACGAAGACCCGGCGGCGGCCGATCCGGTCGGCGGTGGAGCCGGCGAGCATGAGCAGGGAGGCCAGGACGAGGGTGTAGGCGTCGATGACCCACTGCATGCCGGAGACGGAGGCGTCGAGGTCGTCGCGGAGCGAGGGCAGGGCGACGTTGAGCGCGGTGTTGTCCAGGCTGACGATCAGCAGGCTCGTGCAGCAGATCGCCAGGACGACGAGTTGCCGGCGCCGGGGGAGCTCCGCGCGTGTGAGCTCTGGCATGTTCGGATAGTACGGCTAACTAATGACTGGCGCAGTGCGCGACAATGGTCCGATGACCGCGTTCTCCCCTCTTGCCATCGGCCCGCACATCGTGCAGCCGCCGGTGGTGCTCGCCCCGATGGCCGGCATCACCAACGCCCCCTTCCGCACCCTCTGCCGCGAGTTCAGCGGCGGCAAGGGGCTGTTCGTGAGCGAGATGATCACGACGCGGGCCCTGGTCGAGCGCAACGAGAAGACGATGCAGCTCATCCGCTTCGACGCGACCGAGCAGCCGCGCTCCATCCAGCTGTACGGGGTGGACCCGGTGACGGTCGGCAAGGCCGTGCGCATGATCGTCGACGAGGACCTCGCCGACCACATCGACCTGAACTTCGGCTGCCCGGTCCCCAAGGTGACCCGGAAGGGCGGCGGCTCCGCCCTGCCCTACAAGCGGCCGCTGCTGCGGGCGATCCTCAACGAGGCCGTCGGCAACGCGGGCGACCTGCCGGTGACGATGAAGATGCGCAAGGGCATCGACGACGACCACATCACCTACCTGGACGCGGGCCGGATCGCGGTCGAGGAGGGTGTCACCGCGATCGCGCTGCACGGGCGGACGGCCGCGCAGCACTACGGCGGCACGGCGGACTGGGACGCGATCGCACGGCTCAAGGAGCACGTGCCGGAGATCCCGGTCCTGGGCAACGGCGACATCTGGTCCGCCGACGACGCGCTGCGGATGATGCGGGAGACGGGCTGCGACGGCGTGGTCGTCGGGCGCGGCTGCCTGGGGCGGCCGTGGCTCTTCGCGGATCTCGTGGCGGCCTTCGAGGGGACCGGGGCCTACGCGGCGCCGGGTCTGCGGGTGGTCGCGGAGGCGATGGTGCGACACGCCCGGCTGCTCGGCGAGTGGATCGGTGACGAGGCACGCGGTGTCATCGACTTCCGCAAGCATGTGGCCTGGTACCTGAAGGGCTTCTCGGTGGGGTCCGAGATGCGCAAGAAGCTGGCGATCACCTCGTCGCTGGACGAACTGAGCGCTCAGTTGAGCGAGCTCGACCTCGACCAGTCGTGGCCGACGGGCGCCGACGGCCCTCGGGGGCGTACGTCCGGAAACAACCGGGTTGTCCTGCCGGACGGCTGGTTGAAGGACCCCTACGACTGCTCAGGCGTGAGCGAGGACGCCGAGCTGGACACGTCCGGCGGCTGAGATTCGGCCGTGAATCGGCCGTTCCGGGGGAGTGATCCTCGCCACCCTTGAGGGGGTTGGTGCTCAGATGAGCAGGTTACGAACGGCTGCACCGCCTGAAGGGTGGCACCGGGTGCCACCCTTTTTGCGTTCAAGACTTGAACACAAGTGCTGCGATGGGCGCTCATGTGAGCGTTTTCCCTCTGGTTTCGGTCATGGCGTCTTCGGGGTCTGAAAACGGAAGCTACTTCTCGGTTACTTTCGATGTGCTGGCGGACGGGTGGTTAAGGCCACGTGACCGCTAGGCGTACCTCCCCAGAAGCCTTCGATCTGGGTATGTTCCTCGCCGTCAGGGCAGCCAACCGAGTCATCGAGGAGTCGGGACCCGTGTCGGAAAACAATGATCAGAAGTTCGTGTACGACTTCACCGAGGGCAACAGGGACCTGAAGGACCTGCTCGGTGGCAAGGGCGCGAACCTGGCCGAGATGACCAACCTCGGTCTGCCGGTCCCCCCCGGGTTCACGATCACCACCGAGGCGTGCAAGGTCTACCTCGAGAGCGGCTCGGAGCCCGTCGCGCTCCGCGACGAGGTGAGCGCCCACCTCGACGCGCTGGAGCAGCGCATGGGGAAGAAGCTCGGCCAGGCCGACGACCCGCTGCTGGTCTCGGTGCGCTCCGGGGCGAAGTTCTCCATGCCGGGCATGATGGACACCGTCCTCAACATCGGCCTCTCCGACGCCTCCGTCGTCGGCCTCGCCCGCCAGGCGGACAACGAGCGCTTCGCGTGGGACTCGTACCGCCGGCTCATCCAGATGTTCGGCAAGACCGTCCTCGGCGTCGAGGGCGAGCTCTTCGAGGACGCGCTGGACGAGGCGAAGTCCGCGAAGAAGGTCGCCAGCGACACCGACCTCGACGCCGCCGACCTCCAGCGGGTCGTCGAGCACTTCAAGAGGATCGTCAAGGCCGAGACCGGCCGCGACTTCCCCCAGGACCCGCGGGAGCAGATGGACCTCGCCATCGAGGCCGTCTTCAACTCCTGGAACACCGACCGCGCCAAGCTGTACCGCCGCCAGGAGCGCATCCCGGGCGACCTCGGCACCGCGGTCAACGTCTGCTCGATGGTCTTCGGCAACCTCGGCCCGGACTCCGGCACCGGCGTCGCCTTCACCCGCGACCCCGCCTCCGGCCACGAGGGCGTCTACGGCGACTACCTGCAGAACGCGCAGGGCGAGGACGTCGTCGCCGGCATCCGCAACACCGTGCCGCTGGCCGACCTCGAGGGCATCGACAAGACCTCGTACGACCAGCTCATGGAGATCATGAACACGCTGGAGACCCACTACAAGGATCTCTGCGACATCGAGTTCACCATCGAGCGCGGCCAGCTCTGGATGCTCCAGACCCGTGTCGGCAAGCGCACCGCCGGTGCCGCCTTCCGCATCGCCACGCAGCTCGTGGACCAGGGCCTGATCGACGAGGCCGAGGCGCTTCAGCGCGTCACCGGCGCCCAGCTCGCCCAGCTGATGTTCCCCAAGTTCGACGAGGCCGCGAAGGTCGAGCAGATCGGGCGCGGCATCGCCGCCTCCCCGGGCGCGGCCGTCGGCAAGGCCGTCTTCGACTCGTACACCGCCGTCAAGTGGTCCCGCTCGGGCGAGAAGGTCATCCTGATCCGCCGCGAGACCAACCCGGACGACCTGGACGGCATGATCGCCGCCGAGGGCATCCTCACCTCCCGGGGCGGCAAGACCTCGCACGCCGCCGTCGTCGCCCGCGGCATGGGCAAGACCTGTGTCTGCGGCGCCGAGGAGCTGGAGGTCGACACCAAGCGCCGCCGGATGACCACGGCCGACGGCCAGGTCGTCGAGGAGGGCGACGTCGTCTCCATCGACGGCTCCACCGGCAAGGTCTACCTCGGCGAGGTACCCGTCGTACCGTCTCCGGTCGTCGAGTACTTCGAGGGCCGCATGCACGCCGGCGCCGACGACGCCGACGAGCTCGTCCAGGCCGTCCACCGGATCATGGCCTACGCCGACCGCGTCCGCCGGCTGCGCGTCCGCGCCAACGCCGACAACGCCGAGGACGCCAACCGCGCCCGCCGCTTCGGCGCCCAGGGCATCGGCCTCTGCCGTACCGAGCACATGTTCCTCGGCGAGCGCCGCCAGTTCGTGGAGCGGCTCATCCTGGCCGACACCGACGCCGAGCGCGACGAGGCCCTGGAAGCCCTCCTGCCGCTTCAGCAGACGGACTTCGTCGAGCTCTTCGAGGCCATGGACGGGCTGCCCGTCACGGTCCGCCTGCTCGACCCGCCGCTGCACGAGTTCCTGCCCGACATCACCGAGCTGTCGGTGCGCGTCGCCCTCGCCGAGTCCCGCAAGGAGCCGCACGAGAACGACCTGCGCCTGCTCCAGGCCGTGCACCGGCTGCACGAGCAGAACCCGATGCTGGGTCTGCGCGGTGTCCGCCTCGGCCTGGTCATCCCCGGCCTGTTCACCATGCAGGTCCGGGCGATCGCCGAGGCCGCCGCCCAGCGCCTCGACGCCAAGGGCGACCCGCGGGTCGAGATCATGATCCCGCTCGTCGGCACCGTCCAGGAGCTGGAGATCGTCCGCGAGGAGGCCGAGCAGGTCATCGCGGAGGTCCAGGCCCGCACCGGCGTCGAGCTCAGGCTCGCCCTCGGCACCATGATCGAGCTGCCGCGCGCCGCCGTGACCGCCGGTCAGATCGCCGAGGCCGCGGAGTTCTTCTCCTTCGGCACCAACGACCTGACGCAGACGGTCTGGGGCTTCTCCCGCGACGACGTGGAGGCCTCGTTCTTCACGGCGTACCTGGAGAAGGGCATCTTCGGGGTCAGCCCCTTCGAGACCATCGACAAGGACGGCGTCGGCGCGCTCGTGCGCAGCGCCGTCCAGGCCGGCCGCGCCACCCGCCCCGACATCAAGCTCGGTGTCTGCGGCGAGCACGGCGGCGACCCGGAGTCGGTGCACTTCTTCCACGAGGTCGGTCTGGACTACGTCTCCTGCTCGCCCTTCCGGATCCCGGTGGCGCGTCTGGAGGCCGGCCGCGCGGCGGCCGAGTCGAAGGGCAGCGACAGCCGCTGAGTCCTGCTGAACAGGGGGTCAGGAGCGGCGGTCGGGCCCTCCTGAACCCCCGTTCAGCAGCGGGAATCACCGAACCACTCCGGTACGACCGGGGGCGCCGCCGGTCACTCCACCACCCTCACCGGCGGGCGGCGGCCCCGGAATCACGGCGACGGGACGGACACCTTTGTGCGGAGGTGTCCGTCCCGTCGTTTGTTTGTTGAGCGGATGTGAGGAGTTGTTCAATTGCGCCTGATTGAATTATTGGCCATTGAACTTTCTCGTCCTCCGCAAAGGATCCACCGCAAAGAATGAGGCGGGCGCGACCCCCGGATCCCCACCCGGAGGCCGCGCCCTTTACCGCTGCCGGGCAGGTGAGCCGCAACCCTCGCCGACCGCCGCCGGACGGGCAAAGCCCCCCACGGTCTTCACCACGTCACCTCGGTCCAGAAGGTTTCCTGCCCGACCCGTACAGCTTTTCGGTTCCGCCCCCATTGCCGCGATGCTTTTCAACTGTGGCTGAAACACCCTGGTAACGTGCAGTGATGCTGTGCATACTCGTCGTCGGGGGTGGTTGCGAGTGCACAGGTGGGGACGTCATGCTGCGGATTCATTTCACCGGAAACGATCTGGCGGGGGTACGGACCGCCGCCCGGCCCGATGTTCTGTGGGAAACGATTCTCAGCTTTCACCGTTTAAGGGACCGGCGCGGCCCCGTCGTCTTCGGGGAATGGCGCTCCGAAACCCGGATGCGGCTCAGCGGTGAGACGAGGCTCCTCGCGGCGCTGGTTCCGAGCCGCGGCTATTTTCCCGACTTCCTGACGCCCGCCGAGGGCGTCCACGGGCTCGACGAGGGCCTGGAGGCGGTCCGCGGCACCGACCCCGGACGACTGCGCGGCGAGCTCTCCCTCCTCGCCGCCGACCGCTCCGGCGGGCGCACGGTGCCGCATTCGCTGCGCGCCCTCGCCGACGGCGGCGCGGGGCCCTTCGGCCGCCTCCTGGGGGCGCTGCGGAGCTACCACCGCGCCGCCGTGGAGCCGTACTGGCCGCACATCAGGGCCCGTGTCGAGGCCGACCGGGCGCGGCGCGGCCGCGCGCTCCTGGACGGCGGCGCGGACGAACTCCTGGCCTCGCTGCCGCCGATGCTGCGCTGGCGCGCGCCCGTCCTGGAGGCCGACTATCCGGTCGACCGGGACGTCCACCTCGACGGGCGGGGGCTGCTGCTCCAGCCCTCGTACTTCTGCCGGGGGACCCCCGTGGTGCTGCGCGACCCCGCGCTGCCCCCGGTTCTCGTCTACCCGGTCACCCACGGCGAGGCGCCGACCGTACGGGCGCCGGGCGGCTCCTCGCTCGCCAAGCTGGTCGGCCAGACCCGCTCGGCCGTGCTGCACGCCATCGGCGACGGCGGCACGACGAGCGAGCTCGCCCGCCGGGCCGGGGTCTCGCTGGCCTCGGCGAGCCAGCACGCGGGGGTGCTCCGCGAGGCGGGGCTCATCGCGACCCTGCGGCACGGGAACGCGGTCCTGCACACCCTGACGCCGCTGGGCGCCGCCCTGCTCGGCGGCGCCCAACGGACGGTGGACCTGCGGTGCTACGCACGGAACGGGTCGGCCGGCTCGTAGGGGGAGCGGGGCCCGTCCGCCGCGCGGCGTCAGGCGCGGAACGGGCCCGTCACCTCGTAGGTGATGCCGCCGGAGGAGCTGCCGCTGGTGCCGCGCTGGCTGGAGAAGTAGAGGCGCCGGCCGTTGGGGGAGAAGGCGGGGCCGGTGATCTCCGAGGAGGACTGGCCGTTGATCCGCAGGAACGGCGCGACGACGTCGTCCGGGGTGATGACGCAGATCTCCATGGTGCCGCCGTCCTCGGCGATGAACAGGTCGCCGGAGGAGGAGCCGGTGACGTTGTCGACGCCGGTCAGCGGGGCGGCGCCGCCCGGCACGAGCGAGTCGTCGTAGGCCAGCTCGTAGGTGCCGGACGCGAGGTTCAGCTGCCAGAGCCGGTTGTCGCCCTTGGTGGTGAACCAGACGGTGTCGTTGGCGTAGTGGCAGCCCTCGCCGCCGTTGAACTTCTTCGCGCCCGAGACCTGGCTGCGGGTCGCGGTCGGGGAGCCGTCCGGGTCGGGGACGTTCTGCCAGGTGAAGGAGCCGCTCGCGGCGGTGCCCGCGACCAGCACCTGGAGGGTGCCGGAGGAGAGGTTGCCCCAGGTGGAGGGGATGAAGCGGTAGAAGCAGCCGTTCGTCTCGTCCTCGGTCAGGTAGACGACCTTGCGGACCGGGTCCGCCGCGGCGGCCTCGTGCTTGAAGCGGCCCATGGCGTCCCGTCGGACGGCCGCGTTCACCCCGTACGGGTCGGTCTCGTAGACGTACCCGAGGCTGACCTCCTCGCAGGAGAGCCAGGTGTTCCACGGGGTCCGGCCGCCGGCGCAGTTCTGCCGGGTGCCGGACAGCACGCGGTACGCGCCGGTGACGGCGCCGGTCGAGCCGAACCGCAGCGCGCTCGCGCCGCCGCTCGGGTTGATCTCCGAGTTGGACACGTAGATCCAGCCGGTGCCGTCGGCGAAGCAGGCGCCGCCGTCGGGGGCGCTGTGCCAGGTGTACGAGGTGCCGGGCACCGTCTGCCCCGACCGTGCGACGACCCGGCTGGTGAAGCCGGCGGGCAGCAGGATGCCGTTGGCGTCCGCCGCGCCGAGGGCGCCGTACGGGCCTGCTCCGGGCTGCGCGGGGGCCGCGTAGGCGGCGCCGTGCATCAGGGTGCCGCCGAAGGCCGCCGCCGACGTGCCGATGACCGCTCCGCGCAGAAAACTGCGTCGCTCCACGTGTCACTCCTGGGAAGGGTGGTGAACCGCCCCGTCAGGCCGGTCGGCGACGGGGTCGCGCGTTTCCGGAACCTAGGAGTACGGAGTTGACGGTGCATCAACAAGCGGTGACGGGGAGGCGGCGGGTCCCTGTCGGGCGGGCGGGCCCGCGCCCGCCCGGGGCCCCGCCCGGCCGGGACCCCGCCCGGCCGGGACCCCGCCCGGCCGGGACCCCGCCCGGCCGGGACCCCGCCCGGCCGGGACCCCGCCCGGCCGGGACCCGCCCGGCCGGGGCCCGCCCCGCCGGGACCTTCGGCACTTGGACGGATCCGGTCCCCCGGGGACACTGGAGGGCATGCGTGCCACCCGGGACATCAGGGGCCGAGACGACCTCGACGTGCTGCTGCGGCGGTTCTACACCGCCGCCTTCGCCGACCCCCTCATCGGGCCGTACTTCACCGAGATCGCCGGCACCGACCTCGAAGCGCACCTGCCGCGCATCACCGACTTCTGGGAGCGCGCCCTCTTCCGTACCGCCGGCTACGGCCGCGACGCCTTCGCGCCGCACGCCGCCCTCCACTCCGCCCGGCCCCTCACCGCCGCCCACTTCGGGCGCTGGGTGCAGCTCTGGCGGGCCGCCGTCGACGGCCTGCACACCGGGCCGCGCGCCGAGCGGGCCAAGGGCCAGGGCGAGCGGATCGCCGTCGCGATGCTCCGCCGGCTCGCCGGCACCGGGGCCGGCACCGCGGGCGCGGGCGGTGGATTCGTACCGTTGGCCGCCCTCGAGCTGCGCTCCGCCGCCTGAACGAAAAAGAATCCTCGGGAGAGCGATGAGTTACGGGCGGGACGCCCGTCCTACCTCTTGAAAGCGCCGGAGCGACCGAAGCGACCGGAGCGACCGCAAGGGAAGAGAGCGCATCATGGCCCCGCAGATGATCTTCGTGAACCTGCCCGTCAAGAGTGTCGACGCCAGCAGGGCCTTCTTCGAGAAGCTCGGCTTCTCCCACAACCCGCAGTTCAGCGACGAGTCCACGACCTGCGTGGTCTTCAGCGACACGATCTTCGCGATGCTCCTCGAAGAGGAGAAGTTCAGGTCGTTCATGGCGCCCGGCAAGGAGCTCTCCGACGCCACCAAGGCGACCGAGGTCCTGGTCACCCTGAGCGCCGAGAGCCGCGAGAGGTGCGACGAGCTGGCCGACGCGGCCCTCGCCGCCGGCGGCACCCCGGCGAAGGACGCGATGGACCTGGGCTTCATGTACGGCCGCTCCTTCACGGACCTGGACGGCCACCACTGGGAGGTCTTCTGGATGGACCCGGCGGCCGCCCAGGGCTGAGCCCCGTGCGTCAGGCGGAGACGCCGCCGTCGATCACCAGGTCCGTGCCGACGGCGGAGCCCGCCGCGTCCGACGCCAGGTACAGCACCGCCGCCGCCACCTCGGCGGCGGAGGAGATCCGCCCCAGCGGGGACTCCCGCTTCATCCGGACCTCCCGTCCGGCCTCCGTCTCGCCGGGCAGCAGCGACATCGAGGACTCCGCGGCACCGGGGCTGACCGCGTTGATCCGGACCCCGTCGGCGATGTGGTCCAGGGCCGCGGCCCGGGTGAGCGCCGACACGGCGGCCTTGGAGACCTGGTAGCCGAAGAGGCCCGGCTTGCGGACGTGCGGGCCCAGGTTCGACGCGATGTTCACGATGGCCCCGCCGCCGTGCGCCCGCATGTGGGCCACCTCGGCCTGCAGGGCGTGCAGCACCCCGGTGACGTTGACGTCGAGCAGCATCCGCCAGTCGTCCAGCGGGAGGTCGGCGGCGCTCCGGCCGCCGCCGCGGAACACCCCCGCGTTGTTCACGGCCACGTCGAGACCGCCGTGGATCTCGACCGTGCGCCGGACCAGCTCCCGTACGGACCCGGCGTCGGTCACGTCGGCCGTGACGGCCGCGGCGGTGCCCCCGGCGGCCTCGATCAGGCCCACCGTCCCCGCCAGGGGCTCGGCGGTGCGGCCGGCGACGACGACCTTCGCGCCCTCGGCGGCGAAGGCGAGCGCGATGGCCCGGCCGAGACCGGAACCGGCGCCGGTGACGAGGACGACGCGGTCGGTGAAGCGTGCGTTCATGTGAGTCGACTCCCGTGTGGTGTGTGGTGTGTGGTGCGCGGTGTGCGTTTCCGTGCGGTGTGGTCCGGGGGTGTGGGGGCGCGTGCCTACCTGAGGCGGGACGCGGCGGCGGCGAGCACGGCGAACAGCGCGGCGGCCGCCGTCAGCGACACCGCGTCCCCGCCGAGGGCGAGCAGGGCGGCGAAGACCACGGTCGGGCCGAGCTCCATCGCCGTGTTGAGGACGCCGCCCGCGAGGCCCGCCCGGTGCGCCGGGACGCCCTCGGTGGCCAGCACGGCGGCGGCCGCGAAGGACAGGGCGCCGCCCACCGGCAACAGGAGCAGACCGGGGAGCAGGCCGTACGCGTACGGCACCGAGGGCGTGAAGCCGGTGGCGGCGAGCAGGCCGAGCCCCGCGGCCGCCGTCCCGAGCCCGGCGGCGGTCACCCGCCCGGGGCCGTACCGCCCGATCAGCGGCCCCGTCGCCCGGCCCGCACCCAGCAGGGCGAGCGCGAAGGGCACGAACGCCGCGGAGGCGCGCAGCTCGTTCCAGCCGCGCTGCTGCTGGAACGACAGCGAGAGCAGGACGAAGACGGAGGCCATGCCGGTCGCCGTGAGGCCGATCGCCGCGAGGCCGAGTCCCCGGCGGCGGTCGCGCAGGAAGTCCGGGGGCAGCAGGGGGTCGGCGGTGCGCCGTTCCACGGCCCCGAAGGCGGCGAGGAGGACGAGACCGGCCGACAGCGGGACGAGGACGGGGGCGGAGCCCCAGGCGTGCGCGTCGGTGAGGACGAGCCCGAGGCTGGCGAGGGTGATCCCGGCGGTGGCCAGGAGCGCGCCGGGGAGGTCCAGGGACCGGCCGCCCCGGTCGCGGCCCGGTGGGGTCCGCGGCAGCGCGCGCGGTGCCAGGAGCAGGGCCGCGACGGCCACCGCCACCGGCACCGCGAACGTCCCGCGCCAGGACGTGGCCGCCGCGATCACCCCGGAGAGCAGGTTCCCCGCCGTCGCGCCCAGCACCGAGAGGCCGCCCCAGGTCGCCATCGCCCCGCTGTACGCGCCCGGGTCGGGGAACAGGGCCCGGAGGACCGCCATCGCGGCCGGTGCGACGAGCGCCGCGCCGACGCCCTGTCCGAACCGGGCGGCGAGCAGGGCCTCGTACCCCGGGGTGAGCGGCGCGAGGGCGGAGGCGGCGGCGAAGACCAGCAGTCCCGCGGTGAGGGCCCGGCGTCCGCCGAAGCGGTCGGCGAGCCGGCCGCCGAAGAGGAGCAGCCCGGCGAAGGTGAGGCCGTAGGCGGCGCTCAGCAGGATCAGCTGGGCGCGGTCGAGCCGGAACTCGACGCCGATGCGGGGGAGGGGCACGGCGAGGGAGGCGAGCGTGAAGATCAGGGTCATCTGGACGGCCGCGAGGAGGACGAAGCCGCCACGGGCGCGACGGCCCCGGGGCGCCGGGTCCTCGTGCCCCGGGGCTTCGGGCGCGGGCGCTTCGGGCGCAGAGCCTTCGGGCTCGGGGGCTTCGTGCGCCGGGGTCTGGCGCGCCGGGGTCTCGGGCGCCGAGCCCCCGCGCCTGGGCGCTTCGTGCGCCGGGCCCCCACATCCGGGCGCTTCGTGCGTCCGGCCCCCGCGCCCGGGCGCTTCGTGCGCAGGGCCCCCGCGCCCGGGGGCTTCGTGCGCCGGGCCCCGCGCCGCTCCGGATCCCTCCCCGCAGCGTCCGCCCTCGGTGGCTCCGCCGGGTTCCCCCACCTTCGTCGACGACATTCCCCTCCCCCTTATTTGACCGTACGTTCCATAATGAGCTCCTAAGAAAGGGCGCCCCCCGTGGGCGCCCTTCCTCCGGTCCGGTGACCTCAGTCCAGCAGGGCCAGGGCCTGCTCCGCCGCGTCCCGCACCCGGGCCGGCTCGCTCGACGCCTTGCCGACGACCCGGATGCCCTGGAGCAGGACCAGCAGCATGCGCGCCAGGGCGCGCGGGTCCCGGTCGGCCGGGAGTTCGCCCCCGGCGCGGGCCCGGGTGAGCGCCGCGTACAGGAGCGTCTCGATCTGCTCCCAGCTGAGTTCGACCCGGCGGGCCACCGCCGTGTCGTGCGGACCCAGCTCCGCCGCCGAGTTGGTGACGAAGCAGCCGTTCGCCCGCTCCCCGTCGGCCGACGCCTCGGCGGCGAACCGGCGGACCAGCGCGCGGACCGCCGGCAGGGCCGGGCCCGGCGCGGACAGCTCCTCGACGATCCGCGGGTCGCGGGTCTCCAGGTAGCGGTCCAGCGCCCTGAGGTACAGCGTGTGCTTGTTCCCGAAGGTCGCGTAGATGCTGGCCCGGCCGATGCCGAGCCGCTCCACGAGGTCCGACATCGTCGTCGCCTCGTAGCCGCGCGCCCAGAACAGCTCGAGGGCGGCCTGGAGCGCGGCGTCGGGATCGAATTCCTTGGTCCTGGCCACGGGAGGACCGTACGACTCTCTGGAACGATCGGTCAAGTTACCTGAGGCGTACCGGAAACACCGCCACCGCGACCTCGTCGTCGTCCAGGCACCGGCCCGTCTCCAGGTCGAAGCGCTGCTTCAGCAGCGGTGAGGCGACGAACGGCCGGCCGTCCGCCGTGCCGACGAGCCCCCGGGAGAGCACCTGCGCCCCGGTGAACGGGTCGCGGTTGTCGATCGCGTACGCCCGCCCGGTCCGGTCCCGGAAGACCGCCGCCTGCCGGCCGTCCGGCAGCAGCGCCGCCACTCCCCGGCCGGGTGTCAGCCGGCCCTCCTCGCAGACCGCCATCCAGGCGTCGGGTGACGGGGACAGTTCGAGGGTCGGCGTCCCGGACGCCGGGGACGGGGCGGGCGGCGTGGCGTCGAGCGTCGTCGGATGCGTCATCGGGAGGTGACCCCTTCCAGGGTGAGGAACGTGAGATCCGGCTTGATCTGGTCGCGCTCCGGCACGAAGCGGACCGAGGGGTCCGGCGCCTCCGGGGCGTTCACGAAGGAGACGAAGCGCCGCAGCCGCTCCGGGTCGTCGAGGGTCTCGGCCCACTCGTCCCGGTAGTCGGCGACGTGCGCCGCCATCAGGGCCTCCAGCTCGTCGCAGAGCCCGAGCGAGTCGTGCACCACCACGTCCCTGAGGTGGTCGAGCCCGCCCTCCAGCCGCTCCAGCCAGGTCGACGTCCGCTCCAGGCGGTCCGCCGTCCGGATGTAGAACATCAGGAACCGGTCGATCAGGCGCACCAGTTCGGCGTCCGAGAGGTCCTGGGCGAGCAGGTCGGCGTGGCGCGGGGTCGCGCCGCCGTTCCCGCCGACGTACAGGTTCCAGCCGCTCGCCGTGGCGATGATCCCGAAGTCCTTCGACTGCGCCTCGGCGCACTCGCGGGCGCACCCGGAGACGGCCGACTTCAGCTTGTGCGGGGCCCGCAGGCCCCGGTAGCGCAGCTCCAGTCCGATCGCCATCCGCACCGAGTCCTGCACGCCGTACCGGCACCAGGTCTGCCCCACGCAGGACTTGACCGTGCGCAGCGCCTTGCCGTACGCGTGCCCGGACTCGAAGCCCGCGTCGACCAGGCGGGTCCAGATCGCCGGGAGCTGGTCCACCCGGGCGCCGAAGAGGTCGATCCGCTGACCGCCGGTGATCTTGGTGTAGAGGCCGAAGTCGCGGGCCACCTCGCCGATCACGATGAGCCTGTCCGGGGTGATCTCGCCGCCGGGGATGCGCGGCACGACCGAGTAGGAGCCGTTGCGCTGCATGTTGGCGAGGAAGTGGTCGTTGGTGTCCTGGAGGGAGGCCTGCTCGCCGTCCAGGATGTAGCCGTTGTTGAGGGAGGCCAGGATCGAGCCGACGGTCGGCTTGCAGACCTCGCAGCCCTCCCCGCCGCGCGCCTCCTCCCGTCCGTGGGAGTCGAGCAGCGCCGCGAAGGAGGTCACCCGCAGGGTGCGGGCGATCTCGTACAGCTCGCTGCGGGTGTACGAGAAGCAGCGGCACAGACCCCGCTCGGCCGGGGCGGGCAGCAGCTTCTCGATGACCTTCACGCAACTGCCGCAGCCCGTCCCGGCCTTGGTGCACTTCTTCACCTCGGCGAGCGAGGCGCACTGGCCGATCGCGTGCTTCGTCACGTTGTGGCAGGAGCAGATCACCGCGTCGTCCGGCAGCGCCGAGGGCCCGAGGGTGACCGGGGCGCCCGCGCCCGCCGGGAGGACCAGCTGCTCGGGGGAGACCGGCGGGACCGTCCCGGTGAGCGGGCGCAGCAGGCCGTACTGCTCGGCGTCGCCGACCAGGACACCGCCCAGGAGGACGCCGTCGCCGCTCACCACCAGCTTCTTGTAGACGCCCGAGCGGGAGTCGGAGTAGACGACGTCGAGGCAGCCCTCGGCCGTGCCGTGCGCGTCGCCGAAGGACGCGACGTCCACGCCGAGCAGCTTCAGCTTCGTCGACAGGTCGGCGCCGGTGAAGCCGTCGTCCTCGCCCGCCTCCTCCGCGAGGGTCGCCGCCACCGTCTGGGCCATCTCGTAGCCCGGCGCCACCAGGCCGTACACCCGCCCGTCGGAGGCCAGCGCGCACTCGCCGATCGCGAACACCGCCGGGTCCGAGGTGCGGCACCGCTCGTCGACCGCGATGCCGCCACGCTCCCCCACGGCCAGGCCGCAGTCGCGGGCCAGCTGGTCCCGGGGCCGGACGCCGGCGGAGAACACGACCATGTCCACGGCCAGTTCGGAACCGTCCGACAGCCTCATCCCCGTCACGGCGCCGTCCGCCGTCACGACCTCCTGCGTCCCCGTCCCGGTGTGCACGGTCAGGCCCATCCGCTCGATGGTGCGCAGCAGCGCGGCGCCGCCGCCCTCGTCGACCTGCACCGGCATCAGCCGCGGGGCGAACTCCACCACGTGCGTGTCGAGTCCGAGGCCCTTGAGCGCCCCGGCCGCCTCCAGGCCCAGCAGACCGCCGCCGACGACCGCGCCGGTCCTCGCCGTCCCCGCGTACTCCTCGATGGCCAGGAGGTCCTCGATCGTCCGGTAGACGAAGCAGCCCCGGGCGTCCTTGCCGGGCACCGGCGGCACGAAGGGGTACGAGCCGGTGGCGAGGACCAGCGTGTCGTAGGCGAAGACCCGTCCGGAGCGGGCGGTGACCGTGCGGGCGTCGCGGTCCACCGACTCCGCCGCGTCGCCCACGTACAGCTCGATGCCGTGCTTCTCCATGAAGCCGGCCTCGACCATCGACAGGTCGTCCGGGGTCTTCCCCGAGAAGTACGAGGTCAGCTGGACGCGGTCGTAGGCCGGGCGCGGCTCCTCGCAGAGGACGACGATCCTGGCCCGCTCGGTGACACCGCGGTCGGCGAGCGACTCCAGGAACCGCTGGCCGACCATTCCGTGGCCGACCAGGACGATGGTGGGGGTGGTCATGAGGAGCCTCCGTCGTGGGTGAGCAGGTGCAGCAGGGGGGCCTCTTCGGGCAGGGCCTCGTCGCCCTCCCAGGCCCGGGCGAGCGTGCCGACGGCGGCCAGGTCGCCGAGGAGGACGCCGCCGACGAGGCGGTCCCCGCGGACGACGACCTTGCGGTAGGCGCGGCGGGTGGC
Organism: Streptomyces sp. NPDC014891; assembly: GCF_043081085.1. Lineage (NCBI taxonomy): Bacteria > Bacillati > Actinomycetota > Actinomycetes > Kitasatosporales > Streptomycetaceae > Streptomyces > Streptomyces sp. NPDC014891. The sequence goes on along the minus strand of NZ_JBIBWF010000002.1, from coordinate 328,988 downwards.
GTCGGTGAGCTGGACGACGTCGTCGCCGGGGAGGGCGGTGGTCTCCCCGAAGGCGGCGAGGTCGAGCGGCTGCGCGCCGCCCAGGGTGAGCCGGGTGAGGGCGCGGGTGCCGGTGTAGGCGGCGGAGGGGGCGCGGTCCGCTCCCGCGACGGAGGAGGCACCGTCCGCTCCCGCGGCCGAGGGGCCGCGGTCCGTTCCCGCGGCGTCCGCCCGGGGAGTGGACGCCGTTCCCGCGGCAGCCGCCCCGGGAGCGGACGCCGTTGCCGCGGCGCCCGCCCCCTGAGCCGGCGGTCCCGGCGGTCCCGGCGGGGCCGGGGCGGCCGCCGAGGCCAGCAGGACCTCCGCCAGGGCGTCCGCCTGCTCCAGCGCCGGGCCCGCCAGCCCGTAGACCCGGCCCGCGTGTTCCGCGCAGTCGCCGATCGCGTGGACGTACGGATCGGACGTCCGGAGCTCGTCGTCGACGACGATGCCGGTGGCGACCGCGAGGCCCGCCTCCCGCGCCAGGGCCACCCTCGGGCGGACCCCGCACGCCAGGACCACGACCTGCGCGTCGAGGACGAAGCCGTCGGCCAGCTCGACGGCCGTGACCCCGCCGTCCCGCTGCCGCAGCCCGCTCACCCGGCACTCGGTGTGCACCTCGACCCCGAGGGCCTCGACGTGCTCCCGCAGCAGCTCCGAGGCCGACGCGTCCAGCTGGCGCTCCATCAGGCGCTCGCCCTGCTGGGTGAGCACCACCTCCGCGCCCACCGCCGCGAGCGCCCGCGCCGCCGAGACCCCGAGGAGCCCGCCGCCGATCACCACCGCCCGCGTCCCGGGCCGCACCCGGTCGCGCAGCGCCAGGCAGTCGTCGAGCGTGCGGAAGGCGTGGACGCCCTCCGGCGGCTCCGCCCCGGCCGGCCCGCGCAGTCCGCGCAGCGGCGGGAGCACCGGGTTGGAGCCCGTCGCCAGGACCAGGCGGTCGTAGCCGACGAGGGAGCCGTCCGCGCACTCCACCGTCCGCGCCGCCCGGTCGATCCGCACCGCCCGCACCCCGAGCCGCACCGGCTCGCGGGTGCCCGGCAGGGCGATGACCTCGGGGGCGTACCGCCCGGCGAGGACGTCGGCGAGCAGCACCCTGTTGTACGGGGCGTGCGGCTCCTCGCCGAGGAGGGTGACCGGCAGGCGCTGGGCGAGCCGGGCGCCCGCCGTTCCGCCCCCGACCACCACGATCCGTGTACTCATACCGGGAAGCGTGCGCGGCCGGTGTTTCCCGGCGGCATCCCGGCTGTTTCCCGTACGGAACGCTGATCTCCGTCCCCACCCCGGCCCGCTGTGAGGCCGGACCGGGGGACCGCCCGGGTTAACCCGTGGTCAGGCTCGGCTCAAGCCAGGCTTAAAGATCGGCGGAAGCGGGCTGAGCTGCGGATTCCCGTATACGGGCGGACCTACTGTGCCGGATGTGACCACCGAGGCCAGCCACCCTCTCTACGTACCCCTCCCCGCCGCACCGGCCCCCGCCGCGCCGCCCTCCGCCCCGCCGACCCCCGCCCCGCCCCATCCCCTCCTGCGGTTCGCCCCCGACCGGCTGCGCACCGCGATCCTCGGCGGCGCCGGGGCCGTCGCCCTGCTCTGGGGCGTCCAGGCCCGGCCCTCCGCCCGCCTCGACGCCCTCTTCGCGTCCGGCGCCCACCTCACCGGCCTGCTCGCCGGCTACGGCGTGCTCGTCCTGCTGCTGCTCATGGCCCGCGTCCCCGGCATCGAGCACGGCGTCGGCGCCGACCGGCTGGCCCGCTGGCACGCCCTCGGAGGCCGGTACGTGCTCGGCCTCATCGGCGCGCACGCGCTCCTCGCGCTCTGCGGGTACGCCGTGCACACCCGGACCGACCTGCTCACCGCCACCGGGGACCTCATGGCGTACGGCGCGATCGCCGCCGCCACCCTCGGCACCGCCCTCTTCGTCGCGGTCGGCGTCACCTCCGCCCGGGCCGTGCGGAACCGGCTCCGGCACGAGACCTGGCGGGCCGTCCACCTCGGCGGGCTGCTCGCCGCCGCCCTCGGCTTCGTGCACCAGCTCGCCGGCCCCGACATCGCCGAGAGCCCCCTCGTCCGCTGGCTCTGGGCGATGGCCCACGGCACCGTCGCCGTCCTCCTGCTCTGGTACCGGCTCGTCGTCCCCGTCCGCGCCGCCCTCCGGCACGACCTGCGGGTCGTGGAGGTCCGCGACGAGGGCCCCGGGGTCGTCTCGGTGCTGATCCGCGGCAGGGGAGTGGCCCGACTGCGCGCCGAGCCCGGCCAGTTCTTCCGCTGGCGCTTCCTGCGGCGCGGACTCTGGGCGACCGCCCTGCCCTTCTCCCTCTCCGCGCCCGTCCGCGACGACACCCTGCGCATCACCGTCAAGGCGCTCGGCGACCACACCCGCCGCATCCGCCGGCTCCGCCCCGGCGTCCGGGTCCTCGCCGCCGGACCGTTCGGCGCCCTCACCGCCCACCGCCGCACGCGCCGCAAGGTGCTGCTGCTCGCGGGCGGCGTCGGCATCACCCCGCTGCGCGCGCTCTTCGAGACGCTGCCCGGCGGTCCCGGCGACGTGACCCTGCTCTACCGGGCCTCCGACGCCGCCGGACTCGTCCTCCGCGAGGAACTGGAGGGCATCGCCCGCGAGCGGCAGGCCGCGCTCCACTTCCTCCTCGGCCGCTCCGACGACTCCTTCGACCCCCTCGCGCCGCGCGCCCTGCGCCATCTGGTGCCGGACCTCGCCGCCCACGACGTCTACCTGTGCGGGCCGCCCGCCATGGCCCGCGCCGCCACCGCCAACCTGATCAGGGCCGGAGTGCCGGCCTCCCGCATCCACAGCGAGGACTTCGACCATGCGTGAACCCCACAGGTCCCGGCACGCGGCCCCGCGCCCCGTCCCCGGCGCGCACCGGGCCGGACGCCGGCTCGCCGCCGCCCTCCTCGGGGCGGGAGCGCTCGCCGGGACCCTGCTCACGGCCGCCGTCTCCCCGGCGGCGCCCCCGGCCCCCGACCGCCTCCCGGGCACCGCAAGCTCAGACGTAGCTCAACTCTCCAGGGATTGATGGACGGGGCAACGATCTCCTCCCTAGGCTCTCGGACATGCCCGAGATCTCGCTGACCACCCTCGTCCTGCTGTGCCTCGCCGCGCTCGTGGCCGGCTGGATCGACGCGGTGGTCGGCGGCGGCGGGCTGCTCCTGCTGCCGGCCCTGCTGCTCGGACTGCCCCAGGTCCCGGCCGCGCACATCCTCGGGACGAACAAGGCCGTCGCGATCGTCGGCACCACCGGGGCGGCGGTCACCTATGTCCGCAAGGCACCCGTCCAGGTGTGGACCGCGGTGCGCATCGGCCTGGCCGCCCTGACGGGCTCCATGGCCGGCGCCTTCTTCGCGGCGGGCATCAGCAGCGACGTCCTCCGGCCGGTGATCATGGTCGTGCTGCTCGCGGTGGCCGCCTTCGTGCTGCTGCGGCCGTCGTTCGGCGCGCGGGTCGCGGGGGAGGACCGGGCACCGCTGACCCGGGCCCGGATCGTCACCGCGATCGTCGTGGTCGGCGGCGGCATCGGCTTCTACGACGGCCTGTTCGGCCCCGGCACCGGGACGTTCCTGGTCCTCGCGCTGACCGCCGTGCTCCACCTGGACCTGGTGACGGCCTCGGCGACCGCCAAGATCGTCAACGTCTGCACCAACGCGGGCGCGCTCGCGATGTTCGCGTACCAGGGCAGCGTGTACTGGCAGCTCGCCGCCGTCATGGCCGTCTTCAACCTGGCCGGCGGGACGGTCGGGGCGCGGATGGCGCTCAGCAGGGGAGCCGAGTTCGTCCGCGGGGTGCTGCTCGTGGTCGTCCTCTCCCTGGTCGCGAAGCTCGCCTTCGACCAGTGGGCCTGAACCCGCGGGGCGGGACTACCGCACCCCGATGAGGTGGCCGAAGGCGACCACGTTCCCCCGGTAGCCGTTCTTCTTCGAGAAGCCGCCGCCGCAGGTGATCACCCGGATCTCCGCCCGGTTCGCCTCGTCGTACACCTTCCGGTCCGGAAAGTCCTCGTTCTCGTAGACCTCGACCGCGTCCACCGTGAACACGGCGGTCCGCCCGTCCTGCCGGTCCACCTCGATCCGGTGACCCTTCTTCAGGGCGCCGAGCGTGTAGAAGACGGCGGGTCCGTCGGCGTTGTCGACGTGGCCCGCGACGATCGCCGTGCCCTTGGCGCCCGGCGCGGTGCCGTCCCCGTACCAGCCAGCCAGGTTCCGGTTCCCGGCCGGCGGGACGTCGAGCGAGCCGTCCCCGGCCAGACCGAGCCGCATCATCGGGGTGTCCACGTCGGTCTCGGGGATGCGCAGCCGAACCGGCGCCGAGGGCGGCAGCGGGTCGGCGGCGGCGTCGGTGTGCACGCTCGGCCCGGCCGCGAAGGCCTGGGCCGCCGACGGTACGGGCGGGGTGACCTGCTCAGAGCCGTTCTGGACGAGCCAGAGCCCGACGCAGGCGGCAGCGGCTATGCCCCAGCCCTTGCTCCTGTTGCTCACCTGGGTTCCCTCGGTCGGTTCGTGGTGCGACGGGCGCCGCCGCGGGCGACGCGGCCCACGGGACGTCGGGCGAGCCGCCCCGGGATCCGTGATGTGGCCCTGCCCCCGCCGGGCCGTGTTCGGGCGCTCCGGCGGGGGCAGGACAGGCGGTGGTCCCTCAGTGCCCCCGCGCGCCGCTCGCCCGGCGGCGCAGGAGCAGGACCCCGCCCACGGCAGCTGCGGCCAGCACCGCCGCGCCTGCCGTGACCTGGGCGGTGTCGGGGCCGACGCTGCCCCCGACACCGGTCTGGACGTGGCCGCTGGGACGACGGTGCTTGACGGTCAGGTCGCCCCGGGCCGTCTTTCCGTTGTCGCAGGCCACGCTGATGCCGTACGTACCGGCCTTGGCGTGCTCCGGTACGTGGAACTGTCCGACCACGACCTCCTTGTGCGTGCTCGGACGCAGCTGGAACTCGCCCGCGCCCAGCGAGTTCGCGTCCCCGACGCCGCGGCCGTGCTTGCCGCAGGCGAGGGTGTTCACGGTGACGCTCTCCCCCGGGGCGGCCTCGGACGGGAAGATCTCCAGCCACCCGGAGTCGCCGGCGAACGCCGGCGGGACGGCGAGGGCTCCGATCGCGGCGACCGTCAGCGCGGTACCGGTGAACAGGCGGACAGTGGTGCGCATGGGGGCCTCCGGGGCGCGCGAGCGGTCGAGCGGGACGGCCTCCGGGAGGGACTTCCCGGAAGGGCCTTCTGTGACCGAGATAAGAGCCGCCGCGCGCACCCCGCCTCCTGATGAGGCATCAGGATTGGGCCGTTCGATACGGTGTGTCGCCTGGATTTCCGGAGTTCATGCAGGTCAGGACGGTTTACATGGAGTCGGCTGACGTCCCGTGCCGAACGGGTGACCGCCCCCGGGGCCGCCACCCGCCCCGGCTGCCGGCCCGCCCGGCGGAACCCGCTCCGGGCGCCCGTCAGCCCCCGGTCAGGCCCCCGATCGCCGCCAGCGCCCACTCCTGGGCCCCCATCGTCGCGCCGGCCGCGACCCCCGTGGCCACCGGGGCGAGCGCGCCCCTGAGCTGGTTGAGCGCCCGGCGCACCCGGCCCTCCTCGACCGGCTCCTCCTGGCCGATCACCTCCAGGACCTCCGCCGCCGCCTCCTCGGTGTTCCGCCGGTCCTCCTCGGCGAGACCGGCGCCGGGCAGCTGCCGGAGCAGCTCCGCCACCCGCTCGGCGAGCGCCTCGTACCCGGGTGCGACCGGGCCGGGCGTGCCGACGTTCTGCTGGTTCTGAGTGGCGGTCGCGTTGTCCCAGGCGAACTGGCCCTGCGACACGGAGCCGTGGAACACCGGCCCGTTGAAGTGGTTGACCTGCGGTGGTCCGTTCTCGTGCGAGCGGTCGGTCATGAGCGGGAACCGTCCCCTTCCGTCTCCGTGCTCCGGTCGTCCTCGGCGCGTCCCTGGTGCTGGGTGACGTGCTCGTTGCCCCAGGCCACCTGGATGTCCCGGACCGGCCCGTGGAAGACCGGCCCGTTGAAGATGTTGATGATCTGCTGAGGCGGTCCGGCCGGCTTCTCCGCGTGCCGGAGGACCCGGAGCGAGGTGCGGAGCCGGACCGTCTCTACCCGGCCGTTGCCGACGACGGCCACCCCGCGGGCGCCGTTCACCGCGCAGTCCACGAGCTGCCCGCCGGCCTCCTCGTCGAAACTCGCGCCGGCGTTCGCGCAGTCGGTGAACTCGCTCCGCGCGACGTCCAGATAGGCGGAGCCCGTCCCGTAGATCCCGAGCGCCCCCGAGCCGTCCACGGCGAGGTTCCGGGCGATGAGCCGGCCGCTGCCGAGGGCCCCGGCGCCGGCGCCGCTCACCGCCGTGACGCGGCTGTCGGTCACCCGGAGCTGGGCCTCGTCGGACACGCCGAAGCCCAGGACGCCGCCCTCCGCCGTCACGTTCCGGAGGGTGACGCGGGACCGGCCGCCGATGGCCACGGCGGCCATCTCGCAGTCGCGGAACACCGTGTCCGCCACCTCGGCGGTCGTCCCGCCGTCGCCCCGGGTCTCCAGCCCGGACTGGCAGCGCTCCACCCGTACGCGGGCGAAGGAGGCCCCGGAGTCGTCGAAGACCCGCAGCGCGGTGTTCGTCAGGTCCTCGACCACGACCCCGGTGAAGCGGCCCCGGGCGCCCTCGGTGACCGCGATCCCGACGTTGCCCCCGGAGACGCGGCCGCCGAACACCTCCGGCGCGCCGCCCCTGGTCGAGAAGACGGCGACGTTGCCCGAGCCGAGCACCCGGCAGTCCTCGAACCGGCCCCGGGCGTCCGTCTGCACGTTGATGCCGGTGTCGTGGCAGTCGGCGAGGACGCAGCCGCGCACCACCGGGTCGGCGCCGCTCGCCGCGCCGATGCCGTGCCGTGCGCCGGTGACGCGGGTGCCGTCGACGGAGCCCCGGGACTGCTCGGTGAACATGATCCCCTCGCCGTGCACATCGGTGATCACGCAGTCCGCCACGACGAGCCGCGCCCGGGCGTCCGCCGTGAGGGCCGCCTGCCCGGTGCCGGTCAGTTCGCAGCCGACGACCTCGGCGTGCGCGTCGCTCACCCGCAGGCCGTGGATCCGGCTCCCCTCGATCCGGCTGCCCCGGACGGCCACCCGGGCCCCCTCGAGGACGGCGATGGCGTTGTCGGCGGCGTCGGTGAACCGGCAGCGCTCGATCAGCCCCGTGCCACCGGAGAAGAGCATCCGGCCGTGGGTGACCACGGTGTCCCGCAGGGTGACGGTGGAGTGCGGGCGTGCGTGCACGGCGACGCCGCTGTGGGCCCGGACGCAGGAGTGCTCCAGGGTGAGGGTGCCCGCGTGGCAGGCGACGACGTCCGCCTCGCGGCCGACCAGGGTGAGGCCGTGCACCAGGACCGCGCCCGAGGCGTCGAGGACGGTGCTCCGCGGCAGCCCGACCTCGACGGTGCCGGGCCCCCGGGCGGCCACCAGCCGGACGTCGCCCCGCACGGTGAGCGCCTCCTCGTACCGGCCGGGCGCGATCTCGATCAGGGCCGGCCCGCCCCGCGCGCCCGCCGCGCGGAGGGCCGCACCGATGTCCCGGTGGGCACGGCGGCCGCCGCGCGGCGAGACGACGTACCTCGCGACCACGCCGACCACTCCCCCCGTACGGCCCGCGGGGCCGGGTCCGGCCCCCTACGCCTTCTACCGCTCTACAGCTCGTCCCACTCCACCGCGTCGTACGCCGCGTACACCCGTGCCATGAGCTCCTCGTCCCCCGGGAACACCACCTCGTCGATCGACGTCACGGGGGCGAGGGAACGGGAGTTGGTGACGAACGCGGCCCGGTAGCCCGGCAGGTCGGCCAGTGTCACCGGGCGCCGGACCGACTCCAGGCGCGGTTCCAGGAGGGCCATCGCGATCCCGTGGAGGCAGGGCGCCGCCGGCCAGACCACCGACGTGCCGTCCCAGAAGCCGATGTTGGTGATCGCGCCCTCGGCGATCTCGCCGTACGGGGAGGTCAGCACGGCGTCGTCGTAGCCGGCGCGCCGGGCGGCCTCCCGGTGGTAGGCCTGGCCGAAGCCGCCCAGGTGCTTGATGTGCGGCGCGGGCCGCCAGTACTCGACGGTCGCGAGGCGCTGCGGGGCCCCGGGCCCGTCCGGGGCGGGGTCGGCGACGGTCACCGCGATCCGGACGTCGGGGTAGACGTACACGCGCACCGAGGCGTCCCGCCGCCCGGAGGTCTCCAGCGCGCCCGCGACCAGGGACCGGACCCGCTTGCCGTCCAGCTCGCGGCCGAAGAGCTCCCGGGTCGAGCGGTCGAGCCGGTCGAGGTGCAGGTCGAGCCCCTTCACACGCCCGCCCCGCACCTGCATCGCCGTGAAGTGGCCGAAGCCGGTCATGAGAGCGGCGAGCAGCCCGGGGTCGGCGGCGGGGACGCCGTCGATCTCGACGTGCGGGGTCGGAGTCGTCATGACCTCACCGTACGTCCGCGCCAACGGCCTTGGGAAAGTCCCGCAGAACGGCACTTGACCTCAACCAAACTTGAGGTACCACGATCATCGACATGGACATCACGAACGCCTCCACGGCCACCGACTCCTCCTCCCGCGCGGCCGCCGCCCCGGCCCCCCTCACCCTCGCCCTGGTCGTCGCCAGCGACCGCGAAGGCCGCTTCGCCCCCGTCGTCACCGACTGGTTCCGCTCCCGCCTCGCCGAGCGCGAGGACTTCACCGTCACCGTCGTCGACCTCGCCGAGGTCGACCTCCCCACCTCCCTCTCGCACGACCCGTCCCCGGCCGTCCGCGCCGAACTGGCCAAGGTCACCCCGGTGCTGGAGGCCGCCGACGCCTACGTGGTCGTCACCCCCGAGTACAACCACTCCTTCCCCGCCTCCCTCAAGAACCTGATCGACCGGCACTACACCGAGTGGCAGGCCAAGCCCGTCGGTTTCGTCTCCTACGGCGGCATCTCCGGCGGCCTGCGGGCCGTCGAGCAACTCCGCCAGGTCTACGCCGAGATGCACGCGGTCACCGTCCGCGACACCGTCTCCTTCCACCACGCCCACGGACTGTTCGACGCCGACGGACGGCACAAGGACCCCGTCGCCGCCGAGGGCGCGGCCAAGGCCCTCCTCGACCAGCTCGGCTGGTGGGGCCGCGCCCTCAAGGACGCCAAGTCCGTCCGCCCGTACGGCTCGTGAGGGGACACCGTCATGCTGCTGGGACTTCTCGCGCCCCGCCTCAGGCCCTACCGGGCCCTCCTCGTCCTCCTCGTCGCCCTCCAGCTCGTCCAGTCCCTGGCCTCCCTCACCCTGCCCGCGCTCAACGCCGGGGTCATCGACGAGGGCGTCCTGAAGGGCGACACCGGACGCGTCCTCGACGGCGGCGCCGTGATGGTCGCCGTCACCCTCGTCCAGGCGGCGGCCGCGGCCGCCGCCACCTACACCGGGGCGCGGATCGCCATGGGCGTCGCCCGCGACCTCCGCTCCGAAGTCTTCCGCCGCGTCCAGGAGTTCTCGGCACGGGAGCGCGGCCGCTTCGGCGCCGCCTCCCTCATCACCCGGACGACCAACGACGTCCAGCAGGTCCAGACGTTCACCGTCCTCGTCCTCACCATGCTGGTCGCCGCCCCGCTCCTCTGCTTCGGCGGCATCACCATGGCGCTGCGCCAGGACGTGCCCCTCGCCCTGGTACTGGTGCTCTTCGTGCCGGTCATGACCGTGGCGGTGGGCAGCGTCGTCCTGCGGATGCGGCCTCTCTTCACCGGCATGCAGGAGCGCGTGGACCACGTCAACCGGGTGCTGCGCGAGCAGATCACCGGCGTCCGGGTGGTTCGCGCCTTCGTCCGCGACCGGTACGAGCGGGAACGCTTCGCCGCCGCCAACGACGAACTCCGCTCCGTCGGCCTGCGGGCCGGCCGGCTCCAGGCCCTGATGTTCCCGACGGTCCTGATCGTCTGGGAGCTGACCACCGTCGCCCTCGTGTACGCGGGCGCCCACCGCATCGAGTCCGGAGCCCTCCAGCCGGGCGGCCTCGTGGCCTTCCTCGGCTATCTGCTCCAGACCTCGATGTCCGTCATGATGGCCACCTTCATGTTCATGCACATGCCCCGGGCGGAGGCGGGCGCCGTCCGCATCCGCGAGGTGCTGGACACCCGCCCGTCCGTCCTCGCCCCGGCCTTCCCGGTGCGGACCCCGGACGCCCGCGGCCACCTGGATGTCCGGGGCGCCGACTTCCGGTACCCGGGCGCGGAGGATTCCGTCCTCAGGGACGTCCGGCTGGAGGCCCGGCCCGGCGAGACCACCGCGATCATCGGCTCGACCGGCAGCGGCAAGTCCACCCTCCTCGGACTCGTCCCCCGCCTCTTCGACGCCACCGGCGGCGAGGTCCTCGTCGACGGCGTCGACGTCCGCCACCTCGACCCCGACCTCATGGCCCGCACCGTCGGACTCGTCCCCCAGAAGCCCTACCTCTTCTCCGGCACCGTCGCCACCAACCTCCGCTACGGCAAGCCCGACGCCACCGACGAGGAACTCTGGCACGCCCTCGACGTCGCCCAGGCCGCCGACTTCGTCCGCGGGCTCGACGACGGGCTCGACGCACCCGTCGCCCAGGGCGGCACCAACTTCTCCGGCGGACAGCGCCAGCGGCTCGCCATCGCCCGCGTCCTCGTCGCCCGCCCCCGCCTCTACCTCTTCGACGACTCGTTCTCCGCCCTCGACCCCGGCACCGACGCCCGCCTCCGCGCCGCCCTGCGCGCGGAGACGGCGGACGCCACCGTCGTGATCGTCGCCCAGCGGGTCTCCACCATCCGGGACGCCGACCGGATCGTCGTCCTCGACCGCGGCCGGACCGTCGGCACCGGCACCCACACGTCCCTGATGCGGGACGACCCCGTCTACCGGGAGATCGTCCTCTCCCAGCTCACCGAGGAGGAAGCCGCATGAGCACCGCCACGGAGAGCCGCCCCACGAAGAACACGACCGCCGGCGCCGCACCCGCCCGCGTCGGCCCCGCCGCCCCGCAGCGCGGCCCCGGTCTGCCCGCCTCGCCCGGCCTCGAACGCTCCCTCTCCTTCCGCTCCTCCGGGCTCCGCCTGCTCCGCACCCTCGCCCCCGACCGCGCCCGCCTCGTCGGCCTGTTCGCCGCCGGCGCCACGGGCGTCCTCCTCACCGTCCTCAACCCCCTGCTCCTCGGGCGCGCCACCGACCTCGTCATCACCGGGGCCACCGGCCCCGCCGGGGTCGACTTCCCGGCCGTCGGCCGGCTCCTGGCCCTCTCGACCGTGGTCGTCGCCGGATCCTCCTTCTTCACCTGGGTCCAGCTGCGGATCGCCACCACCGTCGTCCAGCGGGCCGGCCACCGGCTCCGCGAGGAGGCCCAGCACAAGCTGGCGAGGCTGCCCCTCGGCTACTTCGACCGGCAGCCGCGCGGCGAGGTCCTCTCCCGCACCACCAACGACATCGACAACGTCACGCAGACCCTCCAGCAGGCCTTCAGCCAGATGAGCCGCGCGCTCCTCACCCTGGTCGGCGTCCTCGCGATGATGTTCTGGGTCTCCCCGGTCCTGGCCCTCGTCGCCCTCGCCACCATGCCCGTCTCGATCGCCGTCGCCGGCTTCGTGGGGCGGCGCGCGCAGCCGCAGTTCGTGAAGCAGTGGGCCGTCACCGGCCGGCTCGGCGGCCACGTCGAGGAGATGATCACGGGTCACACCGAGGTCGTCGTCTTCGGCCGCCGCGAGGAGGCCGTGCGCCGCTTCGACGAGCTGGGCGAGGAGCTGTACCGGGCGAGCTTCCGGGCGCAGTTCGTGTCCGGGTTCATCCAGCCCGCGCTGACCCTCGTCGGCAATCTGAACTACGTGGTCATCGTCGTGGCCGGCGGCCTGCGGGTGGCGGGCGGCTCGCTCTCCGTCGGGGACGTGCAGGCCTTCATCCAGTACTCCTACGACTTCAACGGCCCCATCACCCAGGTCGCCGCGATGGCCAACCTCCTCCAGTCCGGAGTGGCCTCGGCCGAGCGGGTCTTCGACCTCCTCGACGCCGAGGAGGAGGACCCGGACCCGGCCGCGCCGCAGCGGCCCGCGGAGCGCCGGGGCCGGGTCTCCTTCGAGAAGGCGGCCTTCCGCTACGAGCCCGGCAGGCCGCTCATCGAGGACCTGTCCCTCACCGTGGAGCCGGGCCGGACCGTCGCCATCGTCGGCCCCACCGGCGCGGGCAAGACGACCCTGGTCAACCTGCTCCTCCGCTTCCACGAGGTGACCGGCGGCCGGATCACCGTGGACGGCGTCGACACCGCCGCCATGACCCGCGAGGAGCTGCGCTCCGGCATCGGCATGGTGCTCCAGGACACCTGGCTGTTCGGCGGCACCATCGCCGACAACATCGCGTACGGGGTGCCCGGCGAGGTCTCGCGCGAGCGGATCGTCGAGGCGGCCCGGGCCGCGCACGCCGACCGGTTCGTGCGGACCCTGCCCGCCGGGTACGACACCGTCCTCGACGAGGACGGCGGCGGCCTCAGCGCCGGGGAGAAGCAGCTGGTCACCCTCGCCCGCGCCTTCCTCTCCGACCCGGCGATCCTCGTGCTCGACGAGGCCACCAGCTCCGTCGACACCCGGACCGAGCGCCTCGTGCAGGAGGCGATGGCCTCGCTCCGGGCGGGCCGCACCAGCTTCGTCGTCGCCCACCGGCTCTCCACGATCCGGGACGCCGACACCATCCTGGTGATGGACGGCGGCTCGATCGCCGAGCAGGGCGGCCACGAGGAACTCCTCGCCGCGGGCGGGGCCTACGCCCGGCTGCACGCGGCCCAGTTCGCCCGTACGGTGGAGACGTGATCGTCACCGTCCGCACCACCACCGACGCGCGCGCCAAGGCGGACGCCCTGGCGCGCGGCGCCGTCGAGGCCCGGCTGGCGGCCTGCGCGCAGATCTCCGGGCCCGTCACCTCCGTCTACCACTGGCGGGGCGCGATCGAGACCACCGAGGAGTGGGAGGTGGTGTTCAAGACCACCGAGGCCCGCTACCCGGCCCTGGAGTCGCACCTCGTCGCCGCGCACGACTACGAGACCCCCGAGATCCTCGCCACCCGGGTGACCCGGGCCGGCGAGGGGTACGCGCGCTGGGTCGAGCGGGAGACCTCCGGGGCCGCGGAGCCCGAGGCCCCCGCCCACGACGAGCGGCCGTTCTTCGTGTACGGCACGCTGCGCCCCGGCGCGTACAACCACGACCGGTTCCTCGCCGGCCGGATCGGCACCGAGGCGGACGCCGTGCTGCACGGGGCGGTCCTGCACGACGGACCCGGCTACCCCTACGTCGTCCCGGCGACCGGGGGCCGGGTGGTCGGCACCCTGCTCACGCCCGCGCCCGACGCGTACGGCGAGCTGTTCGGCCTGCTCGACCGGCTGGAGCTGCCCGCCGGGTACGAGCGGGTGGCGATGGACGTCGTCCGGACGCGGGACAGCGCGAGCGTGTCCGCGTGGGTGTTCCTGGCGGCGCCGGACGCGCCCCTCGGCGAGGTCATCGAGAGCGGCGACTGGTTCGACCGGTCGTAGCGTCCCCGGGGGAGAGCGGTTCGAGCCGGACCGCGCAGACCTTGAACTCGGGCATCCGCGAGACCGGGTCGAGCGCCGGGTTCACCAGGGTGTTGGCCCGGCCCTCGCCCGCCCAGTGGAACGGCATGAAGACGGTGTCCGGCCGGATCGCGGTGGTGATCCGGGCGGGTGCGACGGCCCGGCCGCGCCGCGAGACCACCGCGACCCGCTCGCCCTCGGTCACGCCGAGCCGCTCGGCGACCCGGGGGTGGAGCTCCACGAAGGGGCCGGGCGCCGCCGCGTTCAGCTCGTCGACCCGCCGGGTCTGCGCACCCGACTGGTACTGGGACACGACCCGGCCGGTGGTGAGGACGACGGGGTACTCGGCGTCCGTCTCCTCGGCCGCCGCCCGGTGCACCACCGGGACGAACCGGGCCCGCCCGTCGGGAGTCGCGAAGCGGTCCAGGAAGAGGCGCGGGGTGCCCGGGTGGCCGCCCCCGTCCGGGCCGGTCTCCGGGCAGGGCCAGAAGACGCCCTGCTCCTCCTCGATCCGGCGGTAGCTGATGCCCGAGTAGTCGGCGGGGCCGCCGGCCGAGGCCCGGCGCAGCTCCTCGAAGACCTCCTCGGGCTCGGCGGGGAAGCCCTTCTCCCAGCCGAGGAGACCGGCGAGCGCGTGCAGCACCTCCAGGTCGCTGCGGACCCCCGCGGGCGGGGTGAGGGCGCGCCGGCGGAGCAGGACCCGCCCCTCCAGGTTGGTCATGGTGCCGGTCTCCTCCGCCCACTGGGTGACGGGCAGGACGACGTCGGCGAGGGCCGCGGTCTCGGAGAGCACCACGTCGGCGACGGCGAGGAAGTCGAGCGAGCGCAGCCGCCCCTCGACGTGCGCGGCGCGGGGCGCGGAGACGACCGGGTTGGAGCCCATCAGGAGCAGGGCCCGTACGTCGGTGCCGAGGGCGTCGAGGAGTTCGTACGCGCTCCGCCCCGGTCCCGGCAGCGTCGCGGGGTCCACGCCCCAGACCCCGGCGACGTGCGCCCGGGCGGCCGGGTCGTCGAGCTTGCGGTAGCCGGGGAGCTGGTCGGCCTTCTGGCCGTGCTCGCGGCCGCCCTGGCCGTTGCCCTGGCCGGTGAGGCAGCCGTAGCCGCTGAGCGGCCGGCCGGCCCTGCCGGTGGCCAGGCAGAGGTTGATCCAGGCGCCGACGGTGTCGGTGCCCTTGGACTGCTGCTCGGGGCCGCGCGCGGTCAGGACCATGCCGGTGGGCGCGTCGCAGAACAGCGCGACGGCCTCGCGGAGGAGCGGCACCGGGACGCCGGTGAGGCGTTCGACCTGCTCGGGCCAGTGGGCCATGGCCCCGGCGCGGGCCTCCGCCCAGCCGGTGGTGCGGGCCGCGACGAACTCCTCGTCGACGTGTCCCCCGGCCACCACCAGGTGCAGCAGGCCGAGGGCGAGGGCCAGGTCGGTGCCGGGGCGCGGGGCGAGGTGGAGGTCGGCCTGCTCGGCGGTGCGGGTGCGGCGCGGATCGACGACGATCAGCTTCCCGCCGTTCTCCCTCAGCTCGGTGAGGTAGCGGAGGGCCGGCGGCATGGTCTCGGCCAGGTTCGAGCCGACGAGGATCACGCAGCCGGTCCTCGGGACGTCCTCCAGTGGGAAGGGGAGCCCCCGGTCGAGCCCGAACGCCCTGCCGTGCGCGGCGGCCGCCGACGACATGCAGAAGCGCCCGTTGTAGTCGATCTGCGAGGTGCCGAGGACCAGCCGGGCGAACTTGCCCAGGGTGTAGGCCTTCTCGTTGGTGAGGCCGCCGCCGCCGAAGACCCCCACGGCATCGGGACCGTGGTCGGCGCGGGTCCGGCGCAGCCCGTCGGCGACGGCGGCGAGGGCCTCCTCCCAGGATGCGGGCTCCAGCGCCCCGGTGCCGGGGCGGCGGACCAGCGGCCCGGTGAGCCGGACCCGGGTGGAGAGCACGGCGGGGGCGGTGCGGCCCTTGCCGCAGAGCGCCCCCCGGTTGACGGGGAAGTCGGTCCGGTCGACCACCTCGGCGGGCCGCTCCGGGGCGCCGGTGGCGCGGAGCGACATGCCGCACTGGAGGGCGCAGTAGGGGCAGTGGGTGGGTACGGCGGTGGCCTCGGACATGGGGACAGCCTGGGTCGGCCGTGTTACGCGGGGCGGCGCCCCCGATTACGGGCGCGGTGCCATGCGCTCCGCCGGCTACGGCTCCCGCGGTGAGGCCAGCGCCTCGGTGACGCCGTTCTCCTCGGGCCCGAGGAAGTGCGGGTCGGGGCGGAGCGCGGCGTCGAGGGAGGCCTTGGCGGCGGCGAACACCTCCCGGGTGGTGCCGTAGTACCAGGTGGCGTCGTGGGGTTCGGGGACCCCGACGCCGTACGCGTCGACGCCCGCCCGCCCGCACAGCGCGACGGCCCGCTTGATGTGGAAGTCCTGGGTGACGAGCACGGCCCGGTCGACGCCGAAGACCTTCCTGGCCCGGACACAGGAGTCCCAGGTGTCGAAGCCCGCGTAGTCGCTGACGATCCGGCCGTCCGGCACCCCGCGCTCGGTGAGGTACGCGCGCATGGCGCTGGGCTCGTCGTACGCGGTCCTGCTGTTGTCGCCGGTGACGAGCAGGACCCTGACCTTCCCCGTCCGGTACAGCTCGGCGGCCGCGTCGAGCCGGTGTGCGAGGTACGGGGTGGGGCGGCCCTTCCACAGTCCGGCGCCGAAGACGACGGCGACGTCCCGGGCGGGCACGTCGGCGGTGGTGCGGAGCTTCCCGGCGGCCGCGGTGTGCATCCAGGTGACGGGGGTCAGGGCGAGGACGGCGCCCAGCATCAGGGCCTGCACGGTGCGGCGGCGGGCCCGGGTGGTGCGCGGGATCAACCGGGTGAGCCGTGCCGGCATGCGGGCCTCCGTGGCGGGTGTTCTCGGTGTCGCTCTGTCACACCGTCCGACGCGCTTCGGGGGCGTTCGGTTCGGCGGCGGCCCCTTGTGTTCCGTACAACACACCGGCCAGGAGCATGCCGAGGAGCATGCCGAGCAGTTGGGCGGCGGCGAAGGCGGGCACCGAGCCGGGCGCGATCCCGGTGAAGGAGTCGGAGAACGCGCGGCCGACGGTGGCGGCCGGATTGGCGAAGGACCCGGAGGAGGTGAACCAGATCGCCGCGCCGATGTAGCCGGCGACCGCGACCGGGGCGAGCCCGGGGCGGCCGATGTGGCTCAGGCCCCGGACGACGAGGACCAGCCCGGCGGTGGCGACGGCCTCGCCGACCAGCAGATGGAGCGCCGAGCGCGACTCGGTGGCCCAGGCGCCGGGCACCCGCCCGAACATCGTCTCGGCGAGCAGCGCGCCGGTCACGGCCCCGGCGAGCTGGGCGCCGATGTAGGCGAGGACCTCGTGGCCCTTCCCCTCGCGGCGCCGCGACCACCACTCGGAGAGGGTGACGACGGGGTTGAAGTGGGCGCCGGAGAGCGGACCGATGAGGGCGATCAGCAGCCCGAGGCCGATGGCGGAGGCGGCGGCGTTCGCGAGCAGCCGGACGCCGGTGTCCTGGCTCAGGGTGTCGGCGCGGATCCCGGAGCCGACGATGACGGCGACGAGGGCGCAGGTGCCGATGAACTCGGCGGCGGCGCGCCGGGGGAGAGCGGGCGGGGACATTCTCATAGCGGAAAAGATATTCCGTGATTCGGAATCCGAAAAGGGGGCAGGGGTAGGTGTGGCCGACCCGTGCCGACCGCCGGACCGGGCGCGGCGCGACCCGTCCGGAACACCGCCGCGGCACGGACCTGACAGTCGCCCCACCGCGCGCGTGAGGACGCCGAAACGCGGACGTGAGGGCGGGGAGAGCAGTCGTGACCCCCGTGCAACGGGCAGGCAACCTGCACCCCGCAGGATCGCCGCATGACGGAGCCGGACAGCACCCTCGCCAACGCCGCCGCGCTGCTCGGCGGCATCACCGAGCAGCTCGGACTCCAGCTCGGCCACGTGCGTCCGTACGGCCGGCGACCGCGGAAGGACGAGCAGGAGGTGCCCCCACCCATGACGACCCCATCCATGACCACCCCGCCCCGCACCATCCGCGGTGCCACCCGGCAGCCCACCCGCGGCCGCCCCGCCGACACGGTACGCGGTGCCGCCCCGGAGCTCGCCGGCGGAGCCGCGCCGCCCCGCACCACACCCGGCGCCGAGCCCGCCCGCGGTGCCGCCGCCCCGCTCCGGCACGCCCCCGGAGGGACGGCCCCGGCCGCGCCCGTCCTCGTCGCCGTCGGCCACGGCAGCCGGGACCCCCGCGCCCGCGCCACCCTCGCCCGCCTCCTCGAACGGGTCGGCGAACTCCGCCCGGGCCTCGACGTCCGCCTCGCGCACATCGAACTGAACACCCCGCTCCTCGACACCGCCCTCGCGGAGCTCGCCGCCGAGGACCGGGACGCCGTCCTCGTCCCCCTGCTCCTCGCGCCCGGCCACCATGTCGGCCACGACCTGCCCGCCGCCCTCGCCGCCGCACCCGGACTCCGCGCCCGCGTGGCCGGGCCGCTCGGCGCCCACCCGCTGCTCGTCGAGGCCCTCGCCGACCGGCTCGCGCACGCCGGATGGACCCCCGAGGACGGCGCCTCGCGGACCGCCGGGGTCGTCCTCGCCTCCGCCGGATCCCGCGACCCCCGCTCCGGAGCCGAGCTCCGCCGGATCGCCGCCCTCCTCGGCGAGCGCCTCGGCGGCGTCCCCGTCGTCCCCGCGTACGCCTCCGCCGCCGCGCCGACCGTGCCCGAGGCCGTCCGCGCCCTCGCCGCCCGGGGCCGCCACCGGGTCGCCGTCGCCTCCTGCTTCACCGCCCCCGGCCTCTTCGCGAGCCGCGCCGCCGCCCACGCCCCCTGGATCGCCTCCGAACCCCTCGGCGCCCACCCGGCCCTCGCCCGCCTGGTGCTGCACCGCTACGACCGGGCTCTGTGCGCGGCCACCCGGGAGCGGGAACTCGCCACCGTCTGAGCGATTCTGTCGGCCCCTCCGGTTACCTTCGATGCATGGAAGGCATCGCACACAGCACAGCGACCGAGGGCAGCCCGGACCCCACCGACCGCGCAGGCACCGCCGAGACCCCCGGCACCCCCGGATACGACGCCGCGGCGACCGACCGCTGGGTGGCCGAGTCCGACAAACAGCCCGGACGCACCGCCTTCCAGCGCGACCGCGCCCGCGTGCTGCACTCCGCCGCGCTCCGCAGGCTCGCCGGCAAGACCCAGGTCGTCACCCCCGGCACCCGCGGCCACGCCTGGGACGCCAGCCCCCGCACCCGGCTCACCCACTCCCTGGAGTGCGCCCAGGTCGGCCGGGAGCTCGGGGCCGCCCTCGGCTGCGACCCCGACCTCGTCGAGGCCGCCTGCCTCTCCCACGACATGGGCCACCCGCCCTTCGGGCACAACGGCGAGCAGGCGCTCAACGACGTGGCCAAGGACTGCGGCGGCTTCGAGGGCAACGCCCAATCGCTCCGCCTCCTCACCCGCATCGAACCCAAGCGCTTCGTGCAGGGCGCCGACGGAGAGCCCGTCAGCGTCGGGCTGAACCTCACCCGCGCCGCCCTCGACGCCGCCACCAAGTACCCCTGGGGCCGCGGCGGGCACCCCGACGACCCCGGCTCGTCCAAGTTCGGCGTCTACGAGGACGACCTGCCCGTCTTCGCCTGGATCCGGCAGGGCGCCCCCGGCCACCGCAAGTGCTTCGAGGCCCAGGTCATGGACTGGTCCGACGACGTGGCCTACTCGGTGCACGACTTCGAGGACGGCCTGCACGCCGGGCACATCGACCCCAACCTCCTCCTCGCCGAGCCCGAGCGCGCCGACATCGCCGCCGTCGCCATCGGCCGCTACGTCCCCGAGGACACCGACCCGCAGGAGCTCGCCGAGGCGCTCGACCGGCTCGTCGACCAGGACTGGTGGCCGCACGGCTACGACGGCTCGGCCGTCGCCCAGGCCCGCCTCAAGGACGCCACCAGCCAGCTCATCGGCCGGTTCGCGCTCGCCGCCGAGGGCGCCACCCGCCAGGCCTACGGCTCCGGCCGCCTCACCCGCTACGCCGCCGAACTGGTCGTCCCCCGGGCGACCCGCAACGAGTGCGCGGTGCTCAAGGCCGTCGCCGACCGGTACGTGATGCAGCGCGCCGAGCAGGAGGCCCTCCGCGCCGACCAGCGCGTCGTCGTCGCCGAGCTCGCCGAGGCCCTCGTCGCCCGCGCCCCCGACGGACTCGAACCGCAGTTCCGTTCCCTGTTCGACCAGGCGGGCGACGACCGGGCGCGCAAACGCGTCATCGTCGACCAGATCGCCTCCCTCACCGACGCCTCCGCCCGCGCCCTGCACGCCCGTCTCCACCCGCACCACGGCTGACCCCGCGCGGGGCCCCCTCGGAGTCGGCCCTCTTCCGTCACCACCGTCCGTGCGGGACGCTCGCATGCACGGCCCGAGGCGGTACGGCCCGACGAACGCCCGGGGGCGTAGGTTGGAACCGGTCGCAAAGAGGAGGAAACGACGTGGTCGACGCAGATCAGACCTTTGTCATCGTCGGCGGGGGCCTGGCAGGGGCCAAAGCGGCGGAGACCCTGCGAGCCGAGGGGTTCAACGGCCGGGTGATCCTCATCGGCGACGAACGCGACCACCCCTACGAGCGGCCACCGCTGTCCAAGGGGTACCTGACCGGCGCGAAGGAACGCGGCGGCGTCTTCGTCCACGAGGCCGCCTGGTACGCGGGCCACGACATCGAACTGCACCTCGGGCAGGCCGTCACCGCCGTCGACCGGGAGGCCCGCACCGTGCGCCTCGGCGACGGCACCGTCATCCGCTACGACAAACTGCTCCTCGCCACCGGCGCCGAGCCCCGCCGCCTCGACGTCCCCGGCACCGAACTGGCCGGCGTCCACCACCTGCGCCGGCTCGCCCACGCCGACCGGCTCCGCCAGGTCCTCGCCTCCCTCGGCCGCGACAACGGCCACCTGGTCATCGCCGGGGCCGGCTGGATCGGCCTGGAGGTCGCCGCCGCCGCCCGCGGCTACGGAGCCGAGGTCACCGTCGTCGAGTCCGACCCGACTCCGCTGCACCGGGTCCTCGGCCCCGAGCTGGGCCAGCTCTTCGCCGACCTGCACACCGACCACGGCGTCCGCTTCCACTTCGGCGCCCGGCTCACCGAGATCGTCGGCCAGGACGGCATGGTCCTCGCCGTCCGCACCGACGACGGCGAGGAGCACCCGGCCCACGCGGTGCTCGCCGCCATCGGCGCCGCCCCCCGCACCGTCCTCGCCGAGAACTCCGGGCTCGCCCTGGTCGACCGGGCCGACGGCGGCGGCATCGCCGTCGACGAGTCCCTGCGCACCTCCGACCCCGACGTCTTCGCCGCCGGCGACGTGGCCGCCGCCCACCACCCGATGCTCCACACCCGGCTCCGCGTCGAGCACTGGGCCAACGCCCTCAACGGCGGCCCCGCCGCCGCCCGCGCCATGCTCGGGCAGCACGTCTCCTACGACCGCGTCCCCTACTTCTTCTCCGACCAGTACGACCTGGGCATGGAGTACTCCGGCTGGGCGCCCCCCGGCACGTACGACCAGGTCGTGGTCCGCGGCGACACCGGCAAGCGCGAGTTCATCGCCTTCTGGCTCAAGGAGGGCCGGGTCCTCGCCGGGATGAACGTGAACGTGTGGGACGTCACAGACCCGATCCAGCAGCTCATCCGGGCCCGCACCGCCGTCGATCCCGAGGCCCTGGCCGACCCCTCCGTCCCCCTGGAGAGCCTGGTCTGACCGCCGCCGCCCGGGCGGCCCCGGATCCCTCCGAGGACCGCCCCCGGACCCCCGTACACTTCATGCGTGGCAGGCAGGATCAACGATGACGACGTGAAGGCGGTCCGGGACGCGGTCCCGATCGACGCCGTCGTGTCCGAGTACCTCCAGCTCCGCAACGCGGGCGGCGGGAACCTCAAGGGCCTCTGCCCCTTCCACGACGAGAAGTCGCCCTCCTTCCAGGTCAGCCCCAGCAAGGGACTCTTCCACTGCTTCGGCTGCCAGGAGGGCGGCGACACCATCGCCTTCGTGATGAAGATCGACCACCTCTCCTTCTCGGAGACGGTCGAGCGCCTCGCCGCCAAGGCGGGCATCACCCTGCGGTACGAGGAGGGCGGCTACAACCCCGGCCACCAGCGCGGGGAGCGGATCCGCCTGATCGAGGCGCACAAGGTCGCCGCCCAGTTCTACGTCGGGCAACTCGACTCGCCCGAAGCCGAGATCGGCCGGAAGTTCCTCGCCGAGCGCGGCTTCGACCAGGCCGCCGCCGCCCACTTCGGCGTCGGCTACTCCCCGGCCGGCTGGGACCACCTCACCCGCTACCTCCGCGGCAAGGGCTTCTCCGACAAGGAGCTGATCCTCTCCGGCCTCTCCCAGGACGGCCGCCGCGGCCCCATCGACCGCTTCCGCGGCCGTCTGATGTGGCCGATCAAGGACGTCGGCGGGGAGATCGTCGGCTTCGGCGCGCGCAAGCTCCGCGACGACGACAACGGCCCCAAGTACCTCAACACGCCCGAGACGCCGATCTACAAGAAGTCCCAGGTGCTCTACGGCATCGACCTGGCCAAGAAGGACATCGCCAAGGTCAGCCGCGCCGTCGTCGTCGAGGGCTACACCGACGTCATGGCCTGCCACCTCGCCGGCGTCACCACCGCCATCGCCACCTGCGGCACCGCCTTCGGCGGCGACCACATCAAGATCCTCCGCCGGCTCCTCATGGACAACGGATCGGCCCGCGTCATCTTCACCTTCGACGGCGACGCGGCCGGCCAGAAGGCCGCCCTGCGCGCCTTCGAGGACGACCAGAAGTTCGCCGCCGAGACGTACATCGCCATCGCCCCCGACGGCATGGACCCCTGCGACCTGCGCCTCGCCAAGGGCGACGAGGCCGTCGCCGACCTCGTCCAGCCCCGCACCCCGCTGTTCGAGTTCGCGCTCCGCCAGATCGTGCGGCGCTACGACCTGGAGACCCCGGCCGGCCGGGCCGCCGCCCTCGACGAGGCCGCGCCCGTCGTCGCCCGCATCAAGAACATCGGTGCCCAGCACGAGGTCGCCGTCCAGCTCGCCGGCATGCTCGGCATCCTCGACACCCAGTTCGTCGTCAAGCGGGTCGCCCAGCTCGCCCGCTGGGCCCGCGACCGCGGCGGCAAGAACCCCGCACCCCAGCAGACCCCGCAGCGCGGCTACGACACCGCCGCCCCGACCGGGGCCCCCGTCTCCTCCGGACCCGCGCTCAACCTGCGCAGCCCCGCCCACCGCACCGAGCGCGAACTCCTCAAGCTCGCGCTCCAGCGCCCCGAACTCGTCTCCCCGGCCTTCGACGCCTACGGGGTCGACGAGTTCACCGCCCCGCCCTACGCGGCCGTCCGCCAGTGCGTCCAGGACGCCGGCGGCGCCACCGGAGCCCCCTCCGACTACCTCGACACCGTCCGCGAGGCCGCACCCAACGACACCGTCCGTGCCCTCGTCACCGAACTCGCCGTCGAGACGATCTTCGCCAAGAACGTCGACGAGGCCTACGCCGGCGACCAGCTGGTCACCGTCCGGCTCCGCGCCGTCGACCGGCGCATCCGCGAGGTCCAGGGCACCCTGGCCCGCCTCGGCCCCCAGGGCGACCCCGAGCAGGTCGGCGCCGTCCAGAACGAACTCTGGGTCCTCACCCAGTACGGCCAGTCCCTCCGGAACAACGGCGCCGCCGCCCTCTGACGCACGGTCAGTCACGCCACGGTCTCAAAAAGTCACCGCACGCCCCTCGTGGGCTCACTGTGTCGTACCCCACACTGGGTGACGGTGTCGTCGCGCTGCCTTACGCCCCCGGACCGGCAGCGATCACCCCCCTGGAGGTCGCCCGCCGTGCAGACCCGGATCGTGTCCCAGGAACCGCCCGCCGCCGCACCGGACGAGCAGCCGGAGACACCACCCCAGAGCCGCCGCCCCGATCCCGGCGGCAACGGGCCCTCCTCCGACCTCTTCCGCCAGTACCTCCGCGAGATCGGCCGCATCCCGCTCCTCACCGCCGAGGAGGAGGTCGAACTCGCCCGCCGCGTCGAGGCGGGCCTGTTCGCCGAGGAGAAACTCGCCAACACCCCGGACCTGGACACCCGGTTGGCGGGCGACCTGGACCGGATCGTCGTCCTGGGCAGGATCGCCAAGCGCAAGCTCATCGAGGCCAACCTCCGCCTCGTCGTCTCCGTCGCCAAGCGGTACGTTGGCCGCGGCCTCACCATGCTGGACCTCGTCCAGGAGGGCAACCTCGGCCTCATCAGGGCCGTCGAGAAGTTCGACTACGCGCGCGGCTACAAGTTCTCCACGTACGCCACCTGGTGGATCCGCCAGGCGATGTCCCGGGCCCTGGCCGACCAGGCCCGGACCATACGCGTCCCCGTGCACGTCGTCGAACTCATCAACCGCGTCATCCGCGTCCAGCGCCGCATGCTCCAGGAGCGCGGCTACGAGCCCACCGCCGAGGAGGTCGCCGCCCAGCTGGACGTACCCCCCGAGCGGGTCGGCGAGGTGCTCCGCCTGGCCCAGGAGCCCGTGTCCCTCCACGCCCCCGTCGGCGAGGAGGACGACGTCGCCCTCGGCGACCTCATCGAGGACGGCGACGCCGCCTCACCCGTGGAGTCCGCCGCCTTCCTGCTGCTCCGCCGCCACCTGGAGGACGTGCTCTCCACCCTCGGCGAACGCGAACGGAAGGTCGTGCAGCTCCGCTACGGCCTCGACGACGGCCGCCCCCGCACCCTGGAGGAGATCGGCCGCATCTTCGGCGTGACGCGCGAACGCATCCGCCAGATCGAGTCCAAGACCCTCAACAAACTCCGCGACCACGCGTACGCGGACCAGCTGCGGGGATACCTTGACTAGCCGAGCCCCCTGACGGGCGTGACCCGTGCCGCACCTCACGCGGCGCGGGTCACCGTCCCGTTCAGTCGACCTCCGCCACCGCCTGCGCGAACTGAGCCGCGTACAGCCGGGCGTACGCCCCGCCGGACGACAACAGCTCCTCGTGGGTGCCCTGTTCGACGATCGAGCCGTTCTCCATCACCAGGATCACGTCGGCGTCCCGGATCGTGGAGAGCCGGTGCGCGATGACGAACGAGGTGCGCCCGTGGGCCAGTCGGGCCATCGCCTTCTGGATGAGGACCTCGGTCCGGGTGTCGACCGAGCTGGTGGCCTCGTCGAGGACGAGGATCACCGGATCGGACAGGAACGCCCGCGCGATGGTGATCAGCTGCTTCTCGCCCGCGCTGACCCCCGCCCCGTCGTCGTCGATGACCGTGTCGTACCCCTCGGGCAGGGTGCGGACGAAGCGGTCGGCGTGCGCGGCCCGCGCCGCCTCCTCGATCTCCGCCCGGGTCACCGCGCGCGTGGCGCCGTAGGCGATGTTGTCCGCGATGGTGCCGCCGAACAGCCAGGTGTCCTGGAGGACCATGCCGATCCCGGCCCGCAGCCGCTCCCGGGACATCCCGGCGATGTCCACCCCGTCGAGGGTGATCCGTCCGCCGGTGACCTCGTAGAACCGCATCAGCAGGTTCACCAGGGTCGTCTTGCCGGCGCCGGTCGGGCCGACGATCGCGACCGTCTGGCCCGGCTCCACCGTGAGCGACAGGTCCTCGATGAGCGGCTTGTCGGCCTCGTAGCGGAAGGAGACGCCCTCCAGGGCGACCTTCCCCTTGAGATCGGCCGTCTCCCGGTCCGGGAATGTCCCCGGCTGGTCGGCCGGCGCGTCCGGCTCCTGCTCCTCCGCGTCGAGCAGCTCGAAGATCCGCTCGGCGGAGGCCACACCGGATTGCACCAGGTTCGCCATCGACGCGACCTGCGTCAGCGGCATCGAGAACTGGCGCGAGTACTGGATGAAGGCCTGCACGTCGCCGATGGAGAGCGTGCCGCTCGCCACCCGCAGACCGCCGACCACGGCCACCAGGACGTAGTTGATGTTCGAGATGAAGAACATCACCGGCTGCATCACACCGCTGTTGAACTGCGCCTTGAACCCGGCCTCGTACAGCGCCTCGTTCTGCTCGCGGAAGTCCTTCGCGGACTCCTCCTGCCGGCCGAACACCTTCACCAGGGCGTGGCCGCTGTACATCTCCTCCACGTGCGCGTTGAGCGTGCCGGTGGACTTCCACTGCTGCACGAAGTGCGGCTGCGAGCGCTTGCCGATCCTCGCCGCGACGAAGACCGACACCGGCACCGTGACGAGCGCCACGAGCGCGAGCAGCGGCGAGATCCAGAACATCATCGCGAGCACGCCGACGATCGTGAGCAGCGAGTTGATCAGCTGGCCCATCGACTGCTGGAGGGTCTGCGAGATGTTGTCGATGTCGTTGGTCGCCCGCGACAGGACCTCGCCGCGCTTGGCCTTGTCGAAGTACGACAGGGGGAGCCGCGCCAGCTTCGTCTGGACGTCCTCCCGCATCCGGTAGACCGTCCGGTTGATCACCTTGATCGACATCCGGGTGGAGACCAGCATCAGCAGGCCCGCCGCCACGTACACGCCGAGGACCACGAGGAGCACCTCGCCGACGGCGGAGAAGTCGATCCCCTGCCCCGGCGTGAAGTCCACCCCGCTCAGCATGTCCGCCATGCCGGAGTCGCCCGAGGCCCGCAGCCTCTCGACGGCCTCCGCCTTGGTGCCGCCCTCGATCTGCCGCCCGACGACGCCCGCGAAGACGAGGTCGGTCGCCCTGCCGAGGATCTTCGGGCCGACCACGGAGGCCGCCACCGACAGCACACCCGCGAGGAGCATCACCCAGAGCGTGCCGCGCTCGGGCGCCAGCTGCCTCAGCAGCCGCTTGCCGGAGCCCTTGAAGTCCATCGACCGCTGGTCGGGGCCGCCACCGGCCATCATGCGTCCGCCAGGACCGGCCATCAGGCTGCCTCCGCCTCGGTGAGCTGGGAGAGCACGATCTCCCGGTACGTCTCGTTGTCCGCCATCAGCTCCCGGTGCCGTCCGGTGCCGACGACCCGGCCCTCGTCCAGGACGACGATCCGGTCGGCGTCCCGGATCGTGGAGACCCGCTGGGCGACGATCACGACGGTCGAGTCGGCCGTCTCCCGGGCGAGCGCCGCGCGCAGCAGGGCGTCCGTCTCGTAGTCGAGCGCGGAGAACGAGTCGTCGAACAGGTAGATCTCCGGCCGCTGCACCAGCGTCCGCGCGATGGCGAGCCGCTGGCGCTGTCCGCCGGAGACGTTGGTGCCGCCCTGGGCGATCGGCGCGTTCAGGCCGGCCTCCAGGTTCCGCACGAAGTCGGCGGCCTGGGCGACGTCGAGGGCGTGCCAGAGTTCCTCGTCGGTGGCGTCGGGCTTGCCGTAGCGGAGGTTGGTGGCGACGGTGCCGGAGAAGAGGTAGGGCTTCTGGGGGACGAGTCCGACGGTGCGGGCCATGAGGTCGGGGTCGAGGTGGCGGACGTCGACGCCGTCGACGAGGACCTCGCCGCCGGTGGCGTCGAAGAGGCGGGGGACGAGTCCGAGGAGGGTGGACTTGCCGCTGCCGGTCGAGCCGATGATCGCGGTGGTCTCGCCGGGCCGGGCCTCCAGCCGGACGTCCCTGAGGACGGACTCCTCCGCGCCGGGGTACCGGAAGTCGGCGCTCCGGACCTCCAGGTGCCCCCGCCGGTCGAGCACGGTCACCGGCTTCACCGGCGGCACCACGCTGGACTCGGTCGCGAGGACCTCCTCGATGCGCTCGGCGCAGACCTCGGCCCGGGGCACCATCATGAACATGAAGGTGGCCATCATGACCGCCATCACGATCTGCATCAGATAGGCGAGGAACGCGGTCAGCGCGCCGATCTGCATCCCGCCGCTGTCGATGCGGTGGGCGCCGAACCAGACGACCGCCACGCTGGAGATGTTCACGACGGTCATGACGACCGGGAACATCAGCGCCATCAGCCGGCCGGTCGCCATCGACACGTCGGTCAGCTCGGCGTTGGCGCCGCGGAACCGCTCCTCCTCGTAGTCGTCCTTCACGAACGCCCGGATCACCCGGTTGCCGGTGATCTGCTCGCGCAGCACCCGGTTCACCGTGTCGAGACGCTCCTGCATCGTCCGGAAGAGCGGCCGCATCCGCCGGACGATCAGGGAGACCGAGACCGCGAGGACGGGCACCACGGCGAGCAGGACGCCGGAGAGCGGCACGTCCTGTCCCAGGGCCATCACGATGCCGCCGACGCACATGATCGGCGCGGAGACCATCAGGGTGAACGCCATGAGGACCAGCATCTGGATCTGCTGCACGTCGTTGGTCGTCCGGGTGATCAGCGAGGGAGCGCCGAAGTGCCCCAGCTCCCGGGCGGAGAACGACTGCACGCGGTCGAAGACCGCGGCCCGCACGTCCCGGCCCAGCGCGGAGGCGGTGCGCGCGCCGTAGAACACGGCCCCGATGTTGCAGACGACCTGGACGACGGAGACGCCGACCATCAGGGCGCCGAAGCGCAGGATGTATCCGGTGTCCCCGGTCACGACACCGTTGTCGATGATGTCCGCGTTCAGGGTCGGCAGGTAGAGGCTCGCGCAGGTCTGCAGGAACTGCAGCAGGACGAGCAGGGTGATGGGTTTTCGATAGGGCCCGAGGTGGGTTCGGAGAAGTCTTATGAGCACGGCTCCACTATCGCCCGCACGCCCGGGGCGTTACGACTCCGTTTCGGGGTGCGGGGAGAGCCCTGGGGAAGACTTTACGAACGGGGCCCGGGCCCCGCGGCCGGTCTCAGGCCCCGAACGCCCCCGGGTGGAGCTGGTCCCGGGTCGCCACGTACTGCTGCCGCACGGCCCGGCCCGCGGGCAGGTCGTCGCCCGGTTCCAGGATCTGCGCGGCGGCGCCCTGCCAGGCCGGAGGAGCGGACGGCGACAGGGTGCCCCGCGCCACCCCGAGGGCCCAGGCGGCCTGCCGGGCCGCGCCGAGCGCCGCGTAGTCGGCGGGCTGGGGGACGACGACCTGCGCGCCGAACAGCGCGGGCGCGAGCGCCTGCACCGCCGGAAGCGCGGCGGCGGCGCCGAGCAGGAACACCCTGCGCACCTCGACCCCGCGTCCGCGCAGCACGTCCATGGCGTCGGTGAGGGCGCACAGCATGCCCTCGAACGCCGCCCGCGCCAGGTGCTCGGGCTTCATCGACTCGCGCCGCAGCCCGCTGAGGGTGCCCGCGGTGTTCGGCAGGTTCGGGGTCCGCTCGCCCTCCAGGTAGGGCAGCAGGACGAGCCCTGAGGCGCCGGGGGTCGACTTCAGGGCGAGCGCGGACAGCTCGTCGAGGGAGTCGGTGCCGAGCATCTCCGCGGTGCCGCGCAGGGCCCGGACCGCGTTGGAGGTGTGGACGACGGGCAGGTGCATGCCGGTGGCGTCCGCGAAGGAGGTGATCATGCCGCTGGGGTCGGCGAGGGCCTCGTGGTGGACGGCCATCACGGAGCCGGAGGCGCCGAGCGAGACCACGGCGTCGCCGACGCCGAGCCCCAGGCCCAGCGCGGCGGCCATCGTCTCGCCCGTACCGGCGGAGATGAGGAGCCCTTCGGGCGTGGTGCCGGCGGCCTCGGCCGGGCCGAGGACCTCGGGGAGCACGGCCTGGTGGCCGAGGGCCAGTTCGACGAGATCGGGCCGGTAGGTGCCGGTGCGGGCCGACCAGTAGCCGGTGCCGGAGGCGGCGCCGCGGTCGGTGGTGCGCCGGGCGGGCCGGCCGAGCAGCTGCCAGACCAGCCAGTCGTGCGGCTGGAGGACCATGGCGACCCGCCGGGCGTGCTCGGGTTCGGTGCGGGCCAGCCAGCGCAGCTTGGCCACCGGCTGCCCCGCGCCGGGCACGGAGCCGACGGCCTCGGCCCAGGCCTGGCGGCCGCCGAGCGACTCGACGAGGTCGGCGGCCGCGACCTGGGCCCGCTTGTCGTTCCGGACGAGCGCGGGCCGCACCAGGCCGCCCTGCGCGTCGAGCGGCACGAGCCCGTGCTGCTGCGCGGAGACCCCGATGGCCTGCACGCCCTCCAGGATGCCGCCGCCGGCGGCCTCCCCGAGGGAGAGCAGCCAGGTCTGCGGGTCGACGTCGACGGCCTTGGGTTCGCCCGGGTGAGGGGCGTATCCCTGCCGCAGTACGGCACCCGTGTCCGTGTCACAGACGACGATGCGTGTGAACTCCGCTGAGCTGTCGAGTCCGGCGACTATCCCCATGACACTTGATTCTGCCGCACGCGGGGCGGTTCAGGTGTTGCTGGTGCCCCAGTCGTCGTCCTCGACCTTCCCGTTGGCCCCGCCGCGCCCGGAGAGCGCGTGGAACCGGTCGGTCACCGAGGACGGCAGCCGGTCGCCCACCTTGTCGCCCACGACGTGCGCCGCCTTGCCCGCGACCTGCCGCCCGGTCTGGGCGGCGGACTCGGCGGCGTTGCGCACGGCCGGGTTCCGCGTGAACTCCTTCGCGGACTTCTTCATCTGCTCGTAGCGTTCGCGACCGGCCCGCGTGCCGACCACGTAACCGAGGGCGAGTCCTACGACGAACGTCAGCTTGTATCGCATGGCCACCACCTTCCCTGGAGAGCTTCGCTGATGCATGGCTGGTGCCCTGGTGGCGCCGCGGCGATACCGATTGGCGGAGCACCCCCCTGCTTGCGCTAATGTATGTGTCGCAGCGAGCAACCGCCCGCCCGGAGCATCCGGAGTGGGTACGTTCGGTGCAACGCAGCAATCCCCTGTAGCTCAATTGGCAGAGCAGCCGGCTGTTAACCGGCAGGTTACTGGTTCGAGTCCAGTCGGGGGAGCGCGATCCCCTGTAGCTCAATTGGCAGAGCATTCGGCTGTTAACCGGAGGGTTACTGGTTCGAGTCCAGTCGGGGGAGCGGAACGGAAGAGGACCCTTCGGGGTCCTTTTTCGCGTCTCGGGGAACCATGCGGCGCGCGGCGCAGTCTTCATGGTCGAGCAGAGCCGATCTTCCGGAGCAGGAGATCGTATGAGCGGCTATGCTGCGGCAGACGGCGCGCACACATGTACGCGCCTCACCGAACGGGGCGGTAGCTCAGCCGGTTAGAGCAGCGGACTCATAATCCGTCGGCCGTGGGTTCGAGTCCCACCCGCCCCACCGAAGAAAAACGTTCTTACCTGCGGAAACGCCCCCTGGAGGGGTGTTTCCGCCTGGGCTGGGCGACGGACACCGGCAGGGCGAGACGATCGTTCCCGGCGCCTCGCCGGATCCGGACCCGCTGGGGCCGGGGTCCGGGTGGAAAGCGGATGTGAAGTCGATTCGATGATCCCACGGCGATCTCCCGGCCCCTGGGTGTGACACGCCGCACACGGTGCCCGATTTCCACGTCCTCGTCGGCGGCGTTCGGCTCACCGGCCGTCGGGCGCTGCGGGCGGCGCGCGGGCCCTCCGTCACAGGAGGCGTCGCACTGCCTCCGCGATCGCTCTCCGGCACTCCGCCGGGTCCGACGTCGCAGCGGTCGTCGCCGGCATGCTCGTGGCGTTCGTCGGGCTCCAGGCGGAGGCGATGGCCAGGACGAGGGTGAGAAGCGTGGCCGGGGCGAAGCCCGGTGCGTCCCCGCGGTCCTTCTGGACCGCCTCCAGCGAGGCGAGCTTGGCGTTGCGGCTCGGCTCGGCGACGGCGGGGTCCCGTTCCGCGGCAGTCCCGCGTTCCAGCCGGTGCCAGGTCGCCAGGCGGAGCACCTCGGGGCGCTCCTGGAAGAAGTCGAACAGGCGTGCGGCGTAGTCCGGCAGGTCGTCGGGTGTGAAGGGCACCGCGTCGAGGCCCCGCCCGAGGTGTGCCTCGAAGACGGCGTCGAAGAGCCCGTCCTTGTTGCAGAAGTAGACGTAGATGAGGTTCTTGTTCGCCGACGCCGCCTTGGCGATCCGGTCGACGCGTGCCCCGGCGATCCCGTACGCCGCGAACTCCTCGGTCGCCGCGCGGAGGATGCGTGCCTTCGTGGCCTCGGCTCGGGACATGGGGGTCATGCTAACAGCGCCTCATGGGCCTCCCCGGGGCCTGGCGTCCGGAAGCCGCGCGCGTTCCTCGCGCGGCGGGGCGGGGGCGTCGGGACCGGCCCGGCCCGGGACGGGGTGGGTGCGCGGCGGGTGTCGTCACCTCAGTCCGAGGGCGTCGATCAGTGCCTCCGAGGCGAGCAGCATGACGGTGCACCACAGGGTGACGCCTGCCATGAGCCAGCCGATCAGCGGCCACCGGGGCAGGCCCAGCGCCGTGCCGAGCAGGGCCGATCCCCAGGTGCCGAAGAGTGCCGGCCCGATGATGCCGAAGCCGATGACCCCGTACCGGTCCACCACGCGCCGGGCCCGTCGGCCCGCGGGGCCGTCG
Source organism: Streptomyces sp. NPDC014891 (assembly GCF_043081085.1). NCBI lineage: Bacteria > Bacillati > Actinomycetota > Actinomycetes > Kitasatosporales > Streptomycetaceae > Streptomyces > Streptomyces sp. NPDC014891. Next base: position 297,179 of record NZ_JBIBWF010000002.1, on the reverse strand, counting down.
AGCCGGTTCCGGCGATTCCCGGCAGGCGGCGCGGCGGTGTCGGGCCGCCTCCTCGCGCGCCGGATCAGCCATCGGGTGCGCAGCCGACCGGCCGCGAAGACGGCGGACAGCAGGCATCCGGCCGCGCCGAGGAGAACGGCGATGAGCGCGACGGGCGGGGCGAGGGAGATCGAGAGGCCTAAGGGTACGGCCGGGGTGCCCAGGGTGAATCCGGCGAGCACGGCCCAGGCGAAGTTCAGCACGTATCGCTCCTCGTCGTGGGGGCGGACGCCACGTCGGCTCGCGGCGGCAGAGTTGACTAACCAGTTACTCTATCCCCGTGACGACCTCATCATCCTCCTCAGCATCCTTACCGGGCAGCCTGGTTGAGCGGCTGGCGGCATCCAGGTACGTACTCCTCACGACGTTCCGCCGGGACGGGCGGGCCGTGCCCACTCCGGTGTGGGTGATGCGGGACGGGGACTGCCTGGCCGTGTGGAGCGCAGCCGACGCGGGCAAGGTCAAACGCATCCGCAACAGCGGTCGGGTGACCGTCGCCCCCTGCGACTGGCGGGGGAACCCCAAGGGGGAGGCTGTGCCGGGTGACGCCGACGTGCCCGCCGGCCAGGACACCGCTCACTACCTCGACCTGATGAAGCGCAAGTACGGTCTCCTCGCGCGGGTCGGGCTGCTGGGCAGCCGACTGAAGGGCTCGGAGCACCGCACGGTGGGCATTCGGATCCGACTCGCGGAGTGACCCCCCCGGGGCCCCGCCCGGGCAGTGCCTCGTCGTCGCCAGGTCGGGAAGGAAGCTCGGCGTGCGAGGGGCTGTCAGCGGCCGGACTGCCCGCTCCTGCTGCTCGCGGTCCGGTACACGCCGTAGAGGATCTCGATGCCGCCCACGACCATCAGCACGACACCCACCTTGGTGAGGGTGAGGACGGGGATCTCGACATCCTCGGTGAACAGGCGGAGTGCGAGTCCGATGCCGAACAGGACGGCGCCTTCGGCGAAGTTCTTGGTGGGGGACGCCATGGTGATCGCTCTCCTCGTGTCGCATAGTGGGCTGCACAGGCCTGTTCGCGCGGTACTGGTCAGGCTAGGCAAGCTCGGGACGCGCGGCCTCCGCCCTCGGGATGAGTGACGTCCCCCTCCTTCGTCGGACAGGCGGACGCGACGCCTCCTCCTCGGCGGCAGGAACCACGCGCACGTGCGCGGTCCACCCGCGCGGTGTCCACCGCCCTGCCCCGGCCCTCGACGACCACCGGCCTCTGTATGACTTTCCCGGTCCGGGGTGTCGTCCTTGTAGGCCGCAGCGGCGGCCGTTGAAGTGTCCGCATGACGAAAGCGTGTGATCGGCCCGGGTTCCGTCATCGGTTCGCGCTCTGCGCCGGTGCCGCCGCGGGCGGGCTGATGGCGGTGCGGCTGTTCGTGCCCTCCCCGGTCGGCATGGCCGACAACGGCGACGGGTTCCGCAGGATGTGCTCCCTGGATGTCGTGACGCTCGTCCCGCCCGGAGTGGAGCAGTGGCTGAAGTTCGCCCACTTCACGTACACCCGGGCGCCGCGGGACGGTTGCGACCCCGCCCAGGTGTACCCCGGCAGCGGCAACTGGCTCCTCCGCGCCGCCGAGGTGCTGAGCGACGTGCTCGGCCTCCCCGGAGTCCTCGACCTGCGGGCGCTGGCGGTGCTGTTCTGCGTCCTGATCGCGGGTGCCTTCGCGCTGTTCGCGGCCGCCCTGCGCGGAAGCGTCCTGCGGAGGTCCGTGGTGTGCGCGCTGCTGTTCCTGGTGGTGGCGGACAGCACGTTCGCCGGGTACGCGGCGTCGCCGTACGGTGAGCTGGCGGGGCTGACGGGGATGGTCTGGGCGCTCGCGGGGGCGGTCCATCTCGGTGGGGAGCCGGCCGCACGCCTGGTCGGCCTCCTCGCCTGTACGGCCGGAGCGGTCGTCGCGGTGGCGTCCAAGACCCAGTCGGCGACCATGGCGGTGCCCTTCGTGCTCCTCCTCGCGCTCGCCCGTGTCCCGCTGGGGCGGTGGCGGGCCGGATGGCGCGGCCGGATCGCGCCGGCGCTGGCCGCGGTGGTGATCGTCGGTGCGGCCGTGGGGGAGATCGCGGCGCAGCCCGGGCAGTTCCGGAGGATCAACCCCACGGAGATGGTCTTCGTCGGTCTCCTTCCGCGCAGCGACGACCCCCGTGAGGCCGCCGTCGACCTGGGCCTTCCGGCGGACTTCGCCCGGTACGAGGGCAGGAGCTGGTGGGTGGCACAACCCCCGCAGAGCGACCCGCGCTGGGCCGCGTACGAGGACCGGATGACGTACGGGACCATCGCGTCCTTCCTCGTCACGCATCCGGCCGTGACCGCGCGCGTGGCGTACGACGCCCTCGACGACCTCGGAGCCGCACGCCCGGACTACCTCGGCTCGTACCCCCCGGAGGCCGGGCTGCCCCCGGGGGCGCAGGAGTCGCGCCTCGCCCTCTTCAGCGCGCTGGTGCGCGACATCGGCGGCGGGCTGATGCTGGCGCTGGTCACGGTGCTGGGCGCCGTCGCGGTTCCGTGGTGGCGGCGTCGTGCCGACCCGCGGCGTCGGGCGTTCGTGGCGACCGTGCTGTGCGCGGCGACGCTGACCTGGGCGCAGTTCCTGACGGCGGTCTACGGTGAGGCGATCGAGAACACCAAGCACCTGGTGTTCGCCGTCCTGGCCGGTGGACTCACCGTGGTCATGGCCGTCGCGGTGCCGGCGGCCGGGGCGGCGAGCGAGGCCGGTCCACCGGCCCGCCGCCGTGCGGGGGCCGACGGGCCGGACCCGGCGGGCGGCGCCGATGACGCCCCGGCGGACACGGACGCCGTCGCTCCGGCCGCCGGCGCGGGCCGAGGCCCGGGTCAGCGGGCCCGGGCGGGGTCCGGAGCCGTGGTGCGCGCCCGGGGAGGGGCGATCTCCGCGTTGCGCCGGGTCTTGGACCACGTCCCGTGTCCCCGCAGGTGGCGGCCCAGGGCGCGCCAGGTCGCGAGCGAGTAGCACCAGACGTACGCCGTGTAGGCGAAACCCCATCCGGCGCTGCGCCAGAAACCCTGGCCCTGCTCGCACTTCGCCCGGTACAGAGGTCCCCACATGCCGAACTGGACGACGGCCAGGAGGAGGTAGCCGAGCAGGAGTCCCCCTCGTGTCGTCCCCCCTCCGATCAGGGACCCGCCGGACCGGCCGGCCAGGTGACCCACGGCGACGACCAGGAGCGCGGGACAGACCAGGCTGACGAGGAGCTGTAGCCAGGGCTGGAGAAGGGAGTAGGTGATCTCCATCCTGCCCGGCACGGAGAGTCGCCGTGACCGCCACACGGTACGCAGATGGCGGCCGCACTGCATCGTGCCCTGACTCCACCGGGTCCGCTGGACGAGCAGCCGGCGCGCGCTCCACAGGCCCTCCTGCTCGACCCAGGTGTCGCGGGTGAAGGCCACGGTGCGGCCGGCGAGTGCCAGGTGCAGGGCGAGTTCGTAGTCGTCGAGCAGCGAGTTGTGCCAGGGGCCGCCCCGCTCGGGTGCGTCGTCGAGCGCCTGGAGCGCGGCGAGCCGTACGAACTGGCCGTTGCCTCCCAGGGACACGGTCCCGGTGAAGGAGCGGCCGGCCTGGATGGCCGGGACGGCGGCCCGGAACTCGATGTCCTGCATCCTGACCAGGCTGCGGGCGATCAGGTTCCGGAAGCGGCCCGAGTCGGCCAGCGGGCGCCGTTCGTCCCGGTTGCGCATCCGCACCTCGATCTGGACCGCGTCCACGGACGGGTCGCCGAGGAGGTGGGGTGACGCGACCACGTCCAGGCATCCGGGCGCGGGGATGCCGTCGGCGTCGAAGACCCCGATCACGACCCGGTCGTGGGACGTGCCCGCGGGAAGCGAGGCGACGAGCGCGCGGTAGGCGGCGTTCAGCGCGTCGCCCTTGCCGGTCCGGGCGCCGGGCAGTTCGCGGCGGACGAGATGGATCCGGCGGTCGCTCCGCCGGTGCCGGGCGACGAGTGAGGCGGTGTCGTCGTCGGAGGCGTCGTCCACGATCCACAGGTGAGCGCCGGGGAAGAGCTCGCGCAGCCGGGTCAGGGTCTCGCCGATGACCGCGGCCTCGTTCAGGCAGGGCACGATGACGTGCCAGTCGAAGCGCGAGGCGTCCCCCGCCGGCCGCGGTCGGCCGCGGAGGAACGGGACGACGAGTGCCACCAGGTAGCCGACGGACGCGACGGCGAGCACGAGGAAGAGCGTCGTCGTGGAGGCGACCACGACGCTCGGGGAATCACCCATCTCCTGGGTCCCTCCTGGGGGGCCGCGCCCTGAGGGGCGGGCTTCGGACACGGTCGCGGCCGAGGTCTCGCGGAGGTGGGAGGCGGACCGGCGGGACCGGGCCGCCTCCCACCCGCGACGGGCTGTCGCCCGCTCGGCGGTCAGACGCCCGCCGTGCGGTTCCTCGCCGCGCGGACCATCCAGATCCCGGATGCGACGAGGACCAGGGCGAGGACGCTCAGTGCGGCGAGGAAGAGAGTGGCATCGCCGCTGCTGCCGGTGGCGGCGAGGACGCCTCCACCGGCGACACCTGCTGCGTGGGGTGGTCGGTACACGGGTCTCCTCCAGAGGGAGTCGGGCCGGCCGGTACGGTGGCCGGCGAGGGCAGAGTGGCGGGACGGACGCCGGGAGCCGCCACTGCGGGGTGCTCCGAATCCCGGCGTGTACGGGGCACCGCTCGTTCGGCGAGGGCGCGGGTGAGGGCGACGATGCGGTCGCTGGCCCGCCCGTCGCCGAAGGGGGAGGGGCGGGCCGCGAGCCGGGCCGCCAGACCGGAGTCCCTCAGCATCGCGCGGGCACGCTCGCCGAGTTCCGGCCCGGGCGCTGCCAGTACGGCGAAGCCGTGGGCGATCGCCTCCGGGCGTTCGGTGTTGTTGCGGACGACGACGAGGGGCTTCTTGAGGACGGTGCACTCCTCCTGGACCCCGCCGGAGTCGGAGACCAGCAGGCGGGCTTCGTGCGCGAGTGCGAGGAAGGTGGCATGGTCGACCGGCTCGACGACGCGCAGCCCCGCCAGGAGCGGTTCCAGCCCGTACTGCCAGGTCCGGGTCCCGGTCCGGGGATGCATCGGCAGCAGCACGGGCAGGTCCAGCCCGGCCAGCTCGGCGAGGATCGCGCCGAGCCGTTCGGGATCGTCGGTGTTCTCCGGCCGGTGGACGGTGGCGAGGACGAAACCGCCGGGCCCCAGTCCGTACCTCCGCAGCACCGCGGCCCTGGCGGCGGGGCCGGGCAGCGAGGCGAGGACGGCCTCGATCACCGTGTTCCCGGTGAGGTGGATGCGGTCCGGTTCGACGCCTTCCGCGCGCAGATGCGCCGCGGCGCCTTCGGTCGGTGCGCAGTGCACGTCGGCGAGCACACCGATGACCCGGCGATTGATCTCCTCCGGCATGGTCCGGTCGTACGAGCGGAGTCCGGCCTCCACGTGCACCACCTGGATGCCCAGGTAGTGGGCTGCCTGCGCCCCGGCCGAAGCGGAGTTGGTGTCCCCCTGCACCACCACGACCGAGGGACGGGCGCACGCGAAGACCTCGCCCAGTCGGCCGATCATCGAGCTCATCTGCTCGACGCGCGGCAGACCACCGGCCCGAGCGGTCCTCACGTGCGGTTCCGGAAGACCCATGCCGCGGAAGATCCCGCCCGACAGGGAGTCGTCGTAGTGCTGTCCGGTGTGCACCACCTGTGCGTCGGTGCCGAGGCCGCGAATCACCCCGGCCAGCTTCACCACTTCGGGCCGGGTGCCCAGCACCACGGCCGCTCCGACTCCTCCACGACTCAACGGACACCATTCCTACCCGGCCTTCGGCCACGCGATCGACCTTACGGACAAGTGGGAATGAAATAGGATGAAAACGCTCAAGTGTCGGAGCGATGTCGAGCGAGTCGCATGAACCACCTGCTTGCCCCATCGAATGCCGCGGCCGGTCGCCGGGGCGGGAGCGGGCTCGACGGCCCAGGCGTCCGGCCCACCCGCACCCGGGAGGACCTCCTCGGCGCCCTCACCCGGCCGGCTCGTGCCTCGGCAGCAGCTCCGTGGCGACGAAGGCGATCACGGCCGCCAGGATCACGACCGGGATCATCTCCGTCCCGCCCAGCAGCAGGGAGACCAGGACGACGCTGCTGACCGGCAGCCGGAGGGTCGCGGCCGCGGCGGCCCCCATGCCCGCCGCCATGGCCGGCACCAGGCCCAGACCGGGCAGCGGGGCCAGCAGGACCCCGGCGGCGGCCCCCAGGAAGAGGGCGGGGAAGACGAGACCGCCGCGCAGACTGCCCAGGCAGAGGGCGTACGCGGTCCCCTTGAAGGCCAGGACGGCGATCAGCGCCCCCACGCCCCAGGCGTGCGGATCGGTGGCCAGCTGACCCAGGGTCGCCTGGCCCGACAGCGCCACCTCCGCCGGGGAGCGGCCGGTCGCCAGGGTGTAGAGCGCCGCGCAGGCCGCGGCCGCCACGGCGCACAGCGCGGTCCGCGTCGCCACCCCCGCGGAGACGAAGGAGGCGACCCGGCGGGCGGCCCCGAGCGCCGGGTGCAGCAGGAGGGCGACGGCGAGCGCGAAGGGCACCGCCCAGAGCACGTCCGCCACGTCCAGCCGGGGGAACGGCATCGGCAGCCGGAGGCTCAGGCTCCCCGTCTCCAGACCGGTCCAGTGCCCGATGCCGGTGAAGACCAGGGCCCCGACGCCGCTGGACAGCAGGGCGGGCAGCATCACGGCGAACAGCTGCGGACCGCCGGCCCCCACCACCTCCATCAGGAGCACGGCGGCGACCAGCGGATTGCCGAAGATCGCCGCGACCGCGGCCGCGGCACCGGCCGCGGCGAGCAGCGCGGTGCTCTTAGGGGTCGCCGGAACGCGCGCGAGGTCCCGGAACACCAGGGCGAGACCGCCGCCCAGCGCGATCAGGGGCGCCTCCGGGCCCAGCACGGCACCGAGCGGCAGGCTCACCGCCGCCGCGAGCAGGACCCCCGGCAGCATCGCGGGCGAGGTCCCGCCGGCGTGGAGGCCCGAGGCGGGCACCTGCCCGCCGCCGCCGGGCAGGTGCCGGGCGATCAGCCCGACGAGGAGCCCCGCGACCAGGAACAGCGGCAGCGGCCACCACCACGGCGGGGTGTCCCAGCCCAGGTCCCGGGGCAGGTCGGCCCACATGAGGTGCTCCAGCTCGTGCAGGGCGACCAGGAACCAGAACGCCACCAGCGACACCGGCACGCCGATGGCGGCGGAGAAGACCAGGGCCTTGAGATAGCCCGGGGCGAGGAGCAGGTCGCGCAGCCGGTCCGCCTCCAGGGGCTGCTGCCGCTCGCCGCCGTCGCGGTCCGCGGGGTGGACGTCGTTCTCCGCCATGGACGGCCCTCCTCGGTGCCGTGCCGCCGCCGGCGCCCGCCGGCGCCGCGCGGTCGGCCGCGTGGACTCGCTCCCCGGCCGGGCGGCCCATGGGACGTCGGCCCGCCCGCCGGCCCCCTGCACGGGAGTACGCCGCGGGCGCGGGGCCCGCGGCGTACTCCGGCGGTCCGTCAGCTCGCCAGGACCTTGGCCTTGGCCTGCGCGAACTCGGCCTCCGTGATCGCGCCGCTGCTCTTCAGGTCGGCCAGCCGGGCCAGTTCGTCCGCATGGCCCGAGCCGCCGCCGGCGGTCTCGCGTACGTACGAGCGGAACTGCTCCTCGTTCTGCCGGACCCGGTTCAGCTCGCGCTCGCCCATCGACCGCCCGCGGGCGATCAGGTACACGAACACGCCCAGGAACGGCAGCAGGATGACGAAGGCGGTCCATCCCGCCTTGCCCCAGCCGCCGAGCCCGTCGTCGCGGAAGATGTCGGCGATGACCCGGAAGAGCAGCATGAACCAGAGGATCCACAGGAAGAGGATCAGCATGGTCCAGAACATGTTCAGCAGCGGATAGTCCACCGCCAGGTTCACCACGGAGTCCTTCATGGCCGCTCTCCTGCCGATCGTGACCGGCCGCTGCCGCCTGTTCGGTGAGGCCGCGGTCCGGCGGGACGAACTGCCTCCAGCGTGCGCCGCTCCGGGGCCCACCGCACGCCGGGGAGGATGCCGCCGGACCGGTGATCCTCCGGTGCGCCTGCCGCGCCCGGCCGGGAGCGCCTGGGACAGTCACCGCCCGGCCGGCCGGGTCCGGCACGGCCACGGGGTTCCGAGCGACCGAGAGGGGAAACGTGGACGGCAATCCGGGGGACCGGCGGTCGGCCGTGCTGACCGCCGTGCAGGCGGTCCTGTCGCTGACGGCGGTGCTGGCCGCCTACTACCTGCTGCCGCTGGACTCGTCCTTCAGCACCGCCACCGTGGCGGTGCTCGCCGGCGGTGTCGCCCTGGTGGGCCTGCTCATCGCCTGGCAGGTGCGCACCATCATGCACTCGGCCCGGCCGGGTCTCCGGGCCGTTGCCGCGGTCGCCGCGACGCTGCCCTTCTTCGTGCTCCTCTTCGCCGCCACCTACTACCTGCTGGGGCGCAGCGAGCCCGCGAGTTTCACCGAGACGCTGACCCGGACCGACGCCCTCTACTTCACGATGACGGTGTTCAGCACGGTCGGCTTCGGCGACATCAGCCCGCGCACCGAGCTCGCCCGGCTGCTGACCACCGGACAGATGACCGCCAACTTCCTGCTGATCGGCGTCGCGGCCCGGTTCCTGCTGGGCGCGGTCCAGGAGGGCCGGCGCCTGCGGGGGCTGGAGGCGGGGGGCGGGGAGCGGGGCGGCCCGCCCGCCCCGCCGTGATCCCGGCCGGCCTCGGTCAGGAGGTCTCCTCGGCGGGCAGCCGGCCCGCCCGCACGGCGTCGACCAGGGCCCGGTGGTCGCGCTCGTTCTGGTCGGCGTACGCCTCCGCGAAGCTCGCGAGGGCCCGGTCGAACGAGTCGCCGCGGCCCAGGTAGGAGGCGATCGCGATGCGGTCGCCGGACCGCGCGTGCGCGCGTGCCAGCGTCAGCCCGCACAGGTCGCCGAAGGCCCGCATGTCCCCGGGGCCCATCCGCTCGGGGACGGCGATGCCCTTCCAGTCGCGCAGCTGCCGCACGTAGAAGTCGCGCTTGCGCCCGTCGATCCCGTCGACGCGCTGCCAGCCCAGGAAGATGTCGCTGGTGGCCTGCATCAGGCGCTGGCCGGAGACGACGCGCTCGCCCTGGTTGCGGTACGCGCTCGCGCCCACGTACGGGGCGAGCACGGAGGTGTCCGCCTCCTTGGCCTGGAGGAAGAGCGGGTCCTCGTCGTCCCGGCCGAGGAGCAGGAAGATCCAGCAGCGGGTTCCGACGCTGCCGACACCGACCACCTTGCGGGCGATGTCGGTCAGCCGGTAGTCCGCCAGGAGCGTGCGCCGGTCCGAGGTCAGGGTGGTGCCGTACTCCCCGACCAGGTCGTGGAACCGCTGGGTGAGAGCGGCCCGCTGGAGGTCGGGGAGGAGGTCGCCCATGGGCACGAGCAGCGGGGGGTCGGCCGCGATCACGGGCCGCCCCTCCACCGTCTCGGTGAGCCGGTCGAAGGCCTGGAGGCTGTCCCGGCCGCGGGCCTTCGCCATGGCGCGGGCCAGGTTCTTCCGGCCGCGCCTGCCGAGCAGGGTCGAGCCCAGGGCTTGGAGGCGGTCGGAGTCGATCTTCGAGTACCAGACGTCGAGGGTGCGCATGCCCGCGAACCGGGTCATCGCCTCGCGGTAGGACCGGACGGTGTCCCGGACGATGCGGGCCCGTTCGGCCTCGCCGAAGCCGTTCGCGCGGGCGGCGATGACGAAGCTCGCCGACAGCCGCTTGACGTCCCACTCCCAGGGGCCCGGGAGCGTCTCGTCGAAGTCGTTGATGTCGAACATCAGCTGGCGTTCGGGCGAGGCGAGGAGACGGAAGTTCAGCATGTGCGCGTCCCCGCAGAGTTGGGCGGTGAGCCCCGAGCGCGGGGTGAGGGACAGGTCGGACGCCATGATCGCGGCCGCGCCGCGGTAGAAGCGGAACGGCGACTCGATCATGCGGCCGTAGCGGATCGGGACGAGCTCGGGGACCCGGGTCGCCGACTGCGCCTCCAGGATGGTCAGCGGGTCGGGCCGGTCGGCGGGCGGCCGGTACTCGGCGTGGCCGGACCGCGGCGAGCGGCGCCGCGCCTTCCTGCCGAGCGCCGCGCGCTCCTCAGGTGTCGCACCGCGCGCAGCGCGCAGCGCCGTGGTGGCTTTCCGGGGCATCGGAACCCTTTCTGCTCGCTCCCCCCGGGGTGCCGCGACCGCCTCGCGGGGCCGGGCCGGTCAGTCGGCGGCGCTGTGCGACCAGCTGGAGCACAGGGCCCAGATGACGAACACGTCGATCGCCAGGAGGGTGATCGCCCACCAGGGCTGGTACGGCAGCCAGAGGAAGTTGGCGATCATGCTGAGGCCGGCCAGGAAGACGCCCGCCGCCCGGGCCCAGTTCGCGCCCTGGAAGAGGCCCACGCCGGTCAGGGTGACGAGGATGCCGAGGATCAGGTGGATCCAGCCCCAGGAGGTCAGGTCGAACGCGAAGACGTAGCTGCCGACGCGGGCGTAGACGTCGTCCTCGGCGATGGCCGCGATGCCCTGGAGGACGGCGAGGATGCCCGCGAGGGTGAGGAGGACCGCGGCGAACACCGTGCCGCCGCCGGCGACGCCCCCTCCGTGGCGGTGCGCCTTCCCCGGTGCGGCACCGGCGTCCCCCCGCCCCCCGGTGGGTGTGTGCTGGCTCATGGCAGTCACCTCGCAGCGTGCGGTTCCCGGCCGGACGGACCCGGGCCTGCGGACCGCCGGGGCCTGCTCGGCGGCCGGGCCGGGATCGCCCACCTCCGATTATCAGGGCGGGTGCGGCGGCCTGCTCGGTGACCGGATCCGTCCGCCGGAAGGCCCCGGGGACCGTGCGCGCCGCGGGGGCGCGTCCGGGCCGCCGGGGGTTCCGCCGGGGCGTCAGTACGTGAGGATGGCCGGGTCCGAGACGCTCGCCGCGCCGGTCTCGACGTGGCCCGCGAGCCGGCGGACGTAGTCCGTGCTCGCGGACGAGGTGACGGTGACGTCGTACCAGTGGTGGGCGGCGGAGACGGCGACGCTGTGGGTGACCGTGGCGCCCTTCGCGACGGAGAGCGTCTTCCCGGCGCCGCCGTAGGCGTTGACGAGGGTCACCGTCGCGGTCGCGCCCGTGTTGGTGAACGTCAGGTCCAGCGTGCCCGCGGTGGCGTTGTGGCGGGCCGTGACCTCGGGGACGGCCGTCTTGCCGGGGGAGCGGAAGCGGCGGACGAAGCCGTTGGGGCCGTGGACCGTGAGGTCCGTGACGCCCTTCGAGTACGTGGTGTTCCAGGTGTCCGCGATCGTCTTGCCGGCCTCGGTCGTGTAGGTCCAGGGCGCGTCGGTGCGGTTGGCCGAGGTCACGTAGAACTGCGCGCCCGCCGAGGGCCCGCCGCCGAAGGTGAGGCGGAACCTGCCGGCCGCGGTGTCGGCGGCGCCGTCCACGAACGGGGCGTACTTCAGCGGGCGGGTGGGCTTGGCGCCGCGTTCCTGGCGGGGCATGGTGCCGGTCGCCGGTGCGGTGGCGAGGAAGTCGGGGTGGCGGTTCCTGTCCGGCGGGAAGTAGCCGGACGTCGGCGGCAGCGCGGCGGCCGAGGGGTCCGTGCGGGAGAAGTCGAAGGCGGAGGTCAGGTCGCCGCAGACGGTCCGCCGCCAGGGCGAGATCTGGGGTTCGCGGACGCCGAAGCGCTGCTCCATGAAGCGGATGACCGAGGTGTGGTCGAAGGTCTCGGAGCAGGTGTAGCCGCCCTTGGACCAGGGCGAGACGACCAGCATGGGGACGCGCGGGCCGAGGCCGTAGGGGCCGGCCACGTAGCCGGTCTTGCCGGGGAAGTGGTCGAGGCCGGTCGCGACGGTGGAGAGGCCCTGCGCGGCGGAGCCGGGGACGTAGGGCGGGACGACGTGGTCGAAGAAGCCGTCGTTCTCGTCGTAGGTGATGAACAGGGCGGTACGGGCCCACACGTCGGGGTTCGAGGTCAGCGCGTCGAGGACCTGCGAGATGTACCAGGCGCCGTAGTTGGCGGGCCAGTTGGAGTGCTCGGAGAAGGCCTCCGGGGCGGCTATCCAGGAGATCTTCGGCAGCCGGCCGCCCTGGACGTCGGCGCGCAGCCGGTCGAAGAGGCCGTCGCCGGCCTTGGCGTTCGTGCCCGTGCGGGCCTTCTCGAACAGCGGGTCGCCGGCCTGGGCGTTGCGGTAGGTGTGGAAGTACAGGAGCGAGTTGTCGCCGTAGTTGCCGCGGTAGGCGTCGTTGATCCAGCCCCAGGAACCGGCGGCGTTCAGCCCGTCGCCGATGTCCTGGTAGATCTTCCAGGACACCCCGGCCGCCTCCAGGCGCTCCGGGTAGGTCTTCCAGCCGTAGCCGGCCTCGGCGTTGTTGAGGACCGGGCCGCCGCCGGTGCCGTCGTTGCCGGTGTGGCCGGTCCACAGGTAGTAGCGGTTCGGGTCGGTCGAGCCGATGAACGAACAGTGGTAGGCGTCGCAGATCGTGAACGCGTCGGCGAGCGCGTAGTGGAAGGGGATGTCCTCGCGGGTGAGGTACGCCATGGTGGCCTTGGTCTTGGCCGGTACCCAGTTGTCGTACCTGCCCTTGTTGAAGGCGCTCTGGCCGCCCGCCCAGTCGTGGTTGAGGCCCTGGAGGAACTCCATGCCGAGCTTCGCGCTCTCCGGACGGAAGGGCAGGGTGACCTTGCCGCCGTCCGACTGGTTCCAGACCGACTTCCCGCTGGGCAGGGTGACGGGGCGGGGGTCGCCGAAGCCACGTACGCCCTTCATCGCCCCGAAATAGTGATCGAAGGAACGATTCTCCTGCATCAGGACGACGATGTGCTCGATGTCCTGGATCGTTCCGGTGGAACCCTGCGCCGGGATGGCGGCGGCGCGCGCGATGCTGTCCGAGAGCATGGTCAGCGCGGCGGCGCCGCCCGCGAGTTGAAGGAACCGGCGGCGGTCGAGGTCGGCCATGGGGGAGTACTCCTCCGGGTCGGTACGGGGCACGGGTGGGGGTGCGCGTGCGGCGGCCCGGCGGACCGGCCGACGGGCGCCCCACAGGAGAGCGCCCGTGAACCACCGCCCGGGGGCCGTTCCATGACTGCCCGTCGTACGGCAGACGAATCCCCCGTGCTCCAACGGAAGAGCTCACAAGCGAACGCCCCCGGCGGTCGGAGAACCGTCAGGGGCGTACAGGAAGCGACAGGAACCTACTCGACGACGAGGTCGACCGTGATGTTGCCGCGAGTCGCCTTGGAGTACGGGCAGAAGGCGTGGGTCTTCTCGAGGAGGGCCGCGCCGGCCTCGCCCTGGAGGTGGTCGGGGAACTCGGCGCGCATCACGACGGCGAGGCCGAAGCCGCCGTCCGCGGCGTCCTTGCCGATGGAGACCTCGGCGGTGATGGAGGCCTCGGAGATGTCGATCTTCTCCTGGCGGGCGACCAGGTTCATCGCGCTGGCGAAGCAGGCCGCGTACCCGGCGGCGAAGAGCTGCTCGGGGTTGGTGCCCTGACCGTTGCCGCCGAGGGCCTGGGGGTGGGCGAGGGGGAGGTCGATGTGGCCGTCGGAGCTGACGGCGCGGCCCTCGCGGCCGTTGGCGGTGGCGACGGCGGTGTAGATCGCGTCCATGGTGTCCGTTCCTGTCCTCGGGAGGCGGTGTGCTGCGGTGGCCCTCTATTAGTAGCGCACTATTCAGTTGTGCACAACTCAATCGCGTATGAGGTGTCCTCGCGTATCCTGGAGCCATGGAGACGCTCGACACCGTCCCGGACGAGGACTTCCTCCGGCTCGACCACCAGATCTGCTTCTCGCTGCACGCGGCGACCCGCGCGTTCAACGGCGTCTACCGCGAGGCGCTCAAGGAGCTGGGGCTCACCTACCCCCAGTACCTCGCGATGCTGGTGCTCTGGGAGCACGGCGAGCTGCCCGTGAAGGGGATCGGGGAGCGCCTCCGGCTCGACTCCGGCACCCTGTCCCCGCTGCTCAAGCGCCTGGAGGCGGCCGGCTACGTCGAGCGGCGCCGCAGCCCCGAGGACGAGCGGTCCGTCACCGTCCGCCCCACCCCCGAGGGGGCCGCGCTCAAGGAGCGGGCCCGCGACGTGCCACGCCGGATCGCCGCCGCGACGGGCCTCGGCCTCGCCGACATCCGCGACCTCCGGGAGCGGCTGGACGCCCTGGCCGCCCGTCTCGACGGAGTCGACCCGGGCGACCTGGGCACCTGCGGCTGAGTCTCCCGGCCCGGCGGCCCCGGGACCGGGGAGACCCGCGGAGGCGAGGCCCGGGCCCGGAGGTTCAGGGGCGGGGGGCCTCACGAAGCCGAGCTCCCGGCTCAGGACCGGGGGACCTTGCGGAGCAGAGTCAGCACCACCGCCGCCGTGACCAGGGCGAACACCGCACTCAGCGCCGACGCCGAGTGGAGCGCCGTCGTGAACGCCTCCCGGGCCGTCTCCCGCAGCCCCTCGTCCGGCAGGGCCAGGGCCGCGCCGACGCTCTCGTGGGCGGCGGCCGGGGCGCCCCCGGGGATCCCGCCCCGGTAGACGGCGACCGCCACGCTGCCGGTGACCGCGATGCCCAGGGCCAGCCCCAGGTCGTAGGCGGTCTGGCCGGTCGCGGCCGCCGCACCCGCCTTCTCCGCCGGGGCGGAGCCGACCGCGAGGGCCGTCCCCAGGACGCTGATCGGGGCCGCGCCGAACATGACGACCGCGAGACCCAGCGCGGCCGGGACCACCCCTTCGGCCAGGGCGATCACCGCGTACCCGGCCAGCGAGAACAGGAGTCCGCCGGCCAGCACGTACGCCGGGCGGACCCGCCGTGCCGCGAAGGGGGTCAGCTGCGAACCGGCGATCAGCCCCGCCGCTCCCGGCAGCAGCCACAGCCCGGCCTCCAGCGGCGGCAGTCCGGCGACCGCCTGGAGGTACTGCGGGACCAGGTACTCCACCCCGTTCAGCGCGGTCATGCCCAGCAGCAGGGTGAGCAGCGCCCCGGTGAAGGCCCTGTTCCTGAAGAGCCGGAGATCGAGGAGAGGGGTCTCCAGGCGGTTCTGGCGGCGGACGAACAGAACGGTGAAGGACAGCCCCAGAGCGAACGCGACCCCCGCCTCGGCCGTCGTGCCGTGCGCGGCGAGCGACTTGACGCCGTACACCAGGGGCAGCACCGCGAGGAGGAAGAGCAGCACGCTCGCCGGGTCGAGGCGCCCGGGGGCGGGATCGCGGTACTCGGGGAGCAGCAGCGGGGCCGTGACCAGGGCGATCACCATGACCGGCAGGCCCATCAGGAAGACCGAGCCCCACCACCAGGAGGCGAGCAGCACGCCGCCGACGACCGGTCCGACCGCCAGCCCGACCGAGAGGGCGGTCACCCACATCGCGATGGCCGTGGCCCGCTGCCGGGCGTCCGCGAACATGTGGCTGATCAGGGCGAGCGTGGAGGGCAGGACGGCCGCCCCGGCGATGCCGAGGAGGGCCCGGGCCGCGATCAGCGTCCCCGCGTTCGGGGCGTACGCGGCGAGGAGCGAGGCGAGCAGGAACCCGGCGGAACCGGCCATGAGGAGCCTGCGCCGGCCGAGCCGGTCGCCGAGCGTGCCCATGATCACGAGGGTGGCGGCGGTGAGGAAGCCGTAGATGTCCGTGATCCAGAGCAGCTGGGCGCCGCTGGGCCGGAGGTCGGCCGAGAGGTACGGGGTGGCCAGCCACAGGACGCCGAGGTCGGCGGTCATCAGGGTGACGGGCAGGAGGAGGACGGCGAGGCCGATCCACTGGCGGACTCCTGCCCGGGGCGGGGTCGCGGTGTTCTCCGCGAGGGTCGTGTTCATCGGGCCGGCTCCTCGTGCGCGGTGGGCGGTGAGGGGGTGGTCGTGCCGGGGAGTTCCTCGGCCAGGGTCCGCTCGGCCTCATCGAGCAGTTCGGCGACCCGGGCGCCGCGCAACTCGGCGGGTACGCCGGACAGTTCGGTGCCGTGCAGGACGCGCAGGGAGGCGTCCGGAAGGCCGCAGAAGGCGGAGACGCCGGTCACCAGCATCAGGGGGAGGGCGTCCGTCATGCCGAGCCGTTCGATCTCCTCGGGCGTGCCGCCCATCAGGGCCAGCCAGAGCAGCCGCTTCCCCGCCAGCCGGGGGCGGCTGCGGCCGTACGCGAAGCCGTAGTTCCAGACCCGGTCGATCCAGCCCTTGAGGACGGCCGGCGGGGTGAACCACCACACCGGGAAGACGACCAGGATGTCGTCGGCGGCCAGGATCCGGTCCATGTGGGCGCGGACCTCGGGGGAGTAGGCCTTCTCGCGGTCCTCCCAGTCCGGCTCGTCCGCCGGGCGGAGCGCCGGGTCGAACCCCTCGGCGTACAGGTCGAGTACGTCGACGGTGCCGCCCTCCTCCTTCAGACGGGCGTGCAGCCGGGCGGCCACCTGGGCGGTGAGGGAGTCGGCGCGGGGGTGGGCGAGGACGAGGAGGGTGTGGGCTGCCATGGCCGGGGGTCCTTCCGGTGGGCGTGGGCACGGGTGCGGAGAGGGAGGGGGCGGGTGCGGCCGGAGGGCGGGGCGGGCGCGCGGCGGGCGCGGGCCCGCCCCGGGGCGGACGGCACGGGGCCGTCAGAGGCCCAGGCCGGAGCCGCCGCTCGCGTCGATGTTCTGGCCGGTGACCCAGCGGGCGTCGTCGGAGGCGAGGAACCCGACCACGTCGGCCACGTCACCCGGCTGTCCGACCCGGTTGAAGACCGAGAACCCGGCGGCGTGCGCCTTGGCGGCCGGGTCGGCCAGCCACGGATGGATGTCGGTCTCGATCGTGCCCGGCGAGACCGCGTTGACCGTGATGCCCCGGGAGCCGAGCGTCTGGGCGAGGGTCAGGGTCAGGACCTCGACGGCGCCCTTCGCGGCGGCGTACGCGGTCATGCCGGGGAAGGCGACCTTGGTGACCCCGGAGGAGATGTTGATGATCCGGCCGCCGTCGCGGAGCCGGTCGAGGCCCTTCTGGACGATGAAGAACGGCGCCTTCGCGTTGACCGCGAACACCCGGTCGTAGTCCGCCTCCTCCACCTCGTGGATCAGTCCCGGGCCGGCGATCCCCGCGTTGTTGACGAGGATGTCGAGGCCGTGGTCGTCCCCGGCCCCGGCGTCGAAGGCGGCCCAGAGGGCGTCGGCGTCGCCGGGGACGCCCAGCTCGGTGCGGAGGGCGAAGGCGGAGCCGCCGGCCGCCTCGATCGCGGCCACCGTCTCCTTCGCGGCCGCCTCGTTGGCGGCGTAGTGGACGCCGACCCGGGCGCCGTCCGCGGCGAGGCGGAGGGCGATCGCCCGGCCGATGCCGCGGCTGCCGCCGGTGACGAGCGCGGTCCTGCCGGCGAGGGGCTTGCTGCTGCTCATGTCCTGCTCCTTGGTCGTTCCCGGTGCCGTTTCCTGCTGACGGGGACGACTCTGACGGCCCGGTGTTCGGGAACGGCTCGGGTTCTGTTCGGGCCGGTTCCGGCGGGCGGCGCCGGGGTGTTCGGGCTCCATCGGCCGGTGATCGAGGCCGGGTTACGGTGGCCGCATGCGATTCGCGGTGCTGGGGGAGACGGCCGTACGGACCGAGGACGGCACGCCCGTCCGGGTCCCGGAGCTCAAGGTGCGGGCCCTGCTCGCCGCGCTCCTCGTCGACGCGGGCCGGCCGGTCGCCGCGTTCCGGCTCGTCGACGACCTCTGGGGCGACGAACCGCCCGGCAACCCGCTGCGGGCCCTCCAGGCCAAGGTCTCCCAACTGCGCCGGGCGCTGGAGGAGGCCGAGCCCGGCGGGCGCGGCCTGGTCGTCACCCGGGCCCCCGGATATCTGCTCGACGTACCCGAAGGCGCCCTGGACGCACACGAGTTCACCCGGCTCGCGGCCCGTGCGCGGGGGACGACGGACGCGGGAGCCCGGGCCGCGCTGCTCGGCGGGGCGCTCGACCTGTGGCGCGGACCGGCGTTCGCCGGCTTCGCCGGGGAGCCGTTCGCGCGGGCGGCGGCGGACCGGCTGGAGGAGGAGCGGCTCGTCGTCCGCGAGGCGATGGCCGAGGCGCGGCTGGAGCTCGGCGAAC
This sequence comes from Streptomyces sp. NPDC014891, assembly GCF_043081085.1. Classification (NCBI taxonomy): domain Bacteria; kingdom Bacillati; phylum Actinomycetota; class Actinomycetes; order Kitasatosporales; family Streptomycetaceae; genus Streptomyces; species Streptomyces sp. NPDC014891. The sequence continues at coordinate 279,154 of NZ_JBIBWF010000002.1, read as the reverse complement.
ACGATCTCCTGGCAGGCGAGTTGGCGGAACTCGTCGCACTCCACCCGCTCCGCGAGCGGCTCCGGGCGGTGCAGCTGCGGGCCCTGTACCAGGCGGGACGGCAGAGCGAGGCCCTCGCCGGGTACGAGGAGCTGCGCACCCTCCTCGCCGAGGAGCTCGGCCTCGACCCGAGCCCCGAACTCACCGCGCTCCACGCGTCGATGCTGCGGCAGGACGCCTCGCTCTCGGCACCCGCCCCGCCGTCCGCCCCGGCGGCGACCGGCGGCGCCGTCCGCGGCAACCTGTACGCGCCGCTCACCGGCATCGTCGGACGCGACGCGGCCGTCGCCGACGTGCGGAGGCTGCTCACCGAACGGCGGCTCGTGACGCTCACCGGACCCGGCGGCGTCGGCAAGACCCGGCTCGCGGTCGAGGCGGCCGGGCGGCTGCGCGAGGAGTTCGCCGACGGGGTCTGGCTCGTCGAGTTCGCCGGCGCGCGCGGGGACCTCGCCGAGGTCGTGGCCGCCGCGCTGGAACTCCGCGACGACGGGGCGTGGGGGCTGCGGCCCGAGGGGGAGAGGGCGCTCACCCCGTCGGAGCGGCTCGCCGACGTCCTGCGCGGCCGGCGCACGCTGCTCGTCCTCGACAACTGCGAGCACGTCGTCGACGAGGCGGCCTCGCTCGCCGAACTGCTGCTGCGGACCGCGCCCGGACTCGTGGTGCTGACGACCAGCCAGGAGCCGCTCGCGCTGGCGGGCGAGACGCTCTGGGCGGTGGAACCGCTCGACGCGGACGGCGCCGTGGAACTCTTCACGGCACGGGCGGCGGCGTCCGCCCCCGGGTTCGCCTCCGCGGCGCCCGACCCCGCCACCCAGGAGGCGGTACGGGCCGTCTGCCGCCGCCTCGACGGCATCCCGCTCGCCCTGGAGCTGGCCGCGACCCGGGTGCGCGCCCTCGGCGTGCACGGGCTGCTGGCGCGGCTCGACGACCGGTTCCGGCTGCTCGACGCGGGGCTGCGCGGTGCGCCGGCCCGGCAGCAGACGCTGCGGGCGGTCATCGACTGGAGCTGGGAACTGCTCGGCGCACGGGAGCGCACGGTGCTGCGGCGCCTGGCGGTCCACGCGGAGAGCTGCTCGCTGGCGGCCGCGGAGGAGGTGTGCGCGGACGCGGCGCCGGGGGGAGCGGGGGCACCGGCCGCCGCCGCGCCGGGACCCGCGCCTGCCGCTTCCGCGCCGGCGGCTTCCGCTCCAGGGCCCGCATCGGCTGCTTCCGCGCCAGCCGGTCCCGCATCGGCCGCTTCCGCGCCGGGCGGGCCCGCATCGACGGCCTCCGCGCCCGGCGGGCCCGTCGGGGCTGCGCCCCGGGCCGGGGGAACGGCGGACGCCGGGGCGGGCGGCACGGAGGTGGCCGCCGGGGACGTCCTCGGGCTGCTCGCGCGCCTCGTGGACCGCTCGCTCGTCGTGGCGGTCGACGGCCCGGACGGGCCCCGCTACCGGCTCCTGGAGTCCGTCGCCGCGTACTGCCTCGAACGGCTGGAGGACGCGGCCGAGACGGCGGAGGTACGGGACCGGCACCTGGCCCACCACCTGCGGCTGGCCGTGGAGACCGAGCCCGGCCTGCGCGGCCCCGGCCAGCGCCGGGCGCTCGCCCGCCTCGACGCCGAGGCGCCGAACCTGCGCGCCGCCCTGGAGCGGGCGCTCGCCGCACCCGGCGCCGGGGGCGATGCCGAGGCGGCGCTCCGGCTCGTCGACGCCCTCGCCTGGTACCGGGTCATGCGGGGCCGCCTCGGCGAGGCGCTCCGCTCGGCGACGGCCGCGCTGCGGGCGGCCGTCGCGCAGGACACGGCGCGCCCCGTACCGGCCGCGCTCCGCGCCCGCGTCGAGGTCTGGCGCACCGGCCTCGCGATCATGGGCGGCGACGGCACGGACCGGCTCCAGCGGATCGAGGCGGCGCTCGCCGCGTACGACGGGGCCGCGCCGCCTCCCGCGGACCGCGCCCGGGCGCGCTGGTTCCTCGCCCACGCGCTGTGCGGGACCGGAAGCCAGAGCGAGGGCACCCGGCTGACGGGGGAGGCGCTCGACGCCGCCCGGGCCCACGGGGACCGCTGGGTCGAGGCGGCGGCGCTCGCGGACCGCTCGGTCCAGCGGCTGCTCGGCGGCGACGTGGCGGGAGCGGAGCGGGACGCGTCCCGCTCCGACGCGCTGTTCGAGGAGGTCGGTGACGCCTGCTGCCGGCTCTGGTCGGTGTACCCGCTGGCCACCGTCGCCGAGATCCACGGACGGTACGAGCGGGCCGACCGGCTCAAGCGGGCCGGACTGGCGGCCGCGGAGAGCCTCGGCCTGACGACCGAGGTGCCGGACCTGCTGGCCGGGCTGGGGCGTACGGCCCTCCTGCGGGGCGACCTGGCCGAGGCCCGGGCGTACCACGCGGCGGCGCGGGAGCGGGCGATCGAGGTCGGGTTCCGGGCGGGCGAGATCAACGCGGTGCTCGGACTGGGCCTGGGAGCGCGGCGCGAGGGCCTGCTCGACGAGGCCGAGGACCACATGCGGGAGGTCCTCGACTGGCACCGCGCGGTCGGCCTCGACGCGGCGAACGCGCTGATCCTGGCCGAGCTCGGCTTCTCGGCGCTCGCCCGCGGGGACGCGGCGGCCGCGCGGGAACTCCACGAGGAGGGCTACCGCACGGCCCTCTCCTCCGGCGACCCCCGGGCGGTCGCGCTCGCCCTGGAGGGCCTCGCCGCGGCCCACGCGGGCGCCGGGCGGCCGACGGGGGCCGCGCTCCTGCTGGGCACCGCGTCGGCCCTCCGTGCCTCGACGGGCGCGCCGTTGCCCCCGGCGGAGCGGGCCGACGTCGACGCGGCGGAGGCGGCCGCCCGCGCGGCACTGGGGGCCGAGGGCTACGCGCGGGCCCACGCCCGCGGCACCGCCCTGCCCCACGAGAAGGCGGTGCCGGAGGCGGAGCTGCCCGGATAGAAGGAGCCCCGGCTCGCGCCCCGGCCCGACCCCGGCAGCACCGTCCCCACGCCCCGCCCCGGTACCGGTCGCGCCGCCACCGCCCCGCCCTTGACCAAAACGTAAGGATCGAAAGCCATAGGCGCCCCTATACTCGCCCCATGTCCGAGTTCACCGTCCGGCGTGCCGACGCCGACGATTCCAAGCGCCTCACCAGGCTGGTCAGGAACTCCCGGGCCTATCGGGGGGACTACGCCACGATGGTCGAGGGGTACCAGGTCGGTGGCGCGTACATCGAGCACCACTCCGTGTTCGTCGCCGTCGATGCGACCGACCGGGTGCTCGGGTTCTACGCGCTGCTCGTCGACGACGCGGAGCTCGACCTCGCGTTCGTCGCCGACAGCGCCCAGGGCCTCGGCATCGGGCGGCTGCTCATGGCGCACATGACCGGGCAGGCCGCCGCCGCCGGACTCGACGCCGTGCGGGTCGTCGCGCACCCGCCCGCCGAGGCGTTCTACCTGCGCACCGGCGCCGTCCGGACCGGAACCGTCCCGCCCGGCGGCCGCATCCACTGGGAGCGTCCCGAGCTCCGGTACGACGTCGCGTGACCGCCGCCCGGCCGCGCTCCCGGCAGCAGCCCCCCGAACCCCCGCCCGCCGCGACCCCGCCCCCCGGGGCTCCCGCTCCCGAGCGGCGCCGGCTCTTCGCCGACCTCACACCGCTGCGGACCTCCGCCCACTACCGCCGCCTCTGGTTCGGCGGCGCCGTCTCCTGGGTCGGCCAGGGGATGACCTCGCTGGCCGTCTCCCTCCAGGTGTACGACATCACCCGGTCGCCCTTCTCCGTCGGGCTGGTGGGGCTGTTCTCGCTCGTGCCGCTCGTGGTCTTCGGGCTCTACGGCGGCGCCATCGCGGACACCGTCGACCGCCGCCGCCTCGGGCTCTACAGCGCCTGCGGCTCCGCCGTCCTGTCGGCCGGGCTCGCCGCCGCCGCCTTCGCCGGCTTCCACCGGGTCTGGTTCCTCTACGGGATCGTCGCCCTCCAGGCCGTCTGCGCCGCGCTCAACGCGCCCGCCCGGTCCTCGATGATCCCGCGGCTCCTGCCGCCCGAGCAGCTGCGGGCCGCCAACGCGCTGAACTCGATGGTCACCACCTTCGGCATGCTCGTCGGGCCCAGCCTCGGCGGGCTGATCGTCGGCTTCGCCGGGTACCAGACCGCGTACCTCGTGGACGCCCTCGCCTTCGCCGCGAGCCTCTACGCGATGTGGCGGCTGCCCTCGATGCTGCCGGACCGCAAGGAGGGCGGGAAGCGGGCCTCCGTGCTCGACGGGCTGCGGTTCCTCGCGACCCGGCCCAACCTGCGCATGACGTTCTTCTCGGACTTCTGCGCGATGATCCTCGCCCACCCCCGCGCGCTGTTCCCCGCCGTCGCCGTGCTCTGGTTCGGCGGCGACGCGAAGACCGCCGGACTCCTCGTCGCCGCGCCCGCCTGCGGGGCGCTGCTCGGCGGGGTGCTCTCCGGCTGGCAGGGACGCGTCCGGCACCACGGCCAGGCGATCCTGCTCGCCGTCGCCTGCTGGGGCACCGCCATCGCCGCCTTCGGACTCACCCGGAACCTCTGGCTGGGGCTGCTCCTGCTGGCCGTCGCGGGGTACTCCGACACCGTCTCGATGATCTTCCGCAACACGATGATGCAGGTCGCGGCGCCGGACGAGATGCGCGGCCGGCTCCAGGGCGTGTTCATCGTGGTGGTCGCCGGCGGGCCCCGGCTCGGGGACTTCCTGGCCGGCTCCGTGGCCGACCTGACCTCGCCCGCGGTCGCCGTCACCGGAGGCGGGATCGCCTGTGTCCTCGCCGTCGGCGCCCTCGCGCTGTACGGGCGCGGTTTCCGCCGGTACGACGCGCTCGACCCGACTCCGTGATCAATTCTCCCCGAACGACACGTCCTGTTCTGGCGGTTGGCCGCCACGGCGCATAACCGCCAGCGCGGAGCGGAGTCAACTCCCGTCCACCTGGCCAAGACTCCTCGCGGCACCCGGAAACACCCCCGACCCCGGGTCCACGAGGAGTTCGAACGATGACGTCGAGGACCACACCCTTCGACAGGGGGAGAGCCGCGCTGATCGCCGCGGGCGTCTCCCTCGTGATGCTCTCGGCCGGGCAGACCGCCGCCGCCGGGACCACCGCCACAGCCGTCCCGGACACCTTCAAGAGGACGGCGGCCGGCAGCACCGTCACCCTCGTCACCGGCGACCGCGTCACCCTCACCGACCTCGGCGGCGGCCGGCAGACCGTCACCGTCGACCGGGCCGCGGGCGCCACCGGCGCGATACGCAGCCGGATCTCGAACGGCCGGGTCACGGTCGTGCCCGACGAGGCCCGCCCCTACCTGGACTCCGGCGCCCTCGACCCGCGGCTCTTCGACGTCACCGGCCTCGTCGAGCAGGGCGTCACCGGCGAACTCCCGCTGATCGTCACGTACGGCGGCAAGGCCGCCCGCGCCGCGGCGACGGCCCCGCGCGGCGCCGAGACCGTCCGTCCGCTGCCCAGCATCGACGGCGCCGCCGTCACCGCCACCGACCCCGCCGCCTTCTGGCGCGGCTTCACCGCGGCCCCGACCGCGCGCTCCGCCGCCCCCGCCAAGGTCTGGCTCGACGGCCGGGTCAAGGCCGCCATGGCCGAGTCCAACGCCCAGATCGGCACCCCGAAGGCCTGGGAGGCCGGGCTCACCGGCAAGGGCGTGAAGGTCGCCGTCCTCGACACCGGCGCCGACCTCGGCCACCCCGACCTCGTGGGCCGGGTCGCCGAGTCGAAGTCCTTCATCGAGGGCCAGGAGGTCGCCGACCGCGACGGCCACGGCACCCACGTCGCCTCCACCGTCGGCGGCAGCGGCGCCGGTTCGGACGGCGCGGAGAAGGGCGTCGCCCCCGGCGCCACCCTCGCCGTCGGCAAGGTCCTCAGCGACGAGGGTTCCGGCAGCGAGTCGCAGATCATCGCCGGCATGGAGTGGGCGGCCAAGGACGTCGACGCGAAGATCGTGTCGATGAGCCTCGGCTCCCGCGAGGCCAGCGACGGCACCGACCCGATGGCCCAGGCAGTCGACACCCTCACCGCCGAGACCGGCGCCCTCTTCGTCATCGCCGCCGGCAACTCCGGCGCCCCCGGCTCCATCGGCTCGCCCGGCGCCGCCGACTCCGCGCTCACCATCGGCGCCGTCGACTCCGCCGACGAGGCCGCCTACTTCACCAGCCAGGGCCCCCGCTACGGCGACCAGGCCCTCAAGCCCGACCTGTCGGCGCCCGGCGTGGACATCCTCGCCGCCCGCTCCCAGCTCGTCCCCGGCAGCGGCCTCTACACCTCCATGAGCGGGACGTCCATGGCGACCCCGCACGTCGCCGGCGTCGCCGCGCTGCTCGCCGAGAAGCACCCCGACTGGACCGGCGCCCAGCTCAAGAACGCGCTGATGTCCTCGTCGAAGACGCTCGACGCCTCCTCGTACGCCCTCGGCTCCGGCCGCGTCGACGTGCCCGCCGCCATCGCCGCGGACGTGACCGCCACCGGCTCCGCCGACCTCGGCTTCGTCGCCTGGCCGTACGAGACGAACGAGCCGGTCACCAGGACCGTCACCTACACCAACTCCTCCGACGCCCCGGTGGAGCTGGCCCTGGCCGTCGAGGGGATGCCGGCCGGAGTGGCCGCGCTCGCCGACACCACCCTCACCGTCCCCGCCCACGGGACCGCGAGCACCACCGTCACCGGCGACGGCGCCAAGGCGCCCGTCGGCCAGTCCTCCGGCCGGGTCACCGCCACCGCCGCCGGCGCGGTCGTCGCCCACACCGCGCTCGGCCTCGTCAAGGAGGAGGAGCGCTACACCCTCACCGTCCACGTCAAGGACCGCGACGGCGCCCCCGCCCCCGCCTCCCTCGGCGTGCAGCAGCTCACCGAGGGGGTCGATCCCTTCCCGGCCGCGGTCGGCGAGTCCGGCACCCTCGAACTCCGCCTGAAGCCCGGCACGTACGCCGTCGACACCTTCCTCGACGTCCGCGGCTCCCACGGCGCCGACTCCCTCGGCCTCGGCTTCCTGTCCGAGCCGGAGATCACCCTCGACCGCGACCGCGAGATCACCCTCGACGGACGGCGGCTCCGCGAGATCCGCGCCGAGGTCGACAAGCGCACCGAGACCCGCCAGCTCCTCATGGAGTTCGACCGGAAGGCCGGCGGCGCCTCCTACGGCGGAGCCGTCCAGGTCCCGGCCGTGTACGACTCGATCTTCGCGGCGCCCACCCGCAGGCCCGCCACCGGCACCTTCGAGTACCGGACCGTCTGGCGCCTCGGCAAGCCGATGCTGGAGGCCGGAGTCGACGGCTCCCGCCTCTCCGACGCCACCCCGCAGGCCGGCGCCGCCCTTCTGGAGGGCGGCCACCGCCTCGGCCTCGTCGACGCGGGCACCGGCACCCCCGCCGAGTACGAGGGCAGGAAGGTCACGGGCAAGGCCGTCCTCGTCCGCCTGACCGACGGCGCGGACCCGGCGCAGATCGCCCAGACCGCCCAGGACGCGGGCGCCAAGGCCCTGTTCGTCACCGACGACCGGCCCGGCCGGCTGATGAAGTGGTTCGGCACCGCCGACTACCAGGACCGGCCGCTCGCCGTCGCCACCGTCAACGCCGCCGACGGCCGCCGCCTCGCCGCCGGCGCCGCCCGCGGCAAGCGCGTCGACCTGACCGGCACCCGCTTCACCCCGTACACCTACGACCTCTCCGAGGGCCACCCCGGCGCCATCGGCAAGGACCTCGTCTTCCGACCCGGCAAGGACGAACTGGCCACCATCCGCTCCACGTTCCGCATGCCGACCAGGCGCGAGGAGCTGGGCGGGGAGTTCCGCTTCTCGATCACCGACACCTTCCCGATCGGCTTCGGCTTCAAGGAGTGGATCGCCTTCCCGACCGAGCGCACCGAGTACGTCTCCACCGGAACCGGCCAGCGCTGGCACGAGTCCGTCGACCTCGGCGAGTCCCTGGAGCAGCGCGGCGGCACCCCGTCCTACCGGGGCGGCAGCCGGGTGGACCTCGACTGGTTCGGCCCCGTCTGGCACCCCTGGCTGGGCACCGGCCTCGGCTGGGGCCAGCAGCGCACCGGCAACGACCTGCGGTTCAACACCCCCGGCTGGGGCGACTCCGGCGCCGACCACACCGGCTTCGGCAACGTCTGGAACGACGAGTCGATGACCCAGTACACCGAGGTGTACGTGAACGGGACCCGCGTCGACCGCAAGATGAGCTCGGGCGCCTACGCCTGGGACGCCCCGGCGGAGGAGTCGACCTTCAGGGTCGTCACCGACACCACGCTCGACCCGGCGCGCTGGCGGCTCGCCACCAGGGGCCACAGCGAGTGGACCTTCCGGTCCGCCGAGACGCCGGACGACAGGATCACCTACCTGCCGATGCTCAACCTCGGCTTCGACGTGGACACCGACCTCCACGGCGACGTCCGCGCCGGGCACAGGCTGCCCGTCGGGATCTCCGCCGAGTACGTGAAGGGGGCCTCCGGCACCGGCACCATCAAGGGCGCCACCCTGGAGGTCTCCTACGACGAGGGCAGGACCTGGACGAAGGTGACCCTCCGGAAGGCGCGGCACGGCGCCGCCTGGGACGGCGAACTCCGCGTGCCGTCCGGCGCCGAATACGTCTCGCTGCGGGCCGGGGCGAGCGACGACCGGGGAGGCTCGGTCACGCAGGAGCTGATCCGCGCGGTGGGCGTGAAGTAGCCCGCCGGCACCCCCGGAAGGCCGGGCCCCCTCCCGCCCCGCGCGGGAGGGGGCCCGGTGCGCACCGGACGGGCCCCGGCCCCTCAACCCCTCTCGATCAGTGCCTTCTTGAGGACCTTCCCCAGGTCGTTGCGCGGCAGGGCGTCCAGCCGGCGCACCACCCGGGGCCGTTTGTGCGGGGCGAGCAGACCGGCGACGTGGTCGGCGAGCTCCTCCGTCGTCGGAGGCCTCCCGGCGTCCTCCGGCACCACCCAGGCCACGATCCGCTCGCCCAGGTCCGGGTCGGGCTCGCCGGTGACGGCCGCCTCGCGCACCCCGGGGTGGTCGAGCAGCGCGTTCTCGATCTCGCCCGCCCCGATCTTGTAGCCGCCGCTCTTGATCAGGTCGGTGGCCTTCCGGCCCACCAGCCGCACGGTGCCGTCCGCCTCCCGGACCGCCATGTCGCCGGTGCGGAACCAGTCGCCGTCGAAGGCCTCCGCCGTCGCCGCGGGCCGGCCGAGGTAGCCGGAGAACAGGTTCGGGCCGCGCACCTGCACCTCGCCGACCGTCTCCCCGTCGTACGCCCCGGACACCGAGCCGTCCTCGTCCACGAGCCGCAGCTCCACGCCCGCGAGCGGCACCCCGACGGTTCCGGGGCGCGGCTCGGCGCGGGGCAGGACGCTCGTGTTCATGAGGGTCTCGGTCATCCCGTACCGCTCCACGACCGTCCGGCCGGTCGCCGCCGCGATCCGCTCGTGGTCGTGCACCGGGAGCGCCGCCGACCCGGAGACCAGCAGCCGCGCGCCGGCCAGCGCCCCGGCCAGGGCGGCGTCGTCGGCGAGCGCGTCCGCGAGCCGGTGGTACATCGTCGGCACGCCGAACAGCATCGTGCCGCCGCCCGGCCCGCCCAGCTCCCGGGCCACGCCCGCCACCGAGAACGTGCCGAGGTGCCGGACCCCGCCGCCCCGGCGCAGCGGCCCCAGGATCCCGAGGATCAGCCCGTGCACGTGGAACAGCGGAAGGGCGTGCACGAGGACGTCGTCGGCCGTCCAGGACCAGGCCCCGGCGAGCGCGTCGAGCGAGGCGGCGATCGCCCGCCGGGACAGCAGGACGCCCTTGGGCGGGCCCGTGGTGCCCGAGGTGTAGACGATCAGGGCGGGCGACTCGGGATCGGCCGTCTCCGTGACCGGCGGGCCGCTCGCCGCCGGGTCCACGACGATCCGGGGGAGTCCGGCGAGCCCGGCGGGCAGCTCGTCCGCGGCGCCCGCGAGCACCGCCGAGGGCTCGCTGTCGCCGAGGATGTGCGCCAGCTCCCGCTCGCCCGTCCGCGGGTTGAGCGGTACGGCGGGGACCCCGGCGAGCAGGGCGCCGACCACCGCGACCGCCGTGTGCGCGGTCGGCGTGGCCCAGACGGCGACCCGGCCGGCGCCCTCGATCCGGGCCGCCACGGCCCCCGCGGCCCGCGCGAGCTCCTCGTAGGTCAGGGCGACCGGCCCGCAGCTCAGGGCGGGCCGGTCGGAGGGGGCCTCCAGGGCGGGGAAGAGCGCACTCACCGGTCGTACTCCTCGTGGTCGTCGAGGGCGTCGGTCGCCGGTGGCCCATTGTGCCCGGAGGCCCGCCGTCAGGGGCGGCCCGTCGTGATCTTCGAGGGCTCCGGCGTCGGGTCCCCGCCCTCCGGGCGGATCCCGCGCATCCGGCCCCAGGCGTAGACGCAGCCCGCGAGCGCCAGGTCCGACAGCAGCATGAAGCCGATCGAGTACGAGCCCTTCGCGCTGTAGATCGCGCCCATCACGAGCGGCGGGAGGAACCCGCCGAGCCCGCCCATCGCGCCGACGATGCCGGTCACGCTGCCGACCTTGGCCTGCGGGGTCACCTGCGAGACCAGCGCGAAGACCGAGCCGCTCGCCGTGCCGAGGCCGGCCGCCATGACGAGGAGGGCGATCGTGCCGCCCGGGTTCAGCGGCGGGTCGAAGGCCTGCACGATCGCGAGGAGGGCGACCACGCCGAGCGCCCCGGCGGTGACGAGCGCCGGGTGGACCCGGTCCGAGAGCCAGCCGCCGATGGGCCGGAAGACCACGGTCACCAGGGCGAAACCGGCCGCCTTCGTGCCCGCGTCCGTCGGGTCGAGCTCGTACCAGGTCTTCAGGTACGTCGGCAGGTAGACGCCGAACGCCACGATGCCGCCGAAGCCGATCGCGTACAGCGCGGACAGCTCCCACGTCACCCGCAGCCGCGCGGCCGAGCCGAGCCGGGTCGCCAGGGAGGCGGTGGGGACGGGCCGGTCGGGGCGGTCGGTGATGAGGAACGCGGCGAGCACCGCGTACGCCGCGAGCGCGATCGCGACCACGATGAACGGCAGGTTCTCGCCGTGCTTGGCGATGCGCGGGGTGAAGTAGCCGGAGAGCGCGACACCGCCCATGCCCATCCCGAACACGCCGAGCGCCAGGCCGCGCTTCTCCGGCGGGAACCAGGAGTTGACCAGCGGGATGCCGATCGCGAACGTCGTGCCGCCGAGGCCGAGGAGGAAGGCGACGACCAGCAGCAGGCCGTACGTGTCCTTGACCACGATCAGCAGCAGGACGGGGACGATCGTCAGGGCCGAGACCAGCGGGAACATCAGCTTCGCGCCGTACCGGTCGGTCAGCGCGCCGGCCGGGATGCGGCCGAGGGAGCCGACCAGGACGGGGACCGCGACGAGCAGCGACTGCTCGAAGGAGCTGAGTTCGAGCCGGTCGCCGTACCAGCTGGCGAGGGGCGCGATCAGGTCCCACGCCCAGAAGGTCAGCGTGAAGCCGATGGTGGCCGTCACCAGGTTGCGGTAGGCCGCCGCGGTCGGGGGCTTGGTCTCGGTGTCCACGCCCCCAGTCAAGATCGGGACCGGACGCGCGGCGCGCGGTGCTGCTCCGTACGGGTGCCCCGCCGTGCCCCGCCACCGGCCCGGTCGCCCGGAGGTCCCTGGGGGTGTCTCACCGCTCAGGCCCCGCGAGCCCGGCCTGAGCGGCCACACACCCCCCTAAGGCCAGTCCACCGTGGTCGGCGGCGTGCCGTCGTCCGTGACCCGCAGGCGGGCCTCCGGGTCCCCCTCCGCGTCCCCGCCGCCCCGTTCTCCGACGGAGATGTCGACCGTGATCGCGCCGATCCCCGGCCGCCGGTGCGCCGCCGCGAGCGCCCCGCGCAGGGCGGCCAGGAGCCGGTTGGCGGTCTCCTCGCCGATCAGGGTGTCGACGGCACCGGCGAAGTGCACGGACGGCTGGAAGCCCAGCAGGACCGCCGCCCCGCCGGTCTCCCGCAGCACCCTCCCCCGGAAGGAGGCCGGGGCGTCGGCCGGCGGCTGCTGGAGCGCGAAGATGGTCGTACGGACTTCCTGGATCGTCGAGTCCAGCTCGTCCACGGCCCGCTCCAGCAGCGCTCCGTCGCCCGCCGGGTCCGACGGGTCGGTGGAGTCCGCCGCCCGCCGCCGGGTGGACTCCAGCATCATCTCCGTGGCGAACAGCCGCTGGACGACCAGGTCGTGCAGGTCCCGGGCGATCCGGTCCCGGTCCTCGAACACCGCGAGCCGCTCCCGGTCGTGCCGCGCGTCCGCCAGGACCAGCGCGAGCGCCGCCTGCGAGGCGAACTGCGAGGCCAGCAGCCGGTCGACCGCCGTGTACGCCGGGTCGTCGCGCCGCCGGGGGAGGGCGAGCGTGCCGATGAGCTTCCCGCCGCTCTGCAGGGGCAGCATCATCGACGGCCCGAAGCGGGACCGGACGTGGGTGGTCATCCGGGGGTCGGTCGCCGAGTCCTCGACGAACACGGGCTCCCCGCCGAGGAGCTGGACGAGCACCGGGGAGCCGGGCGCGATCGCCGTCCCGATCAGGTCGCCGGGGTCGTCCGTCGTCGAGGCGGCGACGATCTCCATCCCGCCCTCGGGGGTGGGCTGGAGGACGACGCCGGCCGATGCCCCGGCGAGGATGCGGGCCTGCTCGGCTACCGTCATCAGGGCGTTCTCGGCGGACGCGCCGGTGAGCAGGGCGGTCGTCACCGCGGCCGCGCCCTCGATCCAGCGCTCCCGCTGCCGGGCGGTCTCGTACAGCCGGGCGTTGCCGATGGCGATGCCGGCCTGCGAGGCGAGGACCCGGAGCAGCGACAGGTCCTCCTCGGTGAAGCGCCCCTCGCGCTTCTCCGTGAGGTAGAGGTTGCCGAAGACCTCGGTGTGGACCCGGATGGGGACGCCGAGGAAGGAGTGCATCTCCGGGTGCTCCGCGGGCACGCCCGAGGAGCGCGGGTCGGCCGCGAGGTCGTCGATCCGCAGCGGCCGCCGTTCCTGGACGAGCACGCCGAGCACCCCGGTGTGGCCGTCGGGGAGGCGGCCGACGCGCTGCCGTTCCGCGTCCGTCATGCCGCAGGTGAACAGCTCGGTGATGCGGCCGCGCTCGGGGTCGACGACCCCGAGCGCGCCGTAGCGCGCCCCGATGAGGAGGGCGGCGGAGTCCACGATGTGCTGGAGGGTGGCGCGGAGTTCGAGGTCCGTACCGACGCTGAGGACCGCTTCGAGCAGCATGGGCAGGCGGAGCGCGACCTCGTCCGTGTCCTCGTCCATGATCGTCATGGTCTCATCGTCGTACGAATCATTCGCTTTCGCGGTGGTGTGTCCGACGGCGGCTCAGTCCTCGTCCACCAGCGGGTTCCGCTCCGACAGCGGGTCGAGGACCATCGGCTGGACCTTGCCCTCCAGCATCGCGCCCAGGCCGAGGACCGCGCAGACGTCGGGCCGTTCGGCGATGTGCACCGGCATGCCGGTCGCCTCGCGCAGCATCTGGTCGAGGCCCGGCAGCAGGGCGCTGCCGCCGACCATCATGATCCCGCGGTCCGCGAGGTCGGCCACCAGGTCCGGCGGGCAGTCCCGCAGCACCTTCCCGATGCCGTCGAGGACGGCCGTCAGCGGGGTGTGGATGGCCTCCCGCACGGCGGCGGTGTCGACGGTCACGGAGCGGGCCAGGCCCGTGGCGACGTCCCGGCCGTGGATCTCGGTCGAGGCCGGGCCGTGCGGCGTCAGGCCGTTCCCGCTGAGGGCGAGTTGCAGCGGCCGGACCGACTGGCTCGGCAGCATCAGCTCGTGGTGGTGGCGCAGGTGCTGGATGACGGCGTGGTCGATGGCGTCGCCGCCCACCGGCATCCGCTCCGCCGTGACGATCGAACCGAGCGACAGGACCGCGACCTGCGTGGTCGCCGCACCGCACACCAGGATCATCGTCGCGGTCGGCTGCTCCACCGGAAGTCCGCAGCCCACGGCCGCCGCGATCAGCGTGTCCACCAGTTCGACGCGGCGGGCCCCGAGACCGACGAGGGTCTCCACGGCGGCGCGCTGGGCGAGCGGGTCGCTGTCGTGCGGGGTGCAGGCGGCGGCGCGCAGCCGGGGCTTGCGGCGGAGCTGACGGCGCAGCTTCTCGCCGAGGAGGTGGCGGAGCATGCGCTGCGCCATCTCGATGTCGACGACCGTGCCGCCCGAGACCGGGCGGACGACCCTGATGTAGTCCGGGGTGCGGCCGGTCATCTTCTCGGCCAGCGCGCCGACGGCGATCAGCGCTCCGGTACGGGTGTTGACGGCGGCGACGCTCGGCTCGTCGACGACGAGTCCGGCGCCCTTCACGAAGACCCGGGTGCGGGCGGCACCCAGGTCGACGGCGACATGGCAACGACGCAGCTGCTCAAGGCTGACGGTCACGGCGGATCCTCCGGAGTGCGGTGCTGGCACGGGCGAGGGGGGTTCGCGTTACGCGGTCCTCCTGGAATCGTCCGGCCGTCCGGGGCGCGGCGCGCGCTGGGCTGCGCCGCCCGGGGCCCGCGGCGCCGCGCCTCGCAGCACGTACCGAAGCGGGAGATTCACGACGCACCGCCGACGACCTGCGGTTTCCTCACAGAATCCTCACGTCCGTGGCTACCTGAGGCGGTGTCGGGCCGCATAGCCTGCGGGCCCCATGGACTACTGCCACGCGTGCCGGCGGCATCTCAACGGGGCCCTCGCCTGTGCCGGGTGCGGGACTCCCGTCGAGGAACTGCGGTACGAGACCCCCCGCACACCCGGCCCTCCGGCCGCGCCCGCCCGGGCGTTCCCGCCGGCGGGAACGCCGGCGCCGACCGGACCGGCGTACGGGCCTGGTCCCGCGTACGGGCCGGGACCGGCGTACGCATCCGGTCCCGCGTATGCGCCCGGACCGGCGTACGCGCCCGGACCGGCGTACGCGCCCGGTGCGCAGGACGGACGCGGTGCCGGGCACGGACGCGGTGCCGAGGACCGGCCCGGTGCGCAGGACGGACCCGGTGCGGCGTACGGGGCCGGCGGGCGGGACGGGCGCGAGGAGGCGCCGGCTCCCGAGCACGTCTACGAACTGGACGTCCTCGAACCGCCCCGCCCGGCCCCCGGCGGCCGGCGTGCCGCGCGCGGCGCCGCGCAGGGCCGCGCCGCGCGGAAGGGGCGCCGGGGACGGAGCCGCCGGGGCCGGGTGGTCCTGGTGGGCACGCTCGGTCTGGTGATCGCGGCCGGTTCGCTCAGCATGGCCCGGCTCGCCCTGGAGGACCCGGAGCGGGCCGGCGCCGCGACGGCGGTGGAGGAACTCGACGTCACGCGGTCCCCGCTCGCCCCGGACCCGGTGGAGAGCACCGGGGCCCCGGGCGGCGGCGACCCGTCGCCGGTCACCTCCGCGCCGAACCGCCCCCGCCGGGTGAGCGCGACCACGAGCACGGGCGCGGGATCCGGCGCGGGCAAGGGCACCGGCACGGCCTCCGGTACGGGTACGGGTACGGGTGCCGGGACGGGCTCCGGCACGGGGACCGGGAGCGGCGGGGACGCCCCGCAGCACCCGCCCGCGCCCACCGACCCGGTGACCCGGCCCGCGACCCCCACCGGGAGCCCCTCGGCCACGAAGGCCCAGACGCCCCCCTCGGGCACGCCGACCGCCACCGGTCCGACTCCGACCGCCTCGACCACGGCGACGGCCCCCGCCCCGACCCCCTCGCCCACGCCCACCGAGGAGGAGTGCACCCCCTTCCTCTGGTGGTGCGTCTGAGCGCTCCCGGCCCGCCGGACACTCCCGGGCCGGGAGCGCGGGGCGTCAGTCCGTCCCGGGCCTGCCGAACTCCTCGATCAGGACGGGGTACTGCTCCCCGCCGTGGCCCGCGGCGATCGCCCGGTCGGCCATCGCCTTGAACAGCTTCGGGAGTTCGGCGTTCACGCCCAGCGCCTCGCTCTCGCTGATCAGGTGCTCCATCGCCCGCGCGTCGGTCTCCAGGGCCGACACCTCGGCCGGGAAGGAGCCGGCGTCGATCTGCTCGGCGTACCCCGGGAGCCAGTCGGCGACCCCGGCGGCGATCCGCCGGGCGAACGGCGCGTAGGCGGCCGCGTCGACGCCCGCCCTCCCCAGCATGGCCGTGCCCTGGAGCCAGGCGTTCAGGACGCTCCACATCATGGCCAGTCCGGCCACGTCGTACAGGGACGCGAGCCCGTGGTCCTCGCCGAGGTGGCTGACGGTGCCGAGCGCTTCGAGGGCGGGAGCGTGGGCGTCGAAGTCCGCCCGGGGGCCGCTGTGCAGGACGATCGCCTCGGCGGTGCCGATCGCCGGCGGGACGGCCATGACGGCGCCGTCCAGGTAGCGGGCGCCGCGTTCCCCGGCCCAGCGGGCGGTCGCGCGCGCCTGCGCCGAGTCGCCCGAGGTCAGGTTGACCAGGGTCGTGCCGTCGAGCGGCACGCCCTCCGCGCCCAGCAGCTCGTGCACGGCGTCGTAGTCGGTGAGGCAGACGATCGTCAGGGGGCTCGCGGCGAGCGCGTCCCCGATCGAGGGCGCCAGGTGCGCGCCCCGGGTCACCAGGTCGGCGGCCTTGGAACGCGTACGGTTCCAGACGGTGGTGGGGTGCCCGGCGCCGAGGAGGGCGCCGGCGAGGGCCCGGCCCATCAGGCCGAGTCCGACGACGGTCACGGGTGCGGCGGCGGATGCGTTCACGGGTGCGGCTGCTCTGTCGGTCATGGCAGCATCGTGAACGTTGATACCGGTGTGAAGGTCAAGCGGGCGCGTGCGGGATCGAGGGCGGGGTTGCTGTGCGGATAGGGGAGTTGAGCCGTCGGACGGGTGTCCACACCCATCAGCTGCGCTACTACGAGGCCCAGGGCCTCCTGGAGGCCGGCCGGGGGGCCAACGGCTATCGGGAGTACGACGAGAGCGCCGTGCTGCGGGTGCGGCAGATCCGGCACCTGCTCGCCGCGGGGCTGTCCTCGGAGGACATCGCGTACCTGCTGCCGTGCGCGGTCGGCGAGGTTCCGGAGCTGGCGGGCTGTCCCGAGCTGCTGGCCGCCATGCGGTCGCGGATGGGGCGGATCGAGGACCAGATGGAGCGGCTGGCCCGGTCCCGCGACGCCCTCGCCGTCTACATCGACGCGGCCGAGCGCACGGGCGCCGAGAACTATCCGCCCTTCGACGGCTCCGACCGGGAGTCCGTCCCCGCCTGACCGAACGGCCGGGAGTCCGTCCCCGCCTGACCGAACGGGTTCCGGCCCCGGCCCCCTTCGGCCGCCCTAGACGTCCGGCTGGACGCCCAGCATCCGCTTGAGCAGGTCCCGCAGCAGGGTCCGCTCGGCCTCGGTCAGCTCGCCGAGCGGCTCCCGCGCGAAGTCCAGCGACTCGCGCAGCCGGTGCGCCGTCGCGCGGCCCTCCTCGGTCGGGACGGCCAGCTTGACGCGGCGGTCCGCCGGGTCCGGGCGGCGCTCCACCAGGCCGCGGGCCTCCAGGCGGTCCACTATCCCGGTGATGTTGGACGGCTCGCACTTCAGCTTCTGGGCGATGCGGCGCATCGGCAGCGGATCCAGGGCGAGCAGGCCGAGGACGCGGGCCTGCGCGCCGGTCAGCGCGTGCTGCGCGGCGGCCTGCTCGTACTCCTCGTAGTAGCGCGCGACGACCGTGCCGATCAGCTCGACGACTTCGAGGGTCAGGGGGTCCGTGCGTGGGGTGGCCATGCCCGCCATCCTACCCGGATACTTGACAACGTAAAATATCCAGGTGCATGGTTGTTTCAGGTAGTGAATCTTTTGTGATCTGAAGCTTTTCGTACTCTCTGGAGGCCGTGCTCATGTCCGTACTTCCCGCGTCCAGCCGTGAGTGGCACCTCGTCGCCCGTCCGCACGGCTGGCCGACCCCCGCGGACTTCGCGCTCCGTGAGGCCCCCGTCACCGAGCCCGCCGAGGGCCGGATCCTGGTCAGGAACCTGCACTTCTCCGTCGACCCGTACATGCGCGGCCGTATGAACGACGTGAAGTCGTACATCCCGCCGTTCCAGCTCGACCGCCCCATGGACGGCGGAGCGGTCGGCGAGGTCGTCGCCTCCAACGCCGAGGGCTTCGCCGTCGGCGACCACGTCCTGCACGGTCTCGGCTGGCGCGAGTACGCCGACGTCCCGGCCCAGCACGCCACCAGGGTCGACCCGGCGCTCGCCCCGCTCTCCGCCTACCTCGGCGTCCTCGGGATGACCGGCCTCACCGCCTACGCCGGCCTCTTCGACGTCGCCTCCTTCAAGGAGGGCGACGCGGTCTTCGTCTCCGGCGCCGCCGGTGCCGTCGGCAGCCAGGTCGGCCAGATGGCCCGCCTCAAGGGCGCCTCCCGCGTGATCGGCTCGGCCGGCTCCGACGAGAAGGTGAAGTTCCTCGTCGAGGAGCTCGGCTTCGACGCCGCCTTCAACTACCGGAACGGCCCGGTCAGGGACCAGCTCCGCGAGGCCGCCCCGGACGGCATCGACGTCTACTTCGACAACGTCGGCGGCGACCACCTCGAAGCCGCGATCTCCTCGCTCAACGTGCACGGCCGCGCCACCATCTGCGGCATGATCGCCCAGTACAACGACACCGAGCCGGTCCCCGGCCCGCGCAACATGGCCATGATCATCGGCAAGCGGCTCCGCCTCCAGGGCGTGCTCGTCGGCGACCACTACGGGCTCCAGCAGCAGTTCGTCCAGGAGGTCGGCGGCTGGCTCGCCTCCGGCGAGCTCAAGCACCGCGAGACCTTCGTCGAGGGCGTCGAGAACGGCGTGGACGCCTTCCTCGGTCTGCTCCGCGGGGACAACACCGGAAAGATGATCGTCTCGGTGACCGGTTAGTCTTCCCTCAGCCGCCGCGATCGTGGGCGCGAGTCGCGGCGAACCCATGAAGGAAGTACCTCGCATGCCGATCCAGCACTCCGACGTCCTGTACACCGCCGTCGCCACCGCCGAGGGCGGGCGTGACGGTCGTGTCGCCACCGACGACGGCAAGGTCGACGTCGTCGTGAACCCGCCCAAGGCCATGGGCGGCTCCGGCGAGGGCACCAACCCCGAGCAGCTCTTCGCGGCGGGCTACAGCGCCTGCTTCCAGGGCGCGCTCGGCGTCGTCGCCCGCAACGAGAAGGCCGACATCACCGGCTCGACGGTCACCGCCGAGGTCGGCATCGGCAAGAACGACGACGGCTTCGGCATCATCGTCAAGATCTCGGCGTCGATCCCGAACGTGGACGCCGAGACGGCGAAGAGCCTGATCGAGAAGGCGCACCAGGTCTGCCCGTACTCCAAGGCGACCCGCGGCAACATCACGGTCGAGCTCGCCGTCTGAGCCACCGGCCGGCCACCGGCCGATCCGCGAGGACCGCACCCCGACCCGTCGGGGTGCGGTCCTCGCCGCATGCCCGGCGCCCCCGCCTCCCCGGGAGCCCGGGTCCCCGCACCCCCGGGCGCTCCGGGGTCCACCGATAGGGTGAGCCCCATGCGCGATCTCGGGGTGGGTTTCGGTTACCTGGTAAAGGGCCAGAAGTGGGTGGGCACGCACGGACGGTGGTTCGGCTTCGGGCTGCTGCCCGGACTCGTGACCCTCGTGCTCTACGCGGGCGCGCTCGTCGGCCTCGGCTACGGCGCCGACGACCTGGTCTCCTGGGTCACCCCCTTCGCCGACGACTGGACCTCCCCCTGGCTCGCGGCCTTCCGCGGCGCCCTGACCGCGCTGGTCTTCGCCTTCGGCCTCTTCCTCGCGGTCATCACCTTCACCGCCGTGACCCTGCTCGTCGGCCAGCCCTTCTACGAGTCCCTCTCCGAGGAGGTCGACCGCACCGAGGGCGGCGAGGTGCCCGAGTCCGGGCTGCCGCTCTGGCGGGAGCTGTGGATCTCGGCCCGCGACAGCCTGCGGGTCCTGGCGCGGGTCGCCTTCTACGGGGTCCTGCTCTTCGCCTGCGGCTTCATCCCGGTGGTCGGCCAGACCGTCGTCCCCGTCCTCGGCTTCTGCGTCTCCGGCTTCTTCCTCGCCGAGGAGCTGACGGCCGTCGCGTTCCAGCGCCGCGGCGTCGAGCTCAAGGAGCGCCTGACGCTGCTCCGCGGCCGCCGGCTGGCCGTCCTCGGCTTCGGCGTTCCGCTGACCCTCGCGTTCCTCGTGCCCTTCGTCGCCGTCTTCCTGATGCCGGGAGCGGTCGCCGGCGCCACCCTGATGGCCCGCGAGCTGGGCGGCGAGACCGGCCGCGACGACCGGGACGAGAACTCCCCGGAGGACGGCCGCGCGGACGGCGGTCTGCCCGCCCCCGGGGGCAAGGGCGTGCCGCACCTGCCCCGCTGACGGGGCCGTGACGCGGGCGCCGCGCACTCCGCCCGAGGCCCTCACGCGGCGGGGACCCGGTCCGTCCGGTCCCGGACCCGGGCTCAGGCGTCGAGGACCGGGTGGAGCTCCGGCCGGGCGTCCCACCACTCCCGGTAGAAGGCGTTGTTGTCCACGTTCGCCAGATAGGCGTGGACCGCGGCCCGGTACAGCAGCTCCGCCTGCCGGGCCGGGACCGCCGCCCTGTTCCAGGCCAGCCGGATCCGGCCCAGGACCGGATCGCCCTCCAGCGGCCGCAGGACCGTGCCCTCGGCGTGCGGGGCGGTGGGCTGGCTCAGGGAGATCGCCCGGCCCGAGGCGATCAGGTCGTAGTGCATCTTCCGGTCGGCGACCCGGTGCCGCAGCGAGGGCGTGAACCCGGCCTTCGCGCAGGCGGCGACCAGCGCCTCGGGCCCGCCGTCGTCGTCCTCGACGAGCGTCATCCAGGACTCGCCGGCCAGCTCCGCCAGCGCGATCCGCTCCTTCCCGGCCAGCGGGTGCGCGGCCGAGAGGCGGACGCAGAACGGCTCCCTGGGGACCAGGGTCCGGGCCGTG
This sequence comes from Streptomyces sp. NPDC014891, assembly GCF_043081085.1. Classification (NCBI taxonomy): domain Bacteria; kingdom Bacillati; phylum Actinomycetota; class Actinomycetes; order Kitasatosporales; family Streptomycetaceae; genus Streptomyces; species Streptomyces sp. NPDC014891. The sequence continues at coordinate 258,319 of NZ_JBIBWF010000002.1, read as the reverse complement.
GTGCCCTCGGGCAGGGTCACCTCGTGGTCGTTGACCTCCCCGTACAGCACGGCGTCGTACCGGCCCGCGCCGAGCTGCCGGGTCAGGGTGGTGGCCGAGTGCTCCACGGTCACCGCGATGTCCTGACCGGCCATCACCCGCTCCAGCTGCCCCAGCAGCCCGTCCACCAGGACGAGGAGGATGCAGCCGAGGCGCAGCGGGGTGTCGTGGCTGACGGCCCGCGCCCCGGCGGCCAGCGCGTCCATCTCGCCGAGGACGAGCCGCGCCTTGGCGAGGACGAACTCGCCCAGCGGGGTGGGTTCCACGCCGTGGCGGCCGCGGAGGAAGAGCTCCCCGCCGGCGACCCGCTCGATGCGCCGGAGCTGCGCGGAGAGCGCGGGCTGCGAGACCCCCAGCCGGCCGGCCGCGCGTCCCAGACTGCCTGCCTCCGCTATCCGGCAGACAGCCTCCAGATGCCTCAACTCCAGCTGCATTTCAGCAGCGTACGCAGCACCGCGCGGCCGCACCATAACCCGCGTCTTATGCCGGATGAGATGTCCCGAACAAGTCATGTGCACGCCCATACTCGGCGCGACGATCCGTCTCCCCCACCACGATCCCACCCCGATCGGAGCAGACGTTGCACCCCAGCAGACTCACGGCGGCCGTGGCCGCCCTGGCGCTCTCGGCGAGCCTCGCGACCGCCCTCGCCGGCACCGCCACCGCGGCCCCGAAGGCGCAGCCCGTACCCCCGGGCCAGGGCCGGTCCCTCGCGCTCGCCGCCGCCGACGGCGCCGCGGCCAGCGGACTCGACGAGCTCCGGCACGGCACCGACGAGGAGCTCGTCCGGACCTCGGTCACCCCGTGGACGAACGGCCTCTACTACGCGTCGTACGAGCGCACCTACCGCGGCCTTCCGGTCGCCGGCGGCGGCGACGCGGTCGTCCTCTCCGACAGCTCCGGCAAGGTCCGCGAGGTCACCGGCGCCCCGGCGCCCGCCATCAGGGTCTCCACGACGGCGAAGGTCACCGCGGCCGAGGCCCTCGCCACCGCCCGCGGGCAGCTCGCCTCGGTGGAGAGCGCGAGCACCCCCGAACTGACCGTGCTGCTCAAGGGCGGCAAGGCCGTCCTGACCTGGCACACCCTGGTCGTCGGCCGGACCGCGAAGGACACCCCGAGCTCCCTCGACACCTACGTCGACGCCCGTACGGGCTCCGTGGCCCGCGCCACCGACAAGATCCTGCACGCCGACGGCCGCGGCTACCACAACGGCAACGTCACCATCGACACCGCCGCGAGCTCCATGACCGACACCAGCCGCGGCGGCTTCAAGTGCGGCGGGCAGAACGGCAGCGCGTACACGGGCTCCTCGCCCTGGGGCAACAACGGCGCCAACGACCTCGTGACCGCCTGCGTCGACATCATGTACGCGGCGCAGAAGGAACACTCCATGCTCAAGGAGTGGTTCGGCTACAACGGGCAGAACGGCCAGGGCGGCATGGTCCCGGCCCGCGCCGGACTCTCCGAGGTCAACGCGTACTACGACGGTACGAAGACGACCTACGGGCGGGCCCAGACCGGCTCGAACCAGCTCACCGGCATCGACGTCGTGGCGCACGAGTACGGCCACGAGATCTTCGACCGGACCCCGGGCAGCGCCGGCTCCTCCAACGAGAACGGCGGGCTCAACGAGTCCACCGGCGACATCTTCGGCGCGCTCACCGAGCACTACGCCAACAACCCGAACGACACCCCGGACTACACCGTCGGCGAGGAGGTCAACTTCTTCGGCGACGGCAAGCCGATCCGGAACATGTACAACCCCTCGCTCGTCGGCAACGACCCCAACTGCTACCCGCAGCTGAACTCGGGCACCGAGGTGCACGCGGCGGCCGGACCGCAGAACCACTGGTTCTACCTGCTCGCCGAGGGGTCGAACCCGGGCGGCGGAAAGCCCAGCAGCCCCATATGTTCCGGCGGTCCGTCCTCGGTGACCGGTGTCGGCATCCAGAAGGCCGGCAAGATCTTCATGGGCGCGCTGCTCATGAAGACCTCCTCCTGGAACCACCTGGCCGCCCGCAGGGCGACCCTGACCAGCGCCAAGAACACCTACGGCAGCACCGAGTGCAACGCGGTGAAGGCGGCCTGGAACGCGGTCGGCGTACCCGCCCAGTCCGGTGAGACCGACTGCGGCGGCACCACCACCCCGGACTTCTCGCTCGCCCTGAACCCCTCCTCCGGTTCGGTCCAGCCCGGTGCCTCCGTCACCTCCACGGTGAACACCAGCACCACCGGCGGCAGCGCGCAGACCGTCCAGCTCTCCGCGAGCGGCGCCCCGAGCGGTGTCACCGTCTCCTTCAGCCCGGCCTCGGTGACCTCCGGCAACGCGTCGACGATGACCGTCCAGGTCGCGGCGGGCACGGCCAACGGCACCTACCCGATCACCGTCACCGGCACGGGCTCCGCGACCCACACGGTCACGTACCAGCTGTCGGTCGGCACCACGACCCCGCCCGCCGGCTGCGCGAACTCCGAGCACACCTACCAGGGCAGCCTGACCTCCGGCCAGCGGGCGGTCCAGCCGGACGGCTCCTACTACTACTCGGCGACCTCCGGCACCCACGTCGGCTGCCTGCGCGGCCCGGCCGGCAAGGACTACGACCTCTACCTGCAGAAGTGGAACGGCGCGAGCTGGGTCGACGTCGCCGTCGGCGGCACCGCGACGGCCGACGAGAACACCAGCTACACCGGCACCGCCGGCTACTACCGGTACATCGTCCACGCGTACAGCGGCTCCGGCGCGTACACGCTGGGCCTGAGCGCCCCGTAGCGGGGGCGGGGAGGCGTCACGGACCAGGGGGTTCCGTGACGGCCTTCCCCGGAGCCGGGCGGCCGTCGTCCCGCGGCCGCCCGGCTCTCCGCGTCCGTCACCGGCGCGGCGGGCCGACCTCGGCGAGGACGAACCCCGGTTCCGTACCGCCCGCGTCTGCGATCCGGGCCCCGTCCGGTCCCCAGGCGCCGGCCGAACCGCCGCCCACACCGTCCTCGTTGGCCCCGAGGACGTTGCCGAGCACCACGGACAGGCCGAAGTCCCGGGCCCGTACCGGGTACACCGTCGTGAACGAGTCGTTGTCGGCGGCGAGCACCGAACTCGCCAGGTACACCGCGCAGGCGTCGTCGGCGGCCCGTGCGGCCAGCTCGGGGAAGCGGTTGTCGTAGCAGGTGGCCGTCGCGAACCGCACCCCGTCGAGCGTGAACCGCCCGTCGGCGGTCCCCGCGGCGAAGACCTCCCGCTCGATCCCGTACAGGTGCTGCTTGTCGTAGCGGGCGAGGAGCCCGCCCTCCGGGCCGACGACCAGGGTCGTGATCGCGGGCCGGCCGTCCGCCGTCCGCACCGGCCCGTTGACGACGGCCGCCGCCGACACCGCGCGGCAGGCCTCCCGCACCGGGTCGAGCCGGGGGTCGTCCTCGGTGAGGACCAGCTCGGGGGTGTCCCGTATCAGGGTCGGCTCGTACCCGCTGAGGCAGAGCTCGGCGAAGACGACCACACGGGCGCCCTCGGCGCCGGCGGCCCGGACCAGCCCGGCGACGGTGTCCACGTTGGCGGCGATGTCCCCGGCGACCGGGGCGAACTGGGTGGCTGCGACGATCATGCCCCCATCATGCCGCCCGTCGTCCCGGCGGCGGCTCGTGGTCCGCGCCTCCGCGCAGCAGGCGCAGGAAGTCGCGGAAGGCGGCCGGCATGTCGACCGCCGCCGGGTCCAGGAGCCACTGGTACTGGAGGCCGTCCATCACCGCCGTCAGGAGCGGCGCCGCCCGTTCCGGGCTCAGCCCGCTCGGCAGGCGGTCGCCGAACTCCAGGCGCAGCACCTGCGCCATGTTCGTCCGGACCTGCGCGTACCGCTCGGTGAAGAACTCCCGGGCCGGATGGCCGTCCGTGACGCTCTCGCCGAGGAGCGCGGAGAAGGTCTGCACGATGCCGGGCCGCATCGCGTTGTACTCGACGAGCGACTCGATCAGGTCGAGCCGCCAGCCCTCGCGGTCCCGGCCGCCGCTCGTGTCCCAGCGGTCGCGCTCCTCCAGGACGGCGACCAGCAGCGCCTCCTTCGTCGGGAAGTAGTGCAGCAGTCCCTGCTGGGTGAGGCCGACGCGCTCGGCGACCGAGCCGAGGGTGGCGCCCCGGTAGCCGCGCTCGGCGATCACCTCGAGGGCCGCGCGCAGGATCTCCGCCCGCCGTTCCTCGCTCCTGGCCCGCGCCATCGCCCTGCCCCTCTCCGCTCGTCGCTTCCGCACCAGGACCGTACCCCGCCCATGGATAACGAAGAGGTAACATCACCTACCGATCTACAGGTAACGCGGTGCACGATGGCGTCATCGGGGTCATCGGTACGTCAACGAGGAGGTACGGCCATGACGGAGACCAGCGCGGGCACGGCAGCGGACACGGCGGTGGACGGTGCGGCCGACGCGGCCCGCGAGGAGGCCGTCGAGGCGGCGCTCGCCGCGCTCGACCTGGACACCAAGGCGCGGCTGCTCGGCGGCCAGGACATGTGGTCCCTGCCCGCCCTGCCGGAGATCGGCCTGACGTCCGTGGTCATGTCCGACGGCCCCGTCGGCGTCCGCGGCGTCCGCTGGACCGCCGACGACCCGTCCGTCGCCCTGCCGTCCCCGACCGCGCTCGCCGCCGCCTGGGACCCCGCCCTCGCCCGCCGCGCGGGCCGCCTCCTCGCCCAGGAGGCGCGCCGCAAGGGCGTGCACGTCGTGCTCGCCCCCACGGTCAACCTGCACCGCACCCCGCTCGGCGGCCGCCACTTCGAGGCCTACAGCGAGGACCCGCTCCTCACCGGGGCCATCGGCACCGGCTACGTACAGGGCGTCCAGGACGGCGGCGTCGGCACCACCGTCAAGCACTTCGTCGCCAACGACGCCGAGACCGACCGCTTCACCGTCGACAACCGGATCGCCCCGAGGCCGCTCCGCGAGCTCTACCTCGCCCCCTTCGAGGCCATCGTCGCGAACGCCCGCCCCTGGGGCATCATGACCGCCTACAACCAGGTCAACGGCGTGACCATGACCGAGCACCACCAGCTCGTCAACGAGGTCCTGCGCGGCGAGTGGGGCTTCGACGGCTGCAACGTCTCCGACTGGATGGCCGCCCGCTCCACCACCGGCGACATCGCCGGCGGCCTCGACGTCGCCATGCCCGGCCCCCGGACCGTCTACGGCGAGGCCCTCGCCGCCGCCGTCCGCGCCGGCGAGGCCGAGGAGTCCGCCGTCGACGCGGCCGTACGGAACGTCCTGCGGCTCGCCGCCCGCGTCGGCGCCCTCGAAGGAGCCCCGCCCGTCGTCACCGAGCCGCCGGCCGCGATCGACGGCGACGCGCTCGCCCGCGAGATCGCCCGCCGCGGCTTCGTCCTCGTCCGCAACGAGAACGGCGCGCTGCCCCTGCGCCCCGGCGCGACCGTGGCCCTCTCCGGCGCCGCGGCCCGCGACGCCCGCATCCTCGGCGGCGGCTCCGCCCAGGTCTTCCCGGACCACGTCGTGTCCCCGCTCGACGGCCTCACCGCCGCGCTCGCCGACGGCGCGCTCACCTACCACCTCGGCGCCGACCCCAGCGAGGAACTCACCCCCGCCGGCTCCGTCTCGCCCGGCTTCACGCTGCGCGCCCGCTGCCGCGACGCCTCCGGCGCCGTGCTCGGCGAGGGCTCCCTGCCCAACGGCCAGGTCCAGTGGATCGGCGACGACCTCCCGGCCGGCGTCACCCACGAGGCCCTCGCCTCCATCGAGGTCACCGGCACCTTCACCCCGCGCGAGTCCGGCGAGCACTCCTTCGGCACCCGCGGCCTCGGCGCCTTCACCCTCGCCGTCGGCGGCGAGACCCTCTACGACGGCGTGCAGGCGATAGGCCCCGAGACCGACCCCTTCGAGGCCTTCTTCGGCTCCCCGGTCGAGCGCGCGAAGGTGACGCTCACCGCGGGCGAGACCGTCGAGGTCTCCCTGCTCCACACCCTCGACAAGGAGTTCGCGGCCCCGCTTCCGGCCGTCATGTTCTCCTTCGTCCACCTCGGTCCGCGCCGTGACCCCGACGAACTGATCGCCGAGGCCGTCGAGGCGGCCCGCACCGCCGACACCGCCGTCGTGGTCGTCGCCACCACCGAGCGGGTCGAGTCCGAGGGCTTCGACCGCAAGGACCTCGCCCTGCCCGGCCGCCAGGACGACCTCGTACGGGCCGTCGCCGCCGCCAACCCGAACACCGTCGTGGTGGTCAACGCCGGCTCCCCGGTCGAGCTGCCCTGGCGCGGGGACGTGGCCGCCGTCCTGCTCGGCTGGTTCCCCGGCCAGGAGGGCGGCGCCGCCCTCGCCGACGTCCTCACCGGTGCCGAGGAGCCCGGCGGGCGCCTCCCCACCACCTGGCCCGTCGCCCTCGCCGACGTCCCCGTCACCGAGACCACCCCCACCGGGGGCCGGCTCGACTACGCCGAGGGCCTGTTCGTCGGATACCGGGCCTGGGACCGGGCGGCCGCCGTCCCCGCGTACGCCTTCGGCCACGGCCTCGGCTACACGACCTGGTCGTACGACGCCCTGGCCGCGGGCCCCGGCACCGCGTCCGTCCGGCTCACCAACACCGGCGACCGCGCCGGCCGCGAGGTCGTCCAGGTCTACCTGGCGCCCGTGGACGACACCGTGGAGCGCCCGGCCCGCTGGCTGGCCGGCTTCGCGAGCGTCGGGGCGGACCCCGGCGAGACGGTGGAGGCCCGGATCGCGCTGCCCCGGCGCGCCTTCGAGATCTGGGACGAGGAGAAGGGCGCCTGGACCCTCGTCCACGGACGCTACGAGGTCGTGGCGGCCCGCTCCCTCACGGACGCCCGGCTGACCGCCACCGTCGAGATCTGATCCCGGAGGCCCCCGAGACCGGCCCCGGGGCGGCACCTGACAGCCGCCCCGGGGTCCTCACTCCGCCGTGATCCGGCGGTACGCGAGCTCCGCGAGCCGCGCCTGTCCGTCCCGGCTCGGATGGAAGAAGTCCCAGGGGCTCAACTGCGCCCTGTCGAAACGGAATCCGAAGACCGCCCCGCCGTCGTACCGGCAGCGCTCGTCCTTCGCGCACACCTCCGACAGCACCCGGTTGTACGCCACCACCCGGTCCTGCACCTCCGCGCGCCGCCGCTCCGCCGCGGCGCCCAGGTCCGCCGCGTCCGCCAGCATCGCCCCGCAGACGCCCAGCTTCCACACCTCGAGACCCATCGGGAGGACCCGCCCCGTCGACCACAGGTGCATCAGGGACGGCACGCTCGCCACGTACACCTGCGCCTTCGGCGCGCCCTTCCGCAGCCGGGCGAGCGCCGTCTCGAACTGCGTCCGGAAGTCGGCGACCGGGGTCATCAGCTCGGGCGTGGCCCGGCAGGCGTCGTTCGCGCCCATCATCACCGTGACCAGCTCGGGCCGTTCGGCGGCGGCCGCCGCCATCTGCTCCGGAAGCTCCGCCATCCGCGCCCCGGACCGCGCCAGGTTCCAGCTGCGGGCGGCGGCCTTCTCCGGGCCCAGCAGGCGCATCGCGAGGCTGTTCACGGCGGTGTCCGTGCCCGTGGCCCAGGACGACTCGGGGCAGTCCGCGAGGATCGCGCAGGCGTCGAACGCGCGGGTGACGGAGTCGCCGACGGCCGCGACGGACGCGGGGGAGACGTCCCACAGCGGGCTCGGACTCGGGACGGGCTTCGGGGTCGTCCTCGGCGTGGCCGTCGTCCCCGGGGCCCGCGCCGCGGGCTCCCCGGAGGTGCAGCCGGCCAGCGCCCCCGCGCACAGCAGTGCCGCGACGGCGGTACGGATCCTGCGTCGGCCGCGCATCCCCGGCCCCCTCCTTCGGCGTCCTGGCGGGTGAAAGCCTCGTGCTCGCCCGCCCCCGGACCGACCGTACGTCACACCGATGACGGCGCGGCACGGTAGCTTTTCCCCCGTCGAACCAGAGGCACCTTTGCCGACCGGCTCCGGTAAATTACATCACGTCACTTCCTGTCCCCTTTTTGATGGTTTGTGACCTTTTGCTCCTGATGCTGTTTACTGAGGCCGCTGGGAAAAGGCGAACCTCGTCCCACACTGGAGGTCCCGGTGACGACACGTGGAGTCCTGTACGTTCACTCCGCACCGCGCGCGCTGTGCCCGCACGTCGAATGGGCGGTCGCGGGTGTCCTCGGTGCGAGGGTCCAGCTCGACTGGATCCGCCAGCCGGCATCCCCCGGCACCTGGAGAGCCGAGTTCTCCTGGCAGGGCCGCACCGGCACCGCCTCGGAACTCGCCTCCGCGCTGCGCGGCTGGCAGATGCTCCGCTTCGAGGTCACCGCGGAGCCCTGCCCCACGGCCGAGGGGGAGCGCTACAGCGCCACCCCCGACCTGGGCATCTTCCACGCCGTCACCGGCCTGCACGGGGACATCCTGGTCCCCGAGGACCGGCTGAGGGCCGCGCTCGCCCGCTCCGCGCAGGGCGAGACGCAGCTGGAGGCGGAGATCGCCCGGCTGCTCGGCAAGCCCTGGGACGACGAACTGGAGCCCTTCCGCTACGCGGGCGAGGGCGCCCCCGTCCGCTGGCTCCACCAGGTCGTCTGACCCGCCGTCACGGCCCGCCATCGGGGCCGGCGCCCGACCGCGCCCCCGGTCGCCGAGGCGCGCCCCGACCGGGCCCGGGAACGCGAAGGAGGCCCGCCCCCGGTCAGGGGGCGGGCCTCCTTCGGGCCGTGCGTCGCGCGTCAGACCGTGCGGAACGCCAGCACCACGTTGTGGCCGCCGAAGCCGAACGAGTTGTTGATCGCGGCGATCGTGCCCTGCGGCAGCTCGCGGGGCTCGTCACGGACGATGTCGGCGTCGACCTCCGGGTCCAGCTCGTCGACGTTGATCGTCGGCGGGGCCAGGCGGTGGTGGAGGGCCAGGACCGTCGCGACGGTCTCGATGCCGCCCGCGCCGCCCAGGAGGTGGCCGGTCATCGACTTCGTCGCGGAGATCGCGACGTGGTCCAGGTCGTCGCCCAGGATCTTCCGCAGCGCCTTGATCTCGGCGACGTCGCCCTGCGGCGTCGACGTGGCGTGCGCGTTGAGGTGGACGACCTCGGACGGCTTGAGGTCCGTCGCGTCGAGCAGGTTCTGCATCGCGGCGGCGATGCCCCGGCCGGTCGGCTCGGGCTGCGCGATGTGGTGGCTGTCGGCCGACAGGCCCTGGCCGAGGACCTCGCAGTAGACGCGGGCGCCACGGGCCTTCGCGTGCTCCTCGGACTCCAGGATCACCACGCCGGCGCCCTCGCCGAGCACGAAGCCGTCACGGCCGGTGTCGTAGGGGCGCGAGGCCTTCGTCGGCTCGTCGTTGCTCTTGGACATCGCCATCATGTTGGCGAAGGCGGCGATCGGCAGTGGGTGGATCGCCGCCTCGGTGCCGCCGGCGACGACCACGTCGGCACGGCCGGTACGGATCATCTCGACGGCGTAGCCGATGGCCTCGGCACCCGACGCGCAGGCGGAGACCGGAGTGTGGACGCCCGCCCGGGCGTTCACCTCCAGACCCACGTTCGCGGAGGGGCTGTTCGGCATGAGCATGGGCACGGTGTGCGGGGAGACGCGGCGGACGCCCTTCTCCTTCAGCACGTCGTACTGGTCCAGCAGAGTCGTTACGCCACCGATGCCGGAGGCGATGACCGACCCGAGCCGCTCGGGCGCGACGGACGCGTCCTCGCCGGCCGGGGCGGTGTAGCCCGCGTCGGCCCAGGCCTCGCGGGCCGCGATCAGCGCGAACTGCGCCGAGCGGTCCAGCTTGCGGGCGAGCGGGCGGGGCAGGACGTCACCGGGGTCGACGGCGGCGGTCGCGGCGATCTGCACGGGCAGTTCGGCGAAGCGCTCGCCCTCCAGGGGCCGGACGCCGGAGCGCCCCGCGAGAAGACCTTCCCAGGTCGACGCGGAGTCGCCACCCAGCGGTGTGGTTGCGCCGATACCGGTGACGACCACGGTGCGATTGGTCGAGCTCACAGGAATTCGTTCTCCATGTGTGTGATGGTCGGAATACGGCGCCACCGCCGGGTGGCGGACCGAGTCAGCGAGGGCCGAATCAGGCCTGGTGCTTCAGGATGTAGTCGGCAGCGTCGCCGACCGTCTTGAGGTTCTTGACGTCCTCGTCCGGGATCTTGACGTCGAAGCGCTCTTCGGCGGCGACGACGACCTCGACCATGGAGAGCGAGTCGACGTCCAGGTCGTCGGTGAACGACTTGCCCAGCTCGACGTCCTCGACCGGGATGCCGGCGATCTCGTTGACGATCTCGGCGAGGCCTTCGACGATCTGGTCCTGGGTGGCGGCCATGGTGGCGCTCCTTCTTGTGATTACTTGTGAAAAGGCGTCCGGGAGAACCGGAGTGCCTAGGGGAGGGTAACGACCGTGGCGGCGAAGACGAGACCCGCCCCGAAGCCGATGATGAGGGCCGTGTCGCCGCTCTTCGCCTTGCCGGTCGCCAGGAGTCGTTCCATGGCGAGCGGAATCGAGGCCGCGGACGTGTTGCCGGTGGTCTCGACGTCACGGGCGACCGTGACGTGCTCCGGCAGCTTCAGCGTCTTCACCATCGAGTCGATGATCCGCATGTTCGCCTGGTGCGGGATGAAGACGTCGAGGTCGTCCGCCGAGATCCCGGCGGCGTCCAGGGCCTGCTGGGCGACCTTCGCCATCTCGAAGACGGCCCAGCGGAAGACCGCCTGACCCTCCTGCGTGATGGCGGGGAACTTGATCTCGCCGTTGCTGTCGAGCGGAAGCTTCGAGACGTCGCCGACGTGGAACTCGTTCCAGGGGACGGTCTGCTTGATCGTCTCGGACTTGTCGCCCTCCGAGCCCCAGACGGTGGGGCCGATGTGCGGCTCGTCCGACGGGCCGACGACCACGGCGCCGGCGCCGTCGCCGAACAGGAAGGCCGTCGCGCGGTCCTCCAGGTCCGTCAGGTCGCTGAGCCGCTCGACGCCGATGACGAGCACGTACGCGGCGGAGCCCTCGACGACCATGCCCTTGGCGAGCGTCAGGCCGTAGCCGAAGCCCGCGCAGCCGGCGGAGATGTCGAACGCGGCCGGCTTGCCGGCGCCGATCCTGTCGGCGATCTCGGTGGCGACGGCCGGGGTCTGCTTGAAGTGCGAGACCGTGGAGACGATCACGGCGCCGATCTGCTCGGGGGTGATCCCGGCGTCGGCGATGGCCTTGCCCGAGGCCTCCACCGACATGGCGGCGACGGTCTCCTCGGGAGAGGCCCAGTGACGGGTGGCGATACCGGAGCGCGAGCGGATCCACTCGTCGGACGAGTCGATCTTCTCGAGGATCACCTCGTTCGGCACGACCCGGGTGGGGCGGTAGCCGCCGACACCGAGGATCCGCGCGTACGGGGCGCCCTTGCTGGGCTTGATCTTCGACATGCTTCTCGACACTCCTTGTCAGACGGCCGCGTGCTCAGCGATGAGCGTACGGGCCGCGTCCAGGTCGTCGGGAGTCTTGAGGGCGACCGCGGCCACGCCCGGCAGGGCCCGCTTGGCGATGCCGGTCAGGGTGCCGCCGGGGCACACCTCGATCAGCGCGGTCGCGCCCAGCGTCTGGAAGGTCTCCATGCACAGGTCCCAGCGGACCGGGTTCGCGACCTGGCCGACCAGGCGCGCCACGACCTCGGCGCCGTCGGTGACGACCTGCCCGTCCTTGTTCGACACGTAGCGGGTGGCCGGGGCGGCCGGGGACAGCTCCTTCGCCGCCGCCTCCAGCTGCGCCACGGCCGGAGCCATGTGGGAGGTGTGGAAGGCGCCGGCGACCTTGAGCGCGACGACCCGGCGGACGCCCTCGGGCTTGTCCGCCTCCAGGGCGGCCAGCTGCTCCAGGGTGCCGGCGGCCACGATCTGGCCCGCGCCGTTCACGTTGGCCGGGGTCAGGCCGAGCTTCTCCAGGTGCGGGACGGTGACCTCGGGGTCGCCGCCGAGCAGCGCGGACATGCCGGTGGGGGTGATCGCGGCGGCCTCGGCCATCGCGAGCCCGCGGGTCCGGACGAGACGCAGCGCGGCGGTGTCGTCGAGGACGCCCGCGAACGCGGCCGCGGTGAACTCGCCGACGCTGTGACCGGCGACGACGCCGGGGGACACCGCGCCGAGCGCGGCGGCCGACAGCAGGCCGGCGGCGACGAGCAGCGGCTGCGCCACGGCGGTGTCACGGATCTCGTCCGCGTCGGCCTTCGTGCCGTAGTGGACGAGGTCGAGTCCGATCGCGTCCGACCAGGCCGCGATGCGGTCGGCGGCGCCGGGGAGTTCGAGCCAGGGAGTCAGGAAGCCGGGCGTCTGGGCGCCTTGGCCGGGAGCGACGAGTACGAGCACCCTCACACTCTCTCTTGCGGACGGCTTCGAGCGCCCGTGGGGACAGGGACGAAGAACCGTCGGGGGAATTGTTGGTGTTCGACAAAAGTCTAGGACTGCGGATCTCCGTCGGCCAAGCGTCCGAGAATGAGCGCGATCCGCAGCGTGAACGCCGAACGGACATCGGAGGGTGACCAACCGGTGACGTCGGTCACACGTCGAAGCCGGTAGCGCACGGTGTTCGGGTGCACGAACAGCATGCGGGCCGCGCCTTCCAGGCTGCTGGCCTGTTCCAGATAGACACTGAGAGTTTCCAGCAGCGCCGAGCCCGCTTCCTCCAGCGGTCTGTAGATCTCCTCCACCAGCTGCTCGCGCGCCGAAGGGTCGGACGCGATGGCGCGCTCCGGCAGGAGATCGTCCGCGAGGACCGGGCGGGGCGCGTCCTGCCACGCCGAGCAGGCCTTCAGGCCCGCCGCCGCGGCCTGTGCCGAGCGCGTGGCCGCCAGCAGGTCGGGGACCACGGGGCCCGCGACGACCGGTCCCGCCGCGTACGGACCGATCAGGGCCTTCGCCACGGCCAGCGGGTTGTCGTTGCCGCCGGCGATGACCACCAGCCGGTTGCCGAGGACCCCGGTGAGGACCTGGAGCTTGGCGTGCCGGGCCGCGCGGCGGATCGCCTCCACGGTCAGCTCGCTGTCGCCGTCGGGCGCCGTCCCGAGGATCACGCACACGTGGTCGGGGGAGTTCCAGCCCAGCGCCGCGGCGCGGGACACCGCGCCCTCGTCCGCCTCGCCCGACAGGACCGCGTTCACCACCAGCGACTCCAGGCGCGCGTCCCAGGCGCCCCGCGCCTCGGCGGCCTGCGCGTACACCTGGGCCGTCGCGAAGGCGATCTCCCGGGCGTAGACGAGGAGCGCCTCGCGGAGGATGGACTCGTCGCCGGGGGCGGCGACCTCCTCGATCGCCGTCTCCATGACCTCGATGGTGGTGCGCACCATCTCGACGGTCTGACGCAGGGTGATCGCGCGGGTCAGCTCGCGCGGCGCGGTGCCGAAGACGTCCGTCGAGATGGCCTGCGGGGTCTCCGGGTGCCGGAACCACTCGGTGAACGCGGCGATGCCGGCCTGCGCGACCAGGCCGATCCACGACCGGTTCTCGGGCGGCATCGCCCGGTACCACGGCAGCGTCTCGTCCATGCGGGCAATGGCGTTGGCGGCGAGCCGCCCGGAGGACTGTTCGAGGCGCTTCAGGGTCGCGGCGTGCGGGTGAGGGGCGTTCGTGGGTTCTGGCACGGGGACAAGACTGCCTTATCCGGACGGCGGCGTGCGGGGTCGGGGCGGGTTCGCCCCCGCCGGCCCCGGCGGTCCGGCCCCGGCACAGCCCCCCGGGGCCTCCGGCCCGGCGCACTACCGTAGGACCCGTGATACGCATCCAGCGCGCGGCGGAGCGGTACCCCGGGGGCGACCGGGCAGCCGGGATCGAGACCCGGCACGCCCTGTCCTTCGGCCCGCACTACGACCCCGACAACCTGCGCTTCGGCGCGCTCCTCGCCTGCAACGAGGAGCGGCTCGCGCCCGGGGCCGGCTTCGACGAGCACCCGCACAGCCACACCGAGATCGTCACCTGGGTCGTCGAGGGGGAGCTCACCCACCACGACACCGCCGGCCACACCACCCTCGTCCACCCCGGCGACCTCCAGCGGCTGAGCTCGGCCGGCGGGGTCCGGCACGTCGAGCGCAACGACGGCGACGTGCCGCTCGTCTTCGTGCAGATGTGGCTCGCACCGCTGTCGCCGGGCGGGGAGCCCTCGTACGAGGTGGTGCGGGGGACCGGCGCGTCCGGCACCTACGACCTCCCGGCGGCGGACGCGCGGCTGCACGTCCGCCGGGCCGAAGCGGGCGGGACGATCCCCGTACCGGCCGCCGACTTCGTCTACGTCCACGTCGTGCGCGGCACGGTCGCGCTCGGCGGGGAGACCGGAGCGGACGGCGCGGGCGAGGAGCCGCTGGGGCCCGGCGACGCCGTCCGCCTCACCGGGCCCGGGGACCGCACCCTCGTCGCCACGACCGGTGCGGAGGTCCTGGTCTGGGAGATGCGGGACTGGCGCAGGGCCCTCGGCTGACCGGCCGGGGCCCGGCCCCTCAGGCCAGCGCGCTCTTCTTCCGCCACTGCTCCCAGCTGAGGTTCCACGCCCCGTAGCCGTTGCCCTCGGCGACCGTGCCCTTGGTGTCCCGGCCGGTGATCTCGAAGGGGTCGCCGACGTGCACCGCGCCGTAGAAGGAGGCGGCGTCGGCGTCGCTCATGCCGATGCAGCCGGAGCTCATGTTGGCCTTGCCGAAGTACCGGGCGTTCCACGGGGCCGCGTGCGCGTACATCCCCGACCAGGTCAGCCGCATCGAGTAGTCGACGTCCTTGTCGTAGGCGTCCCCGAGGCCGACCGTCTCCGAGTTCATGTTGATGGTGCCCTCCTTCGCCATCAGCACGGCCGTGCCCCGCCAGGACCGCTTGTCGCCGCCCGGGGTGCCGCCGGACACCGGGATCGTGCGGACCGTGCGCCCGTCCCTGGAGAGGGTCAGCTCGTGGCGGTCCAGGTCGACCTTCACGACCTGCGCGGCGCCGACCGTGAAGCCCGTGCGGTAGTCCCGTACGAACCAGCCGCCGCCGGAGTCCGTGCCGTTCAGGTCCGCCCGCAGGGTGACCTTCGTGCCCGGCTTCCAGTACGCCCGGGGCCGCCAGTCCGCCCGGTCGCGGCCCGAGTGGTCCTTCACCCAGCCCCAGGAGCCCTCGGTCCCGTTCGAGGTGGTCACCTTGAGCTGCCTCTCCACGTCGGCCTTCTTCGTCACGGGCAGGTCGAAGACGATCGAGAGGGGGTGGGCGATGCCGACGGTGGTGTTCTTGCCGGGGGCCAGGGTCAGCTTGTTGACCTTGTCGGCCCGGGCCGTCTCGAAGGAGGACCGGGTGGTCGACTCCTTCCCGTCGGCCGTGCGCGAGGTGACCTCCACCGTGTACCGGGTCCCCGGCGCCGCCTTGCGGTCGGAGACCCAGCGGGTGCCGCCCCCGGCCGCCCGGCCCGCGAGCGAACCGCCGTCCGCGTCCATGACCTTCACCTCGGAGATGGTGCCGCCCGCCGCGGTCACCGTCACCGGGACGCCGGCGGCCGGCTCCACGACCGTCACCTTCGGCGGGGACGCCGACCCGTCCGCGGCGGGAGCCCCGCTTCCCCCGGGACCGCTCGCCGCCTGCGCCGAACAGGCCGTCAGGGAGACGGCCAGCGCGACTGCCGCGAGAACGGGACGGGTTGTGCGTATGCGCAGCACGGGAGACCTCCGCAGGGGTGGTGGGAAGCGAGTGGGATGTTTCGGACTCTAGGTCGCTCCCCGCCCCCCGCGGCGGCCCCGGGCCCCGTATGACGGGGGCTGCGGCACAACGGTCATCGTCCGGTCACATACGACGCGCGACTCCGTCGAATTCGGCTGTGAGCCTGCTGTGCGCCCCACCACCGAGGGGCGGAACAAGGAGGCTCCGTTGTGTCAGCCCTGCTCGTGACGGCCGCACCCGCCGAGCGCCGCACCCTGCGGCTCGGCCCCGTCACCCCCGAGGTCTACCGCGCCTTCCTCGCCTCCCGCTCCGGTGCGGACGGGCCCAGCTTCCTCCAGGTCCCCGCCTGGGCGCAGGTCAAGGACGGCTGGCAGCACCGGCTCATCGGCTGGGGGCCGGAGTCCGGCGGCACGACCGGCGTGGCCCTCGTCCTCCTGCGCCCCTTCCCCGGCACCCGCAAGTACTTCGCCTACCTGCCCGAGGGCCCCGTCGCCGACTGGTCCGACCCCGACGTCGACGGCTGGCTCACCCCCCTGCTCGCCCACCTCCGCTCCTGCGGCGCCTTCGCCGTCCGCATCGGCCCCGGACCCGCCTACCGGCGGTGGAACGCCGCCACCGTCAAGGCCGCCGCCGGCCCCGGCCGCCGGCTGTCCGACGTCCTCGCCGACGAGGTCGACCCCCTCGGCACCGCCGTCGCCGAACGGCTCCGCGCCCGCGGCTGGCGCCGCTGCGGCGGGGAGTCGGAGGACGGCGCCGACGCCCAGCCACGCCACGTCTTCCAGGTGCCGCTCGCCGGCCGCACCGCCGACGACCTGTGGACCGGCCTCAACCAGGAATGGCGGCGCAACGTCCGCAAGGCCCGCAAGTCCGGTGTCGAGATCACCGTCGGATCCGCCGCCGACCTCCCCGAGTTCTACCGGCTGCTCCGCATCACCGAGGAGCGCGACGGCTTCCGCCTCGGCCGCTCCCTCGCCTACTACGAGCGCCAGTACGCCGTCCTCAACGCCGAGCAGCCCGGCCGGATGAAGCTCTACCTCGCCCGCCACGAGGGCGAGATCCTCGCCGCCCACACCATGGTCACCGTCGGAGGCCGGGTCTGGTACCAGACCGGCGCCTCGGCCGACCACCGCCGCGAGGTCCGGCCGTCCAACGCCCTCCAGTGGCGCATGATGCTCGACGCCCACGCCCTCGGCGCCGCCGTCTACGACCTGCGCGGGGTACCCTCCACCCTCGACCCGGGCGACCGTGCCCACGGGCTGCTCCGCTGGAAGCTCGGCACGGGAGGACAGGTCGTCGAGACGCTGGGGGAGTGGGAGACACCGATGCAGGGCACGACCAACCACGCGCTGTACCGCGCCTTCCAGGCGTACCTGGCCCGCCGATGACCGCCACGCTCACCGCCGAACAGCCCGGCAGGGAACGGGCGGCGTCCCGCCCGTCGGCGCTCCGCAGCGGCGCGCTCATGGCCGCCGGCTCGCTCGTCTCCCGCGCCACCGGCTTCGTCCGCGCCTCCGTGGTCGCCGCCGCGCTCGGCGCGGCCGCCGTCGCCGACGGCTACGCGGTCGGCAACACCGTCCCCACCATCATCTACACGCTCCTCCTCGGCGGCGCCCTCAACGCGGTCTTCGTCCCCGAGCTGGTCAAGGCCGCGAAGGAGCACGAGGACGGCGGAGCCGCCTACACCGACCGGCTCCTCACCCTCTGCGTGCTCGCCCTCGCCGTCCTCACCGCCGCCGCGGTGTTCGCCGCGCCCCTGATCGTCGACACCTACACCGACTACACCGGCGCGCAGCGGGAGCTGACCCTCGCCTTCACGCGCGCGTGCCTGCCGCAGATCTTCTTCCTCGGCCTCTTCACCCTGCTCGGACAGGTCCTCAACGCCCGGGGCCGCTTCGGCGCCATGATGTGGACCCCGGTCCTCAACAACGTGGTCGTCGTCGCCGTCTTCACCCTCTTCCTCGTCGTCTCCGACGGCGGCGCCCTCACCCCCGGCGAGACCGCCCTGCTCGGCTGGGGCACCACCGCCGGCATCGTGCTCCAGGCCCTCGCCCTCGTGCCCTCGCTGCGCGCCGCCCGCTTCCGCTGGCGGCCCCGCTTCGACTGGCGCGGCAGCGGCCTCGCCGCACCGCTGCGCTCGGCCGGCTGGCTGGTCCTGCTCGTCCTCACCAACCAGGGCGCGTACTGGGTGACCACCCTGCTCGCCACCTCGGCGGGCGGCACGGTCAGCGGCGGCGGCCTCGCCGCGTACAACAACGCCTACCTCCTGTGGTCCGTCCCGCACGGCATCATCACGGTCTCCCTCGTCACCGCGCTGCTGCCCCGGATGAGCGCCGCGGCCGCCGACGGCGACCTCGCGGGGGTCCGCCGGGACGTCTCGTACGCCCTGCGGACCAGCCAGGCGGCCGTCGTCCCGGCGGCCTGCGCCCTCCTCGCGCTCGCCGTCCCGCTGCTGACGGCCGTCTTCCGGTACGGGGCGACCACCGGCGACGACGTCCGCGCGATGTCCTGGATCCTGATGGCCTTCGCCCCCGGCCTCGTCGCCCTCTCCGGGCAGTACGTGTGCAACCGCGCCTTCTACGCCCTGCGGGACACCCGCACCCCGTTCCTGCTGAACCTGGTGATCGCCGGGCTCAACGCCGGGCTGTCGTTCGCCGCCTACCAGTACCTGCCCACCCGCTGGGCCGTCGCCGGCATGGCCGCCGGATACTCGCTCGCCCTCTGGGCCGGCTGGGCCCTCACGGCCTCCGTGCTGCGCAGGAGGCTCAGGGTGAGCGGCCCGGCGCCCGGCGCCCCGGTCTCCGGCGGTTCCGCCGGGGCCCTGGTGCGGCTGCTGGCCGCCGCCGTGCCCGCCGCCGGCTACGGACTCCTCGTCACCGACCTCACCGGCCCCGCCGGGGCCGTGCCCTCCGGGGCGGCCGGCGCGCTGACCGTCCTCACCGTGTTCGCCGTCCTCGCCAAGCCCCTGCGGCTCACCGAGCTCCAGGCCCTCATCGGGGCCGGCGGCGGCCGGCTGCGCGGCCTCGCCCACCGCCGCTGAGCACACCCCCTCCGGCCGGAGGGGCCCTTCGACCTTGGATACTTCACAGATGCCCCGCGTGCTCCTGATAGAAGACGACCCCTCCGTCCGCGAAGGCGTCGAGCTCGGACTCCGGCGCCGCGGGCACGAGGTGCGCACCGCCGCCACCGGGGAGGCCGGACTCGACGCGCTCGCGGAGTTCCGGCCGGACCTCCTGCTGCTCGACCTGATGCTGCCCGGCATCAACGGCGTCCAGGTGTGCCGCCGGGTCCGCGAGAACAGCCAGCTGCCGATCATCATGCTGACGGCCCGCGGCGACGACTTCGACGTCGTCATCGGCCTGGAGGCCGGCGCCGACGACTACATCGTCAAGCCCGCCCGCACCGAGGTCATCGAGGCCCGCATCCGGGCCGTGCTGCGGCGCATCGAGGAGCCGGCCGGCGGCCGGGCCGCCGTCGAGTTCCACGGGGAGCTGGCCGTCGACCGGGCCGGCCTCACCGTCGCCAAGGCCGGGGAGCGGATCGCCCTCGCGCCCTCCGAGCTGAAGCTGCTGCTCCACCTCACGGCCGCACCGGAGCAGGTGTTCAGCCGGCAGCAGCTCCTCGAACACGTCTGGGAGCACAGCTACCACGGCGACGCCCGGCTGGTCGACGCCTGCGTACGCCGGCTGCGGAACAAGATCGAGGACACCCCGGGCGACCCGCGCTACATCCAGACCCTGCGCGGTTTCGGCTACCGCTTCGGCCCGCTGGGCCCGCAGTGAAGGCCTGCGTCGCCCCGGACGAGGACACCGGGCGGGAGGGCGGGCCCGGCGGGCACTCCGGCCACGGCCATGACGGCGGGTCGGGCGGCCACGGCCACGGCCCCGACCGAGGGGCTGCCGGACGCCGGCGCCGCGGGCGTACCGCCCGGCGCGAGGGCCGGAGCCCGCGGCTGCGCCCGCACCCCTTCGGACTGCGCACCCGGCTCGTCCTCGCCTTCCTGCTCGTCGCCGCCGTCGGCTGCGGCACCACCGCGGCGCTCACCTACCGGGCCGCCCGCAACGCGATCCTGGAGCAGACCCAGGACACCGCCGTCTCCGCCTTCCGTGAGCAGGTCGCCGCCCTCGGCGTCACCCTGCCCGTCGAACCGGACATGCTGCGGGACGCGCTCATGCTGGTCGCCCGCCAGGGCAAGCCCCGCGCCTGGCGCGTCTACGCCGAGTACGGCACCCTCCGTGTCTCCTCCACCGACCGGCCCACCTCCTCCGTCATCACGCCGGAGCTGCGGGCCCGCGCCGCCGACGACGAGGCCGTCCCGCACGGCAGCTTCCAGCGGGTGGTCAGGAACGGCACCCCGTACCTCACCATCGCCGTCCCCGCCGTCTTCCTGGCCCACTCGCCCGAGGGCCCGCCGCAGCGCACCGGCCTCGTGTTCTACGCCGTCATGGAGCTCGACGAGGAGGAGGCCAACATCGAGGCGATGGTCACCGCCGCCCGGGACGGCGCCCTGCCCGCCCTCGCCGTGGCCCTGATCCCCGCCCTGATCGCCGCGCGCGGCGTGCTCCGGCCGGTCCGCGAGCTCCGCCACGCGGCCCGCAGCATGGGACGCGGCCGGCTCGACACCCGGATCCACGCCACGGGCAGCGACGAACTCGCCGACCTCGCCCGGACGTTCAACGAGTCCGCCGCCGAGCTGGAACGTTCCGTCGCGGAGCTCCGCGACGCCGAGGCCCGGGCCCGCCGCTTCGCCTCCGACGTCTCCCACGAACTCCGCACCCCGCTCGCCGGGATGCTCGCCGTCACCGAGGTCCTCGACGAGGACGCCGGCGCCCTCGACAGCGACACGGCCCGCGCGGTCCGCCTCATCAGCGCCGAGACCGGGAAGCTCGCCGTACTCGTCGAGGACCTCATGGAGATCTCCCGCTTCGACGCCCGCGCCGCGGAGCTGCACACCGACGAGGTCGACGCCGCCGACTGCGTCCGCAAGACCCTCCAGCACCGGCACTGGACCGATCCGGCCCAGGTCGTCCCGCACCTCGGGGAGGGGATCCGGGCCCGGCTCGACCCGCGCCGCTTCGACGTCGTCGTCGCCAACCTCGTCGGCAACGCCCTCCGGCACGGCGCGGCGCCGGTCACGGTCCGGCTGTGGGCGGAGGAGGAGCAGCTGGTGACGGAGGTCGCCGACCGGGGTCCCGGCATCCACCCCGACGTCCTGCCGCACGTCTTCGACCGCTTCTACAAGGCGGACCAGGCCAGGACCCGCTCGGCGGGCAGCGGCCTCGGCCTCGCGATCACCCTGGAGAACGTACGGCTCCACGGAGGCACGGTCACCGCCGCCAACTCCCCGGAGGGCGGAGCGGTCTTCACGGTGCGGATGCCGCTGTGACCGGCGCGGACGCCACGGTGACCGGAACGGGGACCGCGCGCGCCCGGCGCCGCCGGCCGGCACGGGGCGACGGGCGCCGCCGCGGCGCGTCCGCCGCCCTGCTCGCCCTGCTGGTGCCGACCGCCGTGGCCGGCTGCGGCATACAGAAGACCGACGTCGTCGAGGCGGGCGGGGCGGCCACGGTCAAGGCCCAGCCGCCGCCGAACGAACGGATCGTGCTGTACTTCGTCGGCCCCGACGGCCGCTCGATGCCGGTGGCCCGCGGTCTCGGCGTCCCCGGGCCGGCCGACGGCTCCCCGTGGGAGGGCTCGGGGACGGGCTCCCCGACCGACCTGTTCGGCCCGGACTACGAGATCTCCCGCGACGAGCTGCGCCGCGGCGGGGCCGCCACCGACAAGATCCTCGCCATGCTCGTGGCCGGCCCGCGGGCGAACGAGGCCGCGGCCGGCGTCACCACCGCCCTGCCGACGGCGGGCGCGGGGAGCCCGACCGTGCTGCAGGACTCGACCGGGGACCCCGCGACGGGCACCAGGACGCGCCGGCTGGTCTGGGTCCGGACGCCGTTCCCCGTCAAGAAGCTGTCCGAGGCGGGCGTCCACCAGCTGGTGTGCACCACCGCCTACGCCGAGGACGCGGCCGGCCTGGTCGACGTGTCGCTCAGCGGCCCGGACGGGATCCTGCCCACCGCCCGCTGCGACGGATAGCCGGAGACGCCCCCGGCCGTCCCCGGCCCGCCCGCGCACCGGTGCGCGGAGGTCGGGCGGTGCGGAGGCGCTGCCGGACCGGGTCTCAGGCCGCCCGCAGATCGGCCAGGACCGCGTCGGTGAACGGCGGCCACGCCTCGACCGCCCACGCCCCGAAGGGCCGGTCGGTCAGCGCCACGCACGCCGCGCGCGCGTCCGGGTCCACCCACAGGAAGGTGCCGGACTGCCCGAAGTGCCCGAAGGTGCGGGGCGAGGACCCGGCGCCCGTCCAGTGCGGCGACTTGCCGTCGCGGATCTCGAAGCCGAGACCCCAGTCGTTGGGCCGCTGGTGCCCGTACCCGGGCAGGATGCCGGTCAGACCGGGGTACGCGACGCTCATCGCCTCCAGGACGGTCCGCGGGTCGAGCAGCCGCGGAGCCTGCAGCTCGGCGGCGAACCGCACCAGGTCGTCGACGGTCGAGACGGCGTCCTTGGCGGGCGAGCCGTCCAGCGTCGTCGACGCCATGCCCAGCGGCTCCAGGACCGCCTGATGCAGGTACTCGGCGAACGGGATGTCGGTCGCCTTCGCCAGGTGGTCCCCGAGGGCCTCGAAACCGGTGTTGGAGTAGATCCGGCGGGTGCCCGGCGCGGCCATCACCCGGTTCTCGTCGAACGCGAGCCCCGAGGTGTGGGCGAGGAGGTGGCGTACGGTCGCGCCCTCGGGCCCGGCCGGCTCGTCGAGGTCGACCGCCCCCTCCTCGTACGCGACGAGGACGGCGTACGCCGCGAGCGGCTTGGTCACGGAGGCGAGCGGGAAACGCTGCCCGGTGGGGCCGTACGACCCGGCCAGGGTGCCGTCCGCGCGGACCACGGCGGCCGCCGCGGTGGGGACGGGCCAGTTCTCGATCGACGCCAGACTCGGCACGCTGCTCTGCATGGGGCCGAGCCTACTTGCTTGGAGTGCACTCCAACGTTTTAGCGTGGAGGCATGAGCGCGATGGCGAGCACGAGCCCGAGCCGGCCCCGGACCCACCACACCATCAGCGAGGTCTCCGCGCTGACCGGCCTGTCGGCGCACACCCTGCGCTGGTACGAACGGATCGGCCTCATGCCGCACGTCGACCGCTCCCACACCGGCCAGCGCCGCTTCACGGAGCAGGACCTGAACTGGCTCGCGTTCGTCGGCAAGCTGCGGCTCACGGGGATGCCGGTCGCGGACATGGTCCGGTACGCGGAGCTGGTGCGGGAGGGCGACCACACCCGGGACGCCCGGCGGGAACTCCTGGAGGCCACCAGGAGGGACGTGCTCGCCCGGATCACCGAGCTCCAGGACACGCTCGCCGTGCTCGACATCAAGATCGGCCACTACGGCACCGCATGCGGAGGAACACCTTCATGACCAGCGCGAACAGGATCGACACCGTACGCCTCGGCGGCCAGGACGGCCCCGAGATCGGCGTCCAGGGCTTCGGAGCCATGGGTATCAGCGAGTTCTACGGCGACACCGACGAGGCGGCCGCCCGCGACACCCTCGACGCGGCCCTGGAGGCCGGCGTCACCCTGATCGACACCGCCGACATCTACGGCAGCGGCGCCAACGAGGAGTTCCTCGCCCCCTTCCTCGCCGCCCACCGCGACGAGGTCACCCTCGCCACCAAGTTCGCCGTGGAGCGCCGCGCCGACGACCCGACCTACCGGGCCGTCCGCAACGACCCGGCCTACATCCGGAAGGCCGTCGAGGACAGCCTGCGCCGGCTCGGCATCGAGACCATCGACCTCTACTACATGCACCGCCGCGACCCGGAGGTCCCCCTCGCCGAGTCCGTCGGCGCCATGGCCGAACTCGTCCGGCAGGGCAAGGTCCGCCACCTGGGCCTCAGCGAGGTCACCGGGCCCGAGCTCCGCGAGGCGTACGCCGTCCACCCGATCGCCGCCCTCCAGTCGGAGTGGTCGCTCTTCTCCCGGGACGTCGAGCGCAGCGCCGTCGGCGCCGCCGCCGAACTCGGCGTCACCTTCGTGCCCTACTCGCCGCTCGGCCGCGGCTTCCTCACCGGGGCCTTCGCCGACGCCGCCAAGGACCTGTCGGGCGGCGACTTCCGCCGGTACCAGCCCCGGTTCACCGGAGAGAACGCGGAGCGCAACGCCGCCCTCCTCGACCCCGTCCGCAAGATCGCCGCCGCGCACGGCGCGACCCCGGCGCAGATCGCCCTCGCCTGGGTGCAGCAGCGGGCCGCCGTCCACGGCCTCACGGTCGTCCCCATCCCCGGAACCCGCAAGCGCTCCCGCCTCCAGGAGAACGCCGCCGCCACCCGTATCGTCCTCACCGCCGACGAGCTCGCGGCGCTGGAGCCCATCGCCGGCCTGGTGACGGGCGACCGCTACCCGGACATGAGCTCGACGTCCGCGGCCCGCGAGGTCTGATCCCGCGCCCCCGGGCGCCTCACGCCAGCCCCAGGGCGAAGACCGCGAACCCCGCGGCGAGCAGCCCCGCCAGGGTGCGGCGCCCCGGCCCGGTCTTCGCCCACGGCGACTCGAACCCGCGCGCGTACCGCCCGATCAGGACGAGCAGTCCGGCGAAGACCGGCATCCACGCCAGCCGCGCCAGGATCCAGCCCACCGAGTCCGGCGCGCCGACCAGCCCCGGCACCTCGCCGAGGTACGCGGCGGGGACCGCCGCGGCGAGCATCGCCGTCTGGTGCCAGCACAGGATCGTCATGGCCGACAGGTTCACGACCACGACCGGCGCCCACAGCGCGGGCCGCCTCAGGAGCCGCCCGAGCCGGTCCCTGAGCAGGATCGCCGCGCCGCTCTGCGCGGCCGCGAGGGCGAGGACCAGCAGCGACGGCGGATGGGAGTTGGTGCGGGCCTCGCCGGGGACGCCGACCATCGACGCCGGGTAGCCGAAGACGAGCAGCAGGACGGCGAAGAGCACGGCCCCGCCGGCCAGCAGCGCCCGCGCGTGCCGCCGGGTGACCCGGCCCTCGCCCCAGGAGACGCCGAGCTGGTACGCGAAGAGCCAGCCCGGCAGGATGTTGAGGAGGCTCAGCCAGGACGGCACGGCGTCCGCGTACGGGCCGTAGCGCAGGAAGTCGACGAGGGCCACCGAGCCGAGCAGCGGCGCCGCGGCCCACACCCCGAGGCGGCGGGCCGCCCGCACGCACAGCGGGGTGAGCGCCGTGACCACCGTGTACACCCCCACGAACCACAGGGGCTGGATCACCAGCGTGGACGCGGTCCGCAGGGTGTCCACGGGCACGTCGAACCCGAAGCGGAGCAGGGGCAGCAGTCCCGCCCAGACGGCGGTGACGCCGAGCACGGGGCGGCCGAGCCGCGCGAGTCTGCCCCCGAGCCACGCGCGCGTGGAGCCGCTTCTGCGCCGGTAGGAGAGGACGGAGGCGTAGCCGCCGACCAGGAAGAAGATCCCCAGCATCTGGAGGACCCAGCTGACCGGCGCGAGCCCCGCGAAGCCGCTCAGCGGACTCGCGTTGTGGATCGCCCCGTCGGCGGAGCGCGTGAAGCCGCCGAGCAGCCAGTGCCCGGTGGGCACGGCGAGCAGGGCCAGGGCGCGCAGCCCGTCGATCGCCCGGTCGCGGTGGGCGGGGGTGCCCGCCTCGATCGTCCGGGCGGTGCGGCGGGCCAGGGTGGCGAGGGCGCTCATCGGACCTCTCCCCCGGTACGGGCGCCGGCGGCGGCGCGGACGGTGACGGGACGGGGCTCGCCGGCCGTGCGGACGGAGCCGTCGGCGATCGCGGCGAAGGTGCGGAGGGAGGAGGTGCCCGGCGCGAGGTAGCCGCCGTGGCCGGCCGCGTCGTCGGCCGCGATCCGCCGCGCCCCGAAGGCCGGGTCGGCGGGGTCGGTGCCGTGGCCGAGGTCGCCGACCCGTACGTTCGGGATCCGGTCGATCCAGTCGGTGGGGTCCTTCGCCGCCCAGACGCGGGCGGAGGTGCCGAGCTCGGCCACGTTCGCGGCGCGCATCCCGGGGGAGCCGAAGACCACCAGGTCCTTGGCCTTCAGGTCGTGGGCGGCGAGGCCGCAGACCACGGAGCCGTAGCTGTGGCAGAACAGCGAGGGCTCGGCCGCTCCGACGGCCGCGAGACCGTCCACGAAGCGGGTGAGCCGGTCTGCCCCGGCCTCGGCGAGGCGGCCGGTGGCCGCGTCCACGCCGACGCCGACGGGAGTGGTGTACCCGGCCCAGGCGACGACCGCCGTGTCGGGTCCGGCGGCCTTCCGCAGGGCGGTGGCCATGTCGGTGAGCGGCCGCACGCGGTCCGCGGCGACGTCCGATCCGGGCACGATCACCGCGACGTGCGCGGCCCGCGCCAGGTCGCCGTACACCAGGACCACCTGGCCGCGGCCGCGGGCGTCGTGGGCGAGGACCCGCGCGTCGCCGAACGCCCCGCGCGTGGTGCGGGCGTTGGCCTCGTACCGCAGCTCCGGCGGCGCCCCGTCGAGGTTCCCGACGACCGTCGGGTGCGTCCGGGCCAGTTCCCGCTGCCGTGCGGGGCTCAGCCCGGCGAAGAACCGCGCCATTCCGGCCGGGTCCGTCCGCTCCGGGTCCGGCAGCCCCGCGGCCCGCCACTCCGCCGTCCCGACCGGCGCCCCGGTGACCGCCTCCTGGCTGTCTCCGGACGCCCAGCCGGCCGTCCCGCCGACCACCGCGGTGACCACGGCCGCGGTGATCAGGGTCCTCGAAATACGGCGCATGGGGCCGCCCTCCCTCTCCGGTACTCGCTCGTTCGCTGGCGAGAGGAAGGTAGGAAGACGGCGGGTGACGGCACGTCACACCGAGGGGCCAACTCCCGCCTGATACCCGGGTAGGGGGTGGTGGAGCGGACAACACCAGGAGGAGGGTGGGGTTTTCCCCCGGGAGGCCGGGGTCAGGACGCCGTGCCCGGGGTCACCAGCCCCGACTCGTAGGCGAAGACCACCGCCTGCGCCCGGTCGCGCAGGTCCAGCTTGGCCAGCACCCGGCCGATGTGGGTCTTCACCGTCTGCTCGGCGAGCACGAGGTGGTCCGCGATCTCCTGGTTGGACAGGCCGCGCGCGATGAGCTCCAGGACCTCGGTCTCGCGCGGGGTCAGACCGTTCAGGCGCAGCGCCGTGGTGTCCCTGCGCGGAGCGGGCCGGGAGGCCGCGAAGTCGGCGATGAGCCGGCGCGTCACGGACGGGGCGAGCAGGGCCTCGCCCGCGGCCACGATCCGTACCGCCGCGATCAGGTCCGCCGGGGGCGCGTCCTTGAGGAGGAAGCCGGAGGCTCCGGCGCGCAGCGCCTCGTAGACGTAGTCGTCCACGTCGAAGGTGGTCAGCATGAGGACCTTCGGCCGGTGCACGACCCCGGCCGGCGGGTGGAGGATCTCCCGGGCCGCGGCCAGGCCGTCCAGCTCCGGCATCCGCACGTCCATGAGGACCACGTCCGGGTGCGTCGAGCGGGCCACGTCGACGCCCTGCCGCCCGTCCGGGGCCTCGCCCACGACGTCGATGTCGGGCTGCGCGGCGAGCAGTGCGGCGAAACCGGCCCGCACCATGGCCTGGTCGTCGACGATGATCACGCGGATGGTCACTCGGGGTCCTCGGCGGTCGGGGGCGAAGCAGGGGGCGGGGTCGGAGACGGGGGCGAGACGGCGGGCGGGGTCGCACGCGGGGCGGGCGCCGGCTTCCCGGGCTCCGCCGCGGCGGGCACCGGGTCCGGGGTCAGCGGCAGCCGCGCGGCGACCCGGAAGCCGCCGTCCGGCAGCGGCCCGGTGTCCAGCGAGCCGCCCGTCAACCGTACGCGCTCCCGCATGCCGACCAGCCCGTGCCCGGTGCCGGCCGCGCCGCGTTCCACCGCGGAACCCGCCTCGGTCGAGGGCCCGTTGACGACCAGGACCGTCAGCCAGCCGCCGTCCGCCCGGACGGACACCCGGGTCGGCGCCCCCGGGGCGTGCCGGACGACGTTCGCCAGGGCCTCCTGCACGATCCGGTAGGCCGACAGGTCCACCGCCTGCGGTACGTTCCCGAGGTCGGCGGCGAGCCGCAGTTCGGCCGGCACCCCGGCCCGTACGGTCGCCTCGACGAGCTGCTGGACCCGGTCGAGGCCCGGCTGCGGGGCGCGCTCGCCCTCCCCGCCGTCGCTGCGCAGCACCGACAGCAGCCGTCGCATCTCGGCCAGCGACTCGCGCGCGCTCGACGCGATCGAGCTGAACTCCTCGCGCGCCGCGTCCGGGAGGCCGGGGATGCGGTACGGGGCCGAGTCGGCCTGCACGGTGATCACCGACATGTGGTGGGCGACCACGTCGTGCAGCTCGCGCGCGATCCGGGCGCGCTCCTCCAGGAGCGTGCGGCGGGCCCGCTCGGCCTCGCTGATGGTCTCCTGCTCGACGAGCCGCCGCTGGGCGTCGCCCCGCGCGCGTACCGCCGAGGTGAGGAGGAGCAGCACCCCGCTGAGGACGACGAGCAGGGTGTGCACGCTGGTGTACTCGGAGGGGCGGAAGGCCTCCAGGACGTAGCCGGCCGCCCCGGTCGCCAGCCACACCCCGAACAGGGCCCGGCGGGACTCGCGCAGGCCGAGCGCGACCATCAGCGCGCAGTAGCCGACGACGACCGGCGGGGTCCAGGGCCAGAGTTCGGCGCGCGGGCCGTCGGCGACGAGGAGCACGAGCGCGCCCAGCACGTCGGCGGTGAAGACGATCCACCAGGCCTGGAGCGGGCGGGCGACGGCGAGCAGCAGGGGCGCGGTCTGGGCGGTGCCGATGGCTCCGGCGAGTGCCCCGTGGACGCCGTAGTCCTCGGCGAGGAGGTGGACGGTGGTGGGGAGCAGGGAGGCGACGAACGCGACGGCGACGGCGTACGGCAGCAGCCGCACCCAGCGCGAGGAGGCGTCGGCGAGGAGCGGTGCTCCCGGTGCCGTGGGTGTGGTGAGCGCGGTCCCGAGCCCCCGGAACGTCTCGCGCGTCCGGGTGCTGAGCCGCCGCAGGGCGGGGGTGGGCGGCTCGTGCCGCGGTTCGGTAGCCATGACCCGCTCAGGGTAGGCAGCGGGCCGGGCCCCCGACGTCATACCGGGGACCGGGCTCCGGCCTGATACCCGGGTATGACACCGGGCCCGGACGCCGGCCCCGCGCCCGACCGCTCCGGGTGCGCTCGGGCCGGCTCCGGCCCTGGCCGGGGTTCGCACGCGGCCAGGGTGTTCCCGCGTCCGCTCCCGTGCCTCTGGCCCGGCGAGACACTCCCTAGAGCTCCGCCAGGAGTTCCGCCTTCTTCGCGGAGAACTCCTCGTCCGTCACCAGTCCCGCCTCGTGCAGTTCACCCAGGTGCCGAATCCTTTCGGCGACCGCCCCGGGAGCGGCGGCCGTGCGGGCCGGGACGCGGTCCGCGGTCCTGATCGCCGCGAGGACCGCCGCGGCGAAGGGGAGCGACAGGTGCACCGGCCCGTAGCCGAGGCCGAACACGACGGACGCCGGATCGTGGTCGGGCTGGGACGCGCGCGGCTCGCCGCCCCGCGGCACCAGCCGCAGGTGCCCGTCCAGGACGTCCGGCGAGCGCCACTCGATCCCGCAGAGGTCCCGTACGTGGAAGAACTGGTCGCCGGCCTTCCACTTCTCGGAGGAGGCCCCCGTCCACGACCAGCGGAACGAGACCTCCGACTGCCCGTCGAAGCTCGCCTTGCCGTCGTACGCCTTGAAGGACTGCGGACCCTGCGGCGGCGCCACGAGGAAGCGGTCCGCGGGCTCCGCGCCGAGCCCGTCCGAGGGGTCGCCGGAGTAGGCCCCTGTCCCGAGGACGGCCCGCAGCTCGTCCCGGTAGTACTCGGCGAGCGTCTCCCGGTCCGCCGGCAGCACCAGACGGTACGGGTCGCAGGCCTCCGGGAGCTGTCCCGCGGCCGCCTCCATCAGCGGATCGGCACCCGGTCTCGGCACGGCGTGCAGCACGACGGTGCCCCGCTTGCCGGGCGAGAGCGTCACGGACGCCAGCGCCTCGTGCGGTACACGTCGTTCGCGCAGCACGCCGAAGAGTCTCGGCGCACGGTTCCCCCGGTCGAAGCGGATGACGAGGGCGTCACTCTCGAACTCCCAGGTGGCATGAATTCCGGCCAGCACATCACCCATACGCCTCATCGTATGCGGCGTGTGCCTGTGCGTCGCCCCCGTGAAAGGTCCCGAAATTACGTGATCTACGCGCGTCAGCGCCCTTCCGTACCGGATATTCCCCCGTGGCAAGCGCTGTCGGCACGGGCGCAGACCAGCTCGCCGTAGGCGCCGACGCCTATCGCGGCGAAGTTGCCGAGGCTCTCGGTGCCCGGCGCGAAATAGCCGCTGTGGCCGACGGCGCCGCGGGCCGAGAGCAGCCGGGCGCCGAACTCCGGGGCCACCGGATCGGCGCCGTGCCCGACCCCGCCGACCTCCAGGTGCGGCACGTCCGCGATCCAGTCGTCGGCGTCCCGCATCGCCCACACGCGCGCGGGGGTCCGGAGTTCCGCCGCCCGCTCCACCCGCATCCCGGGACTTCCGGCCACCGCCACGTCGGTCACCCGGGCCGGGAGCCGGGGCGCGGCGACCCCGCAGAGCACGGAACCGTAGCTGTGGCAGAACAGGGCCACGCGCGCGTGGCCGGGCAGGCCCTCGGTCAGCCGGACCAGCCGCGCGGCGCCGCCCTCGGCGAGGCGGCCGGTCATCGCGTCGACGCCGACCCCGGCGGGCGCGGTGTAGTCGGCCCAGGCGATCACGGCGACCCTCGCGCCGGGGGAGGCCTCCCGCTCGGCGCGGTACAGCGACCGGGCCATGCCGGCGGGAGCCCCGTACCGGCCGTGGGTCTTCTGGAAGGTCAGGAGGTTGGTGTCGACGCCGGGCACGATCACCGAGACGTGCCGCGCCCGCGTCAGATCCCCGAGGACCTCGGCCGTACGGCCCGTACCGGTCGGATCGAAGGCGAGGACCTGCCGGCCGGGCCGCAGCAGCGAGACGAACCGGTCCAGGCGCCGCTGCGCCTCGTGCCGGCCCTCGGCGGAGAGCCGGGCGTCGCGGACGAGGTCCCGCTCGGCGTCGAGCGCGCGCCCCAGGGTGATCCGGTTGGCGCGGTAGCGCAGCGCCACCGGCACGCCGTCGAGATTGCCGACGACGAGCGGGTGCCGCACGGCGAGCGCCGTCGCGCGCGCGGACCCGAGCCGGGCGAAGTACGCGGCGACGACCCCGGCCGAGGCGGTCGGCGCCGGCAGCGGGCGGTGGTCGACACGGTCGCGCGCCCAGGCGGCGAGCGCGGCCTCGCGGGACGGGCCGGGCACCGGACGGTGCGTGATCGTCGTCCAGCCGGTGGTCGCGAGCATCACGAACACGACGGCGAGCGCCAGCAGGGTGCGCAGGACGACGAGCGAGGGGGAGTCGGCTTCGACGGGTGTCACGGGCGGCCACCCTACGGGGCGCGGGCGGACGATCCGACCGATCGTGACCTACGCCCCGTCGCGCCAGCGGGGTGCGAGAGCCGGCCCGAGGTGATCCAGATACCGCTCGGTCAAGGCACGGATGGCCTCCAGGCTCTGATCCGTGCCCCGGCCCCACATCTGCCCTGTCACGCGCATCACACCGCTGAAGGCCGCCACCGCGATCCGCGGGCGCGGGTCCGCGTCGACGTCGAGGCCCTCCCGCTCGGCGATGATCCCGGCGAGGGTCTCCTCCATCTCCATGGAGCGGCGCAGATGGACGGCGAGGAGCGCGGGCGTCGACTCGATCATCTGGAAGGTGCGCAGATACAGCTCCAGCGGGACGACCGCGGTGATGGCGTCGCCGATGGTGTCCCAGCCGGAGAGCACGGCGTTGCGGAGCGCGTCGAAGGGCCCCTCGCCGGCGGGCCGCCGCCGGAGCGCCTCCACGAAGCGCTCCTCCACCATCTGCTGGACGGCGAAGGCGACCTCCTCCTTGGAGGAGAAGTAGCGGAAGAAGGTCCGCTGGGAGACCTCGACGGAGTCGACGATCTCGTCGACGGTCGTCCGCTCGTAGCCGTGCGAGGTGAAGAGCTCGAGGGCCACCTTGACCAGTGCCTCGCGCGTTCGCTGCTTCTTCCGCTCCCGCAGGCCGGGCAAGGTCACGTCAGGGTCCCCTACTTCACGTTTCTCACGCATTTCTTCCTGCTCAGCGTACCTGTGAGCTACGTGACAGTTACCGGCGCGTGAATCGCTTTGTCAATTGTCAGTGACTGTCACTAGCCTCGTTCGTATGACTAGTCAGACCACCGTGGAAAAGGCCCCGCAGGGTCAGGGGGATGCCCGGGAACCCGTACCGGCCCCGGCGAAGGGACTGCGCGGCCATCCGTGGCTGACGCTCTTCGGAGTCGCGGTCGGCGTGATGATGGTCGCGCTCGACGGCACCATCGTCGCCATCGCCAACCCCGCCATCAAGACCGACCTCGGCGCCTCCCTCGCCCAGGTCCAGTGGATCACCAACGGCTACCTGCTCGCGCTCGCCGTCGCGCTGATCACCGCCGGCAAGCTCGGAGACCGCTTCGGGCACCGGCAGACCTTCCTCATCGGCATCGCCGGCTTCGCCCTGGCCTCCGGCGCCATCGGCCTCTCGAACTCCATCGGGGCCGTGATCGCCTTCCGCATCCTCCAGGGCCTCTTCGGCGCCCTGCTGATGCCGGCCGCGCTCGGCCTGCTCCGTGCCACCTTCCCCGCCGAGAAGCTGAACATGGCCATCGGCATCTGGGGCATGGTCATCGGCGCGTCCACCGCGGGCGGCCCGATCGTCGGCGGCCTGCTCGTCGAGCACGTCAGCTGGCAGTCGGTCTTCTTCATCAACGTGCCGGTCGGCGTCGTCGCGCTCGTCCTCGGCCTGGTCATCCTCAAGGACCACCGCGCGGAGAACGCGCCCCGCTCCTTCGACATCCTCGGCATCCTGCTGCTCTCCGGCGCCATGGCCTCCCTCGTCTGGAGCCTCATCAAGGCCGGGGAGTCCTGGGGCTGGTCGAGCGGCAAGACGTGGGGCGGTCTGCTGGGCGCGGTGCTGCTCTTCGCGGTCTTCGCCTTCTGGGAGACCAAGGTCAAGGAGCCGCTCATCCCGCTGGCCATGTTCCGCTCCGTGCCGCTCTCGGCCGGCGTGGTCCTGATGGTCCTCATGGCCTTCGCCTTCATGGGCGGCCTCTTCTTCGTGACCTTCTACCTCCAGGGCGTGAAGGGGCTCAGCCCGGTCGACAGCGGTCTGCACCTGCTCCCGCTGACCGCGATGATGATCGTCTCCTCGCCGCTCGCGGGCGCGCTGATCACCCGGTTCGGCCCGCGCGTCCCGCTGGTCGGCGGCATGGTCTGCACGGCCGTCGCGATGTTCGGCATGATCACGCTCTCGTCGGGCACCGGCACCCTCGTCATGTCGCTCTGGTTCGCCCTGCTCGGCCTCGGTCTCGCGCCGGTCATGGTCGGCGCCACCGAGGTCATCGTCGGCAACGCGCCGCTGGAGCTCTCCGGCGTGGCCGGCGGACTCCAGCAGGCCGCGATGCAGGTCGGCGGCGCGCTCGGCACGGCCGTGCTCGGTGCCGTCATGTCCTCCAAGGTCGCCGCCACCTTCGAGTCCAACTGGGTCGCCGCCGGCATCCCGGCCCCGGCCGACCCGCAGCTGGAGCAGGCCGCCGAGTTCGGCATGGCCCCGGCGGAGCTGGCCCAGGCGCCGGGGATGACCCCCGACGTCTTCCAGCAGATCACCGGCGTCATCCACGACACCTTCCTCGACGGCATGGGCCTGGCCTTCACCGTCGCCGGTGTCGTCGCCGTCGTCGCGGCCCTGGTCGCCACGCTCACCAAGCGCGGCGAGAACGCCGAGGCCGGTGGCATGGGCGGCCACATCTGACGTCCGGCCCGGCGTCCCGCGGGTGTCCGCGGGACGCCGGACCTCGGGCCTTCTCAGGGGCCGTCACCCGATCGCGTGAACGGGGGCGGCCCCTCTTCCGTCCCGGGGTGACCTCCGCCATGCTTTCGGTTACGGAGAGTCACCAAGCGGGGGTTCATCAGCATGTACACGTATACGAAGTCGGCGACTGCGAAGTCGGCGACGCGATCGGTCACGAAGACCGCTCTGCTCCTCGCGGCCGTCCTGGCCGCCTGCCTCGCGGCCCCGGCGGCGGCCGCGCCGGCCGGGACCGCGCTCGGGGCCTGCGGTCCGGGACGGCTCTGCCTCTGGCCCAAGCCCGACTTCAAGGGCAGGGTGCAGACCCACGAACTGGCCACGACCGACATCGACAGCTGTGTCGCGCTGCCGCCGGGCGCATCGGCCCAGTCCCTCGCCAACCGCACGGGACGGCCCGTCACCACGTACCAGTCCGCCGAGTGCGCGGAGACGGGGGAGTTCGAGACCTACCCGGGGCGCGGCACGTGGGTGCCGCAGACGCCCTACGAGGTCAGAGCGTTCAAGCTCTGGGAGCGGTAGGAGCGGTAGGAGCGGTAGGAGCGGTGGAGGCGGTAGGAGCCGCGGAGACGGGCGGGGCGGTGGGGTCGCGGGGGACGTGGGTTGCGGGGGGCGCCGGCACCGCCGGCAGGGCGGGGCCGTCCGCGGCGGCGCCCGCCGGGGCCGACAGCCGGGCGACCTCCGCGCGCAGTTCGCGGACCTCCCGCGTCAGCGCTTCCAGCAGCTCGGTCTGGCGGCGCTCCACCGCGTCGTCGCGGTCGAAGCGGGAGATGAACCAGGCCGCGATGTTCGCCGTGACGACACCGAGCAGGGCGATGCCCGAGAGCATCAGGCCCACCGCGAGGATCCGGCCGAGCCCCGTGGTGGGGGCGTGGTCGCCGTAGCCGACCGTGGTCATCGTCGTGAACGACCACCAGACCGCGTCCCCGAGCGTCTTGATGTTGCCGTCGGGAGCGTCCCGCTCGACGTGGAGCACGGCCAGCGAGCCGAACATCATCAGCCCGACCACCGCTCCCGCCACATAGGTGGTCAGCGTGATCTGCGGGGCCATCCGGGCCCGCCGGCCGACGAGGAGGAGCGTGGAGACGACCCGCAGCAGCCGCAGCGGCTGCACCAGCGGCAGCAGGACCGAGAGCAGATCGAGGGGGTGGGAGCGGACGAAGGCCCAGCGGGCCGGGGCGAGCGCCAGCCGCACCAGGTAGTCGAGGGCGAAGGCCGCCCACACCGCCCACTCGACCCGGTTGCACAGCCGGTGCACCCAGGGCGCGGCGTCGGGAGCCACGATCGGCACGGCGTACGCGATGCCGAAGGCCACGGCCAGGACGAGCAGCGGCATCTGTGTACGGGCTTCCCAGCGATCCTTCATGCGGGGAATCGTAGAGAACGCCTAAGGGCGGCGGGATCGAGGTCCCACCGCCCCTCACCAGGTGCGCTGTGCCGTCCGGGCGGTGCCGGGAGGCTTCCCGGGGGTCCCGGGGGGCCGTCGGATCAGGCGTCGCCGCCGGCGGCGCCCGGGTCGGCGGCCGCCACGTCGAGCAGCTGGTAGCGGTCCACCGCCTGCTTCAGGGCCGAGCGGTCGATCCTGCCCTCGCGGGCCAGCTCGGTCAGCACGGCCAGCACGATCGACGGGGCGTCGATGTGGAAGTAGCGGCGGGCCGCGCCCCGGGTGTCGGCGAAGCCGAAGCCGTCGGCGCCCAGCGAGCTGTACGGGCCCGGCACCCAGCGGGAGATCTGGTCCGGCACCGCGCGCATCCAGTCCGAGACCGCCACGAACGGCCCCTCGGAGCCCTGGAGCTTGCGCGTCACGTACGGGACGCGCTGCTCCTCGTCCGGGTGGAGCAGGTTGTGCTCCTCGACGGCCACGGCCTCGCGCCGCAGCTCGGTCCAGGAGGTCGCGGACCAGACGTCGGCCCGGACGTTCCACTCCTCGGCGAGGATCCGCTGCGCCTCCAGCGCCCACGGCACGGCGACGCCGGAGGCCATGATCTGCGCCGGGATCGCGCCGGCCTCGGCCGGCTTGAAGCGGTGGATGCCCTGGAGGATGCCGTCCACGTCCACGTCGTCCGGCTCGGCCGGATGCTGGATCGGCTCGTTGTAGACGGTCAGGTAGTAGAAGACGTCCTCGGCCTCGGAGCCGTACATGCGGCGCAGACCGTCCTTGACGATGTGCGCGATCTCGAAGCCGTACGCCGGGTCGTAGGCGATGCAGGCCGGGTTGGTCGAGGCCAGCAGGTGCGAGTGGCCGTCCGCGTGCTGGAGGCCCTCGCCGGTCAGGGTCGTCCGGCCGGCGGTGGCGCCCAGCACGAAGCCGCGGGCGAGCTGGTCGGCCATCTGCCAGAACTGGTCGCCGGTCCGCTGGAAACCGAACATCGAGTAGAAGACGTACACCGGGATCAGCGGCTCGCCGTGGGTGGCGTAGGCCGAGCCGGCGGCGATCAGCGAGGCCGTGCAGCCTGCCTCGGAGATGCCGTCGTGCAGCATCTGGCCGGTCGGCGACTCCTTGTACGCGAGAAGCAGTTCACGGTCCACCGCCTCGTACTGCTGGCCCAGCGGGTTGTAGATCTTGGCGCTCGGGAAGAACGCGTCCATGCCGAAGGTGCGGTACTCGTCGGGGGCGATCAGCACGAAGCGCTTGCCGATCTCCTTGTCCCGCATGAGGTCCTTCAGGATGCGGACGAAGGCCATCGTGGTGGCGATGGACTGCTGCCCGGAGCCCTTCCTGGCGGCCGCGTAGGTCTTGTCGTCGGGGAGCGCCAGCGGCTTGGACCGCACGACCCGGGTGGGGACGTACCCGCCCAGCGCCTTGCGGCGGTCGTGCATGTACTGGATCTCCTCGGAGTTCCGGCCCGGGTGGTAGTACGGCGGCAGGCCGTCCTCCAGCTGCCGGTCGGTCACCGGGATGTGCAGCCGGTCGCGGAAGCGCTTCAGGTCGTCGACCGTCAGCTTCTTCATCTGGTGGGTCGCGTTGCGGCCCTCGAAGTTCGGGCCCAGCGTCCAGCCCTTCACGGTCTGGGCGAGGATCACCGTCGGCTGGCCGGCGTGCGCCTTCGCCGCCGCGTAGGCCGCGTAGATCTTCTTGTGGTCGTGCCCGCCGCGGCCCAGGTGCAGCACCTGCTGGTCGCTCATGCCCTCGACCATCGCCCGCAGCCGGTGGTCGTCGCCGAAGAAGTGGTCGCGGATGTAGCCGCCGGTCTCGGTGGCGTACGTCTGGAACTGGCCGTCCGGGGTGGTGTTCAACCGGTTGACCAGGATGCCGTCGCGGTCCTGCGCGAGCAGCGGGTCCCAGGAGCGGTCCCAGATCAGCTTGATGACGTTCCAGCCGTTGCCCCGGAAGATCGACTCCAGCTCCTGGATGATCTTGCCGTTGCCGCGCACCGGGCCGTCGAGCCGCTGCAGGTTGCAGTTGACGACGAAGGTGAGGTTGTCCAGCCCCTCGCGGGCCGCGATGGAGAGCTGGCCGAGCGACTCGACCTCGTCCATCTCGCCGTCGCCGAGGAAGGCCCAGACGTGCGACTTGGAGGTGTCCGCGATCCCGCGCGCCTCCATGTAGCGGTTCATCCGCGCCTGGTAGATCGCGCCGAGCGGGCCGAGGCCCATGGACACCGTGGGGAACTCCCAGAAGTCCGGCATCAGGCGCGGGTGCGGGTACGACGACAGCCCGTTCGGGAACTTCGAGCGCTCCTGGCGGAAGCCGTCGAGCTGCGTGTCGTTCAGCCGGTCCAGCAGGTACGCGCGGGCGTAGATGCCGGGCGACGCGTGGCCCTGGAAGAAGATCTGGTCGCCGCCGTCGCCCTCGTCCTTGCCGCGGAAGAAGTGGTTGAAGCCGACGTCGTACAGCGAGGCGGAGGAGGCGAACGTCGCGATGTGGCCGCCGACGCCGATCCCCGGACGCTGGGCGCGCGAGACCATGACGGCCGCGTTCCACCGGGTGGCGTTGAGGACCTTGCGCTCGATCTCCTCGTTGCCGGGGAAGAAGGGCTCGTCCTTGGTCGCGATCGTGTTGACGTAGTCCGAGCTGCGCATCTCGGGCACGGCCACGCGCTTCTCGCGGGCCCGCTCGATGAGCCGGAGCATGAGGTAGCGGGCTCGCTCACGGCCCCGCTCGTCCACGGCCGCGTCGAGGGAGTCGAGCCATTCCTGGGTCTCTTCCGGGTCGAAATCCGGGACCTGGCTGGGAAGGCCGCCAATGATGATCGGGTTGCGATCGGATCCGGGAGCCACGCTCTTCCTTCGCTGTTCGGTGGTGCCCACGGGGCCACGAAGTGGTCGGGATGTCCATCGTGTACCCCGTGTGCGCCAGACGTCACATTTACCGAGGGGTAACACCCGGCGGTGTCCTCCACGACTCTGGGTGCGGTCAAATCGCAACCTTACGCTCAACCCGCGCATGCGTTTCGTCCGGGCGTTCGGCAGACTGAAACCTCAGAAGTCCTCAAACCGGCACGAATCATGTGTGCCTGATCACGGAGCAGGGTGACCGGGGCGCCGGAAGTTGCGGCGAGACGGCCCCAAACGTCACCGTTTCGGCGGTCTCCGCGGCCGGGTACTTGCGCGATCCACCCCGGCACGTGTGGACTACGGCCAGCGCCGCGCGCATACGCGCGGCCCAAGCATTTACCGAATGAGCAGGAGGCAAGCCGTGAGCGCGACCGCGGACCACGCGGAGGAGCGGACCAACCCGGCCGGCAGGCTGGGGTTCGAGCCCGGACAGGTGGTCCAGGAGATCGGCTACGACGACGACGTCGACCACGATCTCCGTGAAGGCATCGAGTCCATCATCGGGGCCGAGCTCGTGGACGAGGACTACGACGACGTCGCCGACGCCGTCGTGCTCTGGTTCCGCGACGAGGACGGCGATCTCACCGACGCCCTGGTGGACGCCATCGGTCTTCTGGAGGACGGCGGCACCATCTGGCTGCTGACGCCGAAGACCGGCCGCGACGGCTACATCGAGCCGAGCGACATCAACGATGCCGCGCAGACAGCTGGTCTCTCCCAGACCAAGAGCATCAGTGTCGCCAAGGACTGGACGGGCACCCGCCTGACCGCCCCCAAGCGCTGATCCCCACGCTGCGATCAGCCCCCGCCGGTCCGCCGGCGGGGGCTTTCGTGCGTCGCCGCGCCGGGCCTCCCGGGGGCCCGCACACACAGGCCGTAGGGTGGGGTTCACCGATTCGGCCCAAGGTCAGGGCCCCGCCGAAGGGATGCGTACGCGATGGCGATCGAGGTCGGCGCCGAGGCCCCGGATTTCGCGCTCAGGGACAACCACGGGCGCACCGTGCGGCTCTCCGACTTCCGCGGCGAGCAGAACGTGGTGCTGCTCTTCTACCCCTTCGCCTTCACGAGCGTCTGCGCGGGCGAGCTCGGCGAGCTGCGGGACAACCTCTCGACGTTCGTCAACGACGACACCCGGCTCCTCGCCGTCTCCACCGACTCCATCCACACCCTGCGCGTCTTCGCCGAGCAGGAGTCCCTGGAGTACCCGCTGCTCTCCGACTTCTGGCCGCACGGCGAGGCCTCCCGCGCCTACGGCGTGTTCGACGAGGAGAAGGGCTGCGCGGTGCGCGGCACCTTCGTCATCGACAGGGCCGGGGTGGTCCGGTGGACCGTCGTGAACGGCCTGCCGGAGGCCCGCGACCTCGGCGACTACGTCAAGGCCCTCGACGCGCTCCGGCCCCCGATCTGACCCGACACCCGGATTCACCGGGCGAATCGACTGTTTCGAGCGGGAACCCGTCACTAGGATCCACTCGTTGATCCGATGCCAACGCACGACTGGGGGCGCTGCCCCTGGAAACCACATGGAGGGACTCGTGGGAGTCAGCCTCAGCAAGGGCGGCAACGTCTCGCTGACCAAGGAGGCCCCTGGCCTCACCGCCGTGACCGTCGGTCTGGGCTGGGACGTCCGCACCACCACCGGTACGGACTTCGACCTCGACGCCAGCGCCATCCTGGTGAGCGCTGAGGGCAAGGTCCGCAACGACCAGGACTTCGTGTTCTTCAACAACCTGAAGAGCGCCGACGGCTCCGTCGAGCACACCGGTGACAACCTCACCGGTGAGGGCGAGGGTGACGACGAGCAGGTCAAGGTCAGCCTGGCCACGGTGCCGGCCGACGTCGCCAAGATCGTCTTCCCGGTGTCGATCTACGACGCCGAGAACCGCCAGCAGTCCTTCGGCCAGGTGCGCAACGCGTTCATCCGCGTCGTGAACCAGGCCGGCGGCGCCGAGATCGCCCGGTACGACCTCTCCGAGGACGCCTCGACCGAGACCGCCATGGTCTTCGGCGAGCTGTACCGCAACGGCGACGAGTGGAAGTTCCGCGCCGTCGGCCAGGGCTACGCCTCGGGCCTGCGCGGCATCGCGCAGGACTTCGGCGTCAACGTCTGAGCCGAACAGCTCGAACCGTCCGGCGCCGCACATCCCGTGCGGCGCCGGACGTGCCTCATCACCACCGGGGAGGAAACGAATCATGGGCGTCACGCTCGCCAAGGGAGGCAATGTCTCCCTCTCCAAGGCCGCACCCAACCTCACCCAGGTCCTCGTCGGGCTCGGCTGGGACGCGCGCTCCACCACCGGAGCCCCCTTCGACCTCGACGCCAGCGCGCTGCTGTGCCAGGCCGGACGGGTGCTCGGGGACGAGTAGTTCGTGTTCTACAACCAGCTGCGCAGCCCGGAGGGCTCGGTCGAGCACACCGGGGACAACCTCACGGGCGAGGGCGACGGGGACGACGAGTCCCTGATCGTGGACCTCTCCAAGGTGCCCGCGCACTGCGACAAGATCGTCTTTCCGGTGTCGATCCACGACGCCGACAATCGCGGTCAGAGTTTCGGTCAGGTCAGCAACGCGTTCATCCGCGTCGTGAACCAGATGGACGGCCAGGAACTCGCCCGGTACGACCTCTCCGAGGACGCTTCCACCGAGACCGCGATGATCTTCGGTGAGCTCTACCGGTACAACGGCGAATGGAAGTTCCGCGCGGTCGGTCAGGGGTACGCGTCGGGTCTGCGGGGCATCGCTCTAGACTTCGGGGTCAATGTCTCGTAAAGCCATGTAATTCACGATGGGGCAAACAGTGGTTCTGAAAACCTTCGGCTGGTCGTTCGCCATCACGGCGCTCGGCCTGGTCGCAGCGGTGCTCTACGGGGGGTGGGAGGCGTTCGGGATCGTCGCGATCCTGTGCGTCCTCGAGATCTCGCTCTCCTTCGACAATGCAGTGGTCAACGCCGGAATCCTGAAGAAGATGAATGCCTTCTGGCAGAAGATCTTCCTCACCATCGGTGTCCTGATCGCGGTCTTCGGCATGCGACTGGTCTTCCCCGTCGTGATCGTGGCGATCAGCGCCAAGATCGGCCCCATCGAGGCGGTCGACCTCGCGCTCAACGACGCCGAGCGCTACGAGCAGCTCGTGACCGACGCGCACCCGTCGATCGCGGCCTTCGGCGGCATGTTCCTGCTGATGATCTTCCTCGACTTCATCTTCGAGGACCGCGACATCAAGTGGCTCGGCTGGCTGGAGCGGCCGCTGGCCAAGCTCGGCAAGATCGACATGCTCTCGGTCTGCATCGCCCTGATCGTCCTGGCCGTCAGTGCCATGACCTTCGCGACCCAGGCCCACCAGCACGGCGGCGCGCACGTCGACAAGGCGGCGACGGTCCTGCTCTCCGGCGTCTTCGGCCTCATCACGTACCTCGTCGTCGGCGGGCTCTCCGGCTACTTCGAGAACAAGCTGGAGGAAGAGGAGGAGCGCGAGCACGAGGCCGAGGAGGAGGCCAGGCGCAGCGGCAAGAAGGTCGGCGCCGTGCAGCTGGCCGGCAAGGCCGCCTTCTTCATGTTCCTCTACCTGGAGGTCCTCGACGCCTCCTTCTCGTTCGACGGTGTCATCGGCGCCTTCGCCATCACCAACGACATCGTGCTCATGGCGCTCGGCCTGGGTGTCGGCGCCATGTACGTCCGTTCGCTGACGGTCTACCTGGTCCGCCAGGGCACCCTCGACGACTACGTCTACCTGGAGCACGGCGCGCACTACGCGATCGGCGCGCTGGCCGTGATCCTCATGGTCACCATCCGCTACCAGATCCCCGAGGTCGTCACCGGCCTCATCGGCGTCGCCCTGATCGCCCTGTCCTTCTGGTCCTCCGTCCGCCGCAACCGCAGGCTGGCGGCGGCCGAGGGCGGGTCCGGCTCCTCGGGGGACAAGACCGAGGTGCCGTCCGGGGTGTGACACCCCCGGTATTGAGGAACGCTTTCCTGCGGGGCGGCCGGAGCACCCGGCCGCCCCGCAGTCATGTGCGGTGCCGGTACGGACCCCTCGGGGCGCCGGCGGGTCGACGATCAGTGGGGGTGAGGGCGGCATGGCCTTCTGGGACAACCTGTTTCCGGCAAGGGCGGCGTCGCAGTTCGACTCGGGCAGCGCCGCGTCGAACACGATCGATCTGACGAAACGGCGTCCGTCCGTCTCGCTCAGCAAGCAGGGGGCGGCCACCGGCAACCTCCGGGTGAACCTCTCCTGGCGGATGCGGACCTCCGACCTCGAAGGACGCTCCCGGCAGAGCGGCCGGCTGCTCCGCAACCCGTCCCAGCTCTTCAAGCCCGAGGTCGTGCAGGCCCACACCCAGGGCATGGTCAACGTCGACCTGGACCTCGGCTGCCTCTATGAGCTCGCCGACGGCAGCAAGGGCGTGGTGCAGCCGCTCGGCGGCTTCTTCGGGGACCTGAACGGCGCGCCGTACGTGAAGCTCAGCGGCGACGACCGCTTCGGCGGCTCCTCGGGGGAGACTATCTTCGTCAACCTGGATCACAAGGACGAGATCAAGCGCCTGCTGTTCTTCGTGTACATCTACGACCAGACGCCGGCCTTCGACCGTACGCACGCCAAGATCACGCTCTATCCGAGCAACGGCCCCCGGATCGAGATCGAACTCGACGAGCGCGCCCCGCAGGCCCGCTCCTGCGCGGTCTTCTCCGTGGAGAACGCCAAGGGCGAGCTCACGGTCCGCCGCGAGGTCCGCTTCGTGTACGGCTTCCAGGCCGAACTGGACCGGCTGTACGGCTGGGGCCTGCAGTGGGGGCGCGGCTACAAGACCAAGGCGTAGCCGCGCGGCTCCTACGACCGGACGAACTGGGGGCCCATCGGAGGCATCCGGAAGTCCGGGGCGGGGTTCTGCTCGGAGGCGTTCACCGGCTGCGGATAGCCGTACGCCGGGGCCGGGTGCGCCGGCTGCTGGGGATAGCCGTAGGCGGGGGCCCG
Organism: Streptomyces sp. NPDC014891; assembly: GCF_043081085.1. Taxonomy (NCBI): domain Bacteria; kingdom Bacillati; phylum Actinomycetota; class Actinomycetes; order Kitasatosporales; family Streptomycetaceae; genus Streptomyces; species Streptomyces sp. NPDC014891. Next base: position 215,513 of record NZ_JBIBWF010000002.1, on the reverse strand, counting down.
GTCGGGCCGGGGCGGCACGGCCGGCTGCGGGGGCACGGACGCCGGGGTGTGGGCGACGGTCAGATCGGGGTCCGGGTCGCCGCCGGAGGCGACGGTGGCCGCGGTGCCCCCCTGGGCCTCGGCGGGGGTGCTCCGGCCGCCCGGGACCTCGCGGAAGCCGCCCAGGGCCTCCTGGGAGCCGTCCTGGGCGCCCTGGGAGTCGTCCTGCGCGTCCTCGTCGACCGAGATGCCGAAATCGGTGGCGAGGCCGACCAGGCCCGTCGGATAGCCCTGGCCCACGGCCCGGAACTTCCAGCCGTCCCCGCGGCGGTACAGCTCGCCGCAGATGACGGCCGTCTCCTCGCCCGTCTCCGCGGTCACGGAGAACAGGGCCAGCGCCTCGGCCTCGGGCCCCGCCGTCGCGTCGTACAGCAGGATCCGCAGGTCGGAGACCGAGCGGAAGGTCCCGCCGTCGGAGGAGGCCGCGATCACCACCCGGTCGACCGACGGGTCGAGGCTGCCGAGATCGGCCTCCACGGTGTCCGTGAGACCCTTGGAGTCACGCTTCTTCGGCAGCCGTCGCACCAGGCCCGAAGGATGGCGCGGCTGGTTGTAGAAGACGAAGTCCTCGTCGGACCGCACCCGGCCGGAGGGCCCCAGGAGCAGGGCCGAGGCATCCACGTCGGGGACCCCGGAGCCCGGGGTCCAGCGGAGCACGGCCCGTACGGCCGCGGTGTCGAGAGGGACGTTGGAGCCCTTCAGCATCGCGTGCGTCATGACCGTCATCCTGCCCTCCCGGAGGACTCGCGGACAACGCGGGGGCGTCACCCGTCCCGGGTCGCCGTGACGGACGTCGACGAGTTACCTGGATTTCATGCATGGAGGGAACTGCGGACACCCGCACCTACGTACTATTACCGGCCACATGTCGTCAGGTTCCTAAGAGAGAGGCTAGGGAGTTATATGCGTCATTTCGGGCACATCCCGTCCGCGACGCGGGCTGGTCTCTTCCATCGGGAACCGGCGGTGTTCACGGCGGATTCGCCCGCGCGCACGCTCGCCGTGGCCCTGGGCGCCACGCTCTACAGCCCGGCCACCCGGCCCCGGCTCGCCGCCGACGTGCGCAAGCAGGCGGCCCGTGGAGTGGTCTCCATGGTGCTCTGCCTGGAGGACTCCATCAGCGACGCCGACGTCGAGGCGGGCGAGGACAACCTCGTACGCCAGTTCGCCGACCTCGCCGCCGGGACCGTGACGGACGCCGACCCCGCCACGGACCCCGCCGCCGACCTGCCCCTGCTCTTCATCCGGGTCCGTGATCCGCACCAGATCACCGACCTCGTCGCCCGGCTTGGAGAAACGGTCCGCCTCCTGTCCGGATTCGTACTGCCGAAGTTCACCGAGACACGCGGGCAGGCCTTCCTCGAAGCGCTGGTCCACGCCGAACGGACGAGTGGAAGGCGTCTTTTCGCCATGCCCGTGCTGGAGTCTCCCGACCTCCTCCACCTGGAGACCCGGGCCGAGACCCTCGCCGGCATCGCCGCGATCACCGACAAGTACCGCGACCGCGTCCTCGCCCTGCGACTCGGCGTCACCGACTTCTGCTCCGCCTACGGACTCCGCCGCTCGCCGGACATGACCGCCTACGACGTCAAGATCGTCGCGCACGTCATCGCCGACGTCGTCAACGTCCTCGGCCGCTCCGACGGCACCGGCTTCACCGTCACCGGCCCCGTCTGGGAGTACTTCCGCCCCGGCGAGCGCATGTTCAAGCCCCAGCTGCGCCGCAGCCCCTTCCTCGAAGGCAGCGCCGAGGACCTGCGCACGGCCCTCATCGAGCACGACCTCGACGGCCTGCTGCGCGAGATCGAACTCGACCGCGCCAACGGCCTGCTCGGGAAGACCTGCATCCACCCCACCCACGTGGTGCCGGTGCACGCGCTCTCCGTGGTCAGCCACGAGGAGTGGAGCGACGCCCAGGACATCCTGCGGCCGGAACAGGGCGGTGGCGGCGTGCTCCGCTCCGCCTACACGAACAAGATGAACGAAGTGAAGCCGCATCGCGCGTGGGCCGAGCGCACCCTCCTGCGCGCCGAGGTCTTCGGCGTCGCCAAGGAGGACGTCGGCTTCGTGGATCTGCTCACCGCCGGACTGGCCGGCTGACGAAGGGACGTCGACGACGTGGTGTGGACCGGAACGTGGGTCGCGGAGCGACTGGGCGTCGAACTGATCGGCGACGAGGCGCTACCGACCCTGTTGGGCCTCGCGCTGCGTCGCAATCCCAAGCGCGCGCACCTGCTCGTCTCCAGCGTGCTCGGCAAGCACGTGCCCCAGCGGCCGTCCGTGGTCCACGGCTCCGGCCTCGACCTGGGCCGGCGCGTCCGCGCGCTCCTCGGCGACGAGGAGGCGGCGCGCGCCGTCGTCCTCGGGTACGCCGAGACGGCCACGGCCCTGGGCCACGCCGTCGCCGACGGCCTCGGCCTCGCCCCGTACCTCCACTCCACCCGGCGGCCGGTGGCCGGGGTCGCCCGCGCGGGCGGCTTCGAGGAGTCCCACTCGCACGCCACCTCGCACCTGCTGCTGCCCGAGGACCCGAAGCTGCTCGCCGGCGACGGCCCGCTGGTCCTCGTCGACGACGAGTTCTCCACCGGCAACACCGTCCTCAACACGGTGCGGGCCCTGCACGAGCGCTACCCGCGCGACCGGTACGTCGTCGTCGCCCTCGTCGATATGCGCTCGGCGGCCGACCTGGGCCGCCTGGACGCCTTCGCGGCGGAGATCGGCGCCCGGGTGGACCTGATATCCGGCGCCGCCGGCACCGTCCGCCTCCCGGACGGGGTCCTGGAGAAGGGCCAGGCGCTGGTGGCGGAGCACGAGCGGGCGTACGAGCCGGCGCGCCCGCCGGTGGGTGAGCCGGTGAGCGGGACCGCTGGCCGGGACGCGGCGACCGGGCGGGCGGACGCCGTGACCGGCCGGAGGCAGGCGGACGGCGATGCCACGACCGGGCGCGGGGACGCGCGCGGGGATGCCACGGCCGGGCGCGGGCACGCGCACGTGCGGGTGGCGCTCGACTGGCCGGAGGGGCTGCCCGACGGCGGTCGGCACGGCTTCACGCCCGACCAGCGGGACCGCCTGGAGGCGGCGCTGCCGGGGATGGCGGCCAGGATCGCGGATGTGCTGCCGGACGCGGGAGACGGGACGCCGCAGGCCCCGGCCGTCGAGGCCCCGCAGGCCCCGGCCGACCGGGTATCGCAGATCCCGGGCGACGAGGTACGGGCGGCGGCCCCGGCCGACGAGGCGCGGCCCGCCGCCGCCGAGGACCAGCCGGTGACCCCGGTCGAGGGGGCGCAGCAGGCGGCCCCGGCCGAGGCGCGGCCCGTGTCCCCTGCCGAGGCGGAGCTGTTCGCCCCGGCGCCGTCCGCCCCCGCCGGCGCTGCCCGGCCCACCGCTCCCGCCCCCGGACCGGCCCGGCCGGCCGCAGGCCCCCGCGTGCTCGTCCTCGGCTTCGAGGAGCTGATGTACGCGCCGCTGCGCCTCGGCACCGCACTGGAGGAGGCCGGGCACGACGTCCGCTTCTCCACCACCACCCGCTCGCCCGTCCTGGCCGTCGACGACCCGGGCTACGCGATCCGCACCCGGCTCGTCTTCCCGGCGCACGACGACCCCGCCGACGGTCCCGGCGAGCGCTACGCCTACAACGTGGCCGACGCGGGCTTCGACGCCGTCGTCCTCGTCGTCGACTCCACCGCCGACACCCCGGCCCTGCACGCCCCGGACGGCCTGCTCGCCCAGCTCGCCGCGCACATCCCGCGCGTCGTGCTCGCCGTCGTCCCCTCGTACACGCCCACCGCCTCGCCGTACGTTCCGCACGACGCCACGCCCGAGGTCACCGACGCCACCGAAGCTCCCGAAAGGAGCTCCATGCTGCCCGAGCCCCTCCGCGGCCCCGCCTTCTCCTCGTACGCACCCGAGGAGGTCGGCTGGCTGCTCCAGGACCTCTCGGACGTCGAGCTCGAGGCGCCCACCGAGGAACGCGAGGAAGCCATCCAGAGCGGCGGCGCGCACTACGCCGAGTCGCTCCCCGTCGAGTACCAGCCGAGCGACCGCTACCAGGAGCTGTTCCACGCGGCCCTGGAGGCCTCGGCGGCCCGGATCGCCCGTGCCGTCGGCACCGTCACCGAGACCGTCCTCGCCGAGCGGCCGGGCCGCCGCCCCGTGCTCGTCTCGCTCGCGCGCGCCGGCACGCCCGTCGGCGTCCTCATGCGCCGCTGGGCGCAGGCCCGTCACGAGCTGGACCTGCCCCACTACGCCGTCTCCATCGTCCGCGGCCGCGGCATCGACGCGAACGCGCTGCGCTGGCTCGCCGCCCATCACGACCCGGCGGACGTCGTGTTCGTCGACGGCTGGACCGGCAAGGGCGCCATCACCCGCGAACTCGCCGACGCGATCAAGGAGTTCGAGGCGACCGAGGGGATCACGGGCTTCGACCCGGAGATCGCGGTGCTCGCCGACCCCGGCTCCTGCGTCCGCACGTACGGGACGCGCGAGGACTTCCTCATCCCCTCCGCCTGCCTCAACTCGACGGTCTCCGGCCTGATCTCCCGCACGGTGCTCCGCGCCGACCTGGTCGGACCGAACGACTTCCACGGCGGGAAGTTCTACCGCGAGCTGGCCGGCGCGGACGTCTCCGGCGTCTTCCTCGACGCCGTCGCCGCCCGCTTCGACGAGGTCGCCGCGGCCGTCGACACGGACGTCAAGGAACTCCTGGCCGCCGACCGCACCCCGACCTGGGAGGGCTGGGCCGCCGTGGAGCGGATCAGCGAGGAGTACGGCATCCACGACGTCAACCTGGTGAAGCCCGGCGTCGGCGAGACCACCCGCGTGCTGCTCCGCCGCGTCCCCTGGAAGATCCTGGCCAAGCGGGGCGCGGAGGCCGACCTCGCGCACGTCCGCCTGCTCGCCGAGCAGCGCGGCGTACCGGTCGAGGAGGTCGACGAACTGCCGTACAGCTGTGTCGGTCTGATACACCCTCAGTACACGAGGGGCGCGACGGGCGCCGACGGCAAGGCGGTGGTGTCCCAGTGAGCACGAACAACACGGCGGAGAACGCGGACGCGGCGGGGCGGACGACGACGGCGACCCGCCCGGTCACCGCGGGTGCGACGGCCACGGAGACGGCGACGATCCCGGCCCCCGTCCAGGCCTCCGTACCGGCTCCGGCCCCGGTGCCGCTCCCGGCGCAGACCACGGCCACGGCGCAGGCCCCGGCCGCGGTCGCCCCGGTCCTGGTCGCGAGCGACCTCGACCGCACCCTGATCTACTCGTCCGCGGCGCTCGCCCTCGGCATGCCCGACGCCCAGGCGCCGCGCCTGCTCTGCGTCGAGGTCCACGAGTCCAAGCCGCTCTCGTACATGACCGAGGAGGCGGCCGGACTCCTGGAACGGCTCACCGCCGAGGCCGTCTTCGTACCCACCACCACGCGGACGCGGAAGCAGTACCAGCGCATCCAACTCCCGGGCAGGGAACCTGAGTACGCGATCTGCGCCAATGGCGGTCACATCCTCGTCGACGGCGTCACCGACGCCGACTGGCACGCCTCCGTGCTGCGCAGGCTCGCCGAGGAGTGCGCGCCGCTCTCCGAGGTCCGGGCCTACCTCACCGCGACCACGGACCTGTCCTGGGTGCGCAAGCACCGCGTCGCGGAGGACCTCTTCGCCTACCTCGTCGTGGAGCGGGAGCGGCTGCCCGAGGACTGGCTGGAGCGCTTCGGCGCCTGGGCGGGCGAGCGGGGCTGGACCGTCTCGCTCCAGGGCCGCAAGGTGTACGCGGTGCCGAAGCCGCTGACCAAGAGCGCGGCGGTCCGCGAGGTGGCGCGCCGCACCGGCGCGTCGCTCACCCTGGCCGCCGGGGACTCACTGCTCGACGCGGACCTGCTGCTCGCCGCGGACCGGGCGTGGCGCCCAGGCCACGGCGAACTGGCCGACAGCGACTGGACGGCCCCCCACCTCGACGTCCTCGCGGAACGCGGGGTCGCGGCGGGGGAGGAGATCCTGCGCCGCTTCCGGGCGGCCGCCGCCGTCTGACGGCGACCACGTCCTCGACCGTCCCGGGCGCGGGCGCGGGCCCGGGATCAGCCGCAGCAACCGCCACCGCAGCAGCCGCCGCCCCCGCCGCCGCTCGGCGCGGGGGAGGCGGAGGCCGAGCCGCCGACGGCCACGGCGGACAGCAGCTTCACGGTGTCGTCGTGCCCGGCGGGGCAGGACGCCGGGTCGGAGGACTCGGCCATGGGCCGGCTGAGCTCAAAGGTGTCGCCGCAGGTCCGGCAGCGGAATTCGTAACGAGGCATGGGGACAGGCTAGAGCCTGCGAGGAGCCGGGGGCAGGGGGACCGGACCGGGGCCGCGGGTCATCGAGCCGTGGGAAGGGACCGGACCGGGGCCGCGGGTCATCGAGCCGGGGGCACCGGACCGGACCGGGGCCGCGGGTCATCGCCGGGGCCGCGGCTGCGGGGGCGGGGCTCAGTGACCGCCGGCGCCCCGGTCCTCGCGGATCTGCCCGACGACGTGGGCGGCCGTGTTCCGGACGCCCTCCAGCTCGGTCAGGAAGTGCCAGTAGTCGGGGTGGCGGCCCTCCAGACCGGCGACCGCCCGGTCGATGCGGGCGACGGCCTCGTCGAGGGGACGGGCGTGACGGGGGTCGGGGGTGCTGCGCCCGGCCATGGCGAGGCGCTGGGCGTCGCGGACCGCGAAGCGGGCGCGGTCGATCTCGGCCCTGGGGTCCTTGGCGACGGCCTCCAGACGCCGCAGCCGGTCGCCGGCGGCCGAGACGGCCTCGTCGGTGGAGTCGAGGAGCGCGCGGACGGTCGAGAGCAGGGAGGTGGCGTCCGGCCAGCGCTGCTCCGTCCGCGCCTCCCCGGCCTCCGCGAGCCGCTCCCCGGCCTGCCGGAGCGTGTCGGCGGCCTGCTCGGGCACGTGCTGGAGGTCCTGCCAGCAGGGCGCGGTGAAGCGCCGGCGCAACTCCGACAGGACGGGCTCGACGCCGCCCGTGCGGGTGGTGAGCGCCTCGGTGCGGGTGCGGAGGGAGACGAGGCGCCGGTCGATCTCGGCGGCCCGCTCGGGCAGCCGCTCGGCCTCGACCCGTACGGCCTCGGCGTCGCGCAGCACCGTGTCGGCGCGCTGGAGGGTCTCGGGGACGCCGTGCCGGCCGGCGCCCTCGTTGAGCCGGGTGAGGTCGGGGCCGAGGGCGGCGAGCCGGGCGGCGAGGTCGTCGGCGCGCAGCCCGCTCGCCCGTACGGAGTCGAGGGCGTCGCTCGCGCCGCGCAGGGCCTGCCGGGCCCGCTCGACGGCGGGGGAGAGGCGGGCGAGCTGGACCTCGGCCCGCCCGAGGAGCGGGGCGAGACCGGCCTCGAACCGGTCGAGCTCGCCCTTGACGCGGTCGAGCTCCTCCTTGGCGCGGGTCAGCTCGGCCCGGGCCCGGGTGGCGGTCGCGGCGTCGAGCTCGTCGCGGTCGAGGTCGTGGGCGTCGACGGCGCTGATGTAGCCGTGGCTGACCTCGTCGATGCGCCGGCCGAGGGCCTCGAAGCCCTCGACGGCGCGGCGGGTCTCGGGGGAGCTGTCGACGGCGGTGATGGTCTCGATGGAGATGCGGAGCCCGCGCTGGGCGGTGTCGAGCTCGTAGAAGGCGGCCGCGGCGGCGTCCTTGGCGGCCTGGGCCTCGGCGCGCTGGCTCTCGCCGCGTCCGCCGAACCAGCGGCGGGTGCCGCCGCCGGCGAAGGCGTACGGCAGCAGGGCGCCGAGGAGCACCGGAAGGACGAGCGCGAGCCGGAGCCCGGAGACACCCGGCGGGGTGTCGGTCGCCGATCGGATCTGCCCCCGGTTCGGCGCGTCACGACGCCGGACGTCGCTCGCCCCCCTCGCGTCGCTCGCCACGTACCTCTCCCGTGCTGTGTCCGCCGTGCCCGGTCCGGTTCATTCTCCCACCCGGTAAGGACGAACACACGGGCCGGTCAGTTCGCCGTGAGGACGGAGACGTCGCCGTTGTCGCTGCGGACGGCGAGGGAGCGCTCGCTGGTGTCGCGGCGGGGGACGTCGATGCGGACGTCGCCGTTGTCGCTGGCGCCGGTCACCGCGTACTCGGCGGTGGGGACGGAGAGGCGGACGTCGCCGTTGTCGGTGAAGACGTCGACGCGGCGGGGGGCGGCGCCCAGGGTGATGCGGACGTCGCCGTTGTCGGACCGGGCGAGGACCTCGGGCGCGGTGGTCCCGGCGTCGACGGAGACGTCGCCGTTGTCGGTGCCGAGGTCGAGCGCGCCGCGGGCCTCGCGGACGCGGACGTCCCCGTTGTCGGAGCGCACCTTCAGAGGGGTGGCGAAGCCCTCGGCGGTGACGCGGCCGTTGTCGTTCTCGACGGTGACGGCGACGTCGCGGGGGACCTGGACGCGGTGGACGGCGTCGCAGTCGGAGCTGACGCCGTGGCAGCCGAGGCGCAGGGTCAGCCTCCCGTCGACGAGCTTCCACTCGGGGTCGGGCCCCGACCCCATGAACACCCACCCGTCGACCTGGCGCTCGACGCGCACGTCGTCGATGTCGGCGGGGGTGATCACGAGCTCGGAGTCGTCGGAGTCGACGGTGAGCGCGCCGCCGCCGAAGGCGAAGGACTTCCGCTCCACGGGCGCGTCCCCGACATCGGCCGAGCCGCACCCGGCGAGGGCGAGGACGGCGACGAGCGCCCCGCCGGAGGCGACCAGGACCCGCAACGGACGACGAACAACACCCATGACGCCGAGACCCCCACAGCAACCGGAGACGAGGAAGGACAGTCCGACGACCGTAGAACCACGCCACCCCCGCCCACGATCCGGCGACCCACCGTCCGGGGGGTGGGGCTACCCCCAGCCCGGGTATCGGTTTGCAGCACCCACCGGTCCGCCATGTAGGCTGTTGCCTCTTCCACGGGTGCGTAGCTCAGGGGTAGAGCGCTGCTCTTACAAAGCAGATGTCGGCGGTTCGAAACCGTCCGCGCCCACCAGCAGGTTGAACGACGAAGGCCCAGGTCACCGGTACTGCACCGGGAACCTGGGCCTTGTCCGTTGCCCGGCCGGGAAGGCGGGGGAGGGGCGCCGTGCCAGCACAACCGTTCGCCCCGTGGCGGCAGCGCGGTAAGACGTTCACAGTTGATGGGTCACAACCACGACGTGACCACGGTGAGTCCGCAGTGCCCAGGTCAGGACGATGCCTCCGCGGGGACGTTCAGGCTCCTGGATTGAAGGGGCCCGTGGGCGGGTGTCGACCGGTGAGGTGTGGAGATGGGGAGTCCCATCCCGTCCGCCATCGATCCAGGCAGAGCCGAGCAGACACGGCACCCGGCGTGCAGGTGGTGCGTCCAACTGGACGAACGCCCTACGTCCGGCGCGGCGCCTGCTCCACGGTGTGAGGGTCGACGGCAGACGGCATGGGATCCGGGGCACTGGGGTTGGTGGGCGCTGATTCGGCACCCATGAAAGCCGACTTGGAAAACGTCGTAGGCGTGCCGGAGCCTCACGACTTCAGATCAGGCCCCTCCTGCCCCGCCGCGGCACAGTTTGACGCGGCGCCCGTCCGACTTGCTGCGCGGCCCTCGCCTCTGCTGGCCCTCCACTTGCGGTGACCTCGGCCGCACGGACTGGCACTGATGTCCAACAGGCCGGGGCCGTACGGCAGTATCGGGCAGATCAGCCCGAAGACGAACCGCTCTCAGGCATACACTTCTGCACGCGGGCCAGCCTCTCTCAGCAAACTCAGCGCGAGTAGACAGAAGATGATCAAGAGGTAGTCGCAGGCAACCACTTTCTGGCGAAACTGCAACCCCTGACGAAGGACGCCATGCTGCATTTTGATGCCAACCTCGGCAAAGATCCACACGTTCTCCTTACTTACTTCCGCAACGAATTCTCCACCACGGCAACCCGTCTAGGTCTCGAATACAAAAGTTCGCAATATAAGACGCACGCCGCAGAGTTCAATAAATCGGCTGCCAAGATCATAGGTAATGCCAAGCAAATGATCGACGCCGCCGCGCGCAGTCAGGACTGGGCAGGTACGGAACGGCTGTCGGCGCTACTCATGGCCCACTACACCGGCTGCGTCGCCATGATTGAAGGCCGAAACGCAATATGGCCGTATGAGTACATGGCCTTTTCGCGCCGGATGGGCGAGCTTTGGCAGGGATTCTGTCAGCTGGCCTTCGATCACCCGCTGAGAAAACTGAAGCTGATCGCTCCACCCGTATTTCAGGACGTCAGGAGAGAACTACAGGGAGAGCTTGCAGAGTATGTATCTTCGCTCGACCTTGCCGCTGCCGAAAAAAGCCAGCTTCACGGTTTCTATGACAAGGTGTGGCTGCTCGTAGACTCCGGCCAGATAAAGCTGGAACTTGACCTCCACTTCGAACAAGACGGCCAGAATGTAGTGGTAGACTTCAAGAGTGGATTCGGCTCGAACGAGAAAGGGAATACCAATCGACTCTTGTTGGTAGCGACAATCTATAAAACACTGGTTGAAGAATATCGATGCCTTCTACTGGTGCGATCTCCCGAGGATCAGAATAATCACTACTTCAGATCGCTTCGAGATTCCAAGGTTTGGGAGGCCTACTCGGGGCCTGGAGCCTATGAAAAGATCGGGGAATTCACCGGATTCGATCTGCGGACGTGGATCGATTCTCATGTTGACTGGCTGGAACACCTCAACCAAGACACCGCAAATTTGATCCGAGAATCAGGGATGAAGGGATATGTAGAGTGGTGACGCAGGAAAAGAAGCGATTTCAGGAGTACTATACGACCTCTTCTCCAATCATGGAATACATGAGTCGCATGCTGTCGCCCAAGCCTGGAGATCGAATTCTAGAGCCTTCGGCCGGCCAGGGTGCCCTCATTGATTCGACCATCAAGTCTGAGCCACGTGCGTCTATTGACGCGTACGAACTCAACGAGGAATCGGTACTCCACCTCGAAGAGAAGTACGCCCACAACGACGAGGTCAGTGTGATTCATGCGAACACGCTGCTTCAGCGCTCCTTTGGCGAGGAAGAGAAGGGTTCTGAGGTATACGATAAAATCATCGGGAATCCGCCGTATGGTGCTTGGTTGGATTACAGCGAACGGTCCAACCTGAAAACCCTCTTCCCCGGCATGTACGTGAATGAGACGTATGGCCTATTCTTGGCCAAGTGCGTCGAATTGCTCAAGCCGGGTGGGCGACTTGTGTTCATTATCCCCGAGACTTTTCTAACTCTGCATCGGCATCAGAATCTGCGTCGTTTCGTCCTGGAAACCTGCACAATCCAAGAGATCTCGATCTTCCCGTCCGCCTACTTTCCGGGAGTGAATTTCGGGTACGCCAAACTGTGCATCATCACCTTGGAGAAGGCGGGAATCCTGGACGGTCTTTCGGATCATGAAGTGTCCATCCGGTATGATTTTTCAGATGCTCGTGAACTACTCGAGGGTGTTACGTTTTCAGGCACCAGAGTTCTGCGCAAGCAAAGGGATATCTACGCGTCGGCTGATCATGCCCTGCATCTCCATAGCATCCCGGGGGTCGTAGAGCTTATTGGATCGGCAACATCAAGGCTGGGTGACCTCGCTGACTGTGTCACCGGTTTCTATTCCGGAAATGATCTCCGGTTCCTTCGTCATAACTGCCCTGGCGCTCGAAGCGCCAAGCGCTACGAACAAATCAATGAAGAGTCAGTGAATTTCTCGCCATCCAGCGAAGAGAAAATGCTTGGGATCGCTGGGCCTCGGCACTATGTCCCGATTCGCAAAGGTGGATCCGCGGAGTACGTGACTGTGGATAAGTGGTACATGGACTGGTCGCCTGACGCTGTTCATCACTATAAGACCGACAAAAAATCGCGCTACCAGAATTCTCAGTACTACTTTCGTAGCGGGATCGGCGTGCCGATGGTTTCCTCGACCCGGATCAAAGCCGCACTCATTCAAGAGGAGCTGTTCGACCAATCAATCGTCGGAGTCTTCCCGAGGGATCCGAGGCTGATTCCGTACCTGCTGGCCTTCTTGAATTCGGCAACTGGAAACACTCTCGTCAGGACGATCAACCCGACGGTGAACAATTCTGCAAACTACTTGAAGAAGGTTCCAGTGATTATCCCGGAGGATTCTGTGCTGGAGAGAATCGATGGGCTTGTATCTCGCGTAATCGAAGAACTTTCGACGGCTCCCTCGTTGACGCTTCTCAGTTCCGTTCGGCCTGAAGTCGATTCCATCTTCAGGGACATCTACGGGTTCTGAGTGCTGCTGGTCGGATAATGCCTTCATCTGAAAGGGCCAGAAGAATCTCTCGACTCGCTACCGTTCATCTGGGACCGTCCAGCAGAAGGAGTGGCTTCGGGAGGGGAAGCAGACGAAGGGGTTCGTGGGTGCACTCCTTGATGCCGTCCCCCGCTGGGTAGCCGATCAGGCAGGCCGGCGGCCGCCCTTGAAGGACCTGAGCCCGCGGACGGCTTCTGAGCAGCCGATCCATGGGGCGTACGGCTTCACGACGCCCGGCACGGTACGGCGGATCTGGCCGTTCCCCAGGATCTCCATCACGACGCGGGGCAGGACGCCGGCAGCGGTGAGGAGCGTCGCCGTGCCGTGGCGGGCGGCACGAAGGGCGGCGTTCTGCGTCGCTGCTCGTCAAGCGTGGATTCCGGCAGGCGGTGGCCCGTTCAGCCTCGTAGGTGTGGCCAGCCGTCGGGGTTGGAGTAGCTCTCGGCGCAGTACCGAGTGGACCGTTTCCATTCCGTGCCGGTGGCCAGTTCGTACGCCCTGTCCGGTACGGAGAGCAGCCATTCACCGTCGTACTCGGTGGAGGTGTACGGGGCGTACGCGTCGACGTCGGAGAAGACGCTCTCCCAGACGGTTCGGCCCGCGGCCACGACGGCGCAGCGGGTGTACAGGAACACGTCCGACGACTGAGGGAACGGGCTGCCGTCCCGGTCAGTCATGTCGGCCACGGGGAGGGTGCCGAACTTCTCCTGGTCCAGGCGGTAGAGGGCCTCGGCGTGCCGTTCGGCGAAGCCGATGATCTCGGGCACGGGACGGTTGCTCAGCTCTTCGATGAGGCGTCCGCAGCTCTCTTGGGTCGCTTCGCCGTCCAGGATGGCTATCAGCGTCCAGAAGTCGTCCCATGTCATTCTCATCGGCTCAGGATGTCAGGCCGGTCTGACATCGACGCCAGTGCACGACCGGCCTGAGTCGTCGGCCCCTCGGCGACCGTGAATCGGCGGGCAGGAGGGCGTCCACCGCGCCGACGGCGCGGACGCCTGGTTCCGTGCAGCGGCATCATGCATCTCATGACATCCGCAAGCGGGTCAGCGCCGATCGAAACCACTCACGTCACCGCCACCGTCGAGGGCACTGGGCTCCGCTTCAGTTGGGCAACCGATGCCCGGATCACGGTGCGGAACCTCGGGTCCGAGGTCGTCATCGAGGCGAACGCCGCCGGCCTCAGGACGCTTGCCGGACATCTTCTCGTGCTGGCCGGCGAAGGAGTTCCCGACGGGGCGCATCTGCACCTCGAAGACAGCAACGGGCTTGAGGACGGGTCCTTCGGCCTCGTTCTGGAGCGTGGCGAAGAGGAGTGACCGGCCCTCGTGACCGCCGCCGGAGTCGGTGAGCGGGGTTCCGCGTGCCCGGAGGACTGTCCAAGGACTCGTGTCATCACCCGCGTCTTCCGTTGCGGTGGCGGGTGATCGCTCGGGTGATCTCGATCGTCGTGATCCACAGGGCCGCCAGGACGAACGGGGTCGCCAGCCAGATCGCCAGCCAGGTCCACCCGCTCACGGTCGTGTCCTTGCGGTCGTGGCGTGGGTCGGCCGCGTTCCTGGGGGGCTCGGTGTGGCGCGGGGCGCTGGGCGTCCGTTGCCCGCGGGACGTTCCGCGGGATCGCGTGCGGGGTCGGGGTGGGGCATCGGTCTCGTCCTTCGCAGTCCTGGGCGTCGGCACCCGCGCGATCTCGACCTCGGCAGGGTAGGCCCTGTCTCGTGCCGCACGGTCCTGGCAGCATGCTCCGGCTCCGGGTACCCGTTCCTCCACTCGATCCGCTCCCTGCCCCCCATTCGGACCACGCGCCGTGGGTGCGGCGGGAATTGACGGGGACCTGGTGGGGCCGGTGTACTCGACGCATGGCTGAGGTGGGGGACGCGCCCGAACCCGGGGTGCAGGGTGGCGAGATGACGCCACAGCGGTACATCGAGACGCGGCTCTCGCAGTACCAGGACTGGTACGACGCCAAGGCGACTCGGATGAAGGCGATGCATCTGCGGATGCGGACCGTGTCCGTCGTCGGCGGGGCGCTCGTGCCCGTGTTCGTGAACCTCGATCTGACCTTCGCCCGCGTCACCGCCACCGTGCTGAGCGTCGTGGTCGTCGCCGCCGTGTCGCTGGAGAGCGTCTACCGGTACCGCGAGCAGTGGAAGAACTACCGGTCCACCGAGCAACTCCTGGGCCACGAGCGGGTCTACTTCGAGACCAGGGTCGGGCCGTACCACGACCTGCCGAAGCGGGAGGCCTTCGCGACGCTCGTCGCCCGGGTCGAGAAGGCCATCGCCGGCGAGAACTCCGCGACTCTCAATGTCATGACCCTCGGCGGGCAGGTCACCGCCGACGTCCAGCCGCGCGCGGTTCCCGCCGCGCGGGAGCCTGCGGCCGGGGTGAAGTAGGGCGGCCGCGTACGCGTGCGGCCCCGGGGTCCGTGCCCCGGGGCCGCCGTTTCTCGTCCTGCGCGGGGCTTTCCCCCCGGTGGTCACCCGGTGATCCGGACGGTCACCCCCCGTGATGTCAGCCCGCGTGGCGGGTCAGCACCACTTGTAGTCGACCCGCGTCGAGTTGTACGAGCAGGTGTCGACCCGCGCGCCGTTCGACTTCTTCAGCGTCGCCGTGTCGCGGTCGTTGTTCCAGACGTACGCGCTGCGGTTCTGGTAGACGTTCGCGGCCGAGTTCGTGCCGCGGCCCGTGCGGACCGTCACGATCTTGCCCTTGCCCAGGACGAAGTTGCCGAACGTGTACTTGTGGTTCGCCGCGTCCGTCAGCGTCCAGCCGCGCAGGTTGACCGCCGCGCTGGTCGTGTTGCGTATCTGCACGTACTCGGCGTTGAGGCTCGTGTTCGAGCGGTGGTCCGTGCCCGGGCTGTCGTAGTAGATCTTGTACAGGTGGACCGAACCGGCGGCCTGTGCCTGCGTGGGCAGCAGCAGGACGCCGGAAGCGGCGGCCGCGGTGACGGCCGCGAACGTGCGTGCGCGAAGCATGAATGTCCCTCAGTTTCTGCCGGGAGCCCGCCGATGGGCCTCGGCGATCACACACGATACGCACGTTCTTCACCTCTTCCGCACAACTTCCCGACAGTTGGCGTTCAAGGCCGCTAATCTTGGCTCATGAGCGACAGGTCCCTTCGGCTCACCGTTCTGGGTTCCGCCACCCCCTTTCCCCGTCCCGGCAACGCCTGTTCGGGGTACCTCGTCGAAGGCGGCGGCGTCCGCGTCTGGGTCGACGCCGGCACCGGCACGCTCGCCGAACTCCAACGGCACACGGACCTCGGCGACATCGACGCCGTGTGGATCTCCCACCTCCACGCCGACCACTCCGCCGACCTGCTCACCTACTTCTACGCCCTGCTCTACGCGGGCCTCGCGCCGCGCCCGCCCGTGCCCCTCCTCGGCCCCGCCGGGATCGCCGACCGGCTCGCCGGCTTTCTCACCAGCGGCCCCGAGCGCAGCCCCGTCGAAAGGGCCTTCCGCGTCCAGGAGTTGTACGACGGGCACGTCGCTCGCATCGGGGGACTGACCCTGACCTCCCGCGTCGTCGAACACGGGCCTCCCGCCTTCGCGTTGCGCGTGGACGACCAGGACGGGGCCTCGCTCGTCTACTCCGGCGACTGCGAGCCCTGTCCCTCGCTCGTCGAACTCGCCCGCGACTGCGACCTGTTCCTGTGCGAGGCCGACGGCGAGGGCCCCGGGCACCATTCCGCCGCCCAGGCCGGTCGCGTCGCGGCCGAGGCCGGGGTCGGGCGGCTCCTCCTGACCCATGTCGGGTCCCGTCCGCATCCGAATGCGCCGTCGCCGGGAGGGGGCGGCGGGCGGGTGGGGGAGCAGGCTGCCGTCATGCGCGCTGTCGACCGGGCCGTCGCCGAGGCCGCGCTGACCTTCGCGGGCGACATCACCCATGCCGATCCGGGGCTGCGCTTCGACGTCCTGCCCGGCGCGCCGGCGTACGCCCTCTCCGGCACCGCTCCCGACGTCCTCTTCGGCTCCCTGCCCGGCTCCCGGACCGGCGCCCCGGCTGAGCCCCGGTCGGGTTCCGACTCAGGCTTCAGGGCGGAGATCTGTCCGGGAGGGTGGTCGGACGTGCGGTGAGCGGACCGCCGCCCCGCCCCTCGTAACCCCCCGGCCCCTCACGCCTCGAAGTCGTACTCCAGCACGTACGACGACGAGTCCAGCGTCATCTCGTTCAGCTCCACCGCCACCCCCGGCCCGGTGAACGCCGTACGTCCGATCAGGACCACCGGCGTTCCGAAGTCCAGTGCCAGCCGGTCCGACTCGTCCGCCGTCGGCATCCGGCAGCGGATCTCCTCGCGGAACCGCACCGGCCGGTGCCCCAGCTCCGCCAGCCGGGCGTAGGTTCCGCCCGGACCGGTGTCCGGTTCCGCGATCGGCGTCCCGCGCACCAGGTCCGCCGACAGGTACGAGACCGACAGCAGCACCGGTCGGGAGTCGAGGACGAACCGGCGGCTGCGCACGCACACCGGTGAACCCGGCGCCAGGTTCAGCGCCCCTGCCACCCGCGCCCCCGCCTCCGTCTCGCCCACCTCGATCTGGTCGACCACCAGGTCCCGGTCCTCCACGTCCGCCGACCAGACCGAGCGCCCGCTGCCCCACTGCTCGCCGGCCAGCCGAGGGATGCCCCGCCGGCGCAGCGGGCGGAAGGCGCGGACGAAGACCCCCGCGCCCTTGCGGGCCTCGGTCAGGCCTTCGGTCCGCAGGACGGAGAGGGCCTGGCGTGCCGTCATCCGGGCCACCGCGTACGTCGTCATGAGGTCGTTCTCACCGGGGAGCCGGTCACCCGGCGCGAAGTCGCCCGACTGGATCGCGGTTCTCAACTCGTCGGCGATGCGCTGGTACTTGGGCCGACGAGCACTGTCCTGGTCAGTCACGGGTGGACCACTCCCTTCATCTGCGGACACCCTACGGCGCACCCCGAGGCCAGGGTGCACACGTGTGCGCCGCCCCGCCCGGTCGATCCATCCATCGGGGGACATCTCTAGAGATACGTTGACAGGGAGGGGGCGGAGGGCTTCTCTGGTTCTCCCCAGCTTCAGGAATCGGGACGGAGGGGTTGCGTGCAACCACTGCCCGAGGTCGGTGACCTCGTCCGTGACACCGCCACCGGGCGGGTCGGTTTCTACGCCGGGAGCGTCTCCGGGCGCTGGCTGATCCGGGCCGTCCACGGCGGCGCCGAGTGGGAGGCCGACCCCGTCGACGTCCAGCCGGCCACCCCGCTGCGCGAGCTGCGCGCCCGTGCCGCCGAGATCAACGCACGGAGCCGGCGCGGACTGTCCTGAGGCCCGGCCGTCTCCCGGCGGCCGGCGCGGCCGCCTCGTGCGGGGCGGTTGTCAGTGGGGCGCGCCACACTGGAGGTATGTGCCGCAGCATCAAGACGCTCCGACCTCCCGCGCTGCCCGAGGAGGCCACCGAGGACGACATCCGCGCAGCCGCCCTGCAGTACGTCCGCAAGGTCTCGGGCTTCCACCACCCGGCGGCCCACAACCGCGAGGTCTTCGACCGGGCCGTGGACGAGATCGCCGAGGCGACCGCGAGACTCCTCGACGACCTGGAGGTCCGCGGTGGGCACTCCGGCGTCAGGAGGCAGGCGCGGGAGCATCAGCCGGACGCCGTATGAGGTAGGCGGCGAGCCCGCCCGCGAGGAAGAGCGCGAGGGTCGACACTCCCGCGCTGAACCACGTCGCGCCCAGCCACTGGCCGCCCAGCCAGCCGAGCCCCACGCTGTACGAGGCCCAGGTCACGCCCGCCAGGGCCGACCACGGCAGGAACTCCTCCACGCGCCGCTTCGCCGCGCCCGCGCCCAGCGAGACCACCGAGCGGCCGGCCGGAGCGAAGCGGGCGAGGACCACGAGCAGTCCGCCGCCCCGGGCCAGTGCGGTGCCGAGACGTTCCTGCGCCATCGACAGACGCCGCGACCGGGCGATCGTCCGGTCGAGCCGGGCCCCGCCCCGCCGTGCCAGCCGGTACGCGAGGAAGTCTCCGACCACCGAGGCCGTGGCCGCGCAGACGAGCAGCAGGAGGACGGAGGGGACGTCGGGGTCGGCGGCGGTGGCCGACGCCGCCGCCGTGGCCGCGGTGATCACCAGGAAGCCGCTCGGCAGCACGGGCAGGAAGACGTCGAGCAGGATCGACGTCGCCACCACCGGGTAGATCCACGGACCGGCGGTGAGCGACCGCAGCGAGCCCAGGCTGTCGAGCAGATTCACAGGGGCAGAGCCTACGCGGGGGCGTGGCCCGCCCGGCCGGTGGGTGCCGGGCGCGGACGGGCCCGCGCGAACGTGTGCGACTTTGCGGGAACGTGGCCGGAGTCGGGTGCAGGTCCCGGGTGAGGGGCGCGGTGAGAAGGGCCGGAACGCGCGTTGCGTGGTCCAGACCTTTGCGGTAGGCGACCCGGCTTCCCCCGTCCCCGTCGAGCCCGTCCCTGTCGAGCCCGTCCCTGTCGAGCCCGGCTCCGCTCGCACCGGGGTGACGGGGCGCCCACCGGGGTGACGGGCGGAGTAGGGCCCCGCCGGCGGTATCCGGGCCGGGACCTGGGTGCCGGATGCTCCCGGGACGGGCAGCGACGTCAGGCCGTGACCGGGGTCGCCTGCTCCTCGCGCTCCTGCTTCGTCCGGCTCGCCGTGGCGCCCGCGCCCACCCGGCCGCGGAACAGGCCGTCGAGGGCCAGGGCGCCCGGTCCGGTGAACACCAGCAGCACGAACGCCCAGGCGAACAGGGCTGCGGTCTCGCCGCCGTTCTGGAGCGGGAAGAGGGACTCCGGCTGGTGCACCTTGAAGTACGCGTACGCCATCGAGCCCGAGGCGAGGAACGCGGCGCTGCGGGTGCCCAGGCCGAGCAGGACCAGGCCGCCCGCGCCGAGCTGGATGACGGCCGCGTACCAGCCGGGCCAGGTTCCGGCCGGGACCGTGCCGCCGCCCATCGCGCCGCCGAGGACGCCGAAGAGCGAGGCGGCGCCGTGGCAGGCGAAGAGGAGGCCGACGACGATGCGGAAGAGGCCCAGCGCGTACGGCTGGGACTGGTCGAGGCGGCCCGCGAGGCCGCTCGGGCCGCCGGGGGCCTTCGCGTACGGCCGGCCGGCCGCGCCGCTCGGGGCGCCGGTGCCGTTCGCGTCGCCCATGCCGTTCGCGCTGCTCTGATCGTGGGGGGCGGCGGGGGTGTTCGGGGTGTTCATGGGGGGACTCCTTCGGCCTGACCCCCCGTGAGGTGGACGGGAGGTGGGGACGGAAACCGATGAGGCCGTAAGGTTAGGCTTCCCTCACTAGTGCTTGCAAGTTCAACATCGAGCCACCGGGACGTGTGTGGTGAGGTTCACTTCCCGGTGGCCCTTGTCGACGTGAAGTCAGCGAGGCTGTCCTCAGCAGCCGTTGAGGACGGACTGGAGGGCGCTCTTCTCGGCGGAGTCGACGCTGAGGTTCCAGTGGTACTTCACGTGCACCCACGCGCGGGCGTACGTGCAGCGGTACGCGGTCCGTGAGGGCATCCACTCGGCGGGGTCCTGGTCGCCCTTCGACTGGTTGACGTTGTCCGTCACGGCTATCAGCTGCGGACGGGTCAGGTCGTTCGCGAAGGACTGGCGCTGCGAGGTCGACCACGCGTTGGCGCCCGAGCGCCATGCCTCGGCGAGCGGGACCATGTGGTCGATGTCCAGGTCGGCGGCGGCGGTCCAGGTGGCACCGTCGTACTCCGAGTACCAACTGCCGCTGGTCGCTGCACAGCTGGAGTCCGTCACGACGTTCACGCCGTCGCGCTTGAGGACGGTCTCGCGGGTGTTGCAGGCGCCGGACTGGGTGATCCAGTGCGGGAAGAGATCCCTGCTGTAGCCGGAGGAGGAACCTTCCGCCTTGACCGTGAGGGACGCCAGGTAGGTGCGGGCGGTGGACGCGCTGACCGGCGTCGGCATGGCGGCCTGGGCGGCCGGGGCCGTGGCGAGCAGACCGGTGACGGTGAGCGCGGCGGAGGTGGCGAGTACGGCGAGTCGACGCGCGTAGACGTTGCCGACGGGCATGGGAACTCCCTTGATGTGGGGGGACCTTGGCGGGTGCCGTCCCCGGGTGTGCCGGGCGGCGGCCCGGTCATCGTGGCGGCGCGAGGTTTCGTCGGGGGGTGCGCCAGGTAACAGCGTGGCGACATGGGCACGTCACATCAAGGGGTGCGACGTGTCTGATGGAGCGCCAGGTTCCGCCCGGCGGTGCGGGGTTGGGGTGGCTTGGCGCGCTCGCGTACGTATGGGGTGGTACGGCACTCGCGCCCGGGTTCAGCAGTTATGCGCGGGTGCGGCGGGTGCGGCGGGTGCGGCGGGTGCGGCGGGTGCGGCGGGTGCGGCGGGTGCGGCGGGTGGGTGCGGGTACGACGAGACCCCGGGCCCGTCGGGCCCGGGGTCTCGTTCGGTTCTGGTGGTTACGGCAGTACGGTCAGCGTGATCGAACCGTCGGCCGCCGGCTCGACCCGCAGTCGGGTGAGGTCGGCGACGTGCACGTCCGGCGCGAAGGCCCCCGCGCGCGGGCCGACGCCCACGATCCGCATGCCGGCCGCGCGGCCCGCCTGGATACCGGCCTCCGAGTCCTCGAACACGATGCAGTCCGCCGGGTCGAAGCCCAGCTCCGCCGCGCCCTTCAGGAAGCCCTCGGGGTCCGGCTTGCTGGCCCCGACGAGCTCGGCGGTGACCCGGGTCGTCGGCATCGGGAGCGCCGCCGCGCCCATCCGGGCCTGTGCGAGGGCCTCGTCCGCCGAGGTCACCAGGGCGTGCGGCAGCTCGGCGAGCGCGGCCATGAAGGCGGGGGCGCCGGGGACGGGCACGACGCCGTCCAGGTCGGCGGTCTCCTCGGCGAGCATGACCCGGTTGTCGGCGTGGTTCTCGGCCATCGGGCGGTCCGGGAGGAGGACGGCCATGGTCGCGTACCCCTGGCGCCCGTGGACCACCTTGAGCACGGCGTCCCCGTCGAGGCCCTGTCGCTCGGCCCAGCGTCGCCAGCAGCGTTCGACGACGGCGTCCGAGTTGACGAGGGTGCCGTCCATGTCGAGGAGGAGGGCGCGGGCGGTCAGCGTTGCCGGGGTGGTGGCAGGCATCGGGTCTCCAGAGGGGGTGGTACGGAGAACGAAGCGGTCCCGCCCACCGGTCAGGGAGTGCGGGCGGGGCCACTTTGTTTTTCCACGATACAAAACCGGGGGCCGACTTGGCCAACCGGTCCGCATGCCGGGACCTCGGAGACCGCCGCGGGTCCCGGCCCCGTACCGCCGCCGGCTCAGATGTCGGGGGTGTTCTCCTCCAGCATCCGGCGCGTCTCGGGGCCGTAGACGCCCTCCGGGTCGCCCGGGATGTACCGCCACGACTGGTAGCGGGCCACCGCGTCGCGGACCTCCTCGTCGTACCGTCCGTTGATGCGGCCGAAGTAGACCCACACCGCGGCCAGCCGTCGCTGGAGCTCCCGCACCTCGTGGCCCGAGGAACCCAGGCTGAGGGTCGTGACGTCCTCCCCGCCCTCCTCCGGCGACTCGGCCGACGGCGTCGCGGTCGGCGGGGCCGTCGTCGGCGCCGTGGTCGGGGCGGACGAGGAGGCGGAGGGGGCCGGCGCGCCGCTCGCGGACGCGGAACCGCTCGGAGACGCGGTCGTCGGGGTCGCCGAAGGGGCCGTGGACGACGGGGACGCCGACGCGGTGGTCTCGCGCGGGGTGGGCGACGAGGACGTCGGCTCCGGAGTCCGCGAGGAGGCGGAGGGGGAGGGAGCCTCGGACACGCCGAGGTTCAGGGACGCGCTCGTGGTCACGTCGGGGACGGCCGCGCGGTCGTCCGAGCCCTCCCCGCCGCCGAGCGCGGCCGCCGCGAGGGCCGCGGTGCCCGCCACGGCGACGGCGGCCACCACCGCGACCAGGGCGCCGCGCCGGCGTCCCCGCCCCCGGCCGCGGTCGTCCTCCTGCCCGTACCCGTACCCGCTGCCGGGCGGCGGGGGTACGTCGCCGACCCCGCGCAGCAGGAGCGGCATGGTCTCGGAGGGGTCGCCCCCGGGGTGCGCCCCCGCCGCCGGAAGGTTCCCTGCGCCGTACGAGCCGCCGGCATCGGAACCGGCCCGGTACGAGCCGCCGGCATGCGGACCGGCGCCGTACGAGCCACCGGCTCCCGCCCCGGTCCCGGCCCCGGCACCGGAACCTACCCCCGCCCCGGCCCCGGCACCGGAACCTACCCCCGCCCCGGCCCTGCCCCCGTCCGGCCGGATCGCCGCCAGTCGTGCCGTCGGCGGGTCCTCCGCCCCCGCGCCGCCGTCCGGCGCGTCCAGCGTCACGTAAGGCCTGATCCGGAGCGGATCGAAGTCCTCCGCCGCAGCCAGTTCCGCCTGGGCGCAGGCGCAGCCAGGTCTCTGTACACCGCATTCAGGACAGATGAGTCCGGTCATGATGGGTCCCCTCCCCGAGACAACTGCTGGCGATTATGCAGCCCGTCCCCCGCGGGGCAACGGACAGGCGGCCGAACAGGCCGGTGGACCCGCGCACGAACACACCGGTGAGAGGGCGGGCGACCGGTCGGCGGGCGGTCGCCGACGCGCCGCCGCCGGACGGACGGAGCGGCGGCGGACTGCACCCGGCTGCCCCCTCCGCCAGGCCGTATCCGGACATTCGGACCAGGATGGAGACGCCGTCCCATGGCGCGTCCGGCGGGACGCCCGACGCGACGCCCCGAGGAGGCGCCCATGGCCCAGCACGTCAGCCCCTCCGAGGTCGGCGGCGGCGCCCCGGGGCCCGGGCAGGGGCAGGGGCACCGCACCGTCCTGGTGGCGATCGGCGCGCTGCTCCTCGGCATGCTGCTGGCGGCCCTCGACCAGACCATCGTCTCCACCGCGCTGCCGACCATCGTCAGCGAGCTCGGCGGTATGGAGCACCTGTCCTGGGTGGTCACCGCGTACATGCTGGCGTCCACGGCGGCCACCCCGCTGTGGGGCAAGCTCGGCGACCAGTACGGGCGCAAGAAGCTGTTCCAGGCGGCGATCGTCCTCTTCCTCATCGGCTCCGCGCTCTGCGGCATCGCCCAGAACATGCCGCAGCTCATCGCGTTCCGCGCGATCCAGGGCCTCGGCGGCGGCGGCCTCATGGTCCTGTCGATGGCGATCGTCGGCGACCTGGTGTCGCCCCGGGAGCGCGGCAAGTACCAGGGCCTCTTCGGCGCCGTCTTCGGCACCACCAGCGTCCTCGGTCCGCTGCTCGGCGGGGTCTTCACCCAGCAGCTCTCCTGGCGCTGGGTCTTCTACATCAACCTGCCCATCGGCATCGTCGCCCTTTTCGTGATCGCCGCCGTCCTCCACATCCCGGTCCGCTCCACCCGGCACACCATCGACTACCTCGGCACCTTCCTCATCGCCTCCGTCGCCACCTGCCTGGTCCTCGTGGCCTCGCTCGGCGGCACCACCTGGGCCTGGGACTCGCCGCAGATCATCGGACTCGCCGTGCTCGGAGCGGTCCTGCTCGTCTGCTTCGTGCGGGTCGAGCGACGGGCGGCCGAGCCCGTCATCCCGCTCAGGCTCTTCGGGATCCGGACGTTCAGCCTGGTCGCGGTGATCAGCTTCGTCGTCGGCTTCGCCATGTTCGGAGCCATGACCTATCTGCCGACCTTCCTCCAGGTCGTGCAGGGCGTCACGCCCACCATGTCGGGCGTGCACATGCTGCCGATGGTGGCCGGCATGCTGATCATGTCGACGGGCTCCGGGCAGATCGTCTCCCGCACGGGCCGCTGGAAGGTCTTCCCGATCGCGGGCACCGCCGTCACCTGCATCGGACTGCTCCTGCTCCACGGGCTGACGGAGAACAGCTCCACCTGGGAGATGAGCGTCTGCTTCTTCGTCTTCGGCGCCGGCCTCGGCCTGGTGATGCAGGTCCTCGTCCTGGTCGTGCAGAACTCCGTCCCGTACGCGGACCTCGGCGTCGCCACCTCCGGAGCCACGTTCTTCCGCTCCATCGGGGCGTCGTTCGGCGTCGCCGTCTTCGGCACGATCTTCACCGGCCGGCTCACCGGCAAACTCGACGAGGTGTTCACCGCCGCCACCGCCGCGGGTCGGGCCCTGCCGCCCGGCATCGGCCCCGAGCAGGTCGCCGCCGACCCGCGCACGGTCGCACGGCTCCCGGCGGATCTGCGCCCCTCCGTCCTCCACGCGTACGCCACGTCCATCACCGACGTCTTCCTGTACGCGGCGCCCGTCGTCCTGGTCGCCTTCGTCGTGTCCTGGTTCCTCAAGGAGGACAAGCTGCGGGGCTCGGTCACCGCGCCCGACACCAGCCAGACGCTCGCGTCCAACCCGGTCGAGCGCTCCTCGTACGAGGAGTGCGCCCGCGCCCTGTCGGTCCTCGGCTCCCGCGAGGGCCGCAAGGCGGTCTACGAGAAGATCACCGCCCGCGCCGGGCTCGACCTGCTGCCCGCGGCGAGCTGGCTGCTGCTCCGGATCCGCCGCCACGGCACCGTCGAACCCGTCCGGCTCGCCGAGCACGTGCCGGTGCCCCTGGAGGTGATCACCCGGGCCTCACGCCAGGTGGAGGAGCGGAGCCTGGTCCTCCGGGAGGGCACCCAGCTGATCCTCACCGAGGAGGGCGTGGGGGCGGCGACCCGGCTCGCCGCGGCCCGCGAGGAGTCCCTCGCCGAGCTGCTCGGCGACTGGTGGGGACCGGACCGGCCCACCGACCTGGTGAAACTCGTCGAGGAACTGACCGCGGAACTCAGCGGATCGGACGCCGAACGGCCCCACGACCCGGACCCGCCCGGCGGTTCCCGCTCCTGACCCCCGGGCGCCCCGCGGGACGGGAGCCCTCAGAGGTCCTTGCCGTACCAGATGTCCATGTACGGGCCGGTGCAGTACGCCGGGATCTCGCCGTACCCGTGCCGGGTGTACAGGGCGCGCGCCTCGACCAGGTCGAGGCGCGTGTTCAGGACCATCCGGCGGGCGCCGAGCCCGCGCGCCTCGTCCTCCAGGCGGGCCAGGAGCGCGCCCGCGCCGCCCCGGCCGCGGAAGGCGTGCCGCAGGAAGACCCGGGTCAGTTCGGCGCGGTCCCCGTCGAGGAGGAGGACGCCGCCGCAGCCGGCCGGCTCGCCCCCGTACCGCGCGACCAGGAACCGGCCGGTCGGCGGGGTCAGCAGCTCGGCGCCGTCGCCGGTGAGGCCCTCGTCGAGCTCCTCCCGCGTCACGGGGCGCTTCCAGTAGCGGCTCGCCACGTCGTCCAGGTAGTCGCGGCGCAGCGCGGCGGCGTCCGGGGTGTCGACGTGTTCGGGGGAGAAGGTCCAGGTCATGCGCGCCATTGTGCGGCGCGCACGGCCCGGGGCGCGCCCGGTTTTCCGGGCGGCGGGGGTCAGGCCCGCGGGGACGCCTGCTGGACGACCTCGAAGGACCAGAGGGTGGATCCGGAGGCGGCGGGCCTCGGCCGCTCGCCGTCCTCGGAACCGTCCGCGCCGCCCCCGTGCGCGGCCTTCATGGAGCCGTTCATCCAGGCCTGGAAGTCCTCCTCGCTGCGCCAGCGCGTGTACACGAGGTACTGGTCGGTGCCCTCCACCGGACGCAGCAGCTCGAACCACTCGAATCCGTCGGACCCCTCGACGGCCCCGGCCCGCGAGGCGAACCGCTTCTCCAGGACCTCACGCTGCTCGGCCGGCACGGTCAGGACGTTGATCTTCACCACACTGGGCACTTGACACCTCTCGGGAAGCACGGGCCGGGCGCTGTGCCGAGCCTTGATCGCATACGTGCAGTCTCGTACATCCGCCGGTCGAGGCGATGTGAGGACGGGGCACCGGCCGCGCCGCCCCCCGTCCTCGGAGGCCGGGTACGCGGGCGCTGCGGGACGTCAGCTCACGACGCGGGCGAGCAGCAGGCCGTCGTGGCCCTTGGTGCCGACGGTCTGGACGGCCGTCGCGTCCAGGCGGGGTTCGGCGGCGACGAGCTCGAAGAGTGCGCGGGTGCCGGTGATCGCCGGGTCGTCCGGGTCCGGCGTCGTGATCCTGCCGCCGCGCACCACGTTGTCGACGACGATCACCGTGCCCGGGCGGGAGAGCCGGAGGGCCCACTCCACGTAGCGCGGGTTGTTGACCTTGTCGGCGTCGATGAAGACCAGGTCGAACGGGCCCGCGCCCTCCGCCTCCAGGACGGGCAGGCTGTCCAGGGCGGCGCCGGTCCGGACCTCGACGAGCTTGTCCAGGCCGGCGTGGGCGATGTTGGCGCGGGCGACGTCCGCGTGCGCCGGGTCGTACTCCAGGGTGATGAGCCGGCCGTCGGCGGGCAGGGCGCGGGCCAGCCAGATCGTGCTGTAGCCGCCGAGGGTGCCGATCTCCAGGATGTTCCGGGCGCCCTGCATCCGGGCGAGCAGCTGGAGCAGCTTGCCCTGGTTGGGGGCGACGGCGATCTCGGGGAGTCCGGCCGCCGCGGAGGCGTCGAGCGCGGCGGTCAGCGCCTCGTCGGCGGGGGCGATGGTATCGGTGAAGTAGGCGTCGACTTCGTTCCACTGAGGGTTCGTCATGCCGCCGAACGTACACCGGTCCCGGATGCCGGGCGGCGCCGTGCGACCCGTGCGGCCAGGAGCGCCGCGAGGAGCAGGCCGCCGCCGACGGTCAGCAGCCACACGGGGATTCCGCCGGCGACGGTGAGCAGCCGGTCGGTGTACTCGACCCGCCGGTACGGGGTGTCGGCGACGGCGCGCAGGTGGTGGTCGTCGTCGATCCGCTCCGGGTGCGGGAACTCCTGCTCCAGGACGGTGAGGTGGACCGGCCGGTCCCCGGCCAGCCGGGCGACGGCGCCGTCGGGCCTCTCGATCCGGCCGGCGAACGTCACCTCGGGGGCGTCCCCGCCGATGGCGGAGCGGGGCTCCATCCGGTGCTCGGAGAGGATGGAGAGGCCGAGGCTCTGGGAGCTCCTGGCGAGGCGTGAGAGCCGCATGGGGTAGACGAGTTCGGTGGAGCTGAAGGTGATGCGGAGCGGGGTCAGCTCGCCCCGGAGGACGGTGTTCTCCTCCTCGGGGGCGAGGCGGACGGCGACGTACTCCCACCTCCGCTCCACGTAGGGCTGGAGCGCGTCGGTCAGCCGCTCGGGGAGCGCGAAGCCGTGGGTGCGCAGCCAGGTGCCGAGGGCCTTCGGGTCGGTCGCCGTCAGCCGGGCGACGTCGAAGGGGCCGAGGCGTTCGCGTCCGACGACGCCGACCCCGCTCGCGCCGGGCGGCGGGGCGCCGGCGGCGGAGCCGTCGCCGTGGCCGGTGTCGAACGGCCAGTCGCCGGTGCGCGGCCAGAAGTACGTGCGGTCGCGCTGTTCGGGGGCGGCGAGCCGGTCGAGCGCGTCGAAGAGCTCCGGTTCGCCGAGGGTGACGTCGGCGCGCCGCGGTACGGGCATGATCCAGGCGGCCTGGGAGGCGTTGCCGTGGACGTTGAAGCGCATGACGACGGTCTCGGTGCGGCCGTCCCAGTGGACGGCCGACTCCTCGCGGTCGACGCCGATGCGCTGGTCCGCGGTGGGGATCATGGCGCCGCAGCCGCAGGCGTACGCCGGTGCGACGAGCGAGCCGAGCTGGAGCGCGAGCAGCGCGACGATGGTGGTCAGGATTCTGTGTGTCCCCCGCATGCGGGGTGGGACGTGCCGGCGGAGGTTCCGGTTCCCCGGCGGCCGGCCCGTCCCTCCGCTCGTTCAGGCCCCGGCCCGTCCCTCCGCTCGTTCAGGCCCCGGCGCGGACCCTGAGTTCCTTCACGCCGTTCAGCCAGGCGGCCCGCAGCCGGCGCGGTTCGCCGACGAGGGTCAGGTCGGGCAGGGCGTCCGCGATCGCGTGGAAGATCAGCTCGATCTCCTTGATGGCGAGGGACTTGCCCAGGCAGAAGTGGGGTCCGCCGCCGCCGAAGCCGAGGTGGGGGTTCGGGTCGCGGGTGATGTCGAAGCGCTCGGGTGCGGTGAAGACCTCGGGGTCGTTGTTGGCGGAGGAGTAGAAGAGGCCGACACGGTCGCCCTTGGCGATCTTCTGGCCGCCGAGTTCGGTGTCCTGGGTCGCGGTCCGCTGGAAGGAGACGACGGGGGTCGCCCAGCGCACGATCTCCTCGGCGGCGGTCGCCGGCCGTTCCCGCTTGAAGAGTTCCCACTGGTCCGGGTGGGTGAGGAAGGCGTGCATGCCGTGGCTGATGGCGTTGCGGGTGGTCTCGTTCCCGGCGACGGCGAGCAGCAGCACGAAGAAGCCGAACTCGTCGGAGGAGAGGTTCCCCTCGCCCTCGGCGGCGACGAGCCGGCTGACGATGTCGGCGGCCGGGCACTGTTTGCGCGCGGCGGCCATGTTCATCGCGTAGCCGATGAGCTCCATCGCCGCCTCGGCGCCGATCTCCTCGGTGATGGCGTATTCCGGGTCGTCGTACGCGACCATCTTGTTCGACCAGTCGAAGATGCGGGAACGGTCCTCCTGGGGGACTCCGATGAGTTCGGCGATGGCCTGGAGGGGGAGTTCGACGGCGACCCGGGTGACGAAGTCGAAGGTGCCGTCGGGGTCCGCGCCGTCGCGGGCCTCGGCGACGATGGCGTGCGCCCGGTCGCGCAGCGCGGTCTCCAGACTCCGGACGGCCCGGGGGGTGAAGCCGCGCTGGACGATCTGGCGGACCCGGGTGTGCTCGGGCGGGTCCATGTTGAGCATGATCAGCTTCTGTACCTCGATCTGGTCCCGGGAGATGTGCTCGTTGAAGCGGATGACGGCCGTGTTCTCGTTCGAGGAGAACAGCTCGGGGTGCGTGGAGACGTACTTGACGTCGGCGTGGCGCGTGACGGCCCAGTACCCGCCGTCCGCGAAGCCCGTGACGCCGGGCTGCTGGGCGCACCACCACACGGGCGCCGTCCGCCGCAGCCGGGCGAACTCCGGGAACGGGACGCGGTCGCGGAGCAGGTCGGGGTCGGTGGCGTCGAACCCCTCGGGAAGACGCCCGTCGGGGAGGTGGGGGCAGGCGGCCATCGGCAACACTCTCCATATCTGATGGACCATCAGAAGTTGCCGGGAAAGTTAGTAACGAGTTCTACAAGTAGCAAGGCCTGGAACGGGAAGTGTTGCCTCCCGGACCCTTGCGTACCCGCGGTAGCAGTCATAAGACTGCACTCAGAACTAGAACGCGTACTAGTTCCCCCGTGACGCCGACCGACGGGATGCCGGGACGCCCCGTCCGGTCGAGGAGAGGACGAGCTCATGGCCGCGGAACCCGTCATCGTCGAAGCCGTACGCACCCCCATCGGCAAGCGCGGAGGCGCGCTCGCCAACCTCCATCCCGCCTACCTCCTGGGCGAGACCTACCGGGAACTCCTCGGGCGCACCGGCATCCACGCCGACTGCGTCGAGCAGATCGTCGGCGGCACCGTCACGCACGCCGGCGAGCAGTCCATGAACCCCGCCCGCACGGCCTGGCTCACCATGGGCCTCCCCTACGAGACGGCGGCGACCACGGTCGACTGCCAGTGCGGCTCCTCGCAGCAGGCGAGCCACATGGTCGCCAACATGGTCGCGGCCGGCGTCATCGACATCGGGATCAGCTGCGGAGTCGAGGCCATGTCCCGCGTTCCGCTCGGCTCCGGATCCAAGCACGGGCCCGGCAAGCCCTTCCCCGACGAGTGGAACGTCGACCTCCCCAACCAGTTCGAGGCCGCCGAGCGCATCGCCCGCCACCGCGGCCTCGGCCGCGAGCGCGTCGACTCCCTCGGCCTGCTCTCCCAGGAGCGCGCCGCGCGGGCCTGGTCCGAGGAGCGCTTCAAGCGCGAGACCTTCGCCGTCCAGGTCCCCACCACGGAGGAGGAGCAGGCGGCCGGGCAGGGCATGTGGCGGCTCGTCGACCGGGACGAGGGCCTGCGGGACACCACCATGGAGGGCCTCGCCCGCCTCAAGCCGGTCATGCCGACGGCCGTCCACACCGCCGGGAACTCCTCCCAGATCTCCGACGGCGCCGCCGCGATCCTGTGGGCCTCCAAGCGCATGGCCCGCGCCCTCAAGCTCAGGCCCCGCGCCCGGATCGTCGCCCAGGCCCTGGTCGGCGCGGACCCGCACTTCCACCTCGACGGACCGATCGACGCCACCCGCGCCGTCCTCGGGAAGGCCGGGATGTCGCTCCGGGACATCGACCTCGTCGAGATCAACGAGGCCTTCGCGTCGGTCGTCCTGAGCTGGGCCCAGGTTTTCGACCAGGATCTGGAGAAGGTGAACGTCAACGGCGGTGCCATCGCCCTCGGCCACCCCGTCGGGGCCACCGGCGCCCGGCTGATCACCACGGCCCTGCACGAGCTGGAACGCACCGACAAGGAGTTCGCCCTGGTCACGATGTGTGCCGGCGGGGCCGTGGCGACCGGGACGATCATCCAGCGGCTCTAGCGTCCCGGGAGAGCGCGGAAGCGTCCGGAGACGCCGCAGGCCCCGCCCTCCCTGACGGGAGGCGGGGCCTTGCGGGTGAGCGCGGTGCGGCGGGTGACTCAGTACCAGCCGTGGGTCTGCCAGAACGACCAGGCGGCGTTCGGGGAGCCGTAGCGCTCGTTCATGTAGTTGAGACCCCACTTGATCTGGGTGGCGGGGTTCGTCTTCCAGTCGGAGCCGGCCGAGGACATCTTCGAGGCCGGGAGGGCCTGGACGAGGCCGTAGGCGCCGCTGGCGGAGTTGGTGGCCTTGTGGTTCCAGCCGGACTCGTGCGAGACGATCTTGCTGAAGGAGGCGTACTGCGAGGCGGGGACGATCTGCCGGGCGATGTCCTGCGGGCTGGCGGCGGAGGCCGCGCCCGTCGTGCCGAGGACCGCACCCGACGCGCTCAGCAGCACGGCCGCGGAGGCGGCGAGGGTCTTCTTGCGGGCGGCGACACGGGTGGTGATCGAGCGGATCAAGATCTCTACCTAACTTCGGGGACCAGGACGGCGTCAGGCGATTTCGGCAAGCCGGAACCAGAGCCCGGGGAACCCGGGAACTGGGGGGAACCGGCCGTCCGAGGCGCTGCGGTGAGCACCGGCTGCCTGGCGACGTCCACCAGACAAGCAGGGCCGGAACGCCGATGCAACGACCCCCTGTACGAGGAAGGTTCGGACCCGGGCAGGAGGTCCCGCGGAGGGAGTACGGGATGTTTCCGCAGGTCATGCCCGGTAGTGGGCGGTTTGCTCCGATACCGCCCGACTACTATTCCGCGTCGTACGTGACGTAGGTCCTGTGGGGCGGCTCACCCGGGGAGGACCTCCCGGGGCCCTCGAATGTGACCTGGGCCTCGAAGTTCGCCCGCCGCGTGGCCCGGCGGAGCGCCTTCAGGAGCGTGCCGCCGACGGTGAGGGTGAGGACCACGGTGAGGACGGCCCGCCCCAGGTCCCAGCCCAGGGAGGTCGCGGTGACATAGGCCAGGAAGCGGACCAGGTTCTCGTGCAGCGGCGCGCCCGGCTGGAAGGAGATGCCGCTGCTCAGGCCCTGGAGCAGCACCCAGCCCTGCAGATTCATGATCGTGCCGTACGCGAAGGCCGCCACGAACCCGTACGCGGACAGCATCAGCAGCTCGCCCCGGCCCCGCAGCCACGGCCCCGGGAGGAGCCCGGCGCCCATGGTGAACCAGCCCATCGACAGCATCTGGAACGGCATCCACGGCCCCACACCCCCGGTGAGCAGCGCCGACGCGAACATCGTCACCGCCCCGAGGACGAACCCGAAGCCCGGCCCGAGGACCCGGCCGCTGAGCACCATCAGGAAGAACATCGGCTCCAGGCCGGCCGTGCCCGCGCCCAGCGGCCGCAGGGCGGCGCCGACGGCGGCCAGCACGCCCAGCATCGCCACCGCCTTCGCATCCATGCCGCAGTCCGCGATCGTCGCCACGACCACCGCGACCAGGAGCGGCAGCAGGGCCGCGAACAGCCAGGGCGCGTCCCCGGCGTGCGAGGTCACGGCGGAACCGGCGTCCGCGAAGAGGGGCCAGCAGAAGGCGAACAGCCCGACGAGCGAGACGAGGGCCAGCGCCGTGACGGAGCGGGGCCCCAGCCGGACCGGGCGGGCGGGCCGGGGCGGGCGGGCGGGGCGGGCGGGGCGGGTGCTCACAGCAGCGCCCCCTCCACCTGCTCGACCGTGAGCCACGGCTGCGGCGCCAGGATCTTCGCCACCTGCGGCGAGAACGCGGGGGAGGAGACGACCACCTCGGCCGTCGGCCCGTCCGCCACCACCTCGCCGTCGGCGATGATCACCACCCGGTGCGCCAGCTCGGCCGCCAGCTCCACGTCGTGCGTCGCCAGGACGATCGCGTGTCCGTCGGCGGCGAGCGCCCGGAGGTGGGTCACCAGCCGGGCCTTCGCCGCGTAGTCCAGGCCGCGGGTCGGCTCGTCCAGGAGAAGCAGGGGAGGCCGGCCGGTCAGCACCACGGCGAGCGCCAGGGCCAGCCGCTGCCCCTCCGACAGGTCCCGCGGATGGGTGTCGTCCGCGACGCCCGGCAGCAGCTCGGACACCAGGGCCCGGCAGGTCCCGGGCGCCGCGCCCGCGTCCCCGTCGGCCGCCGCGCACTCCGCGCCGACCGTGTCCGCGTACAGCAGGTCGCGCGGCTCCTGCGGCACCAGGCCGACCTGCCGGATCAGCTCGCGCGGGCTGGTGCCGTGCGGGGTGCGGCCCCCGACCAGGACGGAGCCGGAGGTCGGGGCGATCATGCCGACGAGGGTGGAGAGGAGCGTGGACTTCCCGGCGCCGTTCCGCCCCATCAGGGCGATGGTCTCGCCGGCCCGGACCCGCAGGTCCACGGCGCGCAGGGCCTCCACGCGGCCCCGCCGCACACCGAGGCGCTCGGTCAGCACGAGGGGGGACGCGGCCGGGGCGGCCGCGGGCCGGGGGCGGCGGCGCAGGAACGGCAGGCCGCCCCACTCCTTCCCGCCGCCGGAGGGCCGGGGGCGCGGTCCGCCGTCGACGGGCGGAGCGGGGGCCGGCGCGGCCCCCTCGGGGACCCGTCCCGCCAGCCGCTCCTTCAGGCCTCCGGCCCGCCGGCGCGCGTCCCGCACCGAGAGCGGCAGCGGCTCCCACCCGGCCAGCCGGCCCAGCCCCACCACCGGCGGGTGCACCGGCGAGAGGGCCATGATCTCGGCGGGGGAGCCCAGCACGCCCTCCGGGAGCATCAGCACCCGGTCCGCGTACTGCACCACCCGCTCCAGCCGGTGCTCCGCGAGCAGCACGGTGGTGCCCAGGTCGTGCACCAGCCGCTGGAGCACCGCCAGGACGTCCTCGGCCGCCGACGGGTCGAGGGCCGAGGTCGGCTCGTCCAGGACCAGCACCTTCGGGTGCGGGGTCAGGACCGAGCCGATCGCGACCCGCTGGCGCTGCCCGCCGGAGAGCGTGGCGATCGGGCGGTCGCGGAGCTCCGCGAGGCCCAGCAGGTCCAGGGTCTCCTCGACCCGGCGGCGCATGACGCCCGGGGCGAGGCCCAGGGACTCCATGCCGTAGGCCAGCTCGTCCTCGACCGTGTCGGTGACGAAGTGCGCCGACGGGTCCTGGCCGACCGTCCCCACCACGTCCGCCAGCTCGCGCGGCGGATGGGTCCGGGTGTCGCGGCCGTCGACCGTGACGCGGCCGGTCAGCGTGCCGCCCGTGAAGTGCGGGACGAGGCCGGAGACCGCGCCGAGGAGGGTCGACTTGCCGACGCCCGAGGGGCCGACGAGCAGGACCAGCTCCCCCTCGGGGACGGTCAGGCTCAGATCCCGCAGGGTCGGCTCGGCGCCCTCGTAGGTCACCGAGACGTTCTCGAAGCGGATCACGCCTTCTCCTTCGCAGCGGACGCCGTCCCGGGACCGGGATCGGCCGCGGGCCCCCGGAGGGGAGCGGGTACGGGGGCCGTGAACGCCGGCAGCAGACCCACCAGGACCGACAGCGCCGGCCAGAGCGGCAGCTCCGGCGCCTCCAGCGGCACCACTCCCGGGTGCAGCGCCTCCGGCGCGTACGCGTTCGCCCAGATCATCAGGACCGCGACCGCCACCCCGGAGCCCGCGACCAGCCAGGCCCGTACGCCCCAGCGGTCCGGCCGGTACCGGGTGCGGACCGTCCGCAGGCCGCCGAGCCGCAGCCCCGCCATGGCCGCGAGCAGCCCCACCCCCAGCAGCGGCAGCCCGTACCCGGCGCCCTCCGCCGCGAGGAGCCCGTACGACCCGGCGCAGATCCCGAGCAGCCCGCCCAGCGTCAGGGCGTTCGTGGTCCGGCGCACCGAGGCGGGGACGTGGGCCGTGCGCCCGTACCCGCGGGCGTCCATCGACGCCGCGACCGCGATCGACCGCTCGAGGGCCCCCTCCAGGACCGGCAGGCCGATCTGCAGGACCGCCCGCACCCCGCCCGTGGGACGGCCGCGCAGCCGCCGGGCGGTCCGCAGCCGGACCACGTCCGCGACCATGTTCGGCGCGAACGTCATCGCCACGACCACGGCGACCCCGGCCTCGTACAGCGCGCCCGGCAGCGACTTCAGCAGCCGCGCCGGGTTGGCCAGCGAGTTCGCCGCGCCCACGCAGATCAGCAGGGTCGCCAGCTTGGCGCCGTCGTACAGCGCGAACACCAGCTGCTCGGCCGTGACCCGCCCCCCGATCCGCACCCCCTGCGCCCAGTCGGGCAGCGGCACCTCGGGCAGGGTGAACAGCAGGTGGGTGCCCGGGATCGGGGAGCCGAGCAGCAGCGAGAACACGACCCGCAGGAACACCACGAACAGGCCGAGCTTGACGAACGCGCCGTACGAGCGGGCCCAGGGCGCGTCCGTGCGCCGGGCCGCCACCACATAGCCCGCGACGCCCACGAGCATGCCGAGCAGCAGCGGGTTCGTCGTGCGGGAGGCGGCGACGGCCAGGCCGAGCGCCCACACCCACCACGCACCGGCGTGCAGGGCGTTGGACCGGGTCGCCTCCGGGGCGCGGAGGGCGGTACTCACCTTCATACGGGGCTCGTCTTCGTCCGGGGAGCGGGGGACGTCACGGCGGTCAGGCCGGGCTCGCGGCGCGGCTCATCCGCGCCGGCGGGCCTTCCAGACCGCGGCGCCGCCCAGGACCAGCACGGCCGCTCCGCCGGCGAGCACGCCGAAGGACGGGCCGCCCCCCTCGCCGTCGGCCGCCGCCGACGCGCTCGGCGCCGGGGTCTTCGCGGTCCCGTCGGTGCCGCCGCTCTCCGCGACCGGTTCGCCGCAGCCGCGCGCCGGGTAGCCGGCGATCCCGCACAGCATCGCCGCGCCGTCGTACCGCAGCGGCTTCGCCACCTCGGCGAGGGCCTCCGCGGCCGTCGCGTCGGCCCCGACCTGCGCGCAGCCGGTCTCGACCGGCCGCGCCGGCGGGGCCTCGCCGGGCGGGGCGTCCGCCGGGCCGCCGAAGTCGACGACCACCGCGACCCGCTTGGTGCCGTCCTTCTCCGCCACGTCCCCGCAGATCTTCGCGAAGTCGGGGGCGGCGGACGGCCGCGAGGTGTCGTCGGTGCCGCCGCTGAGCGCGAAGCGGAAGCCGACGGCGTCGCCGTCGGCGGGGCGGGCGGTCGCCGGACCCTGCGTGGCGTACGACCAGGACGACCCGCCGCCGCTCTCCCAGAACGACCAGTAGCGGTAGCCGGCCGCCTGGGCCGGGGCCGCCGCGGCGACGACCGCGGAGAGCGCCAGCAGGGCCCCGGCGGCGGCTCCCGCGGCACGGCCTCCGCGGCCCCGGGCGGCGGGCCCTCGCGCGCCGTCCCCTCGCGCGCCGGTCACTTCCTGCGGCCGCTCACGAGGAAGCCGATGCCGACGCCGACGACCGTGCCGATGCCGATGATCCACCAGATGTCGAAGCCGCCCTCGTCGTCGCTCGTGGAGGAGGCCGAGGTGTCGGGGGTCTTGGGCGCCGGGCCGGT
The DNA here is from genome assembly GCF_043081085.1 of Streptomyces sp. NPDC014891. Lineage (NCBI taxonomy): Bacteria > Bacillati > Actinomycetota > Actinomycetes > Kitasatosporales > Streptomycetaceae > Streptomyces > Streptomyces sp. NPDC014891. The sequence goes on along the minus strand of NZ_JBIBWF010000002.1, from coordinate 179,427 downwards.
GGCGTTCAGCTGCTCCACCAGGTCCGCCGAACCGAACTCGCGCGGGTCCGTCTCCATGGCCCGCGCGGCCAGGATCAGCTGCGCGTACGCGGCGGGGCCGCCCTCCTTCGCCCAGGCGGCGGAGTTCTTCTCCAGCCACTCCAGGGCGGGCTTCGCCTCCTGCGAGGCGCCCGAGGCGGCGAGCGCGACGACGGCGTCGGCGGTGTTGCCGACGTCCGGCTGCTCGGCGGTGTCGGCGGCGCCCGGCATCGGCGGCAGGTTCAGGTGGCCGGTCTTCCCGAGCGTCTTCGCCAGGTAGGAGGCGCCGTTGAGCGCGGCCCGCTCGACCGTCGGCTTCGACAGGTCGTTGCAGACCGGCGGCTGCTCGGGCGAGGCCTTGGTGGCGACGACGCTCTTGCCGAGCCCCGCGAGGGTGGCCGCGGCGGTGGCGTCGGCGTTCGCGAGCAGCTTCCCGGCCTTGTCGGGCTGGTACGCGAAGGCGCCCGGGCCCTCCTTGTCCGAGCAGGGCAGCGCGAAGGTGAGCAGCGCGTCGTAGGGCGTGCGGCCCTCGGCGGAGGTGAAGGAGCCCGGCCGCACGCCCGTGGCGGCGAGCGCGCCGACGACGACCGAGGTGGAGTTGGCGTCACTGGGGCCGCCGGGGCTGTAGCCCCAGCCGCCGTCCTTGTTCTGCACGGTGCGCAGCCAGTCGGAGCCCGCCTTGACGGCCTTGTCGACGGTCTCGGGGGAGGCGGACTGCTTGCGGACCGCGCGCAGGCCCTGCACGGCGAGGGCGGTCGCGTTGCTGTCCCGCATGGTCTTCGCGTCGCAGGGCGCGGCGGCGTCCGCGCGGAAGGAGCTGAACGAGCCGTCGGCGCACTGCTGGCCGAGCAGCCACTGCACGGCCTCGTCGGAGGGCTGGAAGCCGGTGGCGCGCTGGGCGAGGAAGGCGAGCGACTGCCGCCACACCCCGTCGTACGTCGGGTCCTTCGTGCCGTACAGACCGTCGGGGACCGCGGCGGGAGAGGGGGTGGGGGAGGGCGCGGCGGTGGCTGCTCCCGCCACCCCGGCCGCTCCGGTGCAGAGCAGGACGGTGGCGGCGGCGAGCGCGGTGGCGCCGCGGCGGACGGTGTTCATGGGGCCCTCTCCTGCGGCCGGGCACCGGCACGCCTCAGGGGCACCAGGCTCCGGCTCCGTATTCCTCGACGGTGCCGGCGGTCACGCCCGGACGGGGCATTCCGACTCACGGCTCCCCTGGGAGGGGCCGTGTACGGATGGGGTCTCCCCTGCTCGAGCGGAGCCGAGAGCTCGGGGAAGGGTCAGCGCCGGATTCGCACCGGCTTCCCCCCGTACGGGCGTGATGACGACCGGGCCACTCTACCGGCCCGTAGGCCCGCGGCCCGGCGGGTGCGAGGCGCCTCACACCGCGATGTAGCGCACCGGCTCCGAGCCCGGCACCGCTTCGGCGCGCCCCAGTTTCACCAGGCGGCGCAGATGCGCCTCGGCCTCGCTGACGGCGATGTTGCGGGAGCCGTAGGGGATCTGGTCCCAGGGGCGGTTCCACTCCATCCGCTCGGCGAGCTGCCACGGGGTGAGCGGGGTGGCGAGCAGACCGAGGAGCCCGGTGAGCCGTTCCTCGTGGTGGTCGAGGAGCTCGCGGACCCGGCCGGCGGCGTCGGTGAAGGGGTGCTGGTGGGCGGGGAGGACCTCGGCGACGCCGAGGCGGCCGATGCGTTCGAGGGAGTCGAGGTAGTCGCCCAGGGGGTCGGCGGTGGCGGCGTCGTCGTCGGGGTCCTCGTAGAGCCCGATGTGGGGGGTGATCCCCGGCAGCAGGTGGTCGCCGGAGAAGAGCCGGCCGTGGCCGGGGAGCCGGGAGGGGTGCTCCTCCTCCAGGTGGAGGCAGACGTGGCCGGGGGTGTGGCCGGGGGTCCAGACGGCCCGCAGCCGCCGTCCGGCGAGGTCGAGGAGCTCGCCGGGGACGATCTCCCGGTCGGGGAGGGCGGAGCCCAGGCCGGGCAGGGTGCGCATCCGGCCGGAGGCGCGGGCGGCCCGCAGCGGGGCGAGGTGGTCCTCGGGGGCGCCGACGGCGGCGAGCTTGCGGGCGAGGTAGTCGAGCCAGGTGCCCGGTTCGGCGTCGCGGGTGCGCCGTACGACGGCGGTGTCGGCGGCGTGCATCGCGATCCAGGCGCCGGAGGCCTCGCGGACCTTGCCGGAGAGGCCGTGGTGGTCGGGGTGGTGGTGGGTGATGACGACGCCGTGGATGTCGGCGACGTCGATCCGCAGCGCGGCGAGTCCCGCGGTGAGCTCGGTCCAGGAGGCCGGGTCGTCCCAGCCGGTGTCGACGAGCACCGGGCCGCGGTCGGTGTCGAGGACGTGGACCAGGGTGTGGCCGAGCGGGTTGTCCGGGATGGGCACCCGGAGCGACCAGACGCCTCCGCCGTGCGCGGTCGCCTGCGGGGCGGGTCCCTGTCGAGCGGGCATGGATCCTCGTCTCTCCACCGCGGTGCGGGGCGGAAGTTCGGCCGGACGCCAACTGACGATACGTCAGCTGACCTTCGCGGGGACAGGGCTTCGGCCATGGCCGGACGGACGGGGGTGCGGGGGCGCGGCCGGGTCGGTGCGGACCGGGGGAGCGCGCGGGGCGGGCTCGGTCCGGAGCATTGCTCCCGATAACTAGAACTGGTATCAGTTCTGATCTGAGGCATCGTCAGGTGCGTCGGGGAACGCCAGGGAACGTCAGGCACGTCAGGGAATCCATCCCCTCATGGAGGCGGCGGTCATGACCGAGCTTGTGGAGCACGGAAAGCTGTTCATCGGCGGGGAGTTGGCCGACCCGCTCGGCGAGGACGTCATCGAGGTCGTCTCCCCGCACACCGAGGAGGTCATCGGCCGCGTCCCGCACGCCTCCACCGCCGACGTCGACCGGGCCGTGGCGGCCGCCCGCAGGGCCTTCGACGAAGGACCCTGGCCCCGGGCGACGCTGGAGGAGCGGATCGCCGTCGTCAGCCGCATCAAGGACGCGATCGCGGTGCGCCACGAGGAGATCGCCCGCTCCATCAGCGCCCAGAACGGCTCCCCGTACTCCTGGTCCGTGCTCGCCCAGGCCCTCGGCGCGATGATGGTCTGGGACGCGGCGATCACCGTCGCCCGGGACTTCACGTACGAGGAGCGGCGCGGCGGCGTCCTCGGCCCGCTGCTCGTCCGCCGCGAGCCGGTGGGCGTGGTCGCGGCCGTGATCCCGTGGAACGTGCCGCAGTTCACCGCGGCGGCCAAGCTCGGGCCCGCGCTGCTGGCCGGCTGCGCGGTGGTCCTCAAACCCTCGCCGGAGTCGCCCCTCGACTCGTACATCCTCGCCGACATCGCCGCCGAGGCCGGGCTGCCCGAGGGCGTGCTCAGCATCCTGCCGGCCGACCGGGAGGTCGGCGAGTACCTGGTGGGCCACCCCGGCGTCGACAAGGTCTCCTTCACCGGCTCCGTCGCGGCCGGCCGGCGGGTCATGGAGGTGGCCTCCCGCAACCTCACCCGCGTCACGCTCGAACTCGGCGGGAAGTCCGCCGCCGTGGTCCTGCCCGACGCCGACCTCGCGACCGCCGTCGCCGGGATCGTCCCGGCCGCCTGGATGAACAACGGCCAGGCCTGCGTCGCCCAGACCCGCATCCTCGTCCCCCGCTCCCGGTACGAGGAGACCGCCGAGGCCTTCGCCGCCGCGGCCGGCGCCCTGGTCGTCGGCGACCCGCTCGACCCGGCCACCCAGGTCGGTCCGCTGGTCGCCCGGCGGCAGCAGCAGCGCTCCCTCGACTACATCCGGATCGGCCAGGAGGAGGGCGCCAAGGTCCTCGCGGGCGGCGGCCGCCCGGCCGGCCTCGACCGGGGCTGGTACGTCGAGCCGACCCTCTTCGGCGGTGTGGACAACTCCATGCGGATCGCCCGCGAGGAGATCTTCGGCCCGGTCATCTGCCTGCTGCCGTACGGGGACGAGGCCGAGGCCCTGCGCCTCGCCAACGACTCCGACTTCGGGCTCAGCGGCAGCGTATGGACCGGGGACGTGGAGCACGGCGTCGACTTCGCCCGCGGCGTGCGCACCGGCACCTTCAACGTCAACACCTTCAGCCTCGACATGCTCGGCCCGTTCGGCGGCTACAAGAACTCCGGGCTGGGGAGGGAGTTCGGGCCCGAGGGCTTCGGGGAGTACCTGGAGCACAAGATGATCCACCTCCCGGCGGGCTACGAGGGCGGCGCGTGATGGGGGACCGCTGGCACGTCGAGGTCGACCGGAGCGTCTGCATCGGCTCCGGCATGTGCGTGAACCACGCCCCGGACGGCTTCCGCCTCGACACCGCCCGCCAGTCGCACCCGCGCGACGGGGAGGCGGACGCGGGCGAGCGGCTGCTGGCGGCGGCCGAGGGGTGCCCGGTGGAGGCGATCACGATCACGCTGGCGGACGGCGGGGAGCCGGTCTTCCCGCCGGAGGAGTAGCGGGCCGCGGCGCCCGGCCCCGCCGGGCCCGTCCCGGCGGGCCCGGCCGGGCATGCCGGCCGGCGGACCCCGACCTTGGGGCAGGACGCCGAACACGGCTGAGGAACGGCGTCCTTGCGTACGCATTCCGTTCCCACGTGCAAAACTGTGCCCTGAAAAACGGGGGCAAGAGGCCGTCGTACGTGCGGATTTCGGGAGTGTTGTGCGCAAGCTGACGTGGGTGGCCGCGGCCACCGGTGTGGTGCTGCTGGTCGCCGGCTGCGGAAGTGAGGGCGGTGCGGACAAGGGCGGTTCGGCCTCGGCCGGCCCGTCGGCCGGCTCCTCCTCGACGGGCGGCTCCGGCGGTTCGGACGGCGAGCGGCTCACCGGCGACGCCGTCACCAAGGAGCTCACGGACGCGGCGACCGCGGCCGGCTTCACCCAGGACGCCTCGGGCGAGCAGATCCCGGCCGAGGCCAAGGACTGCATGGTCAGCTGGACGGCCGACGCCGAGAAGGCCAAGGACCCGGCGAAGTCCTACGCGGACACGGTCGCGGCGCTGGCCGAGGGCGGCTGGAACGAGGAGCGGAAGACCGAGCAGAGCGGCTCCGTCATCAAGTCCCTCAAGAAGAGCAGCTGGCAGCTCCAGGCCAGCAACCACTCCGCCGGCCCGCTCAAGCTGGTGATGTTCGTGGCCGTCGACGGCAGCCCGCAGTGCGCGGCGGCGATCGCGGGAGCCAACAAGGCCACGCCCTCGTCCTGATCCACCGGTCCCGCCCGCGCCCCGGCACCTCGGTCGCCGGGGCGCGTGCGTCAGCGGCGGGCCGCCGCCTCCGGGCCCGTCAGGTCGATCAGCCGGCAGACCGTCTCGATGTCGATCTTCACCTGTGCGATCGAGGCGCGCCCCGACAGCCAGGTGATCAGGGCCGAGTGCCAGGTGTGCTCGATCACCCGGACCACCGAGAGCTGCTCCGGGGTCGGGTGCTCCGTGCCCATCGCGTCCAGGATGATCGCCGTCGTCAGCCGCGAGACGGTGTCGACCTCCGGGCTCACCCCGCGGTCCGCGAAGGTCAGCGCCCGCACCATCGCGTCGGCGAGCTGCGGCTCGCGCTGGAGCGCGCGGAAGGCCCGCATCAGCGTCTCCGCCACCCGCTCCGCCGGATCGGAGGCCGCGGGAGGTCGCTTGCGCAGGGTCGTGTGCAGGTGCTGGAGCTGGTCCTGCATCGTGGCGACCAGCAGGTGGATCTTGGAGGGGAAGTAGCGGTACAGCGTCCCCAGCGCCACCCCGGCCGCCTCCGCGACCTCCCGCATCTGCACGGCGTCGAAGCCGCCCCGCGCCGCGAGCTGGGCGCTGGCGTTCAGGATGCGGCGGCGGCGTGCCTCCTGGCGCTCCGTGAGGGGCGGCGCCGCGGGTCTGTGGTCCGCTCTGATGTCTGCGGTCATGAGGTCCCGTTCCGTGCGGTGGGGAGCGACAGTATGGCGGTGCGCGGGCCGTGGCGCGAATCACCTGTTCCGGCTCTCACCACAGAGCTACCTGCCGGTAGATTCTGTCCTCCTTGAAGGATCAAGAAGATCAGGCCAGAAGATCAAGAACGATCAAGTCTGTAACTTGTTCTAGATTAGCGCGAGCGGTTACGCTCCGGCGAAACCACGCTCGAAGGGGGTCGCGCATGACCGCTGAGGCCATAGAGGCAAGCCCCCGGCAGGGCGTCACGGCTGCCGGTGACGGACCGTTGCGAATCGCTCTCCTCACGTACAAGGGCAATCCCTTCTGCGGCGGCCAGGGCGTCTACGTCCGCCATCTCTCCCGCGAACTCGCCCGGCTCGGCCACCGCGTCGAGGTCATCGGCTCCCAGCCGTACCCCGTCCTCGACACGATCGCCGACGGCACGGACCCCGCCGGTCCCACCCTCACCGAGCTCGCCAGCCTCGACCTCTACCGCTCGCCGGACCCGTTCCGCACCCCCAAGCGGGACGAGTACCGGGACTGGATCGACGGCCTCGAGGTCGCCACCATGTGGACCGGCGGCTTCCCCGAGCCGCTGACCTTCTCCCTCCGGGCCCGGCGCATGCTCGCCGCCCGCCGCGGCGACTTCGACGTCGTCCACGACAACCAGACCCTCGGATACGGGCTCCTCGGCGGACCGCGGGCGATCGGCGCCCCGCTCGTCACCACGATCCACCACCCCATCACCGTCGACCGGCAGCTCGAACTCGACGCCGCCGCCGACTGGAAGCGCCGCGCCTCCGTCCGCCGCTGGTACGCCTTCACCCGCATGCAGAAGCGCGTCGCCCGCCGGCTGCCGTCCGTCCTCACCGTCTCCGGCACCTCCCGGCAGGAGATCGTCGAGCACCTCGGGGTGCGCGAGGACCGCATCCGGGTCGTCCACATCGGCGCCGACACCGACCTCTGGTCGCCCGACCCGGCCGTCGCCGAGGTCCCCGGCCGGATCGTCACCACCTCCAGCGCCGACGTCCCGCTCAAGGGCCTCGTCCACCTCGTCGAGGCGCTCGCCAAGCTCCGCACCGAGAACCCGGACGCCCACCTCGTCGTCGTCGGCAAGCGCGCCGAGGACGGCCCGGTCGCCGCCGCCATCGAGCGGTACGGTCTCGCCGGGGCCGTCGAGTTCGTCAAGGGCATCAGCGACGCCGAGCTCGTCGACCTCTACCGCTCCGCCCAGGTCGCCTGCGTCCCCTCCCTCTACGAGGGCTTCTCGCTGCCCGCCGCCGAGGGCATGGCCACCGGCACCCCGCTCGTCGCCACCACCGGCGGAGCCATCCCCGAGGTCGCGGGAGCCGACGGGGAGACCTGCCTCGCGGTGCCCCCGGGCGACGCGGGCGCCCTGGCCGCGGCACTCGGACGGGTCCTCGGCGATCCGGAGCTGCGCGCCCGGCTGGGCGCCGCCGGACGCTCCCGGGTCCTCGACCGCTTCACCTGGTCCCGCGCGGCGCAGGGCACCGCGGAGCTGTACCGCGAGGCGATCGCCCGCCGCGGCGCCGGGGCGCCCGGGGGCGCCCGGTGACACCTCGTGCCGTTCGCCGGACGCGGCCCGGTGGGGCGGTTGTGCCCACCCGTTCCGCCCCGCGGAACGCCTGCCCACAACCTTCCCTCCACCGCGAAAGCAGGCCCTCGTGCTGACCGTCGACTTCACCCGCTTCCCGCTCGCCCCCGGCGACCGTGTGCTCGATCTGGGCTGCGGGGCCGGCCGGCACGCCTTCGAGTGCTACCGGCGCGGCGCCCGGGTGGTGGCCCTCGACCAGAACGCCGAGGAGATCCGCGAGGTCGCCAAGTGGTTCGCGGCCATGAAGGAGGCCGGCGAGGCCCCCGCGGGCGCCACGGCCACCGCGATGGAGGGGGACGCGCTCAACCTGCCGTTCCCCGACGAGTCCTTCGACGTCGTCATCATCTCCGAGGTCATGGAGCACATCCCCGACGACAAGGGCGTCCTCGCCGAGATGGTCCGCGTCCTCAAGCCCGGCGGGCGGATCGCCGTCACCGTCCCGCGCTACGGCCCCGAGAAGGTCTGCTGGACGCTCTCCGACGCGTACCACGAGGTCGAGGGCGGCCACATCCGCATCTACAAGGCCGACGAGCTCCTCGGCAAGATCCGCCAGGCCGGGCTCCGGCCGTACGGCACCCACCACGCGCACGCCCTGCACTCGCCGTACTGGTGGCTGAAGTGCGCCTTCGGCGTCGACAACGACAAGGCGCTGCCGGTCCGCGCCTACCACAAGCTCCTGGTCTGGGACATCATGAAGAAGCCCGCCCTGACCCGGGTCGCCGAGCAGCTGCTCAACCCGGTGGTCGGCAAGAGCTTCGTGGCGTACGCGACCAAGCCCCACCAGCCCGAGGTCGACTCCCGGTGACCTCCCCCGAGCGGATCGCGGAGCACCTCGTCCTGCCGGGAGTGCTGACCGCCGAGCAGGCCGCCCAGACCGTCGCCGGGATACTCGCCGTGCAGCGCGAGGACGGCGCCCTGCCCTGGTTCCGGGGCCACCACCTCGACCCGTGGGACCACACCGAGGCCGCCATGGCCCTGGACGCGGCCGGCGAGCACGCCGCCGCCGCCCGGGCCTACGCGTGGCTCGCCCGGCACCAGAACGCCGACGGCTCCTGGTACGCCGCCTACCACGACGGCGAGCCCGGCCGGGTCACCGACCGCAGCCGGGAGTCCAACTTCGTCGCCTACATAGCCGTCGGCGTCTGGCACCACTACCTCTCCACCGGTGACGACGCCTTCCTCGACCGGATGTGGCCCGCCGTCTACGCGGCCGTCGAGTTCGTCCTCGGGCTCCAGCAGCCCGGCGGCCAGATCGGCTGGAAGCGCGAGGCGGACGGCACCCCGGTGACCGACGCCCTCCTCACCGGGAGTTCCTCGATCCACCAGGCGCTCCGGTGCGCCCTCGCCATCGCCGAGACCCGGGAGGAGCCCCAGCCCGACTGGGAGCTGGCCGCCGGTGCGCTGGGGCACGCGATCCGCCGCCACCCCGAGCGCTTCCTCGACAAGTCCCGCTACTCGATGGACTGGTACTACCCGGTCCTCGGCGGCGCGCTCACCGGACTCCAGGCCAAGGCCCGCATCGACGCCGGCTGGGACACCTTCGTCGTGCCCGGTCTCGGCGTGCGCTGCGTGACCCCCAACCCCTGGGTGACCGGCGGCGAGAGCTGTGAACTCGCCCTCGCCCTCTGGGCGATGGGCGAGTCCGACCGCGCCCTGACCGTCCTCCAGGACATCCGGCACCTGCGCGCGGAGAACGGCATGTACTGGACGGGATACGTCTTCGAGGGCGACACGGAGGACGACAAGGCCGTCTGGCCCGAGGAGCAGACCGCCTGGACCGCCGGCTCCCTGCTGCTCGCGGTGGCGGCCCTCGGCGGCGAGGAGGCCACCGTGGCCGTCTTCGGCGGCGAACGCCTCCCGGCCGGCCTGGAGCCGGACTGCTGCGGGGCCTGAGCGCACGCACCCGGACGGAGCCGCCCGGGTGGCGGGCGCGGGGGGCCGGGGTGAGGCTGGCGCCACCAGCCCCAGGGAGGTCCCGCCGTGCCCAGACCCGTGTCCCGTTCCCTTTCGCGTCCCGTCTCCCGCGGCGTCGTGGCGCTGCTGCTCTCCTGCGCCCTGCTCCTGACCACGGCCGGGTGTGGTGGTGACGACACGCAGAACACGAGCAGCGCGGCGACCCCGACGGCTTCGGCGAGCTTCGAGCAGCAGAGGCTGGCCAAGACGCGGTTCGTGGCCAACGCGGGTCTGGCCGCGGGAGCGACCTACCAGTGGATCGTGAAGCCGTACCGCGCGGGCAAGTTCAAGAAGGGCGCGGACGGCCGGACCCTGGCCCTGGTGAAGGCGGGCCTCGCGGGCGCGTTCACGTACAACCGGCTCAAGGCGGCGACGAACAACGCCAAGGGCGACCCGCTCCTGTCGAAGGCGGTCGCACCGCTCACGGCCGGCATCGACTCGCTCAAGGACCTCGGTACGAAGCTCCGCAAGGGCGAGGCCGGCGACGCGGACGTCGGCGCCTTCGAGAACATCATCAACAGCGTCAAGGACGCGGGCAAGAGCGCCGGGGCCGAGGTCGTGGACAAGGTCCCCAGCGCCTCACAGCTCAGCGGCGGCTGACCGCCGCACCCCTCAGGCGTTGAGCTCGGCCAGGAGCCGCAGGGTCGCGGGGTCCGGTGAGGTGACCAGGAGGTCCGTCACCGGACCCCGCCGCCACGCCTCCAGCCGCGCGGCGATCCGCTTCCGCGGCCCGACCAGGGAGATCTCGTCGGCGAAGGCGTCCGGGACGGCCAGGACCGCGTCCTCGCGCCGCCCGGCGGCGAACAGCTCCTGCACGCGCCGCGCCTCCTTCTCGTACCCCATCCGGCCCATCAGGTCGGCGTGGAAGTTGCGGGCCGCGTGTCCCATGCCGCCGATGTAGAAGCCGAGCATCGCCTTGACCGGAAGCAGCCCGGCCGCCACGTCGTCGCAGAGCGCGGCGCGGACCATCGGGGCGACCAGGAAGCCCTCCGGGAGCCGCTCGGGCAGGGCGTACACCTCGGCCCAGCGCTCGGGGGACCAGTACAGGGGCAGCCAGCCGTCGGCGATGGTCAGCGTCTGCGCGATGTTCTTCGGGCCCTCGGCCCCCAGCAGGATCGGGAGGTCGGGCCGGAGCGGGTGGGTGATCGGCTTGAGGGCCTTGCCGAGGCCGGTGCCGTCGGGGCCGGTGTACGGGTGGGAGTGGTGGCGTCCGTCGAGCCGGACCGGGGCCTCGCGGCGCAGGACCTGGCGGACCACGTCCACGTACTCGCGGGTCGCGGTCAGTGGAGAGCGGGGGAAGGGGCGCCCGTACCAGCCCTCGACGACCTGCGGTCCGGACAGGCCGAGGCCGAGCATGACCCGCCCGCCGGAGAGGTGGTCCAGGGTGAGCGCGTGCATCGCGGTGGTCGTGGGGGCGCGGGCGGCCATCTGCGCGACGGCGGTGCCCAGCCTGATCCTGCTGGTGTGGGCGGCGATCCAGGTCAGCGCGGTGAAGGCGTCGGACCCCCAGGCCTCCGCCGTCCACACCGAGTCGTAGCCCAGCCGCTCGGCCTCGCGCGCGAGGTCGAGGCGGTCGGGGGAGGGGCCGCGGCCCCAGTAGCCGAGGGCGAGTCCGAGTCGCATGCCCCACACCCTTTCTGACGGTGCGTCAGTTCAGCCGGATGTCGGGACTGTACGCCAACGGCCCCCCGCCCGGAAGGGATTCCGGGCCGGGGGGCCGTCGGTGGTGGTGCTTCCGCGGGTCAGCCGCGCTGGATGCCCGTGGTGTCCTGCAGGACGCCGCGGCGGCCGTCCTGCGTCTGGGCCACCAGGGCCGCGCCGCGCTGCTCGACCGCCAGGTACCAGGTGCCGGGGGCCAGCTCCGCGATCGGGGCCTGCGAGCCGTCCTCCGCGTACAGCGGACGGGCGACCGGGACGGCGAACCAGAACGGGTCGAAGCCCCCGGCCGGCGCCTGCGCCGCCTGCGGCTCCGGCTGCTGCGAGGCCTGCGGCTGCGGGGCGGCGGCCTGCCCGCCGAACGGGTGCCCTGCACCCTGCGACGGGTCCTGCGGACCGCCGTACTGCGGCTGCTGCGCACCCGGGTAGCCGTAGCCGCCGGGGACGCCCTGCGGGCCGGGCTGGCCGGCCTGCATGCCGTACGGCTGCGGGGTCTGCGGGCGCGGCGCGCTCATCAGCGGGGCCTTGAGGGCGGGGACCAGGGGCGCGGCCACGGCGGCGGCGGCCAGGACCAGGGCGGCGATCAGGCCGAGGATCAGGCCCGCGCCCGCCTCGACCTCACCGAGGTCGAGCACGGTCCAGAGGAGGGACCACGCGGTGACGACCGTCGCGGCGACGCCGAACTGGCCGAGGTCCAGTCCGACGATCTTGCGGGGCTGGGGCAGCGCGCGGTTCAGGACGACCAGGGCCGCACCGATGACGCCCACCATGTAGACACCGATGGCGTTGCCCAGGGAGTCCCAGGCGTTCGGGGCGTCGATCGTGAGGCCCTTGTAGGAGAAGTAATCGAGGAACGAGGCGATGAACAGCACCACCGCTGCACCGATCAGCACGCCATCGCCTCGGGTGAGGGAGCGGATATTCACGTGAGAAGTCCTTCGTCGGGTCGTCGCGTCGGGGTGGCGCTCAGGTCATGGCACGGGGGATGGCACGGAGCTGCCCCATCGTACGGAGCGAATCTATCGCCCGCGGGTTCTACCCCCGGAGGTAGGTGGCGATGCCGTCGGCCATGCCCTGGGCGGCCTTCTGCCGCCAGGCCGCCGACGTGAGCAGCGCCGCGTCCTTGGGATCACGCATATTGCCGCATTCCACGAAGACCTTGGGGACGGTTGAGAGATTGAGTCCGCCGAGATCGTCGCGGACGTCCAACCCGGTACCGGAACCGAGGTAGTTGGCGGGGGCCGTTCCGGTGGCGCGGGCGAAGCGGTCGGCGATCCGCTCGCCGAGCTCACGGGAGGGGCCGACGATCTTCGCGGTGTCGGCCGCCCCCTCGCGTACGCGCGCGGGCAGGATCACATGGAAGCCCCGGTGGCCCACGGCGGAGCCGTCCGCGTGGACGGAGACCACGGCGTCGGCGCGGGCCGCGTTGCCGATCCGCGCCCGCTCGTCGACGCACGGGCCCCAGGGGCGGTCCGCGTCATGGGTGAGGACCACCTCGGCGCCGCGCGCCGTGAGGAGGTCCCGCAGCCGGTGGGTGACGTCGAGGGTGAAGGCGGCCTCGGTGTATCCCGCGTTCGTGGAGGTGCCGGTGGTGTCGCACTCCTTGCGGTTCGTGCCGATGTTCACCTTCTGGTTGATCTCCTTGGAATGCCGGAAATTGCCCGGGTTGTGGCCCGGGTCGAGGACGACGGTCCGCCCGGCGAGGGAGGACCCGGCGGCGCCGGGGGAGGCCGCGGGGGCGCCCGAGCCGTCCGGTCGGCCGGAGGGCGTGGCGGTAGTGGGGGCGGCCTCCGCGCCCTGCGTGGACTTCCCGTCCGAGGGGGAGGCCTGCGAGGCCCCGCAGCCGGCGAGCGCGGCGCAGCAGCCCGCGGCCGCGAGGACGAGCGCGGGGCCGCGCAGCAGGGTGCGGAGGCGGTGGGGGGTCTTCCGGTGGTCGTACGGCACCCGGCGACTCTAGGCCCTGCGCGGGGCGGAGACCCGCAGTGGGTACGTCGCAGCTTGGTCACCGCTTCACGGAACGGTGGACGCGTGTGAGCGGACCGTGAAGGGTAGGTGCAAGAGGCGGCGGTGGGGTGTCACCGCGCATGGACCACGAGGGGGAACCGTGGTGGGGGAAGAACCGAACGACGCGCGTCCGGAGCCGTCCGACCGTCCTGTGCGGGACGACACACCGGGTGTCTCGCAGCAGGCGGATCGGGTGCACCTGGCGAAGCAGGGACAGCAGGCGGGCCCGCCCGGCGGGTCGGGGCCGGAGGGCGGCGCCGGGCAGGACGGCTCGCTCGACTCGTCGACGCGGATGCTGCGGCCGGCGGCGGCGGACCGGCCCGCCCCGGACCGGCCCGCCGCGGCCCCCGGCGCACCGCCCGCGCCGGCCGGACCCGCGGCCCCCGCCCCCGCCGGGCCCGCGCCCGTGGCCCCCGCGCCCTGGGAGGCGCGGCCCGCGGGCTTCGGGCCGCCGACCGAGCCGCCCGCGAGCGCGGCGGCCCGGCCCGGCCCCGAGGCCGCCGGCCCCGGTCCCGGATCCGGCGCGGTGCCCGGCCCCGCGCCCGCCGCCGGTCCCGCCACCGCCCCCGGCTGGGCCGGTGCCGGGACGCCCCCGCCGCCCGCCGCCCCGCCCGGGTACGGCCCGCCGCCCGGGTACGGCCCGCCCGGCTACGGTCCGCCGCCGCCCGCGCAGCCGCCCGGCGAGGCCAACGGCGCCCAGGCGGCCCTGATCGGCCTGCTCAACCTCTCCTGCCTGGGCCTCGGGTACGTCCTCCTGCGCCACTGGATCGGCGCCGCGGTCTGCTGGATCGCCACCGCCGCCCTGCTCTTCCTCGCCCTCCCGGCCGACGTCGACGGCGTGCCCGTCGGCCTCCTCGTCGGCTACGGCGTCTTCCTCCTTCTCGCCGCCGCCGACGGCGCCCGCCGCGGCCTGCGCGCGACCCTCCGGATCGGCCCGTCCTTCCGCCGGCTCGCGCTGCCGCTGGCCCTGGTACTGCTCGCCGTGCCCGCGGGCGGCTCGCTCGCCTACGGCGCGGCCCGCGACGAGGCCAGGCAGCAGGCCCTCCTGGATCGCCTCGCCGCCGCCGACGCGCTCGTGAAGTCGGCCGACGGCCTCGCCTTCGACAAGGCCGAGCCGACCCTCGGCAAGGCCCTCGACACGTACGAGGAACTCGGCACCCGGCATGCCGGATCGCGGGCCGGGAAGCTCGTCCCCGCGCGCCTCGACACCTTCTACGCGACGGTCTCCGCCCCGTACGCCGCCAAGTCCTACTGTGACGCCGTCCCGCGCCTCGGCTACCTGCGGGGGCTCCAGGGCTCCGTCGACAAGGACCTGCTGGGCACCCGGCCCGCCAAGACCGACGAACCGCTGGCCCACTCCCTCTACGAGTGCGGGGCGGCGGGCATCGGCGACGCGACCTACGAGCCGGACCCCCGGGAGAGCTTCAACGAACTGCTCAACACCTTCCCGAAGTCGGAGTACGCCCCCAAGGTCGCGCCGGCCTTCGAGGCCTCGATCAAGACCCGGACGGACGCCCTCGCGGGCGGCGACCCCTGTGACACCACGGCGGAGCTGCGCGTCATCGACGCCTCCCTCGACGGCATGTCGGACCCGTCGCTCGAAGGCGCCGCCGACCAGGCCGGAGCGGCGCTCCAGAAGGGCGACTTCGCCTGCGGCACCGACCAGTTCAAGGACAAGGACTTCAAGGCCGCCCTCGACACGATGACCGCCTACGCGAAGGAGTACCCGAGCAGCCCGCAGGCCGCGCACGCCCGTTCCATCGCCATCGCCGCCGAGATCGCCGAGGAGGAGCCGGCGGCGGGCGGGAAGCTGCCCCCGGCCGCCGCGCCCGGCGGTTCGCGGATGGTGATGGTGGTCAGCAACGACGGCCCCGGCGAGGTCGACCTGCTCTACACCGGTCCGACGACCGGCCGGGTCACCCTCAAGGCCTGCGCGACCTGCACCAAGTACCCCAACCCGATCTTCGCGGGGGGCAAGAAGATCAAGGCCTGCACCGGACCGTCCTCGAAGTACCCGAAGGCGACCCTGTTGCTGCCGGCCGGTGACTACCACTTCCTCCAGAAGCGGGCCTCCACCGGTACGTCCACGGCCGGTGACACCAAGTCGAGCAAGGCGAAGATCGAACCGGGCTACAGCTACACCAACTGCCTGTACGTGACGTCGGGGTTCTGACCCGGCGCCCGGACCACGACGAGACGCGACCGGCGGCCGCCCCCGCGGAGGGGCGGCCGCCGGGTCGTTTCCGGCTCAGCCCCGGCGGCGCAGGACCCGCAGCGAGTCCGTGACCGAGACCTCCTGGAAGTCCCCCGACTCCAGCGCCCGGAGATAGATCCGGTACGGAGCCTGGCCCCCGTCCTCCGGGTTCGGGAAGACGTCGTGGATGACGAGCAGACCCCCGGGGGCGACCTTAGGGGCCCAGCCCTCGTAGTCGTTCACGGCGTGCTCGTCGGTGTGCCCGCCGTCGACGAACACGAACCCGAGCTCTCCGCCCCACACCTTCGCGACCTGAGGCGACCGCCCGACGACGGCGATCACGTGCTCCTCGAGACCCGCCTTGCGCAGCGTCCGCCGGAACGTCGGCAGGGTGTCCATGAGCCCCACCTCGGGGTCGACCACCGTCTCGTCGTGGTACTCCCACCCCGGCTGCTGCTCCTCGCTGCCCCGGTGGTGGTCCACGGTCACCGCGACGGTCCCCGCCCGCCGCGCCACGTCGGCCAGCAGGATCGTGGAGCGCCCGCAGTACGTGCCGACCTCCAGCAGCGGCAGCCCGAGCTTCGCGGCCTCGGCGGCCGCCGCGTACAGGGCGAGCCCCTCCCCGACGGGCATGAAGCCCTTGGCGGCCTCGAAGGCGGCGAGGATCTCGGGCGCGGGCTCGGACATGGTGACTCCTACTGGCGGGTACGCGACTGACGGCGCCCATCGTGCCCTACGCGTCGCACTCGAACCACACGGTCTTCCCGTCGGCCCGCTCGTCGACCCCCCACCGGTCCGTCACGGCCTCCACCAGGGCCAGCCCCCGCCCGCCCGCGTCCAGCGGACCGGCCGCCTTCGCGTACACGGCCCCGGGCACGCCGTCGGCGACCTCGACCCGGAGGCCGTACGGCTCGCGCAGGATCAGCACCGCGCAACGCCGGCCGGGCACGTGCCGGACGACGTTGGCGACGAGCTCGGTCAGCGCGAGGGCCGCGGCGTCGGCCGGCCGGTCGAGCTCCCACCGCGTGAGGAACATGCGGAGGATGCGGCGCATGTGACCCGCGGAGTGGTCACCGACGGTGAACCGCATGCGGTAGCTCGTCGCAAGGGCCGCAGGGTAGAGGTCTGTTGCCTGATTCATGGCACCAGACTGGGCGGCCTTCGTTACGCTCGGCTACGGCCTGAACACAACGCCTCACCGCGTCAGCTTGGGGGTGACCTCGCCGTGGTCAACATCCGCAGCCTGGATCCGAGTGCTTCGCCACTGGACTACTACGGATACGAACTCCGCCGCCTGAGAGAGGAGGCGGGGCTCAGTCAGTCGCAGCTCGGCAAGATCTTGTACTGCACGGGCTCGCTCGTGGGCCAGATCGAGACCGCGAAGAAGGTTCCGACGAGACGGTTCTCGGAGCAACTCGACGCGGCGTTGATGACGGGCGGGCTGTTCTCGCGGCTGGTGGGCCTGGTGCTGAAGAGCCAGCTGCCGACGTGGTTTCAGCCTTATGCGGAGATGGAGGCGAGGGCGACGTACATCTCCTCGTTCCAGCCTCAACTGGTCGTTGGGCTTCTCCAGACGGAGGCGTACGCCCGCGCAGTTCTCGGCGTCAGGACGGACGGGGATCTCGATGGCAGGGTCGCCGCCCGAATGGAGCGCCAGCGGATCCTTTGCGGGGAGACACCTCCTCTGATGTGGGTTGTCCTGACAGAGGCAGTGCTCCGGCAGGAGATCGGCGGTAAGGCGGTGATGAGGGCCCAACTCGCCCACCTGCTAAGCATGCAGGAGTACGAATGGGTGAAGATCCAGGTCCTGCCATTCGAGGCCGGCGCGCATGCCGGGTTCATGGGCGAGTTCAACCTCCTGCGCTTCGAGGGCGACCCCGACGTCGTCTATACGGAGGACTTCGTGCAGGGTCATATGACCGCCAATCCAGCCGCGTTCAGAGAAGGCTCGCTCCGTTACGATCACCTGCAGGCCGCTGCACTCTCGGTCGAGGGTTCGGCCGCACTGATCGCCCGCGTCATGGAGGAACAGTATGGGGACCGACCAGAACCTGACGGGCGCGCGGTGGCGTAAGTCCTCGTACAGCGGGGACACCGGCGGCAACTGCATCGAGTGCGCCCCCCTCGGCACCGCCGCCTGGCGTAAGTCCTCGTACAGCGGCGACACCGGCGGTCAGTGCATCGAGGTCGCCGACCTCACCGCCCACATCGCCGTCCGTGACTCCAAGAGCCCCGAAGGCCCCGCCTTCCTCGCCACCCCCGCCGCCTTCACGGCGTTCGTGGCGGCCGCCGCCGAGGGGCGTATCGGCGGTCGCTGACCATGGCGATCCTCATAGGAACGATGATCCTCGCCATCGGCCTGCCGACCTGGGCGGGGATCACGTACGTCGGGCTGGTCCGGGCCCGCCGGGGCGACGAGCTGCCCCCGCTCCGGCCGCCCCGGCGCCGCCGCACGCCCGCCAGGAAGGCCGCCTGGGTCGCCGCACTCGCCTACCTCGCCGGCGGCGCGGTCCACGTGTACGGCCTGTCCTACCTGCCGTTCCTCTTCCCGGAGGACGCGTGCTGGTTCGGCGTGGGCATCAAGGCGTACCCGGACTCCAGTAGTGCGCTGCCCGTGAGCCTGGTGTGCCACGGCATCGAGGTCGTCCCGTGGTGGGTGAATCCCGGGCTCCTCGTCCTGGCGGTCACCGCCGTGGCCGCGACCGTGACGAGCGTCGCCCTCGCCGTGCGGGGATCGCGGCGGGCGGCGGCCGTCAGGCGGGGCGCCTGAGGCTCTCGAAGATGCGGGCGAAGCCCTCCGTCCCGTGGCCCGCGTCGATCTGGCGCTGGATGAGCCCCTGCACCACGTCGAGCACCTCGGTGCTGACGCCCTGCTCGGCAGTGGCGGCCTGGAGGTCGCCGAGATGGGAGAACTCCAGGCTCTGCTGGCCCGCGACGGTGTAGTCCCCGCCGTCGATCACCTCGGCGAAGCCCGCGAGGCCGCCGGTCATGGCGGACAGCCACGGGGCCGCCGAGGCCGCGAACTCGCGGGCGGTGATGCCGGCCGGGGCGACCATGGCGGCTCCGTGGACGAAACCGGCGAACATGACGTACATGCCGGCGAGCAGGGCGAGGTCGTACAGGGGCGCGAGTCCGGCGTCGTCGCCGTGGTAGGTGCTGGTTCCCCACAGGTCCAGCAGCGGCTTGTACCGATCGAAGGCCTCGGCCGACCCGCTGTAGAGGACCGACGCCCCGGGCAGGCCGATCATGTGCGGCACGGCCATGATGCCGCCGTCCAGGTACGTGATGCCGGCGCGGGCGGCCCAGGCCGCCGACTCCCGTGACTGGGCGGGGGAGGTGGTGGTGACGTTGATCAGGGTGCGTCCGGCGAGGTCGCCGGTGAGCGGGTCGAGCACCTCGTGCACGGACGCGTGGTCGAGGAGGCAGGCGATCACCAGCCCGCTCGCGCGGACGGCGTCGGTGGCGGTGGCGGCGGGCGTGGCACCGAGGGCGAGGAGGCCGTCGGCCCTGCCCGGGGTCCGGTTCCAGACGGTGGTCGGGTGTCCGGCCTTCACGAGGGCGGCGGCCAGCGCGCTCCCCATCGCTCCCAGGCCGAGCACACTCACCTGGACGCTGTCGTCGGTCGTCATCTCTTGGGCTCTCCCTCGTGTTGGTGACCTGAGGGAATGCTCTTCGCCGCTGCGGAGGTTGACCAGTACGGACTGAATAGTGGGGTACGCACCCGGGGGTAAGCACCCCGCGGTGCGCGGTTCGAGGAGGGGCGGATGGCGGCACGGCGTGGCCCGTACTTCTGCGGTATCGACGCGGCGATGGACGTGGTGTCCGGGAAATGGAAGGTGCTGATCCTGTGGGAGCTGGACCACCACGGGGTCCGGCGGTTCGCCCAGCTCCGGCGGGGGCTGCCGGGCGTCAGCGAGAAGATGCTGGTCCAGCATCTGCGGGAGATGGAGGAGGACGGCCTCGTCCGCCGCGAGGTGTACGCGGAGGTGCCACCGAAGGTCGAGTACTCCCTGACGGAACGCGGCATCTCCCTCAACGCCGCGCTGGCCCCGCTGGGGAAGTGGGGCGGCGAACGGATCCGGGAGATCGGTGCGGAGAAGGTCCCCGTCGTCAGCGAGGTAGGGGAGCAGCGATAGTCGGCCATTCAATGGCTGTAAATCGCTGCCTTTCGCCCCGTTCTTCACAGGTCTCTCACACCGGCCGCACCGCACCTGACCTCGTCGATCGCTCGCGTGGAGACTGAGGAGAACCGGCAAGCGGATTTCCCTCTCCGCCTTCCGGAGCCCCGGGTCGGCGCTTGCCGAGCGTTGTTTACCCGGGGTTAAGTAGCGCCGCGCGTGTCCGGGACCGACCATCCCGGCGTGGCACGCGCACGTCATCGGCGGTCGGGGGGACACCACCGCCACGGGGGAAGACACGGCATGGCCATCGCCATCGCCATCGCCGCGACGCCGACTCGTCGTCGCACAACGCCCGGGGCCTACCCCCTGCCTGCCCTCGTTCGCTGTGAAGGACGCCTTCCTTGCGGTTCAGACCGGGGTTGTTCACCTCTCGATCACGCTTGTCCACCTCTCTCACGACGGCGGTCACGTCCGTCGTCGCCCTGGCCGTTCTCGGGGGAACGGCCGTCCGGCCCGAACCGGCCCTGCAGAACGCGCAGACCGCCGCCGCGACCGCCGACTCCTACGACGGCTACGACCCCAAGGCGGCCCAGCAGCTGCGCGAGGACCAGTGCATGGGCACCGAGGCCCTGCGCATGGGCGGACCCAACCTGTACGCCCTCGCGCAGAACGCGCTCACGCTGCCGCCCGACCAGCTTCACACGAAGCTCGTCCGGAACATGTACGACGACAAGACCCCGCTGCACGCGGCCTGGAACGCCGACCGGGCGCTCACCGACCAGTGGCTCGACAAGGTCCAGAAGCAGGGCGACGCGTGGAACAGCGCCGCGAGCCTGGACTCGTACCCCAACGCGCCCAGGGACGCGGACGAGATCTTCGACAAGACCGGTCTGCTCCCGTGGCTCTACCAGGGCTACTCGGACCCGCTCAACCTGTTCAACCCCTTCTACGACTCCTCCCCGACGGCCGACGACAAGACGAAGGCCGCCGCCGTGGCGATCGGTGACCCGCTCTACACGAGCGGCGGGACCCCGAAGGAGAAGGAGGCCTGGGCGCTCTGGAAGAAGAACTCCGGGAAGGTCGAGGAGAACCAGCTCTTCGTGCCCCGGGTGTTCGCCGACGACGCCCGGATCTTCCTCGGCTCCGGCGGGTTCCCCCGGACGGCCCCGGCCCCGGACAGCGCCGAGTTCCGCATCGCGGTCGAGGACCTCAAGGCCCGCTTCGGGGCCTGCGGCTGGCACGACCCGATCGACCCGAACCGGGTCCTCGGGCAGCAGGTCGCCAAGGCCGCGTCCGAGTGGCAGCAGGAGATCGCCGGCCAGACCACCCAGCGGCAGCAGATCCTGACGGCCGGCAAGGACGCCGCGAAGGCGCTGCAGGACGGCGCGTACGCCCTCAGCCTGCTCGTCGGCCAGTCGTGGCTCGCCGACTACTACACCCTCTGGCAGGACCACTGGACGCCCGGTGGCGTCGGCTGGATCGGCAACGGCTACACGGTGATCGAGGTGCCTGGCGCACCGGGCAAGTGCCTGGACGTCCAGGGCGGCGGCAAGACCAACGGCACTCCGGTCCAGGTCCACACCTGCAACAACACCGCGGCGCAGAAGTGGCAGCTGGAGGGCGGTGAGGGGGATCTCCACCTCCGCAACGTCAACTCGTTCAAGTGCCTGGACGTGGCCGGGAACGCCTCGGCCAACGGTACGAAGATCCAGATCACGGACTGCTACAGCACCAAGGGCCAGTCGTGGAAGGGTGATGTCCGGGCCGCCTCGCCGCTGACCAGTCTGACCACGGGCAAGTGCCTGGACCTGAGCGCCTTCACCGCCGGCACCGACGCGCGGCTGTGGGACTGCAAGGGCACCAGTGCGCAGAAGTACCTGGTCAAGCCGACCGGGGAGAAGGGCGCGGGCAGCACCCCGTACCCGGCCAAGGCGCAGTTCGACGCGGCGAAGAAGGGACTCGCCGACGCCCAGGCGGCTGCGAAATCGCACCTGGCCACGGTGAAGGTCCAGCTGGCGAAGGCCAAGACCTCGGCCACCGCCTCCGACACGGCCGTGCAGGCCGCGTACGGCATCGCGGACGCCGCCGGCGCCCCGCGCGGCCGCGGTCTCCTGGTCGGTCAGCAGAAGGCCCAGGTCACCAAGGGCGCCGTCGCGGCGCTGACGGCGATGGCGAAGGCCGGCGAGACCGCAGAGGCCGCCACCCGGGCCGCGGCGGGCGACAGCGCGACGATCACGCAGCGCGCGCTCGCGCAGACCGCGCAGGTCAACGCCGAGTTCCGCAAGGAGGCCGCGCGCGTCGCCTCGGAGCAGGCGAAGGCCGCGGCCGACGGCGCCAAGCTGCACCGCGACAACGCGAAGAAGGACAAGGAGACCGCCGAGGCCAAGCTGGCCCTCGCGCTGAAGGCCGAGGGCGACGCGAAGGCGGCCGCCGCCGACGCGCACGCCAAGCGGCTGGCGGCCGAAGCCGAGGAGGCCACGGCGAAGGCGGAGAAGGACACGGCCGCGGCGAAGCAGGGGGAGGCGGCGCAGCACCGGCAGAACGCCGAGGCGGAGGCCGTCCGGGCCGACGACGCCAGGAGGGCCGCCGAGGCCTCCGAGAACACGGCGGTCGAGAAGAAGAACGCCGCCGTGAAGGCCCGCGACAACGCCAAGGCCAAGCGGGACGACGCGTGGGAGGCCGAACAGCGGGCCGACGCCGCTCGCGCGAAGGCCGACGCCAAGGACGCGTACGCCCAGGCCCACGAGTCCGACAGCTCCGCCCAGGAGTCCCGTGAGGCGGCCGAAGCCGCCGCACGGCACGCCGACGACGCGGAGGCGGCCGCCGGACGGGCCCGCGGTGAGGCCGACGCGGCCACCCGCGCCGCCTCGGAAGCCGACGCCGCGGCCAGCCGCGCCGAGGCGGCCGCCAAGCGGTCCCGCGCCCACGCGGACGCCGCCCAGGCCGCCAAGCTGAAGGCCGACGCAGCGGTACGGACCGCGACCAGCGCGGCGGCCGACGCCATCGACGCCTCCGAGCACGCGGCTGCGGAGGCCGCGACTGCCGTCAGGCTGGCGGAGGAGGCGGAGAAGTCCGCCAAGGCCGCCAAGGCCGAGGCGGACGCGGCGAGCAAGGAGGCCGCCAAGGCCGTCGCCGCCTCCGTGAAGGCCGCCGGCTTCGCGCACGTCACCGCGCAGGCCGCCGTGGACGCGGGCAAGGCCGCCGTCCAGGTCGCCAAGCCCGCCAACGACGCGATCCAGCTCGGCTCGCCCTACGCCGCCACCGACTCGGCCGCCGGCCTCGTCGTGCTGACCGGTCAGGGCTCCAAGACGATCGCCGACCAGCAGAAGGCCGTCGCCGACGCCCACGCCAAGAACGCGCAGGCCGAGGCCGTCGCCGCCAAGAGCATCGCCGACCAGGCCGTCGGCGACGCGAAGATCGCCCACCAGTACGCGGCCACCGCCGCCGGACACGCGGCGACCGCCCGCGGCTACTCCAAGGAGGCCCTCGGCTACGCGGCCGACGCCGCCGCGGCCGCCGCGAAGGCCACGCAGTCGCTGGCCCGCACCGTCGAGTACGACCGCAAGGCGGCCGAGGACGCCGCCGCCGCCGACAAGGCCGCCGGACGCGCCGAGGGCTACGCCGCGCAGGCCCGCGACTCCGCCGACCAGGCGGCCCTCGACGCTCAGGCCGCCCGCCAGGCAGCCACCGCGGCCGAGGAATCCGCCAAGGCCGCCCGCGCCGCCGCCGACCGGGCCGACGTCGCCGCCACCGAGGCGGAGCAGGCCGCCAAGGACGCCCTGAAGTACGCCGAGGAGGCACAGGCGGCGGCCGACAGGGCCGAGGCCGCGCAGAAGAACAACTCGATCGCCGAAGGCGGGACGACCGGCGTCGGCGGGGTCTTCTACGTCGTCGACAAGATGGTCCCGATCGGTGAACCGGAGATCAAGAAGAAGGAGAACTGCAACGTCATCATTCACGTGGGCGACTGCGTGATCACGGCCGTCATCCACTTCGACGCCTACATCGACCTGTTCCTGTGCACCGCGAAGGACATGCCGGCGACCCAGGCGGGCTGCCCGCCCGACGCGGTGGTCTTCCTCGGTTCCGACGTCCTCAAGGACCAGAAGAGCGAGGTCACGCACACCCTGTCGATGACCGAGTTCAACGCCGGCATCGACCCGGTGAAGATCCTCCTCGGCGACTTCATCGAGTGCGCCCGGAAGATCGCGCCCGGCGGCGAGTCGGGCAGTTGGGCCGGCTGCGCCTGGGCCGCGACCTGGTTCATCCCCGGCAAGGCGTTCAAGGTGATCGGGGACGCGCTCCACGCGTTCAACGCGTCCCTGCACACGGGCGTCGGCGTCCGTGAGGCGTTCAACGCACTGCGGGCGCTCGACCTCGACCCGGCGACCATCGCCCGGCTCGAGAGCACCGTCAACGTCTACGAGGACGTGTTCGTCGCCTGCCGCACGAACAGCTTCCCCGGCGGCACCGGCGTCCTCATGGCCGACGGCTCCCACCGGGCGATCCGCGACGTGCGGATCGGTGACCGGGTCCTCGCCACCGACCCCCGCACCGGGAGCCTGCGCCCGCAGGGCGTGACGGACACGTTCCGCCACGACACCGAGCGCCTGGTGGACATCACCGTCGACGGCGGCCTGCTCACCAGCACGATCGGCCACCGGTTCCTCGTCCTCGGCCGTGGCTGGACCACCGTCGCCGAGCTGCGTGTCGGCGACCGGCTCCGCACCCCGCAGGGCACCGAGCAGACCGTCACCGCGCTGCGCGACCGCTCGGGTCTCGCGCCGCGTACGGTGTACGACCTCACGGTCGACGGGCCGCACACGTTCTACGTGCGGCCGCGGGGCGAGGAGCGGGTCCAGGACGTCCTCGTCCACAACTGCACCAACATCGTCGCGGACGAGGGGCTGTTCGGGGCACACACCCTCGGGGTGCACGTCCGTGCTTCCGACGACGCGATGCGGGCCAAGGCCCAGGCCGACGGGATCGCGGGCAAGTGGACCGACGAGGCGACGGCGGCCTCGGCCGTCAAGCAGGCGATCGAGGAGTGGATCAAGCACGGGGACAACGCCAAGACGTTCGAGAACTGGCAGCGGAAGCAGTCGCAGAACAAGAACGGCTTCGTGGCCGAGCGGGACTGCCTGTCCTTCGAGTGGACGCTGAAGAACGAGGGCTCACTCGGGACCGTGTGGCGCAGGGGCGGAGCAGAGGCCGGGGAGGCGGCGGGCAACAGCGTACGGGTGGTTCTCCGGTACGTTCCGAAGAAGGCCGAGCCGCGGCCCCACAACCCGAGCAAGTACGTCGTGTTCACGTCGTTCCCGCTTCCGAAGAAGCAGTAGCGGGGCCGCCGGACCTCCGTCCGGCGGGCTGACGGAACGACGAGGAACGGGCACTCCTCCTCGCGAGGGGTGCCCGTTCCCGCTGGGGCACGTACGAGGGCAGGGAGGAAGAGGGAGTATGGAACGGGTGCGCGAGGTCTACTACGACGACCACGGGGCGGACTTCGGACTCAGCGGGTACGCCGGAGAGTTGGCCGGCCGGACCGGGCTCCGGCTCGACGAGGACGTGACCCTGGCACTCGCCGCGGCCCAGGCGGCCGACGAGGACGTCCAGCTGGGCCGGGACGTGCGGACCCTCCTGGAGTCGGGACTGCCGGACGGGACGCTCCACGCGGTGTGGCTGGCCGCCGTGCGGCGCCGCTTCGACCCCGCCCGGGAGGGCACGGACGTCCGTTCCTGGCTGCGCCGGGTCTCCGAGGTGTGCCCGCCCCAGGACCAGGAGCAGGGTCCGTATGCAGCGGCGGGCCTCGCCGAGGCGCGGCCGGTCGTCACGGAGGCGGAGCTGCGGGGCGCGGTGACGGCGGAGATCGAGGCGAACGCCGCGGAGCTCCGCCTCGCCGTCGCCGTGCCGGACGTCGTGCCCGCCCTGCTGCGCGTCGTGCGGGAGGCCGACGCGGACCTCGGCCTTCGGCTGTTCCTGCGCGTGGCGAAGTCGTACTCCGTCCTCCTCGGCAAGGACGCGTACGACCGGCTGACGGAGCTGGGCCGACGGCTGGCCTATCCGCCGGACGCCGTTCAGCAGGCACTGGAGGTCCGCTGGCCGCCCGTCGACCCGGGGAGGCGGGACCTCGGCATCGGCCGGTTCGGGGTGCAGATGCTGGCCGCCGTCTTCCGCGGAACCGACTGGCCGCACCTGGGAACCGTGCGGGAGAACCTGGTGCGCGTCATCGACACCGACTACGGCGACGTGCCCGGATCGTACGCCGCCGTCCTCCTGGAGGACCTGCGCCGCCTCCTCGACTCCGCCCTCTCCGACACGGCCCTGAGCACGCTGTGGCGGGTCGTCACCCGGCGGACGTACGTCACCGGACAGGACGAGTTCGACGCCGACGTGCGGGCCTGGCTGGAGTCGGTCGCCGAGGAGTGCCGGGAGGTGCTGGCCCGGGTGGACCCCGGCTACGCGCCGTACGTCTCGCCGGCCCGGACCGATGAGACGGAGGCCGTCCTCCGGGAGCTCCACGAGGCGGGGCACGAGGAACCGGCCGACGTGCGCGACGCGGTGCCGCTCCTCGCGGACGTCGTCACCACCGTCGATCCGGATCTGGGCTTCCGCCTCTTCCTCCAGCTCCTCTCGGCGCACGCCGTCCCCGTGGCGGGGGCCCGGCGCGCGCGGTTCCTGGAGCTCGCCGCGCGTCTCGGCTACGGCCCGGAGCACGTGGAGGACCACCTGCCGGATCCCCGGAGCTGACCGGTCACGCCCCCGCGAGCACCGCCCGCAGCTTCCGCACGCCCGCCTTCCACTCCTCGCCGTCCGACTCCTCCCAGAGTTCCAGGAGTTCGGAGGGCTCGGTGAGGATGCGGTCCAGGGCCGTCACGGCCTCCGGGCGGAGTTCGGCCGGGAGGGGCGGCAGCGGGTCCTTCGGCGCGTACGAGGTGGTGATCGGGTCGCCGCCGGGGCACTGGGCCGCGAGCAGGGCCGCCGAGGCGATCGCCTCGTCCGCCAGGTCCGCGTCCAGGTAGGCGTCACCGGTGCCGATCACCTCGCGGAAGGCCGTGCGCAGGACGTCGGCCTTCTTCTCCGCCGGTGCCTCGTCCACCCGGTACGAGAAGTCGGCGGCGGTGTCGTTGTCGAAGGGGCCGATGTCCCAGGTGCCCATGGCGTGCTCGCTCTCTCCGTGCGCGGTCGTTCCGCTGTACCGACAGAGTGGCAGGCACCACTGACAACGCCCCTCCGGAACCCGGCTCCTGGGGCCCGGACTCCGGTCGGTGCGGCGGCCCGTTCAGGAGAGGTGGCCGGGCCAGTGCGGGTCCTCCCAGCGGGCGGGGCCCGTCAGTCCGATGAGGCGGATCCGGTGGAGCAGCTCCTCGTGGCCGTCGCGCGGGGCGAGTCGGGTGGGCGCGTGCCGGACCAGCCAGGCGTCCAGTTCGAGGCGGAACGCCTCGGCGTTCTCCTCTTCCCAGGCGCGCCAGGGGAGTTCGTCCCCCAGCAGGTAGTAGCTCCACTGGTCGGCGGCCTCGGCCAGGTGCCGGTCGGCGACGGGGTCGTCCAGCGCCTCCCAGGCCGTGAGCCACGGGCCCAGGGCGTCGGACGCCTCCGAGCACAGGGCCAGCAGCTCGTGGACGGGGTAGGCGGGGGCCGGGTCGGTCAGGGCGTGGGCCCACCAGGCGTGCAGGAACTCCCGCACCGCCTCGGCCTGGGGTGCGGGCCACTGCCGCCACCGGCCGCGGGCGAAGGAGAGGCCCACCTCGTGCAGGCCGAACAGGGTGGTCGTGCGGCCCTCGACCAGCTCGGCGGCGAATGCGGGCAGGATGCGCCGCAGCACCGCGCCGTGGTCGGCCCAGTCGGGGGCGGTCCAGGTGCGGTGCAGCAGGTCCGGGTCGAGCGGCGCGTCCGGGATCTTCAGGAGGGCGAGTTCCTCCTCGCTGCCCCAGTGGCAGTCGCACTGGACCTCGTCCTGCCGGGCGGTCATGCCGCGGAAGGCGGCGGCCAGGCCGTCCAGGGCGCGGGCGAGCCGGCGGCCCGCGGGGGTGTCGTCTGTGGTCATCGGTGTCACGGCGGCCTCATCGGGACTCCGGACGGCTCCCGCCGGCCGAAGATTCCCACCCTACCGACCCCCGTCCCGCCGTCCGCGCTCGCCGTCCGCGCCCGCCGTCCGCGCCACCTGTCCGCGTCCGCCGTCCCCGCCCGTCGTCCGCGAGGCCGTCGTACATCCTCCGCATCTGACCTTCCGTCAGAATGGAACGTGTTCTAGTCTGCCGCGCATGGGCATCGCCATCACGCACGAACAGCGGGAGCTCGCCCGAGCCGTCCGGGGCTGGCTCGCCCGCGCCGTACCGCCCGAGGAGGTCCGCAAGCACCTGGACGTCCCCGGCACCGCCACCGGCCGGCCCGCGTACTGGGACGCCGCCGCCGAGCAGGGGCTCCTCGGAGTCCATCTCCCCGAGGAGCACGGCGGCGGGGGCGGCGACCTCGGCGACCTCGCCGTCGTCGTGGAGGAGGCGGCCAGGGCGCTCCTGCCCGGGCCCTACCTGCCCTCCGTACTCGCCGCCGAACTGCTCCTCGGGGCCGGTGCGAACGGGCTCGCCACCGCACTCGCGCGGGGGGAGCGGATCGGGGCCGTGGCCCTCGGCGGCACCGGCACCCTCACCGCCGTCCGCACCACCGGCGGCCACCTCCTCGACGGCACCGCGCCCCCGGTCCTCGGCGGCGCCCAGGCCGACCTCGTCCTGCTGTGCGCCGCCACCGCCGACGGCTCCGTCTGGCTCGCCGTCGACACCGACGGGCTCGCCGTGCGGCCCCACAAGAGCGCCGACCCCACCCGGCCCACCGCCGAGATCACCGCCCGCGCCCTCCACGTCCCCACCGCCCGCGCACTCGCCCTCGACACCGCCCTCGTCCACGACCTCGCCGCCGTCCTCTTCGCGGCCGACGCCTGCGGCACCGCCGCCCGCGCCGTCGAGACCGCCGCCGCGCACGCCCGCACCCGCGAGCAGTTCGGGCGGCCCATCGGGCAGTTCCAGGGCGTCAAACACCTCTGCGCCGACATGCTCGTCCGCCTCGAACAGGCCCGCGCCCTCAGCTGGGACGCCGCCCGCGCCCACCACGACGAGGCCCGCTCCCTCACCGCCGCCCTCGCCGCCGCCACCGCCCTCGACACCGCGTTCACCTGCGCCAAGGACTGCATCCAGATCCTCGGCGGCACCGGCTTCACCTGGGAGCACGACGCCCACCTGCTGCTCCGCCGCGCCGTCGTCGCCCGCCAGCTCCTCGGCACCGGCGACCGGCACCGCCTCGCCGCCGTCCGGCACGCAGCCGACGGCACCCGGCGCGGCCTCCGCCTCGACCTGCCGCCCGAGGCCGACGCCCACCGGCGGGAGGCCCGCGAGGCCGTCGCCCCCGCCGCCGGACTCGACCCGCCCGCCGCCCGCCGCGCCCTCGCCCCCACCGGCTACGCCGCCCCGCACCTCCCGGCACCGTACGGGCTCGGCGCCGGCCCCCTCCAGCAGCTCGCCGTCCAGCGCGAGCTCGACGAGGCCGGGATCGCCGTCTCCGGGCTCGGCATCGCCACCTGGGTGGTCCCCTCGCTCCTCGCCCACGGCACGCCGGCCCAGCAGGCGGAGCACCTCGGTCCCACCCTGCGCGGCGAGCGCCTCTGGTGCCAGCTCTTCTCCGAGCCCGGCGCCGGCTCCGACCTCGCCTCCCTCCGCACCCGCGCCGAGCGCACCGAGGACGGACGCTGGCGGATCAACGGGCAGAAGGTGTGGACGAGCGCCGCCCAGTGGGCCCACCACGGCATCCTGCTCGCCCGTACCGACCCGGCCGCCCCCAAGCACAAGGGCCTCACCTACTTCCTCGTCGACATGCGGAACACCCCCGGGATCGACGTACGCCCGCTCAAGGAGATCACCGGGGAGTCCCTCTTCAACGAGGTCTGGTTCGACGACGCGATCCTCCCCGCCGACGCCGTCGTCGGCGAGGTCGACGACGGCTGGCGGGTCGCCCGCAACACCCTCGGCAACGAACGCGTCCACATGGCCGACCAGGTCGCCTTCGACACCGGCCTCGAAGCCGTCATCGCGAGGGCGGACGGGACCGACGACTCCGTGCGGGTGCGGATCGGCACGCTGCTCGCCGAGGCGCACGCGCTCGCGTGCATCGGCCTGCGCACCACCCTGCTCCAGGTGTCCGGCCTCGAACCCGGCGCGGGCGCCAGCGTCCGCAAGCTCGTCCAGACCCTCCACCAGCAGAAGCTCGCCGAACTCACCCTCGAACTCCTCGGCCCCGAGGGCGCCGTGCGCGAGGGGCCCGGCGAACGGGCCGTCCACGGACTGCTCATGTCCCGCTGCCTCACCATCGCGGGCGGCACCACACAGGTACAGCTCAATGTCGTCGCCGAGCGGCTGCTCGGCCTGCCGAGAGACTGAGGGGGAACCGCAGATGGGCAAGGTGTACGTGGTCGGCGTCGGGATGACCCGGTTCGAGAAGCCCGAGACCCGGGACTGGCAGTACTGGGACATGGTCGAGGAGGCCGGAACCGCCGCGCTCGCCGACGCGGGCGTCCCCTACGCGCGCGTGGAGCAGGCCGCCGTCGGCTACTGCTTCCAAGCCTCCACCGCCGGCCAGCGCGCCGTGTACGAACTCGGGCTCTCCGGCATCCCCGTCTACAACCTCAACAACAACTGCGCGACCGGCTCCACCGCCCTCATGACCGCCCGCCAGTTCGTCGAGGGCGGCCTCGCCGACTGCGTCCTCGCCGTCGGCTTCGAGAAGATGAGCCGGGGCGCGCTCGGCGGCGGATCGGGGGCGGGCGACTTCTCGACCTCGCCCGTCGCCCGGCACTACGGGATCATGGCCGCCGCCCACGGCTTCGAGGCGAGCCCGCCCACCGCGCAGATCTTCGGCAACGCCGCCCGCGAGCACATGGAGCGGTACGGGACGACCGAGGCGCAGCTCGCGGCCGTCGGCGCCAAGAACCACCGGCACTCGGCGGACAACCCCCACGCCCAGTTCCAGGACGTCTACACGGTCGAGGAGGTGCTCGCCGCCAAGACCGTCCACCGGCCGCTCACCAAGCTCCAGTGCTCGCCCACCTCGGACGGCGCGGCCGCGGCCGTCGTCGTCTCCGAACGCTTCGTCGACGAGCACGGACTGCGGGACCGGGCGGTGGAGATCGCCGGACAGGCGATGACCACCGACACCGGGGAGTCCTTCGCCTCGGGCTCCTGCATCGACGCCGTCGGCCGCCCGATGTCCCGGGCCGCCGCCCGGCAGGCGTACGAGCGGTCCGGACTCGGCATCGAGGACGTCGACGTGATCGAGCTCCACGACTGCTTCTCCGTCAACGAACTCCTCACGTACGAGGCGCTCGGCCTGTGCGAGGAGGGCGCCTCCGGCAAGCTCGTCGAGTCCGGTGCGACGACGTACGGCGGCCGCTGGGTGGTCAACCCCTCGGGCGGCCTCATCTCCAAGGGGCACCCGCTGGGCGCCACGGGCCTGGCGCAGGCCGCCGAGATCGTCTGGCAGCTGCGGGGCGAGGCGGGTCCCCGCCAGGTGGCCGGAGCGCGGGTCGGACTGGCGCACAACATCGGCCTGGGCGGCGCGGCCGTCGTCACCCTGCTCCGCAAGGCGTAGGACCTTCTCCCCATGTACGGGGCGGAGGCGGTCTGCGACCATCACATCCATGCCGCAGACCGACTCCGCACGGACGACCCCCGCCACCCCCGCCCCGCCCGCACCCCGCGCCTGGGCGGTCGTCCTGACCGCCTGCGCGGGCCAGTTCCTCGTCGTCCTCGACGTCTCCGTGGTGAACGTCGCGCTGCCGTCGATGCGGACCGACCTCGGACTCTCGGCGCTCGGTCTGCAATGGGTCCTCAACGCCTACGCCATCGCCTTCGCCGGCTTCATGCTGCTCGGCGGCCGCGCCTCCGACCTCTACGGGCGGAAGGCGATGTTCCTGCTCGGCCTCGGCCTCTTCACCGGCGCGTCCGTCGCGGGCGGGCTCGCCCAGGAGGGCTGGCAGCTCGTCGCCGCCCGCGCCGTGCAGGGCCTCGGCGCGGCCGTCCTCTCACCCGCCACGCTGACCCTGGTCACCGCCGCCGTCCCCGCCGGAGCCGCCCGCACCCGGGCCATCGGCACCTGGACGGCGGTCGGCGCGGCCGGCGGCGCGGCGGGCGGCTTCGTCGGCGGCCTCCTCGTCGACCTGCTGTCCTGGCGCTGGGTCCTGCTCATCAACGTCCCCGTGGGCGTCCTCGTCCTCGCGGGCGCGCTGCTCTGGCTCCGGGAGTCCCGCACCGGCGCCGGCCGGCGCCTCGACCTGCCCGGAGCCGTCCTCGTCACCGCGGGGCTCGCCACCCTCGCGTACGGCATCGTGCAGACCGAGGAGGCGGGCTGGACGGCCCCCGCGACCCTGCTCACCCTCCTCGGCGGCCTGGCGCTCCTCGGAGTGTTCGTGGCCGTGGAGGCCCGTACGGCGGAACCGCTGATGCGGCTGGGGATCTTCCGCAACCGCGCGGTGTCGGCGGCCAACGCGTCGATCCTGCTGTGCGGTTCGGCCTCCTTCGGGATGTGGTTCTTCATGACCACCTACGCGCAGAGCGTCCTCGCCTACACCCCGCTCCAGGCGGGTCTCGCCCTCGTCCCCAGCTCCCTCAGCGTGGTCCTCGGCTCCAAGCTGGCCCCGTACCTGATGCCGATCGTCGGCGCGCGGAACCTGGCCGTGGCCGGCGCCCTCGTCGGGGCGGCGGGCTTCGCCTGGCAGTCGACCCTGACGGCCGACGGCACGTTCCTCGGGACGATCCTCGGCCCGGGCATCCTCATGATGGCCGGGATAGGCCTGGCCACCACCCCGCTGGCCGCCCTCGCCACGTCCAGCGCCTCCCCGTCCGACGCGGGCCTCGTCTCCGGCCTCGTCAACACCTCCCGCACGATGGGCGGCGCGCTGGGCCTCGCGATCCTCTCCACCGTCGCGGCGGCGGCCGCCCCCGCCGTCACCTCCGGCACGCCGGATCCGTCGTCCCTGGTCCCGGGGTACGCGATGGCCTTCCGCGTGGCGGCGGGCGTCCTGGTCGCGGCGGCCGCGCTGATGCTCCTGTGGCTCCCGAGGCCCGCCCGGGCCGCGGCCCGCCGCGGGTGACAATGCCCGGGTGATATCGATCAAGAACAAGTTCAGAACGGCCGTGACCGCGCTGGCCGTCGGCGCGTCCCTGCTGGCCGCCCCCTCGGCCTCGGCGGAACCGGTGCTGGCCGTGACCACGGGCGCCGTGTTCAACGACCCCGACAGCACCGACGCCTCCGCCCGGGGGCGGATCCTCTCCCACCTGGCGGGGCTCGTCGACGGCGCGGAGGCCGGGTCGTCCATCCGGATCTCCCTCTACCTCTTCCACTCGGTGTACCTGGCGAACAAGCTGGGCGACGCGCACAAGCGGGGCGTCACCGTCCAGGTCGTCGTCGACGCCGACAGCCGCTCCACCGGGCTGGAGACCCTCAAGACCCGGCTGGCGGACCCGGCGGGCGCCACCGGGTCCTGGGTGCGGACCTGCAAGCCGGAGGAGGCCTGCCTGGCGCTCGACCCGGGCACCACGGCGGCGGACCCGAACGGCACGTACGATAACGTCAACCACAACAAGTTCTTCCTGTTCTCCCGCACCAGGGGGAAGGGCGACGTGTTCGTCGACGACGTGGTCGTGCAGGGCTCCGGGAACCTCACGAGCCAGGACACCGACGACTGGTGGAACGACGCGCTGACGGTCGTCGGCAACGCGGAGCTGTTCACCGCGTACCGGGGCTACTTCGACGACCTCGCCGCGGCCGCCGCCGGGCAGATCCCGCAGGTCGCGGAGTACGCGCACGACACCCAGGCGGGCAAGGCGAAGGTCTACTTCTTCCCCCGGTCCGGCACCGACACGGTCGTCAACATCCTCGGGACGGTGGCGCCGGTCGGCACCCCGGACTCCTGCGGGGGCAACTCCGCGGGCTTCGGCACGGCGGACGGCCGTACGAGGATCCGCATCGCCCAGGGCCACACCACCCGTCCCGACGTGGCGAAGAAGCTGTGGGAACTCGCCAACGCGGGCTGCGAGATCGAGATCGTCTACCGGTCGCTCGACAACTGGACCGCCGACGACAAGCCGATGGGCCAGGTCGCCAACTGGCTGACCAGGCCGGTCACCGGCAAGGGCCGGATCACCCTGCACCAGCTCGACAACGACAAGCGCGGCGGCTCCGACTCCCACACCAAGTACCTGCTGATCGAGGGCACGTACAACGGCGGCCCCGACAAGAAGATCGTCTTCACCGGCAGCCACACCTACACGACGACGGCACTCCGGTACAACGACGAGACGCTCCTCAAGTACGAGGACGCGACTGTCTTCGACGCGTACGTCCAGAACTTCGAGGCCCAGCGGGCGGCGGCGATCGCGGGGCTGTAGGCCCCGACCCGACCGGCGGGCCCGGCGAGGCGCCGGGGCCCTGCGAGCCGCCCCGGACGGCGGGCCGCGCACCCGCCGCGGCCGTCAGGGCCCTGGTCGCGGGCCCCCGGTCGGGTGCGGTCGCGGGCCCCCGGTCGGGTGCGGTCCCGCACCGTCGCCGGGGTCGGGCGTGGGGTGCGGTCCCGCACCGCCACCCGGGTCGGGCCCCGCACCGCGTGCCGCGGCCTCGAAGGCCGGGTCGATCACCGTCTCGCCCCGCAGGACCCGACGGATCGACTCGGCCAGCTCCTCCACCGGGCCGTCCTTCACCAGGAAGCCCGCCGCGCCGGCCTCCATGGCCCGGCGCAGATGCCCGGGGCGGCCGAAGGCCGTGAGGATCAGGACCCGGCAGTCCGGGGCCTGCGCGCGCAGGTCCGCCGCCGCGTCCAGACCCGAACGGCCCGGCAGCCCGATGTCGAGCAGCGCCACGTCGGGCCGCGCGAGCAGCGCCGCGTCCACGATCTCGTCACCCCGCCCGACCTGTGCGACGACCTCCATGTCGTGCTCCATCCCGAGCAGCAAGGCCAGCGCCCCGCGCGGCATCCCCTCGTCCTCCGCGAGCAGCAGACGGATCATGGCGTGGGCTCTCCCTCGCGCTCGTGCGGACCGGAGCTCGCCGCGGAGGGCTCCCCGGCGACCCGGGACCGGCCCCGCGGAGCGGGTCCCGAGTCAAGAGTGCCGCCTGCCGCCGCGCCCCGCGCGCGCAGGCGGGCCGTACGGCGGCCGCCGGTCCGCACTCCGGGCCCTCCGCCGGGGCGGCGCCGGCACGCGCCGACGCGCATGTCTGACGGATCGTCAGGTGTGGGTTGCCGGAAGGGTTCCCAACTCCTGTCGGCTGGGCTATACATGGGGACCACCGACCTAGAACGCGTTCTAGAACGGCCGCGTACGGGACGGTTCCCGCACGGCCTCGGTGCGGCCGACGGTGCGGACGGTCGCATCGAGGTCTTCACCGCCACGAGGAGCAGCAGCCCGATGCCCATCGACCCCGCCAAGGCCGTCGCCGCCGAACCCCGCAGCGCCGACATCTCCTGGGACCACAAGGACGTCCAGCTCTACCACCTGGGACTGGGCGCAGGAACCCCGGCGACCGACCCCGACGAGCTCCGCTACACCCTCGAATCCCGGCTCCACGTCCTGCCCAGCTTCGCGACCGTCGCGGGCGCCGGCATGGGCGTCGTCGGCGGGCTCTCCGCCCCCGGCATCGACATCGACCTCACCGCCGTCCTGCACGGCGGCCAGACGGTGACCCTCCACCGCCCCCTTCCGGCCGCCGGCCGCGCCGTCTCCACCTCCCGCGTCGCCGCCGTGTACGACAAGGGGAAGGCCGCCGTCCTCGTCCTGCGCTCCGAGGCCTCCGACGCCGACGGGCCGCTCTGGACCAGCGACGCCCAGATCTTCGTCCGCGGGGAGGGCGGCTGGGGCGGCGACCGCGGCCCCTCCGAGCGCCTCGCCGTCCCCGGGCGAGAGCCGGACCGGACCGTCGAGCGGCCCGTCCGCGAGGAGCAGGCCCTCCTCTACCGGCTGTCCGGCGACTGGAACCCGCTCCACGCCGACCCGGAGTTCGCCAAGCTCGCCGGCTTCGAGCGGCCGATCCTGCACGGCCTGTGCACGTACGGCATGACCCTCAAGGCGGTGGTGGACGCGGTGCTCGGCGGCGACGTCACCCGGGTCCGCTCGTACCGCACCCGCTTCGCCGGGATCGTCTTCCCCGGCGAGACCCTGCGCATCCGGATGTGGGCCGACGAGGGCCGCGTCCAGGTGACCGTGACGGCGGTCGAGCGGGACGACGCACCCGTACTCGCCGACACCCTCGTCGAACACGCCTAGACCGGACCGGCACTCGAAGATCCGGACCGGCACTCGAAGACCCGGACCGGCACTCGCCGACCCATCCCGGCACTCGCAGACCCATCCCGGAGGGAGCCGCACCATGCGCGCAGCCGTACTGCACGAGATCGGCCAGGACAAGCTCGAAGTCGTCGACGACGTCGAGGCGGTGGGCTTCGGCCCCGGCAAGGTGAGGATCCGGGTCCGGGCCACCGGCCTCTGCCACTCCGACGTCTCCGCGATGAGCGGCGTCCTCCCGCAGCCCGCGCCCTTCATCCCCGGCCACGAGGGCGCGGGCGAGATCGTCGACGTCGGCGACGGCGTCACCGGACTCGCCCAGGGCCAGCGGGTGCTGCTCTGCTGGCTGCCCGCCTGCGGCAGCTGTCCCGCCTGCAGGCGCGGCCAGACCCAGCTCTGCCTGGCCGGGTTCATGAACGCCGGCATCCCCAACTTCAAGCGCCCCGGCGGCGACGTCTTCGGCTTCGCCGGCACCGGCACCTTCACCGAGGAGGTCGTCGTCGACGCGGGCTGCGCCGTCCCGATCCCCGACGACGTGCCCTTCGACATCGCCGCCCTCATCGGCTGCGGCGTCACCACCGGCCTCGGGGCCGCGATCAACACGGCCAAGGTGGAGGCCGGTTCGTCGGTCGCCGTGATCGGCTGCGGCGGCGTCGGCATCTCCGCGATCCAGGGCGCCAAGCTCCAGGGCGCCGCCCAGATCGTCGCCGTCGACCCCGTGGAGTCCCGCCGCGAGGCCGCCCTGCGCTTCGGCGCCACCGAGGCGGTCGCCCCGGACGCGCTCGCCGACGCCCGGCAGCGGATCACCGCGGGCGAGGGCTTCGACTACGTCTTCGAGGTCGTCGGCAAGTCCGCCACCGCCCGCACCGCCTACGAGACCACCCGGCGCGGCGGCACCCTGTGCGTGGTCGGCGCCGGCGCGATGGACGACAACCTCCAGCTCAACATGTTCGAGCTGTTCTTCGACGAGAAGCGGATCCTGCCCTCGATGTACGGCGGCGGGGACGTGCTCCGCTCCTACGAGCGGGCCATCGCCCTCTGGCGGGCCGGCCGCATCGACCTGGAGTCCCTCATCACCCACCGCGTCCCGCTCGCGGGCGTCAACGAGGCCCTGGAGCAGATGCGGACGGGGGTCGCCCTCCGCACCTGCATCGAGATCTGACCGGCACCCGCGACAGGGGGCCGGCCGGCACCCGCCACCGGGAGCCGGCCGGCACCGCACCGAGAACTGAGAGGACCGCGACACATGGCACTCCCGCTTGAGGGGCTGAGCGCGATCGTCACGGGCGCCGGCCGGGGACTCGGCCGCGCCGAGGCCCTGGAACTGGCCCGGCTCGGGGCGGCCGTCGTCGTCAACGACTACGGCCAGCCGGGGCGCGACGGCTCGGGCGCGGCCTCCGCCGTACCCGCCGAGGAGGTGGCCGCGGAGATCCGCGCGGCGGGCGGCAGCGCGGTCGCCCACCTCGGCGACATCGCCGACTTCGAGACGGCCCGGGCCCTGGTGGACCTGGCCGTGAGCGAGTTCGGCAAGCTGGACGTCCTGGTCAACAACGCGGGCATCCTGCGCGACCGGATGGTCTTCTCGATGAGCGAGGAGGAGTGGGACTCGGTCATCCGGGTCCACCTCAAGGGCCACTTCAACACCACGCACTTCGCGGCGGTGCACTGGAGGACCCGGGCCAAGGCGGGGGAGTCCGGCGTGTACGGCCGGATCGTCAACACCTCGTCGGAGGCCTTCCTCGCCGGCTCGGCCGGCCAGCCCAACTACGCGGCCGCCAAGGGCGGGATCGTCGGCCTCACGACCTCGACGGCGCTCGCGCTCGCCCGCTACGGGGTGACGGCGAACGCCATCTGCCCCCGGGCGCGCACCCGGATGACCGAGGACGTCTTCGCGGCCATCCCGGCGAACAAGGGGGGCGCCGAACCGGCGGACGGGGGCGGACTCGACCCGCTGTCGCCGGAGCACGTGGCACCGCTCGTCGGCTACCTCGCGTCGCCGGCCGCTGCCGGGGTCAACGGCCAACTGCTCGTCGTCCACGGCGGGATGGTAGCGATCATGGACCGCCCGCGGGTGGCGGCCGCGTTCGACACGGCCAAGGAGGCGTTCACGTACGAGGAGCTCGACGGCCTCCTGACCCCGCACTACGCGGCCCGCCCGGCGGGCGAGACCTTCGCGGCGGCGGAGGTCCTCGGCCTGAAGAAGGGCTGAGGCCGACAGGAACCGCCGGCCGGGGTGCGGCCCGGCCGGGAGGGGGACGGTGGGGAGGACGAAGGGCCCCGGGGAGAACCCCGGGGCCCTTCGCCCGTTCCGGTACCGCCCGTTACTTCGAGACGGGCTCGCGACGGTGGCGGCCGTGCGGGGAGGACGCGGAGTCCTCCGACGGCGCGGCGTCACCGCGGTGCTTGCCGGAGCCGTTCGGCTCCTGCCCGTCCGTGCTGTTTTCCGACATGGTCGAACTCACCCCGTTGACATCGGTCGTGCTGTGCAGCCCGAGAGTCTAGCCAGCGGGTTTCCCGTCCGTCAGGGGAGCCTGCTGCAACGGCACCGGACGGCACACCCGGGGCGCCCCGGCGGCCCCGCCCGGGCCCGCGGCCGACCCCGCCGAGGCCGCGGCGGCGGCCACCGCGGCGGGCTCCGGGGAGGGCTCAGGAGGCGCCTCCACGTCCGCGAGACCGCAGGGCGCCCCGGCCGTCGCGTACGGCAGCCGGAGCACCCCCTCCGGCGTCCAGAGGCCCGCCCCCGCCAGCCACCCCGCGGGTGCCGCCAGTTGGCCCATCCGGCGGGCCGCCGGCTGCCACGTGCCCACCCAGCTGCCGCCCGCCGCGTCGATCCGCAGCGCCACCGCACAGGTCTCGGGCATCAGCACCTGCCCCGGCTGCACGGCGAAGGGCGTCACGGCCGCGTCGTCGAGCCGCAGGCACTCCGGGAACCGCACCGGCAGCAGGCTGCCGAGCACGCCCCAGCCCAGCCGGTCGTGTCCCGGTGACGGCGCGTCGGAGCGGATCAGGAGCAGTCCGCTGTCCGGATCGGCGAGCAGCAGCCGGTCGTCGCTGTCCTCGGTGATCTGGAGCAGCGGCGTCACCTCCCCGCCCCGCTCCAGGTCGACGGCGACCGCCTTCACCGGCCCGCCGGCCTGCCTCCGGTCCAGCGCGAGCATCCGGCCCGTGCGGTCGAGCCACACCCCGCCCGAGCACCGCCCCGGCACCTCCGCGACCTGCTCGGGGCCGAAGGCCCCGCCCGCGACCAGCCACAGCGTGCTCGTCTCGGGTCCGACGCACAGGGCGTACGCGCAGATGCCGTCGGGCGACGGCGGCAGCAGCACCAGGTGCTCGGAGCCGGGGGCCTCCACGGCGCCCAGCCGGAGCTCCCCGGTGGCGGGGCCGGTGGGGTAGAGCAGCGAGAACGTGTTCCGCCGCCCGTCCACCCGGCGGGCGGCCAGGACCCGTCCGTCGGCCAGCGGGAGCAGCTGGGTGCCGGGCTCCTCCGGCTGGTCGAGGGGGAGCGGGACGGCGTACGGCTCCGGGCCGTCGAGCGTCCACCGCTCCGCGTACAGGGCGTCCCCGACGCCCGCGAGCCTGGCCGCGTACGCGCCGTTCGCCGTGATCGTGAGACCCGTCGTGCACGCCTCCGGCCGTACGCCGCGGGCCGGGTGCTCCCCGTCGCGGTCGTCGTCCTCGGCCGTGGTCTCGATGGCACACGCTGTCATCGACTCGTCACCTCCGGCCACGAAGCTAGTTTTCGCACTTCCAGCCGAACAACACGAGCAGGGTCACTTCACACGGAAGGGTGGCTGTGCGGCGGTTCGGCTGAGGGCCGGGGGGCCGGTGTGCTGGAGTTGCCTGTGATCGATGAGGTAAGGCGACCCTAAACGGAGGATGAGGGTCCGCTGCGGAGCTCCCCGAGCGGCCCCCGGGCACCACGTCCGGACCATGGCGCTCCGCCCGGGTTCGCCCCGGAGGACGGAGGCCCGGAGCCCGAAGCCCGGAGGCCCGGAGCCCGAAGCCCGGAGGCCCGGAGCCCGAAGCCCGGAGCCCGAAGCCCGGAGGCCCGGTGGACGGAGGCCCGGAGCCCGTAGGTCGCGAGCACCTCGAACGCCCACCCGCTGGACGCGCGGCTCCGCCCGCCCGGGCGGAGTGCTCCCGCCCCCGCGCCTGCGGTACCGGCCCCGAAGGCGAGCCAGGTAGCCTTTCCCCGTGCCCCGTCTGTCTGAAGTCATCGCCGCGCTCGACGCCCTCTGGCCACCCGAGCGGGCCGAGTCGTGGGACGCCGTCGGCACCGTCTGCGGTGACCCCGACGCCGAGATCACGCGCGTGCTCTTCGCCGTCGACCCGGTCCAGGAGATCGCCGACGAGGCGATCACCCTCGGCGCCGACCTGATCGTCACCCACCACCCGCTCTACCTCCGCGGGACGACGACGGTCGCGGCCGGCCACTTCAAGGGCCGCGTCGTGCACGGTCTCATCAAGCACGACATCGCCCTCCACGTCGCGCACACCAACGCCGACACCGCCGAGCCCGGCGTCTCCGACGCCCTCGCGGGCGCCCTCGAC
This sequence comes from Streptomyces sp. NPDC014891, assembly GCF_043081085.1. Classification (NCBI taxonomy): domain Bacteria; kingdom Bacillati; phylum Actinomycetota; class Actinomycetes; order Kitasatosporales; family Streptomycetaceae; genus Streptomyces; species Streptomyces sp. NPDC014891. Next base: position 139,139 of record NZ_JBIBWF010000002.1, on the reverse strand, counting down.
CTCCGGGTCACCGGCCCCCTCGTGCCCGAGAACAACCTCGGCCGGATCTGCGAGCTCGACCACCCCGAGACGCTCGCCGAGTTCGCCGCCCGCGCGGCGAAGCGGCTGCCCGCCACCGCGCAGGGCGTCCGCGTCGCGGGCGACCCCGGCATGACCGTGCGCCGCGTCGCCGTCAGCGGCGGCTCCGGCGACAGCCTGTTCGACGCCGTACGCGCCGCCGGCGTGGACGCCTTCCTCACCGCGGACCTGCGCCACCACCCCGTCTCCGAGGCGACCCAGCAGTCGCCGCTGGGCCTGGTCGACGCCGCCCACTGGGCCACCGAGTGGCCCTGGTGCGAGCAGGCGGCCGCCCAGCTCGACGAGATCTCCGACCGCCACGGCTGGGACCTCCGCGTGCACGTCTCGAAGACGGTCACCGACCCCTGGTCCGCCCACCTCGTCCCCGCCGCCGCCCTTCCAGAGAGCGCTTCGCGCGCCCCTTCCGACCACACCTCTCCTGGAGCCCCCAACTGAACGCCGCGCCCGCCGACCAGATCCGCCTCCTCGACGTCCAGGCCCTCGACGTCCGTCTCCAGCAGCTCGCGCACAAGCGCCGCTCGCTGCCCGAGCACGCCGAGATCGAGTCCCTGACCAAGGACCTCACCCAGCTGCGCGACCTGCTCGTCGCCGCGCAGACCGAGGAGAGCGACTGCGGCCGCGAGCAGACCAAGGCCGAGCAGGACGTCGACCAGGTCCGCCAGCGGGCCGCGCGCGACCAGCAGCGCCTCGACTCGGGCGCGGTGTCCTCCCCGAAGGACCTGGAGAACCTCCAGCGCGAGATCGTCTCCCTCGCCAAGCGCCAGGGCGACCTGGAGGAGATCGTCCTGGAGGTCATGGAGCGCCGCGAGTCGGTGCAGGAGCGCCTCGGCGAGCTGACCGAGCGGGTCGCCGCCGTGCAGGCCAAGACGGACGACGCGAGCGCCCGCCGCGACGCCGCCCAGGGCGAGCTCGACACCGAGGCCGCCTCCGTCACGAAGGAGCGCGAGCTCGTCGCGGGCACCGTCCCGGCCGACCTCATGAAGCTGTACGAGAAGCTCCGCGAGCAGCAGGGCGGCGTCGGCGCGGCCCGGCTGTACCAGCGCAAGTGCGAGGGCTGCCACATCGAGCTCAACATCACCGAGCTGAACGAGGTCCGCGCCGCGGCCAAGGACGCCGTCGTCCGCTGCGAGAACTGCCGCCGGATCCTCGTCCGCACGTCGGAGTCCGGCCTGTAATGACGTCGTCTTCGCGTGAGGTGATCGTCGAGGCGGACGGCGGTTCCCGGGGCAACCCGGGGCCCGCCGGGTACGGCGCCGTGGTCCTGGACCCGGTGACGGGCGAGACCCTCGCGGAGGCGGCCGAGTACATCGGCGTGGCGACGAACAACGTCGCCGAGTACAAGGGCCTGGTGGCGGGTCTGAAGGCGGCGCGGTCGCTGTTCCCCGACGCCACCGTCCACGTCCGGATGGACTCCAAGCTGGTCGTCGAGCAGATGTCCGGCCGCTGGAAGATCAAGCACCCGGACATGAAGCCGCTCGCGGCCGAGGCCGGCCGGGTCTTCCCGGCGGGCCGGGTCCGCTACGAATGGATCCCGCGCGAGCGCAACAAGCACGCGGACCGGCTCGCGAACGAGGCGATGGACGCGGGCAAGCGCGGCGTCCCGTGGCGGCCGTCCGACTCGACGGCCGCGCTGGACACCGCGGCCGCCCGCAACGCCGCGTCCCTTCCCCCGGAGCCCTCGGGCCCGCCGGGCGACGCGACGGCGGGCGCCGCCCGGGCCCGCGCGGCCCTGGCGACGGGCACGGGCACGGTCCCGTCCGCCGACTCCGACTCCGACTCCGGCCGTGCGGCCACGGGCTCGGGCGCCTGGCCCGGCACCGCTGCCGCCCGCCCCACGGCCGGGGACGACGGCCTGTTCGCCGCCGATGAGGCCCTCACGACCCCGGCCTCGGGAGACTTCGAGGCGGAGGCGGGCGCCGCCTCCGCGCCCGCCCCGGCCGCTCGGTCCGCCTCCGCGGCTCCCGCCGCTCCCGGGCAGGGCTGGTCCGCCGCTCCCGACATGGGCGCCCCCGCCACCTTCGTCCTCCTCCGGCACGGCGAGACCGCGCTCACCCCCGAGAAGCGGTTCTCCGGCAGCGGCGGGACCGATCCCGAGCTCTCGGCGGCCGGACTCCGGCAGGCCGAGGCCGTCGCGGAGGCGCTCGCCGCGCGAGGCACCATCCAGGACATCGTCAGCTCGCCGCTCACCCGCTGCCGCCAGACCGCCGCCGCCGTCGCCGCCCGCCTCGGGCTCGACGTCCGCGTCGAACAGGGGCTGCGCGAGACCGACTTCGGAGCCTGGGAGGGACTGACGTTCGGTGAGGTGCGCGAGCGGCACCCCGAGGACCTCGACGCCTGGCTGGCCTCGCCGAAGGCCGCGCCCACCGGCGGAGGCGAGAGCTTCGCGACCGTCGCCCGGCGCGTGGCGGCGACCCGCGACCGGCTCGCCGCCGCCCACGCGGGACGCACGGTCCTCCTCGTCACCCATGTGACGCCCATCAAGACGCTGGTCCGGCTGGCGCTCGGCGCCCCACCGGAGTCGCTGTTCCGGATGGAGCTGTCGGCCGCGTCGATCTCGGCGGTCGCCTACTACGCCGACGGCAACGCGTCCGTACGGCTCCTCAACGACACCTCCCACCTCCGGTAGGGCCGCGCCGGCCGGGGGGAGGCCGGAAAAGGGAGTGGCGCGATGCCCCTGCCCCGTACCACCATCCCGTCATGACCTGGCACTTCACCGAGGACACCGCCGCCTTCCAGGCCGCGGCCGGGGCGCACCTCGCCGCCGAGGCCACGCGGAACACCGTCGTGCTGACCCTCATGGACGGGGCGGACCGGCTCGGCTGGTGGACCGGGCCCGACGGCCGCACCACGGGGGTCCTCGCGGTGTCCCGGTCCGGGGCCCTGCACCTCGGCGCCACGACGGAGGAGGCGGCCCGGACGCTCGCCTCCCGGCCGGGGGAGGAGCCGGTCTCGGTCCGCGGCGAGACGGCCGCGGTGGAGGCGTACGCCCGGGCCTCCGGGCGCCCGTGGCGGCCCGTCGTCCGCATGCGGCTCTTCCGGCTCGGCGAGCCCGTCCCGCCGGACCCGGCCCCGGCCGGCCGGCAGCGGACGGCCGCCGCGCGGGACGTCCCGCTCGTCGCGGCCTGGACGCGGGAGTTCGCCGTGGCCATCGGCGACGAGCCCGCCGAGGACTACACCGGCTTCGTCGGCGAGCGGGTCTCGGAGGGGCGCCTCGTCCTCTGGGAGGCGCCCGACGGCCGCCCGGTCTCGATGGCCGCCGTCTCCCGGACGATCGAGGGGCAGGCCCGCGTCCACCTCGTCTACACCCCGCCCGCCGAACGCGGCAACGGCTACGCCGCGGGGGCCACCGACGCCGTCGGCCGGGTCGCGGCCGCACGGGACGCCACCCGGATCCTGCTCTTCACGGACCTGTCCAACCCCACCAGCAACGCCCTCTACCGGCGCCTCGGCTACCGCCCGGTGACGGACCACGTGGGGGTGGAGTTCAGCGGGACCGCGGGCTGACCGGCCCCCGCAGCGCGGCCGCCTCGCGCGCCAGCGTCTCCACCCGCGCCCAGTCGCGGGCGGCGAGGGCGTCGGGCGGCAGCATCCACGTACCGCCGACGCAGCCCACGTTCGGCAGGGACAGGTAGGCGGGGGCGGAGGCGAGCGAGACGCCGCCCGTGGGGCAGAACCGGGCCCGGGGGAGCGGTCCCGCGAGCGACTTCAGGTACGGGGCGCCGCCCGCGGCCTCGGCGGGGAAGAACTTCATGTCCTCCACGCCCTGCTCGAGCAGCGCCACGACCTCCGAGGTGGTCGACACGCCGGGCAGGAAGGGCAGCCCGGAGTCACGCATCGCGCCGAGCAGCCGCTCCGTCCACCCGGGGCTGACCAGGAACCGCGCTCCGGCGCCGACCGCGTCCGCGACGCCCTCAGGCGTGACGACCGTCCCCGCTCCGACGACCGCGCCGGGCACCTCGTCGGCGATGGCGCGCACGGCGTCGAGCGCGGCCGGCGTGCGCAGGGTGACCTCGACGAGCGGCAGCCCGCCGGCCACCAGGGCCCGGGCCAGCGGCACGGCGTCGGAGGCGTCCTCGATCACGACCACCGGCACGACCGGGACGGAGGGGACTTCCGGGGCAAGGTCGAACACGCTCGTCATGGGCGCCATCCTGCCCACGGCGAGCGTCACACGCAACGGGCGTTGCGCAGAGCGCAACGGGTGCGGAAATGCCGGGAGACGGTGAGATGACCGGTGCTCCCGGCGGCCCCTCAGTGGATCTCGTCGACCAGGACGTCGAGCGCCCCCGGCTTCCCGCCCTCCTCCACCACGTACTTCAGGTCCCGCAGAGCCACCACCAGCTCCTCCGGCGAGCGCGGCGCGGCCCCCGCCTCCAGCAGGCTCCGGACGATCCGGCCCTTCGTCGCCTTGTTGAAGTGGCTGACCACCTTCCGCGTCGGCGCGTGCAGCACCCGCACCGTCGCCGTCCGCGCCGCCGTCTCGCCCTTGGGCTTCCACGCCGACGCGTAGGCCGCGGACCGCAGGTCCAGGACCAGGCCGTCCCCCGCCTCCTCGGGCAGCACGGAGGCCATCGCGCCCCGCCAGTGCGCCCCCAGCGCGCCGAGCCCCGGCAGCTTGACCCCCATCGAGCAGCGGTACGACGGGATCCGGTCGGTCACCCGCACCGCGCCCCACAGCCCGGAGAACACGAGCAGGGACCGGCCGGCCCGCCGCCGGGCCGCCGCGTCCAGGGTCGCCAGACCCAGCGCGTCGTACAGCACACCCGTGTAGATCTCCCCGGCCGGCCGAGCGCCCGCCGTCCGCAGCTCCACGTTCTTCGCGACCTCGCCGCGCAGGCCCTCGCTCAGGCCCAGCACCTCGCGCGCCTTCTCCTCGTCGGCCGCGCACAGCTCGACCAGCTCGTCCAGGACCGCGGCCCGCGCCTCCGCGAGCCCCGGCAGGGACAGCGACTCCGGCTTGAGCGGCGCCCCGCGCCCCGAGGAGGCCTTGCCCTCGGAGGGCGGCAACAGCACGAGCACGGTGGTTCTCCTTCGTCCGTACGGGGATGGGGGTGCGGCCCCGGGAACCCAGCGTACGAGGTGCCGAGACCCGCCCCGTACGGACGAGGCGGCACCCCCGGCGGCGGCGCCGGGCGATCCGGCCCCCGCCCGCGGGGCGACGCCCCCGCCGTACGAGGTGCCGAGACCCGCCCCGCACGGACGAGGCGGCACCCCCGGCGGCGGCGCCGGGCGATCCGGCCCCCGCCCGCGGCGATCCGGCCCCCGCCCGCGGGGCGACGCCCCCGCCGTACGAGGTGCCGCGCCCCTCCCGTCCCCCTACGCTCGGTCCATGCCCCGCCGCCACATCCATGTGACCGGCGCAGCCGAGGCTCCGCTGCGGGCCGCCCTGCGCGCACTCCGTACCGAGCTCGCGGTCCCCGAGGACTTCCCGCCCGCCGTCCTCGCCGAGGCCGAGGCCGCCGCCAAGGCCCCCCGGCTTCCGGCGCTCGACGCCACCGACCTGCCCCTCTTCACCGTCGACCCGCCGACCTCCACCGACCTCGACCAGGCCATGCACCTGGCCCGCAGGGCCGACGGCGGATACCGCGTCCACTACGCCATCGCCGACGTCGCCGCCTTCGTCGCCCCCGGCTCCGCCCTCGACGCCGAGGCCCACCGGCGGGTCCTCACCCTCTACTTCCCCGACGGCAAGGTCCCCCTCCACCCCACCGTCCTCTCCGAGGGCGCCGCCAGCCTCCTCCCCGGCGAGCCCCGCCCCGCCCTCCTCTGGCGCATCGACCTCGATGCCGAAGGCCGCCGCGTCGCCACCGACGTCCGCCGCGCCCTCGTCCGCAGCCGCGCCAAACTCGACTACGCGGGCGTCCAGCGGCAGATCGACACCGGGACCGCCGAGGAGCCGGTGGCCCTCCTGCGGGACGTCGGACGCCTCCGCGAGGCCCTGGAAGCCGAGCGCGGCGGGATCTCCCTCGACGTGCCCGAGCAGGAGATCGTCGAGCAGGACCACACCTACTCCCTGGCCTACCGCGCGCCGCTCCCCGCCGACGGCTGGAACGCCCAGATCTCCCTTCTCACCGGCATGGCCGCCGCCGACCTCATGACCGCCGCCGGCACCGGCATCCTGCGCACCCTCCCCACCGCCCCCGACGGCGCCGTCGCCCGGCTGCGCCGCTCCGCGCAGGCCCTCGGCGTCGACTGGCCGCACCACGTCTCGTACGCCGACGTCGTCCGGGCCGCGGACCCCGCCGACCCGCGCCAGGCCGCCTTCCTCCAGGAGTGCACCACCCTGCTCAGGGGCGCCGGGTACACCGTCTTCACCGACGGCCACGTCCCCACCCCGGCCGTGCACGCCGCCGTCGCCGACGAGTACACCCACTGCACCGCGCCCCTCCGCCGCCTCGTCGACCGGTACGCGGGCGAGCTGTGCGTCGCGGCGGTCGCGGGCGACGAGCCGCCCGAGTGGGTACGGGCCGCCCTGCCCGCCCTGCCCGACGAGATGGCCGACGGCTCGCGCCGCGCCAACACCGTGGAACGCGAGAGCGTCGACATCGTCGAGGCCGCGCTGCTGAGGGAACGGGTCGGCGAGATCTTCGACGCCTACGTGATCGACGTGAAGGAACGCGAACCGGCGGTCGGCACCGTCCACCTGGACGACCCGGCGGTCGTCGCCCGCATCGCGGGCGGCACGTCCCGCCTGCCGCTGGGGGAGTGGCTGCGGGTCAGGCTCGCGGAAGCGGATCCGGGGACGGCGAAGGTGCTGTTCGCGCCCGCGTGACGGCCGGGGCGAGCGCGCGGTGCAGGGCGCGGGCGTCGTCGGCGTGGAAGCGGATCAGCCGGACGGGCCGGGGCGGGCCGAAGAACCGGGGCACGTCGATCGGCCCGGCCAGCTCGACGGTGAGCGAGGTCTGGGAGCCGACGGCCAGGTTCAGCTCGCCCTCGGCCCGCTCGTGGGAGAACACCGGATCGTGGCGGACGGACGCGATCAGGCCCAGCGGCACGGACACGTCGACGTGCGCGGCCTGGCGGAGCCGCAGCACCTCCCCGGTGAGGGTGTGCGGGCGGGTCGCGGCGGCCGCGTGCAGACCGAGGACGAACAGCACGGTGTACACGTCCAGGACCAGGACGACCGCGTGGACCGCCGGCCAGTCGGCGAGCAGGTACGACAGGCCGACGGTCTCGACCACGCACACGAACGCGAAGCCGTACATCAGCGCCGCCTGGTCGCGGGCGTGCGGGAACACCCCGTCGACCCCCTCCACCCCGTGCGGACGCCGCGCCGCCCACCGCCCCAGACACGCCATGATCCGCAGCTCGTGCCCCACGATCCGCAGCACCGGCGCGGGCACGAGCGCGGCCAGGACCTCCCGCCGTGAGAGCCCCCGGCGCCGCAGCCGCAGGTACGCGAGGACCTCGGCGAGCAGCAGCGCGCCGACGAGGAGCTCGACGCCCGCCCACACGGCCGCGGGGATCCGGAACCCGCCGACGAGCAGGACGGCCAGGACGACCTCGGCGGGCAGCACCGCGTAGGCGAGCGGACGGAGCAGACGCACCCCGCCGGGCCCGCCGCCGGAGCCCGCCTTCGCCTCGGCCGGGGTGGCGGCCGGCGTCCCGCGGGTCACCGGTTCTCCTCCCGTCGCTCCCCGACCAGGCGGATCGCCAGCCGGACGGCCGCCGACTGGGCGGGTGCGAGGTCCGCGAAGAGGGCGTCCGCGAGGGAGCCGTCGAAGGAGCCGGGGCCGTCCGCCGCGTCCGGCGGCAGGGACGCCCCCAGCTCGTCCGGCAGGCAGTCGGCCAGCACGCGGGCCGCCGCGGCGACCCGCGGGTCGTCCGCCTCCGCCCCGGAGAGGGCGTCGAGCAGCGGGTACACCTCGTGCGCGCGCTCGGCCGCTCCCGCCATCAGCCCCATCAGCCGGGCCCGCTCCTCCTCGGGCACGACGACGTCCATCAGGGCCAGGATCTGCCGGTCCTTCGCCGCCATGGGGGACTCGGGCAGCTCGCCCAGACCGGCGAGCAGGGCGCTGAGCTCGGGCGACAGCGGCCCGTCGGCCGGAAGCCGGCCGGCCCGGGCCTCGGCGAGGAGGCCGGACAGCCGTGCGCGCCGTCCCCGGATCTCCGCCTCCTGGCGCGCGAGGTCCGCGTCGAGCTCTTCCAGCACCTCGGCGAGCCCCCGCCCCTCGTCGTCGGCGAGCACGCCCCGGACCTCGTCCAGGCCCAGGCCCAGCTCGGTGAGCCGCCGGACACGGGCGAGCAGCACGGCGTCCCGGACGCCGTACTCCCGGTACCCGTTGGCCCGCCGGGGCGGCTCGGGCAGCAGTCCCGACTGGTGGTAGTGCCGCACGGCGCGGGGGGTGACCCCGACCAGGGCGGCGATCTCGCCGATACGCATGAGCCCAGTAGAAACCCTGACGCTGCGACAAGGTCAAGGACGGTCCGCCGGTCCCTCCGGGGGAGTCCGCCGCCCTCCTGATCGCCGGGTAGCATGGTCGGCACGGCAGACGAGCCGGGCGGGCGGCCGCGTGGAGATCCCCGGATCTCCCCGAGGAACGTCCGGGCTCCACAGAGCAGGGTGGTGGCTAACGGCCACCCGGGGTGACCCGCGGGACAGTGCCACAGAAAACAGACCGCCGGGGACCTCGGTCCTCGGTAAGGGTGAAACGGTGGTGTAAGAGACCACCAGCGCCTGAGGCGACTCAGGCGGCTAGGTAAACCCCACTCGGAGCAAGGTCAAGAGGGGACACCCCGGTGTCCCTGCGCGGATGTTCGAGGGCTGCTCGCCCGAGTCCGCGGGTAGACCGCAGGAGGCCGGCGGCAACGCCGGTCCTAGATGGATGGCCGTCGCCCCGACGACCGCGAGGTCCCGGGGGACAGAACCCGGCGTACAGCCCGACTCGTCTGCCGGCCGTTCCGCAAGGGCCCCCGCCCGGGTGTTCCACCTGGTCGGGGGCCTCTTGCCGTACCGGCGCCGCCCGCGAGAGCGCCCCGGGGCGCGGCACCCGGGGGACGGGCCGACCACTCGGACCGCCGGGGCGCGGGTCCTCCGGGGCCCGGCCGGACCCCTACGATTCCAGTGTTTGAATGGGACGGTCGTCCCCGCCCGAGCAAGGAGAACCGCTGTGCCCCTGGTGTCCGTCGTGATGCCCGTCTACAACTCCGCGGCGACGCTCGGCGCGGCGGTCCGGTCGGTGCTGTCGCAGACCCACACCGACCTGGAGCTCCTGGTCACCGACGACAAGTCCACCGACGACTCGATGGACCTGCTCATGGAGTTCGCCCGGCGCGACGAGCGCGTCAAGCCGGCGTCCGCGCCGGAGCAGGGCGGTGCCGGCCGGGCCCGGAACCTCGCCATCGAGCGGGCCCGCGGGGACTACGTCGCCTTCCTCGACAGCGACGACATGTGGCTCCCGGAGAAGACCGAGCGGCAGGTCGCCTTCGCCGCGGAGGGCACCGCGCCCCTGACGTTCACCTCGTACTACAAGATGGACGCCGACTACGCGGGCGAGAGCACCGACTTCGAGCCCAACGGGCGCGTGGTCCGCGCCCGCGCGCACGTGGACTACCGCGCGATGCTGGTCCGCGACTACATCGGCGCGCTGACCGCCATGTACGACCGCTCCGTCCTCGGCACACGCCTGATGCCGGAGATGCGGAAGCGCCAGGACTACGCCCTCTGGCTGTCGATCATGCGCGACGGCGCCGACGCGCGCGGTCTGGCCGAGCCGCTCGCGGTCTACCGCGCCCACCAGGCCGGCTCCCTGTCCTCCAACAAGCTGTCCCTGGTCCAGTACAACTGGGAGCTGTACCGCCGCCACGAGGGCCTGTCCGTCCCGCGGGCGACCCGGGGTCTGGCCGGCGCCGTGTGGCAGTCGCTGCGCAACTCGCGCATCTAGCAACGGCACCCGGGGCCGTTCGAACGGTCGCCGGGTCCGCCGCTCAGGGCCTGCGGACCTCGAAGTGGAAGCAGCCGTACTCGACCGCCCGGACGTGGACCAGCGCCACGGCCGGATCGGCGAAGGCCTCGGCGAACGCCCGGTCGAAGCCCTCCGACGCCGCCTCCGGGATCTCCAGCAGCCGGCCGCCGACGATCCGGCCCGCCGCGTCGTACCGGCGGAGGGTCCGGAGCGCCCCGGCGCGGGCGAAGGGATACGTCGTCGACGGCGCCGGGCCGCCGCACTCCTCCGCGTGGACGAAGACCGGGCCCTGCTCGTCGTAGGCCCCGGGATCGGCGCCCGTCCCGGCCGCCCAGCGCCGCAGCGGCGCGTACGAGACGAGGGCGATCCGCTCGCCCGGCAGGGACGGGCGCAGACAGCAGCGGAGCGGATCGCCGCCCTCGACGGCGCGGTGCGGGACGCAGGCACGGCCGGCGTCGTCCGCGACCCGCAGCTCGGCGTGGGCGGAGGGGGTCAGGGCGCGGGCGGTGTAGGCGGTCTCGTTGCTCATGCCACCAGCGTCACCCGCCGTCGCCCGCACCGCTGGCGCCATTCGGACGCGACGCTCCCGGCCCGCCCGGCACGCCTAGGGGGTGTCGTCGGAAGCCAGCGGCGGGAGCCTGCGGTGCAGGAGGCAGAACTCGTTGCCCTCCGGGTCGGCCAGCACCTTCCAGTTCTCGGTGCCGTTCTGCCCGACGTCCGCCGGCCGGGCGCCGAGCGCGAGCAGCCGCTCCCACTCGGCCTCCTGGTCGCGGTCGGTGGGATTGACGTCGATGTGCAGCGGGAGCTTCCCCCGCCGCGGATCGCTGCTGGGACTGAGGACGAGCGTGGGCTGCGGACCGCCGAAGCCGACCCCGGGCGGACCGATCTCGATGCTTCCGTCGTCCTCCCGCCCGAGCTCGACGTAACCCAGGACCTCGCTCCAGAACGCGGCGAGCGCCTCGGGATCGGCGCAGTCGACGACCAGTTCGCTGATGCGGCATGCCATGCCCGCGACCCTACGCCCGGGGTCTACGCCTCCGCCGCTTCGTCGCCGGCCGGCGGCGTGGCGGCCGACAGCAGCCGCTCCGCCAGGGCCCGGCAGCGGTCCCCGAGTTCCGGAGGGTCGAGGACGTCGAACTCGTGCCCGAGGAGAAGGACGTGCAGCAGGACCCGGTCGAGGTCGGCGGCGCCGCTCAGCACCTCGCAGCGGCCCCCGTCCCGCTCCCGTACGACGGCCGCCGAGGACGGGACCTGAGCCCGGACCGTCTCCGCCGGCGCGTGCACGAGGAAGCGTGCCCGGTGGGCGTACACGCGGCTCGCGACTCCCTCCTGCACGTACTCCGCCGCGTCCGGCGCGGGCCGGGGCCGGAAGCGCCACGTCCGCGCGGTCACCGCCGTCATCCGGTCCACGCGGAAGGTGCGCCAGTCGTCGCGGTCGAGGTCGTACGCCAGGAGGTACCAGCGCCGGTCGGAGGCGACCAGCCGGTGGGGTTCGACCCGGCGGGGCCGCGGCGTGCCGCCGGAGGGGTAGTCGAAGGCCGCCTCGACCTCGTCGCGGCAGGCACCGGCCAGGATCAGCAGCACCTCGGGCTCGACGGGGGCGCGGCCCGCGCCGAAGAACTCGACCGAGCCCGACAGGGCGCGCACCTCGTGCCGCAGCCGGGTCGGCAGCACCTGGTCCAGCTTGGTCAGCGCCCGGAGCGTGGCATCGCCGGTCCCGGCGGTGGCCCCGGCCAGCAGGGAGACCGCGGTCGCGGTGGCCTCCTCGTCGTCGAGGAGGAGCGGCGGCAGGTCCTGCCCGCGGCCCAGCCGGTAGCCGCCGCCGATCCCCTGGCCGGCGTGCACGGGGTAGCCGAGCGTGCGGAGCCGCTCGACGTCGCGGCGGACCGTGCGAGGGGTGACGCCGAGCCGCTCGGCCAGCTCGGGGCCGGACCAGGCGCGGCGCCGCTGCAACAGGCCGAGGAGGGTGAGCACCCGCTCGGTCGTACCCAGTTCGTCCATGCGGGTCAGCCTGCCAGAGGTGGCGGACCGATTCTGTCCGCCTCGGGTGCCAGGGTGGGCGCAGAGGCCACGGGTGCGGGTCCGCGCCGACACGCGGACCGCCGCCGCTCCCGCCGCCCGTACGACGAGATGAACGGAGCAGCACGATGAGCCGCCGATTCCAGGTCACGTTCGACGCGCACGACCCGGCAGCGCTGTCGACCTTCTGGCGGGACGTCCTCGGGTACGTCCACCCGGGCCCGCCCGGGGTCGAACTCCCGGAGGGGGCCGACCCGCTGGCCGCGTGGGACGGCTTCCTCGCGGGCCTCGGGGTGCCGGAGGAGCAGCGCAACACGCGATCGGCCGTGGAGGACCCGGAGGGCGAGGGGCCCCGGGTGTTCTTCCAGCAGGTGCCGGAGGGCAAGGAGGCGAAGAACCGGGTCCACCTCGACGTGCGGGTGGCGCCGGGTCTGGAGGGAGACGAGCGGATGGCGGCCCTGGAGGCCGAGTGCGAGCGGCTGGTGGCCCTGGGGGGAACCCGGCTGCGCCGCTTCGAGCCGGAGCCGCCGATGAGCAACGGGTGGATCGTGATGGCGGATCCGGAGGGCAACGAGTTCTGCCTGGACTGAGGGGCGGCGGGCGGCCCCTGGCCGTGGCCGCCCCGCACCGCCGGGCCCCCTGGTCGCCGGCCCGTCGTCCGGGCCCTCGGCCCCGGTCCTCCGTGACCGCCTCGGCCCCAGCCCCCTCGTACCGCCTCAGCCCCGGTCCTCCGTACCGCCCGCCGCCCCGGCCGTCCTAGTCGAGCACCTCGATCCGCCACTGCGGGTCCCGGTCGTCCGTGCGGACGAAGATCCGCTTCGGGAGCGGGGAACGGTCCTCGAACAGGTCGCGGCCCAGTGCCAGGCCGTTCTGGTCGATCACGTACGTGCCGTCCCGGAGGTCGGCGAGCGCGGTGAGGGTGGTGAGCGTGACGGCCCCGCCCGCTCCCTCCCCGCCGTCGACGCGCTGGAGGCGCCAGACGGAGGCCGGGGAGTCGTCGGGGCGGACCACGACCGGCGCCCGCTCCGTGCCCTCCGCGGTGATCGTCTCCTCCGTCCCCTTGGCGGTGAAGCGGAAGCCCTCGCGCTCCCGGGTGACCAGCCACTCCCCGGCCCCGGCCGGATCGGCGAGGAAGCCGACGACGGCTCCCTCCTCGACCCCGACCGGGGCCCCCTTCGCGTACAGCTTCACGACCTTGCCGGCGTTCGCCATCGCTCCTCCTGCGTTCCGCGGGTCGGTTGTCCGCGTCCGGCCGCCTGTGTGCGGCGCTCCGAGGACGGTGCCCCACCGTGCGGGGCCGGCGCCGGTGCACACGCGGGTCCTGGGCCGTGTGGAGCCGGGAAGTCGCCGGGGAGGGGCAGGCCGCGTGGGCCGTTCGGCGGGCCCGGCCCGGGGCGGGGCCCCGGGATCCCGCCCCGGCGGGCCGCTCGCCCAGGTGGCCCAGCGCGTCCGCCGACACGCCGCAGGCGCACGGCGTGGTCGCCGGTCGGGCCGGTCCGCGCGGTGTACGGCTAGGGCATGACCATTCCCGTGGAGCGGCTCACCGACCCCGCCGTGCGCGCCTTCGTCGCGGCCATCAACGCCCATGACCAGACGGCTTTCCGGGAGGCTCTGACCCCCGGTGCCACCATGTCCGACGACGGGTCCGACCGGGACCTCTCGGAGTGGACCGACCGGGAGATCTTCTCCTCGCGCGGGCACATGGAGGTCGAGTCGGAGAAGGGCGGCGGCCTCGACCTCGTCGCCCGGTTCCGGAACGACACCTGGGGCGAGATGAAGACCCGTTGGCGCTTCGTCGTCGACGGCGGCAAGGTCGCGCGCTTCGAGACCGGCCAGGCCTGACGGTCCCTACGGGCCCCTCGTCCGCCTCCTGAGCCCGTCCGCCCGCGGCGGACGGGCTCGGGGTCCGCCCGCGCCCCCGCCCCGGGGCCGGATGCCGGGCGGTCAGCCCCGCCCGATGTACGGCATCGCCGTCGCCATCACCGTCGCGAACTGCACGTTGGCCTCCAGAGGCAGGGCCGCCATGTGCACCACCGTCGCCGCGACGTCCGCCGCGTCCATGACCGGCTCCACGGCCGTCTCGCCGTTGGCCTGGAGGATGCCGGACTGCATGCGGGCCGTCATGTCCGTCGCCGCGTTGCCGATGTCGAGCTGCCCGCAGGCGATCCGGTACGGGCGCCCGTCGAGCGACAGCGACTTCGTCAGGCCCGTCATCGCGTGCTTCGTCGCCGTGTACGCGATCGAGTGCGGGCGCGGCACATGGGCCGAGATCGAGCCGTTGTTGATGATGCGGCCGCCCTGCGGGTCCTGCTCCCGCATGGTCCGGAACGCCGCCTGGGCGCACAGGAACGCGCCGGTCAGGTTGACGTCGACGACCGCGCGCCAGGTGTCCGGGTCCAGGTCCTCGACGGGGACGCCGCCGCCCGCGAACGTACCCGCGTTGTTGAAGAGCAGGTCGACGCGTCCGTAGCGGTCCCGGACCGCCGCGAAGAGGGCGGACACCTCGTCCGCCGAGGTGACGTCCGTGGGGACGGCCAGGAAGTCTCCGTCGGGCGCCGCCGCCGCAGTCTCCTCCAGGGCGCCCGCCCGGCGGCCCGCCAGGGCCACCGACCAGCCCGCCGCCGCCAGGGCGAGGGCCACACTCCGGCCGATGCCCGATCCCGCTCCCGTCACCACTGCGATGCTCATGGGCGCGCAGCGTACGCGAGACGCATGCCCCGTGAACTCACCGTCCCGACACGTGGATGTCCTGTACCCGACAACGCGAGGTCGTCCCGCCCCCCTCGAATGACCGACGGACCGCATCCGTCTGGGGAGGGGCACATGAACCGCGTACACGACGTCCACGAGCATTCCGACGAACTCCGCGCCGCCGCACGCCACCTGGCGCGCCGTCGGTTCCTCACCGCCACCGGGGCCGCCGCCGCGCTCGCCTTCGCCACGCAGCTTCCGCTCGCGGGCTCGGCCGCCGCCGCCGAGCTCGACGGGCGCCGGCTGACCGAGGACCCGTTCACCCTCGGCGTGGCGTCCGGCGACCCCCTGCCCGGCTCCGTCCTGCTCTGGACCAGGCTCGCGCCCCGCCCCTTCGAGCCCGGCGGCGGGCTGCCCGCCGTCCGGGTCCCGGTCCGCTGGGAGCTCGCCCTCGACGAGCGCTTCACCCGGACCGTGCGCCGCGGCCTGGCCACCGCGCACCCGGAGTTCTCGCACACGGTGCACGTCGAGGTCGAGCACCTGGACGCCGGCCGGGACTTCTTCTACCGCTTCCGCGTCGGCGACTGGACCAGCCCCGTCGGCCGCACCCGCACCGCACCCGCCCCCTGGGCCCGCACCACCGGCCTGAAGCTCGCGGCCGTCTCCTGCCAGGCCTACCACGACGGCTACTTCACGGCCTACCGCCACCTCGCGCAGGAGGACGTGGACGTCGTCTTCCACCTCGGCGACTACCTCTACGAGTACGCCGTGAACGCCACCGGCGGCGCCCGTGCCTACACCGACCGGACCCTCCCGGCCGTCTTCGCCCGCGAGACGCTCACCCTGGACGACTACCGGCTCCGGTACGGCCTCTACAAGTCGGACCCCGACCTGCGCGCCGCGCACGCCGCCCATCCCTTCGTCGTCACCTGGGACGACCACGAGACCGAGAACAACTACGCGGGCGGCACCCCCGAGAACGACGTCCCGCCGGAGGAGTTCCTGCTCCGCCGCGCCGCCGCCTACCGCGCCTACTGGGAGCACCAGCCGCTCCGCGCACCCCAGCGGCCCCAGGGCCCCGACATGCGGCTCTACCGGCGGCTGCGCTTCGGGCGGCTCGCCCAGTTCGACATCCTCGACACCCGCCAGTACCGCTCCGACCAGGCGTACGGCGACGGCTGGCAGGTCCCGGGCCCGGAGTCGGAGGCCCCGGCGCGGACGATGACCGGTGCCGCGCAGGAGAGGTGGCTGCTGGACGGCTGGCGCGGCTCCCGGTCCCGCTGGAACGTCCTGCCGCAGCAGGTCGTCCTGGCCGAGCGGCGCGACCGCGCCACCGCCGACTTCAAGCTGTCGATGGACTCCTGGGACGGCTACCCGGCCTCCCGGCGGCGGCTCCTCGCCGGTGCCGGGGCCGCGGGGGTGGAGAACCTGATGGTGCTCACCGGGGACGTCCACGTCGGCTACGGCCTGGACCTCAAGGCCGACTTCCGCGACCCGTCCTCGCGGACCGTCGGCACCGAGATCGTCGCCACCTCGATCAGCAGCGGCAAGGACGGCGCCGACCGCCCGTCGAACTACGACAAGCTCATGCAGGCCAACCCGCACCTGAGGTTCTTCAACGGGCGGCGCGGCTACGTGACGGTCGCGCTCGGGGAGGAGGCCGCCCGGGCCGACTTCCGGACGGTGCCGTACGTCACGGCCCCGGGCGCTCCCGTCGCCACGGCCGGCTCCTTCGTCACGGAGGCCGGGAACCCGGGGCTCACGCCCGCGTGAGCCCCGAACCGTCGTCGGATGCCCCGCGCGGCCCGGGCACGGCCTCCTGCGGGTAGCGGACGCCGATGCGGTCCCGTACCGCGTCGAGCGTCCGCATCACCGCGAGCGAGCCGTCGAGGGGGACGAGCGGGGACTCCGTCAGACCGGACCGCAGGCAGCGCACGACCTCGGCGGCCTCGTGCCGGAGGGAGTGCGGGTCCTCCGGCGCGGTGATCACCTCGGGCTCGCGGCCGGCGCGGTGGAGGGTGAGGCGTTCCGGGAAGAAGAAGCCGCGGGGGAGGTCGATCCGGCCCAGCGAGCCGGTGACCGAGGCCGTCAGCGGGGTGTCCGCGTCGAGCGAGCAGGACAGCAGGGCCGAGGCCCCGGAGTCCGACCAGCCGAGCAGCATGCCGGTGTTCAGGTCGACGCCCTCCGGCGAGAGCAGCGCGTGCGCGTGGACGCTGTCCGGCTCGCCGAGGAGCAGCTGGGCCAGCGACACCGGGTACACCCCGAGGTCGAGCAGCGCCCCGCCGCCCACCGCGGGGTCCCGCAGCCGGTGGTCCGCCGGGAAGGGGCCCGCGAGCCCGAAGTCGGCCTGCACGGTCCTGATCTCGCCGATCGCCCCGTCGCGTACCAGCTCCGCGAGCCGCCGGATCAGCGGGTTGCAGTACATCCACATGGCCTCCATGAGGAAGAGGCCGCGGTCCCGGGACAGGGTGACGAGTTCCTCTGCCTCGCGGGCGTTGAGCGTGAGAGCCTTCTCGCAGAGCACCGCCCTGCCCGCCTCCAGGGCGCGGCCGGCCGCCTCGCGGTGGGCGTGGTGCGGGGTCGCCACGTAGACCACGTCGACGTCCTCGTCGGCGAAGAGCCCGTCCCACCCGCCGTACGCCCGCGGGATGCCGAACCGGTCCGCGAAGGCCCGGGCGGAGGCGTCCGTGCGGGACGCCACCGCGACGACCTCGGCGCCGTCGAGAGTGAGCAGGTCCGTGGTGAACCGCTCCGCCATGCCGCCCGTCGCCAGGATTCCCCAGCGCACCGTGTCACTCATGTACCCCACCCGTCCCACAGAGGTCTCGACCATGCCGATCGAGCTGAGAGCATAGGCAAGGATTCAACGATATGGAGCAGTCGATGCCGGAGAGCGGTCAGAAAGCAACACAAGGACACATAACCGAGAGCACTCCGGTCGCTCCGGCGGAGTCCGTCACCGCCGCCCGGCGCACCGGGCTGCTCGTCACCCTCGTCCTCGGCGGGCTCACCGCGCTGCCCCCGCTCTCCATGGACATGTACCTCCCGGCCCTGCCCGAGGTCACCGGCGCGCTGAACGCCCCCGCCGCCACCGTCCAGCTCACCCTCACCGCCTGCCTCGCCGGCATGGCCCTCGGCCAGCTCGTCGTCGGCCCCATGAGCGACAAGTGGGGTCGTCGCCGCCCCCTGCTCGTCGGCATGATCGTGTACGTCCTGGCCACCGCCGTCTGCGCGCTCGCCCCCTCCGCCGAACTGCTCATCGCCTTCCGGCTGCTCCAGGGACTCGCCGGCGCCGCCGGCATCGTCATCGCCCGCGCGGTCGTCCGCGACCTGTACGACGGCGTGGAGATGGCCCGGTTCTTCTCCACCCTCATGCTGATCTCCGGCGTCGCCCCGGTCATCGCGCCCCTCATCGGCGGCCAGATCCTCCGGATCACCGACTGGCGGGGCGTCTTCCACGTCCTCACCGTCATCGGCGTCCTCCTCACCCTGGTCGTCTGGCGCTTCCTCGCCGAGACGCTGCCGCCCGAGCGCCGGCACGAGGGCGGGGTCGGGCAGGCCCTGCGCACGATGAGGGGACTGATCGGCGACCGCGTCTTCGCCGGGTACATGCTGACCGGCGGCCTCGCCTTCGCCGCCCTCTTCGCGTACATCTCGGCCTCGCCGTTCGTCGTCCAGGAGATCTACGGGGCCTCGCCGCAGACCTTCAGCCTGCTCTTCGGCCTCAACTCGATCGGCCTGGTCGCCGTCGGCCAGATCAACGGCAAGCTGCTCGTCGGCCGCGTCAGCCTCGACAAGGCGCTGGGCTGGGGCCTCGGGACGATCCTCGTCGCCTCGCTCGCGCTGCTCCTCATGACCGCCGGCGTCTTCGGGAAGGTCGGACTCGCGCCGGTCGCGGCCGGGCTCTTCGTCCTGATGTCCGCGATGGGCCTCGCGATGCCGAACACCAACGCCCAGGCCCTGATGCGCACCCCGCACGCCGCCGGCTCCGCCTCCGCGCTCCTCGGCACCACGTCGTTCCTCGTCGGCGCCGTCGCCTCCCCGCTCGTCGGCATCGCCGGCGAGCACACCGCCGTGCCGATGGCGGTCGTCCAGCTGAGCTGCGCCGTCCTGGCCCTGGCCTGCTTCCTGGGCCTGTGCCGCCCGTGGCGGTCGGCCGGGGCGGGCCGGCCGGTCCGGGCCCCCGGGACCACCGGGCCCGCCGCCTAGACTGGGTCGGTGAACGCCTCCGCTCCCTCCGCCGACTCGCTGCGCGCCGCCCTCGCCGGGCTCCTCGGCGGGCTGCCGCCCAAGCAGGCCGCCCAGGCCGTCGACCGGCTGATCGCCAACTACCGGGGGACCACCCCGACGGACGCCCCCGTGCTCCGCGACCGCTCCGACGTCGCCGCGTACGCCGCGTACCGGATGCCGGCGACCTTCGAGGCGGTACGGGGCGCCCTCGCCGCCCTGCGCGCGGCGGCGCCCGACTGGGAGCCGCGCACCCACACGGACGTCGGCGGCGGCACGGGCGCGGCGAGCTGGGCCGTCGCCGAGGCCTGGGCGGAGCGGCCGCCCCGCAGCACGGTCCTGGACTGGGCCGAGCCGGCCCTCGCGCTGGGCCGCGAACTGGCCGCCGGCGCCCTGGACGCCGAGTGGCGCACGGCCAGGATCGGCGGCGCGCTGAAGCTCGACGACACGGACCTGGTCACCGTGTCGTACGTGCTCAAGGAGCTGACCCCGGCCGACCGGGCCGCCCTCGTGACCGAGACCGCGCGGGCCGCGCAGACGGTCGTGATCGTCGAGCCCGGCACCCCCGACGGCTACGAGCGGATCATCGCCGCCCGCACCCTGCTGATCGAGGCCGGGTTCACGGTCGCCGCGCCCTGCCCGCACAGCGGGGCCTGCCCGATCGAGCCGGGCACGGACTGGTGCCACTTCGCGGCCCGGGTCAGCCGCTCCTCGCTGCACCGGCAGGTCAAGGGCGGCTCGCTGCCCTACGAGGACGAGAAGTACGCCTACGTGGCGGCGACCCGGCTCCCGCCCTCGCCGGCCGCCTCCCGCATCACGCGCAGGCCGCAGATCCGCAAGGGCATGGTCCTGCTCGACCTGTGCGGCCCGGACGGGCTGGGCCGCGACACGGTCACCAAGCGGCACGGCCCGCTGTACCGGCAGGCCCGCGACGCGGAGTGGGGCGACTCCTGGCCGCCGGAGGACGAGGGCTGACGGCCCGCACCCGACCCGCGGCCCCGCGCCCGCGCCGTGCCCGCCGGACCGCCGGCGGGCACCGCGCGGGACCGGTCCCGCCCGCCGCCTAGGGCCGCAGCTCCTGGGTGCAGCACTTCACGCTGCCGCCGCCTTTGAGCAGCTCGCCCAGGTCCATGCCGATCGGTTCGAAGCCCCGGCGGCGCAGCGGGTCGAAGAGGCCGACCGCCGCCTGGGGCAGGAGGACGTGCCGGCCGTCGCTGACCGCGTTCAGGCCGAGCGCCGCCGCGTCCTCCGCCGTCGCGATCAGGGCGTCGGGGAAGAGCCGGGCGAGCACCGCGCGGCTGCCGGGGGAGAAGGCGTCCGGGTAGTACATGACCTCGTCGGCCGCGTCGTCCAGGACGCACAGCGCCGTGTCCAGGTGGTAGTACCGCGGATCCACCAGCTCCAGGCTGATCACCGGCCGCCCGAAGAACTCCTGCGCCTCGTCGTGCGAGAGCGGGCTGGAGCGGAAGCCGCGCCCGGCCAGGATCCAGGAGGCGGTGACGGCGAAGTCCCCCTCGCCCTCGTTGATGTGCTCCGGAGCGCGTACGTCCTCGGCTGCCCAACCGTTTCCTCGGAACCAGGCCAGGTGCGCGGCGGCCTCGGCCGTGCGCTCCGCGTGGGCGAACATCGCCCCGAGGACCCGGCCGTCGACGACGGTGGCGCCGTTCGCCGCGAAGACCATGTCCGGCAGCGCCGGGTCGGGGGCGAGGAGCTCGACCGTGTGGCCGAGCGCGCGGTAGCGGTCGCGCAGGTCCTCCCACTGGGTGAGGGCGAGCGGCAGGTCGACCGGTTTCGTGGGGTCCATCCAGGGGTTGATGGAGTACGTCACCGTGAAGTGCGCGGGTGGGCACATCAGATAACGGCGGGGCGAGGGCGTGCGCGGAGTGGTGCGCAATGAGGGCTCCTCACGGACGGGTGGTCAGAGAAACCGGCGGGGGTCTCCGCCGGTTCGGTGAACCCCATGGTCCGCCTTCCGGGCCCGGTGCGCAGTGGACCGTTCGGGTGGTTCGGTTCCGGCCACCGACTCACGAGACGTGACGTCTCGCGAGCTGTTAGATTGGGCCCATGTCCGACGCCAAGGCCCCCGACGCCTCCCGCCGCAGCGAGCGCTCGCGCCGCGCCATCTTCGACGCCGCCCTCGCCCTCGTCTCCGAGACCGGCTACGCGAAGACCACCATCGAGGGCATCGCCGCCCGCGCCGGAGTGGGCAAGCAGACCATCTACCGCTGGTGGCCCTCCAAGGCCGCCGTCCTCCTCGACGCCTTCCTCGACCTCGCCGCCCGCGCCAACGAGGCCGTTCGGCACGAGGACGCCCAGGGCGGGGAGGGGGACGCCGGGATCCCCGACACCGGCGACCTCGCCGCCGACCTCCGGTACGTCCTGCGCGCCACCGTCGACGAGATGAACGACCCCGCGTTCGACGCCCCCAGTCGCGCCCTCGCCGCCGAGAGCATCGTCGACCCCGAGCTCGGCGCCCGCTTCACCGAGGCCCTCCTCGAACCGCAGCTCCAGTACTACGCCCGCCGGATCGCGGCGGCCCAGGCGGCCGGCGACGTCGACCCCGCCATCGACCCCCGGATCGCCCTCGAACTCCTCGTCGGACCGCTCCACCACCGCTGGCTCCACCGCACCCTGCCGCTCACCCACGCCTACGCCGACACCCTCGTCGACCTCGCCCTGCGCGGCCTCGCGCCGAGGGACTGAGACATCCGTCGCACACCGGTTCCACCCCCCGGTTCCGCACTCCGGTCACCCAGGGCGCAGGATGGTGGGACCATGGGCAGAGCCGAACGGGCGAGCATGAGGTGTGAGGGGATAGATGGGCGACGGGATCGGCCGCTACCGCGGCACGGAGAGCAAACTCGCGCAGTGGCTGCGCAGGCGTCCCAAACGCACCGCGGCCGACGACGAGAACGACCGCGAGACGCTGCTCCTGGCCGTCGCCGCCGCCGGGCTGCCCCTCGCCCCCGCCGCGTACCCCGTCGGCTACAGCTGCTCCTGTGAGCGGATCGGCTGTCCCACCCCCGCCCGGCACCCCGTCTCCTTCGCCTGGCAGACGCAGTCGACCACCGACCGCGGCCAGATCGAGCGCTGGGCCCGCAACGAGCCCGAGGCGAACTTCATCACCGCCACCGGCATGGTCCACGACGTCCTCGACGTACCGCTCGCCGCCGGCCGCGCCGCCCTGGAGCGCCTCCTGGCGGAGGGCGTCGAGGTCGGGCCGGTCGCCGAGTCGTCCGACGCCGACCCGGCCGGCGGCCGGATGCTCTTCTTCACCGCCACCCGCGGCACTCCCGAGGACGAGGACGAGTGGTGGCCGTGCGAGCTCGACTGCCATCCCGAGACGATGGACGAGCACCCGGGGCTGCGCTGGCACTGCCGCGGCAGCTACGTCCTGGTCCCGCCGGCCCGGCTTCCCGGTGACGAGAGCGCCCATCCGGTCGTGGCCTGGCTGCGCGGCCCCGAGCATCCGCTGCCCGATCCGCTGAACCTCCTGGAGACCCTCCAGGACGCCTGCGCCCGCCACGCGGCCGCGCGCGAGGCGGAGGGCGACGGGGAGCACACGGCCCACGAGATCGCCTGGCCGCTGACCCGCTGACCCGCGTCCCCGCCGACGCACCCGCGCCGGTCGCGGGCCGCCGCCCCCGGTGGGGCGGAGCGGGCGGACCCGTGCGCGGCCGGCGGGCCGCTACGAGCCCTGCGCGCCCACCACGCCCTGGAGCCGGGCCTTGAACGTCACCGCGTCGCGGTCGGCGCCGGCCGGCTTGACCAGGACCGCCTGGTTGGAGACCCACTCCTTGGTGACCGTGTTCCGCACCTCGCCGGTCAGCAGCGCCTTGATGTCGGGGTCGACCTTGGGACGGTAGCCCGCGGCCGCCGTCTGCCGCTCGAAGAACCGCGTCGCGAAGAACACGAACGCGCCGCCGTCCTTCGTCCGCAGCCCCAGCGGGGCGAAGTCGCCGCCGTCCGCGACCCGGTCGAGGTACTGGGTGGCGAGCCCCGGGCGCTTGGCGCCCTTCTCCCGCTGCTCCCGCAGCAGCGTCGTGTGCGGTCCCGCCGCGAACGGCCCCGGCCGCCCGCTCTCCAGGAACGCGACGTACTCCCTGCCGAGGTCCCCGGGAGCGACCGCGAGGCCGTCGCCGTCCCGGGCGACCGGCACCGCGTACCCGTCCTCCTCGGCGAACTCGGGCACCTGGGACGGGCCGAGGATCACCAGGTGGGCGACCTCCCACAGCTGCTCGGGGCCGTTGCGCACGAAGACGAGGAGCCACCGCTGGTCGCCCGAGCCCCCGTCGGTGTCCAGACTGGGGTCGGTGTCCGCGAGGAACCAGCGAGGCCAGCCCGCCTTCCGGGGCAGCACGAAGCGCGCGTCCGAGAGTTCGAGGGGGCGGTGGCTCGGGTTGGTCCCGGGCGAGGTGACCGCCCGGGCGCGCAGACCCGCCTGGTTGATCTCGCCCAGCGGGCCGGTGACCCGTCCCGCGTCCAGCGCCGGATCGTGGGCCTTGTCGGCCGCGTTGTAGGCGGCCGTGAAGTCGGCGAGGGCCTGCGCCGCCTCGGCCCGGGTGGCCGGCGGCAGCAGGGCCAGCTCGCCGTGCACGGTGACGCAGCCGCTCGCGGTCAGCGCGAGGACGGTCGCGGCCGCCGTCGCGGAGAGGAGGCGTACGGGCCGCGCGGGGCGCCCGGCCCCGGCGGCTGTGGTGGACCGTCCTGCCGACGACCGCTCAAGCGGTCGGCCCGGCGCTCGCCTCAGCGTCAGCCTTCTCATCGGTCGCCTTCTGCTTCTTCACCCGCGTGGACGGACCCGACCCTATCGGGGCGAGGAACAGCGCGAGCGTCGGGACCAGATACAGCGCCCACACCGTGACCTGAAGGACCGTCGGGTTCGGCTGGAAGTTGAAGACGCCCTTGAGGAGGGTGCCGTACCAGCTGTCCGGCGGGATCGTCGCCGAGATGTCGAAGGCCTTGTCGGCGAGGCCGGACAGGAAACGGGCCTCCTGGAGGTCGTGCACGCCGTAGGCGAGGACGCCCGCCGCCACGACCACCAGCATGCCGCCGGTCCACGTGAAGAACCTCGCCAGGTCGATCCGCAGCGCGCCCCGGTAGAACAGCCAGCCGAGCAGCACCGCCGTGAGCAGCCCGAGGAGGACCCCGGCCAGCGGCGCGAAGGTGCCGTCCGAGGAGGCCCGGACCGACGCCCAGACGAACAGCGCCGTCTCCAGGCCCTCCCGGCCCACCGCGAGGAAGGCGGTGGCGACCAGCGCGCCCGTCCCCATCCGCAGGGCCGCGTCGAGCCTGCCGTGCAGCTCGGCCCTGAGGTGCCGTGCCGTGCGCCGCATCCAGAAGACCATCCAGGTCACCAGGGCGACCGCGACGATCGAGAGCGAGCCGCCCAGCAGCTCCTGCGCCTCGAAGGTCAGCTCCTGGGACCCGAACTCCAGGCCGGCGCCGAAGGCCAGGGCCACGGTGACGGCCACGGCGATGCCGGCCCAGACCGGCTTCAGCGCGTCGCGCCGGCCGGTCTTCACCAGGTAGGCGATGAGGATGCAGACGACGAGGCTGGCTTCGAGGCCCTCGCGCAGGCCGATCAGATAGTTACCGAACACGCCGGTTCCCTCCCGGGGTTGCGTGGTGTGTCACGAGAAGAGCGCCCGGCCCCACCAGTCGTCCTTGTCCCGGACGCCCGGCGGGATCGCGAAGAGCGCCGAACCCACGTGCTGGATGTACTCGTTGAGGGCGTCGGCCCGCGACAGGGAGGTCTGCACCGGGACGAAGCCGGTCCGCACGTCCTTCTGGTACGCCAGGAAGAACAGCCCGGCCTCCAGGCGGCCGAGGCCGTCCGTGCCGTCGGTGAAGGAGTAGCCACGCCGCAGGATCGTCGCCCCGGCGTTGGTGTCGGGATGGGCGAGCCGGACGTGGGAGTCCGGCTTCATCGCCTTCAGGAACGGCTCGTCGTGCTCCTCGGCCCTGCCCACGGGCGCGCCCTCGCGCTTGTCGCGGCCGAAGATGTCCTCCTGCTCGGCGAGCGAAGTGCGGTCCCAGGTCTCGACGTTCATCCGGATGCGGCGGGCGACCAGGTACGAGCCGCCGTCCATCCACGCCGCGGGGCCCTCCGCGTCCCTGCCCGAGACCCACACGTGCCGCGCCAGCCGCTCGGTCTCGGTGCCCGCGATGTTGCGGGTGCCGTCCTTGAAGCCGAAGAGGTTGCGGGGCGTCTGGGCGTCCGGGGTCGTCGAGGACGTCTTGCCGAAGCCCAGCTGCGACCAGCGGACCGCGGCCTTCCCGAAGGCGATCCGCGCCAGGTTCCGGATGGCGTGCACCGCGACCTGCGGGTCGTCGGCGCAGGCCTGGACGCAGAGGTCGCCGCCGCTGCGGGCCGGGTCCAGGTTGTCGCCGGGGAACCTGGGCAGCTCCACCAGGGCCCCGGGCCGGCGGCCCTTCAGCCCGAAGCGCCCGTCGAAGAGGGAGGGTCCGAAGCCGATCGTGAGGGTGAGGCGGGAGGGCTTGAGGCCGAGCGCCTCGCCGGTGTCGTCCGGCGGCGCCTCCGGGAGACCCCCGTAGGCGCCCTCGCCGACCTCGGCGCCGGCCGTCATCCGCTCGGCCGCCCGCGTCCAGTCCTTGAGGAGCTGGACCAGTTCGGCGCGGTCGGTGGTCGTCACGTCGAAGGCCGCGAAGTGCAGCCTGTCCTGCACGGCGGTCGCGATGCCGGCCTGGTGCGCGCCGTGGAAGGGCACGGCCGCCCCGCCGTCGGCGACCGGGACGGCGGTGTCCCCGTCCCCGGTCAGCAGGGCGGCGGCACCGCCCGCCGCGGCAGCACCGAGCGCGAGCCCGGCACCGCCCCAGCCGATGACCGTACGGCGGGAGGGCGCGACGGCCCCGGCCGCCTGCTGCTCCCGGCTCTCCCCGGACATGTCCGTCTCCTCGTCCCTGCCGGTCCGACGACTACTTGACGACGGCGGCGGCGAGCTTGGAGAGCGGCTCGGCGAGCGCGTTGACGCCGTCGGAGAGCTCCTTGCGCTCGGGCTTGCCGACCTTGTCGTACGAGGTGAAGTCGTAGCCGGTCTTGTCCGCGCGGTACTTGTCGACCAGCGTGTTCAGCGCGGCGAACCGCTTCTCCAGGTCGCCGACGAGCTTCGGGTCGTTCTTGGCGGCGACCGGCTTGAGCAGGTCGAAGGACTTCTGGGCGCCCTCGACGTTCGCCTTGAAGTCGACCAGGTCGGTGTGGGAGTAGCGCTCCTCCTCACCGGTGACCTTGCCGGTGGCGACCTCGTCGAGGAGCTCCTTGGCGCCGTTGGCCATGGAGGTGGGGGTGATCTCGGCCTTGCCGACCCGCTTGACCCAGTCCGCGAGGTCCTTGTCGAGGAGGCCGGCGAGCTGCTTCTCGCGCTCGCCGATCTTCTTGTCCTGCCAGAGGGCCTTCTCCAGGCGGTGCCAGCCGGTCCAGTCCGTGGCCGGGTCCTGGCCCTCCTCCAGGCCGTCCTCGCGGACGTCGACCTTGGGGTCGATGTCGCCGAAGGACTCGGCGACCGGCTCGGTGCGCTCCCAGCCGATGCGGGAGGCGGCGTAGGCCTTCTTGGCGGCCTCGACGTCGCCGGCGCGGACGGCGTCGGTGAAGACCTTGACCTTGGGGAGGGTGGCGTCGGCCTGTGCCTGGACGTACTGGCGGTAGGCGGCGACGGCCGCGTCCATCTCGGGGGAGCGGGTGGCGCCCGCGGCGCCGCCGGTGGCCTTGACCTGCCGGCGTATGCCGTCGCCGACCATGCCGGGCTTGCAGGCGATGGCGTAGTCGCCGGACGTGATCTCGGCGGTGATGGTGGCCTTGGTGCCGGGGCCGATGTTCTCGCGCTCGGTGACGATCCGGTCGTCCGGGTAGAGGACGTAGACCTCGGTGACCTTGGAGCCGCGGTTCTCGACGGCGAGCTTCAGGTGGCCGGCCGGGAACTCCTTCTTCGAGACCTCGCAGGAGTCGTCCTTGGCGACCACGGTGATCGTGCCGTCGTCCGCCTTCGCGTCGCTCTTCTCGGTGCAGCCGGTGACGGCGGCCAGGGCCGCCGCGGTCGCGGCGGCGGTGACGACGGACAGGCGGACGGCTCGCATGGGGACTCCAGGAACGCGGGGGACGGGGCTGAGGCGGACCTAACTTAACCGAGGCTTACCTCAGCCATACCCGGCCGTCCAGTGATTCGGCTCTCAGATCCGACACCCCGGACACAGCGGGATCACAGGGGCTCCATGGGGTGCTCATGGAGTGGTCAAGGGCCGGTCAAGGAGGGCGAATCGTCGCTTTCGCCCGTCGGGTGACTCCGCTTGGGCACGACGAGCGGGACGCCGGTCCGAGGGTGCGGGAGGACCTCCACCGGCTGTCGGTAGACCCGGCTCAGCAGTTCCTCCCCGAGGACCTCCGAGGGCGGCCCCGCCACCGCGACCCGCCCGTCGTGCAGCACCCCGACCCGGTCCGCGTGGGCCGCGGCGAGGCCGAGGTCGTGGAGGACGACCACGACCGCGTCGCCGGCCGCGGCCCGCTCCCGGCACACCCTCATGACCAGTTCCTGGTGGCGCAGGTCGAGGGCGGCCGTCGGCTCGTCGAGCAGCAGCAGGCCGGTCCGCTGGGCCAGCACCCGGGCCAGTGCCACCCGGGCCCGCTCGCCGCCCGACAGCGCGGAGAACGGTCGGTCGGCGAAGGGCCCGACCTCGGTCGCCGCCATCGCCCCGGCCACGGCCGCCTCGTCCTCGTCCTCCCGCTCGGTCCCCGCCCACGGGGCCCGGCCCATCCGCACCACGTCGGCGACGGAGAAGGGGAAGGAGAGCGCCGCGTCCTGCGGCAGCACCGCCCGGCGCAGGGCGAGTTCGCCGGGCGTCCAGCCGGTCGCGGGCCGCCCCCCGATCCGTACCTCTCCGGCGGCGGGCGCGAGGTCCGCGGCGAGTGCGGCGAGCAGGGTCGACTTCCCGGCGCCGTTGGGTCCGACCAGGGCGAGGACCTCGCCGGCCCGGACCTCGACGCCGACGGCGTCGAGCACGGCCCGGCCGCCGCGGTCGACCCGTACGCCGACGGCCTCGGCGACCGTCTCCCCCGGTTCGGCGGGGGAGGGCAGCGTGCGCGGCCGCCGGCTCACGAGGGCGGGGAGCAGTCCCCGGAGGCGTACCGCTGTCATGCCCAACCACCTTGCCTGCGACGGGTCCTGCGCAGCAGCCAGAAGAAGAACGGGCTGCCGAGGAGGGCGGTGAGGACGCCCAGGGGGAGTTCGGCCGGGGCCGCGGCCGTGCGGGCCGCGAGGTCGCCGGCGGTGAGGGCGACCGCGCCGCCGAGCGCGCTGCCCGGTACCAGGAAGCGGTGTCCCGGGCCGTTCGCCATCCGCAGCAGGTGCGGGACGAGCAGCCCGACGAAGGTGATGATCCCGGCCACCGCGACCGCGGCCGCCGTCAGGAGCGCCACCACCAGGATCAGGGCGACCCGCAGCCGCTCCACGTCCACCCCGAGGTGGCGGGCGGGACGCTCGCCGAGGGCGAGCAGGTCGAGCCGGCGGGCGTGGAAGGGGGCGACGGCGAGTCCGAGGAGCGCGCACGGCAGGACGGCGAGGACCTTCGGCCAGGTGGCCTGGGCGAGCGAGCCGAGCTGCCAGAAGGTGATCTGGGTGACCTGCGCGTTGTCGGCGAAGAAGATGAACAGGCCGATGAGCGCTCCCGCGAAGGCGTTCACCGCGATGCCGGTGAGGATCAGCGTCACCACCTCGGTGCGGCCGCCGGAGCGCGACATGGCGTACACGAGGAGCACCGTGGCGAGCCCCGCGACGAACGCGCAGACCGTCACCGTCCAGTTGCCGAGGAAGGTGAGGCCGAGGGCGATGGCGCCCACCGCGCCGACGGCCGCGCCCGCGGAGATGCCGATGACCCCGGGCTCGGCGAGCGGGTTGCCGAACACGCCCTGCATGAGGGCGCCCGCGCAGCCGAGCGAGGCGCCGACGAGGACGGCGAGCACGACCCGGGGCAGGCGGATGTTCCACAGGACGCTCTCGGCCGTGCGGTCGAGCGCGTGCCCGCCGAGCCCCACGCGGTGCTGGACCGAGGCGAGGACGTCGCCGAGCGGGATCTCGTACGCCCCGATCCCGGCCGACAGCAGGGCGAGCAGGAGCAGCACGGCCAGGAGTACGGCGGTGAGGAGGGGGGCGGTGCGCCGCCGTGCGACGGGAGGCGCGGCCGCCGGGGCGGCCTTGCCGACGGCCGGCGGGTTCTCCTGGAGCGCCGTCACTTCCCCGCCCCGTACAACTGGTCGACCAGGGACTTCAGGACCTGGTCCGTGCGCGGACCGTAGTTCAGCAGGACGCCGTCGTCGACGGTGACGACCCGGCGGTCCGCGCCGGCCGGCGTCTCGGCTACGCCGGGGATCTCGGCCAGGCCGTCGACGCCGCCGACGGAGGCGAGTCCCTTGCTCATGACGAGGATCGCGTCGGGCGCGGCCTTCGCCAGGGCCTCGCTGGTGATCGGGGTGAAGTCCTTGACGAGACCGGACTCCTTGCCCGCGTCGACCGCCCCGGCGGCCTCCAGGAGCGAGCTCGCCCCGGACTCGGCGCCGCCGAGGAGGTAGACGGCGGCCGAGCCGCGGACGTACAGGAAGGCCACCCGCGGCTTCTCCTCGCGGGCGGGGATGCCCTTGCGTACGGCGTCGATCCGGTCCTGGGTGCGCTTCCCGAGCGCGGCGCCGGAGTCCGGTACGCCGAGGGCCGCGGCGACCGCGTCGATCCGGGTGCGGACGTCGGCGAGCGTCTTCGCGGGCTTCACGACGACGAGCGGGATGCCCGCGTCGCGGATCTGGGCGACGGCCTCGGCCGGGCCGGTGGTGCTCTCGGCGAGGACGACGGTGGGCCGCAGCGAGAGCACGCTCTCGGCGGAGACGTCGTGGGCGCGGGTCACCACCGGGAGCTTCGCCGCCTGTTCGAAGGTGGCGGTGATGTCCCGGGCGACGACCTTCGGGCCGAGGCCGAGGGTGAAGACGATCTCGTTGAGGGAGCCGCTGAGCGGCACGATCCGGTCGGCGGAGGTGACGGCGACCCTGCGTCCGTCGGCCGAGGGGACGGTGACCGGGAGGCGGGGGGCGACCGGGTCGGCGAGCGGCTCGACCCGGTCGCGGGCCGCCGCCGACACACCCGTGCCGGACGGTTCGCCTCCGCTTCCGTTTCCGGACCCGTCGGCGGTCGCGCCGCCGCAGCCGGTCGCCACGAGGGCGAGGGCCAGTACTGCTGTCAGCGCTCCCGCTAGGCGAGTTCTGCGCACCGGACACCGTCCTGTCGTTCGTTCCGCTTCGTACTGCCGTGGTTCTGGTCGGACGAGTTCGTCGCCGGGGATTCCAGCCGAGGCTCGACGTAGTTTAGGTTAGCCTTACCTCACTTGCCAGCCCTCGGAGGGGTTCCATGCTGCTGTCCAGACCCGCCCGCGCGCTCGCCGTGACCCTGTTCGCGGCCCTGCTCGCGGCCCTCGTCCCGGCCGGAGCGGCCCACGCGGAAAGCCGCACGGTGCAGGGCGGACGGCTCGACTGGGGCATCAAGTCCTCCTTCCAGAGCTATGTCACCGGGCCCATCGCCCAGGGCAGTTGGGGCCTCACCGGCGGAGCCGCCACCTTCGGCGGCAGCCAGTTCCGCTTCCACTCCGCCCAGGGCACCTACGACCCCGCGACCGGCGCCTTCGAAGCCGCCTTCTCCGGCGGTGTCCGCTTCACCGGCCACCGCAAGGCGGACGGCACGAACGAGCTCGACCTCACCATCAGCCGCCCCCGGGTCCGGATCCAGGGCGGCAGCGGCACCCTCTACGCCGACATGGCGAGCAAGGCCAAGGGCAGCGGCCGCGTGACCACCTCCTCGCAGGTGCCGCTCGCCACCCTCGGCCTCGGCGGCATCGACATGCGCGGCGGCGGCAGCCCGGTCTCCCTCGCCGGCGTGCCCGCCACCCTCACCCCGCAGGGCGCGTCCGCCTTCGCCGGGTACTACCCGGCCGGCACCGCGCTCGACCCCGTCAGCCTCACCGTCGACGTCAGGACGCCGCAGCAGCAGGCCCCGACGAACGCGCCGACCACCACCGCGCCGTCCGAACCGGCCACACGGCCCTCCACGAGCCCTTCGCCCACGGCGAGCTCCTCCGAGGCCGCTTCGCGCACCGGCTCCCTCCGGGCCGCCGCGGTCGACTGGGGCGTCCGCCGCACCTTCCGCGAGTACGTCACCGGCGCCATCTCCCAGGGCAGGTGGACGCTCGCCGACGGAGCCCAGGACGGCGGCGCGCTCTTCCGCTTCACCACCGGCAAGGGCACGTACGACCGGAAGAAGGGCACCCTCGACGCCTCCTTCGCGGGCAGCGTCCGCTTCACCGGCGCCCACCTCGACCTCACCCTCGCCAAGGTCGCCGTCAAGGTCACCGGCGGCACCGGCACCCTCAGCGCCGACGTCACGAGTGCGGGGAAGACCGACAGGGCCGTCCCCCTCGTCACCTTCGCCGCCCGGGACCTCACGCCGAAGAACGGTCTCGCCGCCGTCACCGAGGCCCCCGCCACCCTCACCGAGGGCGGCGCCAAGGCCTTCGGCGGGATGTACAAGGCCGGGACCGCGATGGACCCGGTGTCCCTCGCCGTCACCGTCGACGCCAAGGCCGAGCTGCCCGCCCTCCCGGACCTCGGCAGCGAGGCCGCGCAGGCCGCCACCCCGTCGGCGCCGGCCGCCTCCGCCCCCAC
The DNA here is from genome assembly GCF_043081085.1 of Streptomyces sp. NPDC014891. NCBI lineage: Bacteria > Bacillati > Actinomycetota > Actinomycetes > Kitasatosporales > Streptomycetaceae > Streptomyces > Streptomyces sp. NPDC014891. The sequence continues at coordinate 107,510 of NZ_JBIBWF010000002.1, read as the reverse complement.
CGCCTCCGCGGCCGCCGCCCCCGCCGCGACCTCGTCCTCGTCCTCGTCCACGGGCACCTACCTCGCGATCGCCGCGGGTGTGCTGCTCGTCGCCGCTCTGGCCGTCCTCGGCGCCGTACGCCGTCGCCGTACCGGCCGCACCCCCACGGTCTGAGCCCCCCACACCTCCCTTCCCGCGCACCCCCCTTGCGCCCCCGCGTCCCCTGAGGAGAAACCCGTCATGGCCATCCCCTTGCGCCGTTCCGTCACCCTGGCCGCCGCCGTCGCCACGGCTGCCGCCCTGGGCACGGGCGCCGTCGTCCTCGCCCTGCCCGCGGCGGCCGAGGGCGCGCCCCCGATGACGCTCGTCGACGGCACCCTGGACTGGGGCATCAAGCAGTCCTTCCGCTCCTACCTCGCCATGCCCTTCGCCCATGGGAAGACCACCATGGGCGGGGGTGCCACCCAGGCCGCGAACAACGGCGTCTTCACCTTCGTCGACGGCACCGGTACGTACGACATGGGCACCCACGGCACCGCCACCGGCTTCAAGGGCAGCGTCCACTTCGAGGCCCACGAGGGCGCCCTCGACATCCTCATCTCGGACGTCAAGCTCTCGACGAAGGGCGCGGCGGCACCGACCGGCGAGATCACCGCCGACGTCGTCACCAAGGAGAAGGACGGCTCCTTCAGCACCCGTGAGGACATCGCCTTCGCCGCGCTCGACATGACCGGCATCCGTCCGGGCCAGGGGGCGGGCGGCGCGATGGTGTTCAAGGACATACCGGCGAAGCTGACGAAGGACGGCGCGGCGGCGTTCGCGGGCTTCTACAAGGAGGGCGACGCGCTCGACGCGGCGACGCTCACGGTGAAGGCGGGCAGCCGGCCGACGACCCCGCCGCCCACGACTCCGCCGCCGCCGTCGCCGACGGCGGATCCGACGACGGATCCGACTCCGACGCCGACGACGGACCCGACTCCGACGCCGACGACGGACCCGACGACGGATCCGACTCCGACGCCGACGACGGATCCGACCACGGACCCGACCACGGACCCGACTCCGACGCCGACCACGGACCCGACCACGGACCCGACCACGGACCCGACTCCGACGCCGACGACGGACCCGACGACGGATCCGACGACGGATCCGACGACGGATCCGACGACGGACCCGACCACGGACCCGACCACGGACCCGACGACCAACCCGACGACGAACCCCACGACCAACCCGACGACGAACCCCACGACGAACCCCACGACCAACCCCACGACGGATCCGACGACCAACCCGACGACGAACCCCACGACGAACCCCACGACGAACCCCACGACCAACCCGACGACCAACCCCACGACGGATCCGACCACCGACCCGACCACCCCCGCGCCCACCACGGCCCCCGGTGGTGTCGTCAACGGCAAGCTGACCTGGGGTGTCAAGGAGAGCTGGCAGCGGTACGTCGGGCAGATCTGCGGTGGTACGGTCACCGCCTCCGAGGGGGCGAAGAAGAACGGCGCCGCCTACGACTTCGGCTTCGTGAAGGCCGACCTCGACGCCGACGCCCGCAAGGTCGACGCCGCCTTCTCCGGGAAGGTCGCCTTCGTCTGCAACGCCCACGGCATCGACTGGACCGTCGGCGACCTCAAGGTGAAGGCGTCCGGCACCACCGGAACCCTCTCCGCCGACGTCACCAGTGCCCAGGGCACCCGGAACGACGTGGCGTTCGCCACCCTCGACCTGTCGGCGTCCGACTGGTCCGCGAAGGGCGACGTCGTCACCCTCGCGAACGTCCCGGCGAAGCTGACGGAGGCCGGCTCGGCCACCTTCAGCGCTCCCGGCGGCCAGGGCGGCTACCCGGCCGGCACGGAGCTGGACGCCTTGACCCTGAGCCTCACCACCGACAGCGGCGCCACGCTGCCCCCGACCACCGGCGGCACCGGAACCTCCGGTGGGTCCGACAGCGGCGGCTCCGGCACGTCCGGCGGCAACGGCTCTTCCACCACGGGCGGCGGCACCGTCGGCGGTGGCGGCACCGTGGGCGGCGGTACGGCCGGCGGTTCCGGCACCGTCGGCGGCTCGTCCACCGCGGGCGGTACCGGCGCCCTCGCCTCCACCGGCTCCGGGGCCCCGACCACCCTGCTCCTCACCGCCTCCGCCCTCACCGTGGCGGCCGGCGCGGGCGTCGTCGTCGCGGTGCGCCGGCGCGCGACGGGTTCCTGATCCGCCACCCCCCACCAGGCAGGGCCGCCCCCGAATCTCCGGGTGCGGCCCTGCCGCCTTCCCCCGGGTGGTTCAATTTCCGCCATGAACACCGTGCCCACCGCCGCCACCGACATCGACGTCCTCCGGGTCTTCTGCGCGGCCGACGGCCGGCACGGCAACGCCCTCGGGGTCGTGCGGGACGCCCGTACCCACCCCGACGAGGCCTCCCGGCAGGCGCTCGCCAAGGAACTCGGCTTCAGCGAGACCGTGTTCGTCGACGACCCGGAGCGCGGGATCGTCGACATCTACACGCCCGGCCTGCGACTGCCCTTCGCCGGACACCCGCTGGTCGGCGCCGCCTGGCTGCTCGACCTGGAGGTCGTCGTACCGCCCGCGGGCGAGGTGTGGGTGCGCGGCGACGGGGAGTTCACCTGGATCGAGGCGCGCGCCGAGTGGGCGCCGCCGCGGACCCTCCGCCGGTACGGCTCGGCCGCCGAGGTGGACGCACTCGACGTGCCCGAGCCGGGCGAGTGGATCTACGCCTGGGCCTGGGAGGAGGAGGCCGCGGGCCGGATCAGGGCGCGCGCGTTCCCGGGCCGGGGCGACGGCATCGACGAGGACGAGGCGACCGGCGCGGCGGCGCTGCTGCTCACGGCGGAGCTGGGACGGGCCCTGAACATCACGCAGGGCCGGGGTTCGCAGCTGCTCACTGCCCCCGGCCCTGACGGCATCGTGGAACTCGGCGGACGGGTCCGCCTGGAGGGCACGCTGACGCGCTGACGCGGGCCCGTGCGGGGCCCGAGGGCCCCGCCGACTCAGGCGCTGAGCGAGAACTCCCCGCCCAGCTGCTGGAAGACCGCGCTGTTGAAGGCGAACGCGCGCTTGCACTCGTCGACGATCCGCTGCTTCTCCAGGTCGTCGGCGTTCACCCCGTCGAGCAGCTCCCGGTAGGCCCGCTTGAAGGCGGCCGGGTTGCTGATCGTGTCGAACACGTAGAAGCGGACGCCGTCGCCCTTGCGCGCGAAGCCCCACGTCCGCTCGGCCTTGTCGCGGATGATCTGCCCGCCCGACAGGTCGCCGAGGTAGCGCGTGTAGTGGTGGGCCACGTACCCCGCGGGCCAGTCGCGGGCGCACTCGGCGACCCGCTCGGCGTACGCGACGGTGGCGGGCAGCGGGGAGACCCCGGCGCGCCAGTCGGGGCCCCGCAGGTGGGCGAGGTCCTGCTCCAGGGCGGCCGTGCGGAACAGCTCGGGCTGTATGAACGGCCCGGCGACCGGGTCCGCGCGCAGGGCCTCCGCGCCGTCCTCCAGGGCGCGGTACACGAACCAGAGCTGCTCGGTGTAGCGCGCGTAGGCGTCGACGCCGAGGCGGCCGCCCAGGAGGTCGCCCATGAAGGACGACGTCTCCGCCTCCGTGTGCTGCTCGTGCGAGGCGGTACGGATGAGCGTGGAGAAGGGCGTGTCCAAGGCGTGCCTCCGGGACCGATGGGACGGGAACCAGTGACGATCCTGCCAAGTTAGGCTTACCTAAGTCAACTGGTTCCCGACGTCCTGTCGGTAAAAACCGTACCCAATCGCGGGTCGGGGGCAACGTCCGGAGGGGGAGCGCATGCGAATCGGCGCGAACCCGTCCGGGGTCCGCGCCGATTTCGAGGGGTCTGTGCCGGTTCAGGGCAGCGTGAGGATCTCCGCCCCGGTCTCCGTCACGACGAGCGTGTGCTCGAACTGGGCCGTCCGCTTGCGGTCCTTGGTCACGACCGTCCAGCCGTCGTCCCACATGTCGTAGTCGTGGGTGCCGAGCGTCAGCATCGGCTCGATGGTGAAGGTCATGCCCGTCTTGATCTCGGTGGTGTGGTGGGGCGAGTCGTAGTGCGGGACGATCAGTCCAGAGTGGAACGACGAGTTGATGCCGTGCCCGGTGAAGTCGCGCACGACGCCGTAGCCGAAGCGCTTGGCGTAGGACTCGATGACCCGCCCGATGATGTTGATCTGGCGGCCCGGCTTCACCGCCTTGACGGCCCGGTTCAGGGCCTCCCGGGTCCGCTCCACGAGCAGGCGCGACTCCTCGTCGACGTCGCCGCAGAGGTAGGTGGCGTTGTTGTCGCCGTGAACGCCGTCGATGAACGCCGTGACGTCGAGGTTCACGATGTCGCCGTCCCGCAGGACGGTGGAGTCCGGGATGCCGTGGCAGATGACCTCGTTGATCGAGGCGCACAGCGACTTGGGGAAGCCGCGGTAGCCGAGCGTGGACGGGTAGGCGCCGTGGTCGCACATGTACTCGTGCGCGACCCGGTCGAGTTCGTCGGTGGTGACACCCGGGGCGATGTGCTTGGCGGCCTCCTCCATCGCCTGCGCGGCGATGCGGCCGGCGACCCGCATCCGCTCGATGGTGTCGGAGTCCTGCACCTCGGGCCCGTCGTACGGGGCCGGGGCGGGCTTCCCCACGTACTCGGGGCGGCGGATGGAGCCCGGAACGGAACGGTGGGGGGAGAGCTCCCCCGGGACGAGAAGCGACTGGCCAGACATGTCAGCGAGTCTAACGACCGGGTCTGGGGCAGCATGATCTCAGAGGAAGGAGCCGAAGACGATGGCTTTGTTCAAGAAGCGCACCGCGGGCAAACCGGGCGAGTGGTACTACTGCCTGGAGCACAAGAAGGTCGAAGAGGGCCCCGACTGCCCGGCGAAGAACCGATTCGGCCCGTACGCCACGCGTGAGGAGGCCGCCCACGCGATGGAGACCGCCCGTGAGCGGAACCTGGAGTGGGAGACCGACCCGCGCTGGCACGACAAGGCGGGCGGGCCGGGGACGCAGGACCCGGCGGACTAGTCCGTGTCCGACCGGCCGGGACCCGGAAGGGGCCCGGCCACGGGACCGGCCGGGACCGCTCAGGCGGTCCCGGCCTCCTCCCGTTCCGCGGTCTCCCGGGCGGCCGCCTCCTGCTGCGCCTTGCGCCGCAGCGAGTCCTCGTCCGTGTCGGAGTCGTACGTGAGCAGCTTCGGCAGCGCCAGGCAGAGCAGGCCCACCGAGGCGACGCAGGCCACGCCGCCCGTCCAGACCGCCGACCGGGTGCCGGTCCAGCCCGCCATCGCGCCCGCCCTGACCTGACCGAGCTGCGGCCCGACGCTGTACGAGAGCACCTCGATGCCCGCCAGCCGGCCGCGCAGCTCCTCGGGGATCGTCTGGTTCCAGATGGTCGAGCGCCCGAGCCCGCTCAGCATGTCCCCGGCCCCGGCGAAGGCCAGGCAGAGCAGGACCAGCCAGATGTTCCCGAACCAGCCGGCCGCCGCGATGGCCAGGCCCCAGCCCGCGGCACCCCCCGCCACGAGCAGTCCGTGCCGCCGCACCTTGGCGGTCCAGCCGCTGGTCAGACCGAGGACCAGGGAGCCGACCGAGCCCGCCGCGTACATCAGGCCCAGCGACCAGTCCGCGTCCAGCTCGTCCGCGAGGAACGGGAAGATCGTGTTCGGGAAGGCGAAGAACATCGCCGCGAGGTCGACCGCGTACGTGCCGAGCAGCACCGGCCGCGACCAGGCGTACCGCGCGCCCTCCGCGATGCCCCGCAGCGAGGGCTTCTCCGCGTCGTGGGCCGGCGGAGCGGGTGAGAGCCGGCGGCACATCAGGACCGAGACCGCGAAACCGGCGATCGTCACCCCGTACGCGGGCGCGTGACCGGCGTACGCCACGACCAGGCCCGCGATCGACGGGCCCGCGATCGCGCCGATCTGCCACCGCAGTGAGTTCAGCGCGGCGGCCGCGGTCTGGTGCCGGTGCGGCACGATCCGGGCGAACAGCGAGTCGAGCGCGGGACGCTGGAGACCCGCCAGCGCCGATACGCCGGCCGCGACCACGTACAGCGGCCAGAGCATCGGCTCCGGCAGCAGCGCGTTGACCAGCAGGAGTCCCGCGAGCAGCCCGAGGCCCGCCTCGGTCCACAGGATGACCCGCCGCCGGTCGACCGCGTCGGCGAGCGCCCCGCCGTAGAGGCCGAACACGATGAGCGGCACCAGTTCCACCGCGCCCATCGCGCCGACCGCGAGCGGCGAGCCCGTCAGCTCCTTGATCTGCAGCGGCAGGGCGATCATCGCCATCGCACTGCTGAAGAAGGTCACGAGCCCCTGGACCCAGAGGAGGCGGAAGTCGCGGGACTCGCGCCAGGGGGCGGTATCGGGCAGAAGGGCCGAGATCCTGGAGACCTTGGAGAACACGGAACGCACAGAGGACACGAAGGGTCATGCTCCGGCCATAGGGTGGAGAAGGCAACTTCATTTGCCCGCCGCGACGCCCCGGCCCGCCGCGACGCCCCGGCCCGCCGCGACGCCCCGGCCCGCCGCGACGCCCCGGCCCGCCGCGACGCCCCGGCCCGCCGCGACCGCCGGGGGCGGCCCCCCGACGGGCGTCCGTGCCCCGGTCCCGCCCCGGCGCCTACCAGCGGGCCGGCGGCGGCGCCGTCAGCCGGTCCGCGAGCCCCGACAGCCGGTCGCGGAACCGACGGTTCCCGCGCGCCGACGGCAGGCTGTTCTCCCCGGCCGCCGCGCTCACCAGGTGCTGCACCGTGTCCAGGTCGACCTCCGATCCCGCCGCCACCGTGAGCGTCTCGTGCGCCAGCCCGCGCACCTCCTCGTCGCCCCCGTCCAGCGAGAGCACCGTCGCCCCCGCCCGGCGGGCGTCGTGCACCCGCTGGAGCAGCCCCGCGTCCGGCCGGTCCGGCGCCACCATCAGCAGCGTCGCCCCCCGCCCCGCGCCCTCCAGTCGGCCGAGCCCCACGGCCAGGTGCGCCGGATCCCCCGGCCGCACCCGGTGCCGGACCAGCGTCGGCGCCAGCTCCGGGATCCCCGACCAGGTCGACTCGTCGACCAGATGGGCCGCCAGGTGCCAGGGCTCGTACTCCTCCGTGCCGACCAGCAGCAGCCCGCCCCGGTGCGGGACGACCGAGGACCGGAGCGCGCCCGCGAACCGGCGGGCCGCCCGCGGCCACTCCGTCCCGGCGAGGACCTCCCGCAGCAACGCGACCCGTACGGCATCCATGCCCCGCATCCTCGACCCGACGGGGGCGCGCGCGGGGCCGGTCGCGTCCGGTTCACCCGTACGGGAGCCGTCCCGGCGGCGCCGACCGCTCGGTAGGGTCGGGCCCATGACTTCCTCGACCCCCAGCACCCCCGCGCCCCAGGCCGCCCCCAAGGACCCGTGGGACCTTCCCGACGTCTCCGGCCTCGTCGTCGGCGTCCTCGGCGGCACCGGCGACCAGGGCCGCGGCCTGGCGTACCGGCTCGCCAAGGCCGGACAGCAGGTGATCATCGGCTCCCGCGCCGCCGACCGCGCCCGGCAGGCCGCCGGGGAGATCGGCCACGGCGTCGAGGGCGCCGACAACGCCGAATGCGCCCGCCGCAGCGACATCGTGATCGTCGCCGTGCCGTGGGACGGACACGCCAAGACCCTGGAGTCGCTGCGCGAGGAGCTCGCGGGCAAGCTCGTCGTCGACTGCGTCAACCCGCTCGGCTTCGACAAGAAGGGCGCCTTCGCGCTCAAGCCCGAGGAGGGCTCCGCCGCCGAGCAGGCCGCCGCGCTCCTTCCGGACTCCCGCGTCGCCGCCGCCTTCCACCACCTCTCCGCGGTCCTCCTCCAGGACGCCTCCCTGGACGAGATCGACACGGACGTGATGGTCCTCGGCGAGGAGCGCGCCGACGTCGAGATCGTCCAGGCCCTCGCCGGCCGCATTCCCGGCATGCGCGGCGTCTTCGCCGGCCGCCTGCGCAACGCCCACCAGGTCGAGTCGCTCGTCGCCAACCTGATCTCCGTCAACCGCCGCTACAAGGCGCACGCCGGGCTCCGCGTCACCGACGTCTGAGCCGTCTTCCGGGCCGACCTCCGAGCCGGTCCCGGCCGGACGGCGGGCATGGGGGACACTGGACGGGCACAGCAGCCGTACCCGGACAGGAGCCGACCCCCATGCCCCGCCTCGCCCTCTACGCCCTCGTGGTCTGCGCCCTGGCCGTCGCCGCGGCCGTCGTCTCCTTCGTCGAGGGCAGCTTCCTCGGCGTCGTCTGGGTCCTCATCGCGGGCCTCTCCTCCAACATGGCCTGGTACTACGTCCGCCGCGCGAAGGTCGAGAAGGCCGCCGCCGAGGCGTAGCCGATCCCGCGGCCCCCGGGACCGGCCCCGCGGACCGATCCCGCGGACCGATCCGCGGACCGGTCCCGCCGGGGCGGCCCGGCGTCAGGCCTGGCAGAAGTCCGGCGTCTCCTGCCAGAACCGGAACAGCTGCGAACCGCAGTAGCGGGACAGCTCCGGCACCCCGAGCGACCGCATCAGCGCGTCGATCGCGTCGAAGAAGCCGTCGTTGACCGCCGGCACGAACAGCAGCGCGATCACGATGAAGAAGCCGTACGGCGCGTACGGCGCGATCTGCCGCTTCACCTTGTAGGACAGCCAGGGCTCCACGATCCCGTACCCGTCGAGACCCGGCACCGGCAGCAGGTTCAGCAGTGCCGCGGTCACCTGGAGGAACGCCAGGAAGGCCAGCGCGTACTGGAAGACCGTCGGGACACCGTCGAGCGCCCCCAGCCAGAACGGGGCCGTGCAGACCAGCGCGAACAGCACGTTCGCCAGCGGGCCCGCCGCCGAGATCAGGCTGTGCTTCCAGCGCCCCTTGATCCGGCCCTGCTCGATGAAGACCGCGCCGCCGGGCAGACCGATCCCGCCCATGATCACGAACAGCACCGGCAGGACGATGCTGAGGACGGCGTGCGTGTACGCCAGCGGGTTCAGGGTCAGATAGCCCTTCGCCCCGACCGTGATGTCACCGCCGTGCAGCGCCGTACGGGCGTGCGCGTACTCGTGCAGGCAGAGCGACACCACCCACGCCGAGGTCACGAAGAGGAAGACCGCCAGACTGGGCAGGGCGGCGAAGTCCGTCCACACCGCCCAGCCGGTCACGGCCATGACGGCGAGGATCGCCAGGAAGACGGGGCTGATCCGCCGCTCGTGGCGCCGGTCGGTGGCCGTGGTCATCGCGGGAGCTCCCAGGGGACGGAGGTGGCACCCTCAGGTGCCCGACGTGCGGGAAACGTACCGGGTGACGGGCCGAGTTCCGGAGACGGGGCCCCACTCGCGGAGAATGGGCCCGTGCACTACTGCGTCCTCGGCCCGACCCTCGCCCGCACCCCCGACGGCACCGACGTGGCCGTCGGCGGCCCGCGGGTCCGTGCGCTGCTCACCGTCCTCGCCCTGCGGGCCGGCCGTACGGTGCCCGTACCGGACCTCGTCCACGAGGTGTGGCACGGCGACCAGCCGCCCGCCGACGCCGTCGCCGCGCTCCAGGCCCTCGTCGGACGGCTCCGCAAGGCCCTCGGCCGCGACCGGATCGTCTCCGCCGAAGGCGGCTACCGGCTCGACGCCCGCCCCGAGGACGTGGACGCCCGCCGCTTCGAGCGGCTGGCCGCCGAGGGCGTCGCCGCACTCGGCGCGGGGGACCCGGCGCGGGCCGCCGGCCTCCTCGACGAGGCCCTCGCGCTCTGGCGCGGGCCCGCCCTCGCCGACCTGCCCGACCGGGAGACGGAGGCCCCCCGCTGGGAGGCCCGCCGCCTCGACGTCCGCCGCGCCGCGCTCGACGCCGCCCTCGGACTGGGCGGGGCCGCCGCGGCCCTCCCCGAACTGACCGCCCTCTGCACCGCCCACCCCCTGGACGAGATCCTCCAGGCCCTGCGGATCCGGGCCCTGCGGGACACCGGACGCGCGGCCGAGGCCCTCGCCGCGTACGAGACGGTCCGCCGCGCGCTCGCCACCCGCCTCGGCACCGACCCGTCGCCCGCGCTGCGCGCCCTCCACGCGGAGCTGCTCGCGGGGCCGCGGACGCCGGAGCCCGCCCCGGAGCCCCGGAGGGAGCAGCCCCCGGCACGGCGCGAGGAGCCCTCCGCCCGGGGCAATCTGCGCGCCCGGCTCACCAGCTTCGTCGGCCGCGACGAGGAGATCGCCGCCCTCCGGGACGACCTGCGCACCGCCCGCCTCGTCACCCTGCTGGGGCCCGGCGGCGCCGGGAAGACCCGGCTCTCGCAGGAGGCCGCCGAGCGCGCCGCCGAGGCGTGGCCGGACGGGGTCTGGGTCGCCGAACTCGCGCCCGTCACCGACCCCGAGGCCGTCCCCGAGGCGGTCCTCGCGGCCCTCGGCGCCCGCGAGACCGTCCTGCGGGGCGCGGGAGCCGAGGAGCTCCGGGCCGGCGACGACCCGCTCTCCCGGCTCGTCGAGCACTGCTCCGGGCGCCGGATGCTGGTCCTCCTCGACAATTGCGAGCACGTGGTCGCCGCCGCCGCCGCGCTGGCCGAGACCCTGCTCGCCCGCTGCCCGGGACTCCGGGTCCTCGCGACCAGCCGCGAGCCGCTGGGAGTGCCGGGGGAGCTGGTACGGCCCCTGGGCCCGCTGCCCGCGGGCATGGCGCTGCGCCTGCTCGACGAGCGGGGCGCGGCGGCGCGGCCGGGGTTCACCGTGGGCGAGGACCCCGGGGCGGCGGAGGAGATCTGCCGCCGTCTCGACGGCCTGCCGCTGGCGATCGAGCTGGCCGCGGCCCGGCTGCGGATGCTGACGCCGCGGCAGATCGCGGACCGGCTCGACGACCGGTTCCGGCTGCTGACGTCGGGCGCGCGGACGGTGCTGCCGCGGCAGCAGACGCTGCGGGCGGTGGTCGACTGGTCGTGGGACCTGCTCGACGGGGTCGAGCACGCGGTGCTGCGACGGCTCGCGGTCTTCACGGGCGGCTGTGATCTGGCGGCGGCCGAGGCGGTCTGCACGGACGGCGGGACGGACGGCGCGCTCGACGTCCTGGACCTGCTGGGGACGCTGGTCGACAAGTCGCTCGTGGTGGCGGGCCCGGGGGACGAGGGGATGCGCTTCCACCTCCTGGAGACCGTGGCGGAGTACGCGGGGGAGCGGCTCGACGAGGCCGGGGAGCGGGCGGCGGTCGAACGGCGCCATCTGACGTACTACCGGGAGCTCGCCCGCCGTACCGATCCCGAGCTCCGCGGCTCCGGCCAGGTCGAGGCCGTCGCCCGCTTCGGGCGCGAGTACGGCAACCTCCGCACCGCCCTGCGCCGGGCCGTCGACGCCCGCGACGAGGACGAGGCCCTCGTCCTCGTCCACTCCCTGCTCTGGTACTGGCAGATGCGCGACCTGCGGACCGACGCCCTGTCCTGGGCCCGGGCGGTCGCCGCCCTCGGCCCCGACCCGTTCACCCCGCCCGCCGCCCCCGTCGTCCCCCTGCACGAGCCGTGCACGGCCGCCCCGCCGCCGCTCTCCGAGGAGCAGCGCTGGGAGGCCCGGCGCGGCGTGCGGCTCGTCGAACTCCTCAACATGGACCACGACACCGGGCGGTGGACCAGCCCCGACGGCGTCCGCCGGCTGCGTGAGATGACCGGCGTCTACTCGCCCGGCCTGCCCCAGACCTGCCGGCTGCCCGGTTCCTTCGGCGTCTTCGCGGTCCTCATGATCGGCGAGGCCGGCCGGCTGCGCGAGCTGCTCGACGCGACCGTCGACGCCTGCCGCCTCTACGGCTACGACTGGGAGCTCGCCAACGCGCTCCAGCTGCGGGCCAACATGCTCGCCAACCGGGGGGACCGGGCCGTCGAGGCGATCGCCGACGCCGACGAGAGCCTGGCCCTCTTCGAGCGGCTCGGTGACTCCTGGGGCGCCGCCGAGGCGCTCTCCTCCCGCGCGGAGGCCCAGGAGCGGCGGCTCTCGTTCGAGGGCGCGGCCGCGGACTTCGAGGCCGCCATCGGCCACGCGGAACGGATCGGCGCCCAGGCGCAGACGGCGCTCCTGCGCGCCCGGTACGCCGGAACGCTCGTCGAGACGGGCCGGCTCGACGAGGGCGAGGCCATCCTGCGCGAGATCGTGGACGCCGGCCACCTCTGGGGTCACGAACCCCTGCTCGGAGCCCGCATCTTCCTCTCCCTCGCGCTCGGCCGCAGCGGTCGCACCGCCGAGGCCCGCGAGCACCTGCACGCGCTGCGGGGGGAGTTCGGATCCGAGACGCTCTCCATCTTCGAGGGCTTCACGCTCGGCAGCCTGGGCTGGCTCGACGACCTCGACGGACGGTACGAATCCGCTCTCGCCCTCGCCTCGGAGGCGTACCGGAGGTCCCTCGGCGCGCTGTCGATGATGGTCGCCCCGCAGATGCCCGGGGTCCATCTGGTCGTCGCGGCCTGGGCGCTGGCCGGTCTCGGCGGACCGGGGGCGCGTACCGGGGCGGTGCTGCTCGGGGCCAGGGACGCCCTGGTCCCGCCGGGTCACCTGGCCCCGCCGATGGAGCGGGAGAACCTGGCGCGGGCCTCGGAACTGTGCCGGGCCGCGCTGGGAGCCGCGGAGTTCGCGGCGGCCCACGCCGAAGGCGGCGGCCTCTCGATGGAAGAGGCCGCCGCCCTGCTCGGTCGCGCCGCCGACGCGATCAGTGAGCGCGCCGAGTCCTGAACCCCCGTGGCGCCCGTCCGTCCGGTTCCGGCCGGACGGGCCCGGACGGACTCAGGTCTTCTTGCGGAACTTGGTCACCGCCAGGGGCGCCGTGACGACCGTGATCACGAGGGCCCAGCCGAGGGTCATCCACACGGAGTGGGCGACCGGGCCGCCGTTGATCAGGTTCCGGGCGGCGTCGGCGAGGTTCGACAGCGGGTTGTAGTCGGTGAAGGCCTCCAGCCAGCCCGGCATCGAGGTCGTCGGGGCGAAGATCGACGAGCCGAACTGCAGCGGCATCAGGACCAGCATCGCCATGCCCTGGACGGCCTGGGCGGTCTTCAGGGTGAGGCCGAGCAGGATGAAGATCCACATGAGGGACGCTCCGAAGACCATCGAGAGGCCGATGGCGGCGAAGAGGTGCAGCACCGAGGTGTGGATCTCCAGGCCGAGCAGGAAGCCCATGCCGAGCAGGATCGCGGTGGCGATCAGCATGCGGCCGACCTCGACGACGATCTTCGCGATCAGGACGGAGGACCGGGCGATCGGCATCGTCCGGAACCGGTCCATGACCCCCTTCTTGAAGTCGTCGTTGATGCCGACGCCGACGGCCATCGCGATGTTCATGCCCATCATCGCCATCAGGCCGGGCGTCACGTAGTTCACGTAGACGTCGTTGTTGCCCTTGCCGGCGATCGCGCCGCCGAAGACGTACACGAACAGCAGGATGAAGATGATCGGCATCAGGACGGCGTCGAACATCGACTCCGGGTCCTGCTTGATCTGGAGTGCGTTGCGACGGGCGAGGGCGCCGATGTGCCGCAGGTTGGCGCGGAGGCCGATCCTGCCCTCGGCGACGGGCGGCCGTCGTACGGCCGCCGGACCCGGGGCTCCGACGGGGGACTTGGTGACCGTGGTCGTGCTCATGCCGCGACCTCCTCGGGGATCTCGTCGGAAACGGTGGTCTTCTGACCGGTGATGGCGAGGAACACCTCGTCCAGGCTGGGCAGGTGGGTGCCGATGTGCGCGATGCCGAAGCCGCGGGCGCCGAGCAGCGCCACGACCGCGGTCAGCTGCTGGTCGGTGAGGATCGGCACGTACAGGGCGCCCTCGTCGGGCACGACGGTCGCGCCGGCGACGCCGTCCAGACCGGTCTCGCGGAGCGCGGCCGCCATCGCGGGCAGCTGGTCCGGGTCGACCGGGCGGATCTTCAGGGTCCGGCCGCCGACCTTGGCCTTGAGCTCGTCGACTCCGCCCCTGGCGATGACCTTGCCCCGGTCGATGACGGTCAGCTCGCTCGCGAGCTGCTCCGCCTCCTCCATGTACTGGGTGGTGAGGAGGACGGTGACGCCCTCGGAGACCATCCGCTGGACCTCGTCCCACACCTCGTTGCGGGTGCGGGGGTCGAGGCCGGTGGTCGGCTCGTCCAGGTAGAGGACGGCGGGCCGGCCGATCATCGAGGCGGCGAGGTCGAGCCGCCGCCGCATGCCGCCCGAGTAGTTCATGGCGGGCCGCTTGGCGGCGTCGGTGAGCGAGAAGCGCTCCAGCATCTCGTCGGCGCGGCGGCGGGCGTCGGCGCGGGAGAGGTCGAGCAGCCGCCCGATCATGTACAGGTTCTCCCAGCCGGACAGCTTCTCGTCGACCGAGGCGTACTGGCCGGTGAGCCCGATGGTGCGGCGCAGCTGACGGGGGTGCTTCACCACGTCGTACCCGGCGACGGTGGCGGTCCCGGCGTCCGGGACGAGCAGGGTGGAGAGGCAGCGGACGAGGGTGGTCTTCCCGGCGCCGTTCGGGCCGAGCACGCCGAGGACGGTGCCCTCCCGCACGTCCAGGTCGACCCCGTCGAGGGCCCTGGTGGCGCCGAAGTGCTTCACGAGGCCCCGGACCTCGACGGCGTTGGTGTGTGATCGCGTCATGGCCCCCACTAGACCACCAGCCACCGACAAGCCACCGACAGACGACCGACAGCCCGCCGATGGGGGATGTCGGCGGGCTGTCGGGTGGTGCCGCGGTGGCCGGTGGGGGCCTGTCGCGAGCAGGCCCGGACGGGACTAGTGGAAGCTGTGCTCCTCGGCGGGGAACGCCCCGCCCTGGACGTCCTCGGCGAAGGCGCGGGCGGCGTCGCCGAGCGTCTCGCGGAGGTTGGCGTACTGCTTGGTGAAGCGGGGGACCTTGCCGCCGGTGAGGCCGGCCATGTCGGTCCAGACGAGCACCTGGGCGTCGGTGCCGGCGCCCGCGCCGATCCCGATGGTCGGGATGTGCAGCGAGCGGGTGACCTCGGCGGCCAGCTCGGCCGGTACGAGCTCCAGGACCACCGCGAACGCGCCCGCGTCCTGCGCGGCCTTCGCGTCGCGCAGCAGCTTGTGCGCGGCCTCGTCGGAGCGGCCCTGCACCCGGTAGCCCATGGTGTTCACGGACTGCGGGGTCAGGCCCAGGTGGGACATGACGGGGATGCCGGCCTGGACGAGCAGCTCGGTCTGCGGCAGGGAGCGCTCGCCGCCCTCCAGCTTGATCGCGCCGACGCCCGCGTCCTTGACCAGCCGGGTGGCGTTGCGCAGGGCCTGGACGGGCCCTTCCTGGTACGAGCCGAAGGGGAGGTCGCCGACGACGAGGGCGCGTCGCGTGCCCCGCACGACGGCGGCGGAGAGCAGGGTCATCTCGTCCATCGTGACGGGCACGGTGGTGTCGTAGCCGAGGTGACAGTTGCCCATGGAGTCCCCGACGAGGATGACCGGGATGCCGGCCTCGTCGAAGACGGACGCGGTCATCGCGTCGTAGGCGGTGAGCATGGGCCACTTCTCGCCGCGGGCCTTGGCGGCGGCGATGTCGTGGACGGTGATGCGGCGCGTTCCCTTGCCGCCGTACAGCGCCTTGCCGCTGTCGGAGGGCGGTTTCTGGGCAGCCTGAAGCGTCATGGTGCACGGCTCCTTGTGTCATCTCGAGGCGCCCTGACGGCGTCCCCGGACCACATCCATGGTGGCACTTCGCCGGGCGGGCGGGGAAGTGGGCCGGAGTGGCGCTCTTCACACCGGCGTACCGGGGCGGCCTTCACGGGGCCGCGACAGGGGGTTCACGGGGCGCCACCCGGGTTCACGGGGCCGCGACACGGGCGCCACGGGCCCGTGAACCCGGTTCACGGGCCCGCAACGTAAAGCCTCGGTCAGAAGTTTCGATACGAGACGGTCTCGTATCGAAATGGACCTAGGGTGGTGGGCATGCCACAGCCGTCCTCCGCATCCCCCGCACCCGCCGCACCCCCGGGACCCGCCGGTCCCCGGGTCCCCGAGGCCGTCCACAAGCGCCGCTGGGCCGTCCTCGGCGTCCTCATGCTCAGCCTGCTGATCGTCGTCCTCGACAACTCGATCCTGAACGTCGCCGTCAAGACGATCGCCTCCCCGGCGCCCACCGGCATCGGCGCCACGCAGAGCGAGCTGGAGTGGGCGATCAACTCCTACACGCTCGTCTTCGCCGGCCTCCTCTTCACCTCCGGCCTGCTCGGCGACCGCCTCGGCCGCAAGAAGGTGCTGCTCTTCGGCATCACCGTCTTCGGACTGGGCTCCGCCCTCGCCGCGTTCTCCGGCTCCCCGGGCGAGCTCATCGCCTTCCGCGCCGTCATGGGCCTCGGCGCCGCCTTCGTCATGCCCGCGACGCTCGCCGTCCTCATGAACGTCTTCGAGCGCGACGAGCAGCCCAAGGCCATCGGCATATGGGCCGGCGGCGTCGGCCTCGCCATCGCGATCGGCCCGATCACCGGCGGCATCCTGCTCGAACACTTCTGGTGGGGATCGATCTTCCTCGTCAACGTGCCCGTCGTGCTCCTCGCCCTCGCCCTGATGATCTGGCTGGTTCCCGACTCCCGCGACCCCCGGCCCGGCCGGATCGACCTCCCCGGCGTGCTGCTCTCCGTCGTGGGACTCGTCCTCCTCGTCTACGGGATCATCCGCGGCGGCGAACTGGCCGACTTCACCGCGCTCAGCGTCCTCGCCCCGGTCCTCGGAGGCCTCGCCGTCCTGGTCCTCTTCGTCCTCCACGAGCGGCGCAGCGACCACCCGGCCATCGACATGAGCTACTTCAAGCGGCCCGCGTTCTCGGCGGCCGTCGCCGCGATCGCGCTCGTCTTCTTCGCGCTCATGGGTGTGACCTTCTTCTCCGCGTTCTACCTGCAGAGCGTCCGCGGCTACAGCGCCCTGCAATCCGGGCTGCTCATCCTGCCGCTGGCCGTCGCGCAGATGGTCTTCGCGCCCCGCGCGCGGCTCGTCGTCGAACGCTTCGGCGCCAAGGCCGTCTGCACGGCCGGCATGCTGCTCGTCGCCCTGGGCCTCGGTGCCTTCGCCCTCTTCGACGCCTCGACCCCGGTCTGGGTCCTGGAGGTCGTCTTCTTCGTCCAGGGCGCGGGAATGGCCCACATCATGCCCCCCGTCACGGTCTCGATCATGCAGGCGCTGCCCCGGGAGAAGGCGGGCTCCGGCTCGGCGATCAACAACACCTTCCGCCAGGTCGGCGGCGCGCTCGGCGTCGCCGTCCTCGGCTCGCTGCTCTCCTCCACCTACCGGGGCGAGATCGAGGGGCACCTCGGCGCCGTCCCGGAGGCCCTCCGGGGCGCCGCGGGCGAGTCCGTCGAGGCCACGCTCGCGGTCGCCGAGAAGCTCGGCCCGGCGGGCCGGGACCTGGTGGCCCCGGCGTACGACGCCTTCCTGGACGCCATGCACGTCACGGCGCTCGCCTCGGCGCTGATCGGCCTGGTCGGCGCGGCGGTGGTCGCGATGTTCCTCCCCGGCCGTACGCCGGCGGGCACCGCGGGCGCACCCGGACCGGGAGCCGCGGGACCCGGCGGGCCGGGACCGGACGGAACGGGTCCGGGCGAGGCGGAACCGGGCGAGGCGGCACCCGGAACCGGCCCGGCGGGCGACGCCCGGCGGGGCTCGGTGCCGGGCCCGTCCTCCGAAGAGGGAGAATCGGCCCGACGGTAGG
The DNA here is from genome assembly GCF_043081085.1 of Streptomyces sp. NPDC014891. Lineage (NCBI taxonomy): Bacteria > Bacillati > Actinomycetota > Actinomycetes > Kitasatosporales > Streptomycetaceae > Streptomyces > Streptomyces sp. NPDC014891. The sequence goes on along the minus strand of NZ_JBIBWF010000002.1, from coordinate 89,914 downwards.
GCACGAGGCCTGAGGCGCCGGTGGAGCCCGAGGGCGGCGGTGGTGCCCGAGGGCGGCGGCTGTGCCGGAAGGCGCCGGTGGTGCCCGAGGGCCCGAACGAGAGGTGGAGCGCACGTGTCGCGGCAGGACGGCGGGACCCCCGGAATCCCGGAGACCCAGAGCGACGGTGCCGCGACCGGCGGATCGCCCGGCGGTTCGGCGGGGGCCCCGGCCGGGGCCCGCCGCGGGCGGCCCCGCAGCGAGGGCGTCGAGAAGGCCGTCTTCGACGCGGTCGTCGGGCTCCTCGACGACGGCGTCCCGCTCGCCGAACTGTCCATCGAGCGGATCGCCCGTACCGCCGGCGTCGGCAAGGCCACCATCTACCGCCGCTGGACCGGCAAGGAAGAGCTCCTCGTCGACCTGCTCCGCACCATGGAACCGCCGGACCCGGTGCTGTCCGGCACCTCGGTCCGGGGCGACCTGGTGGTCCTCCTGGAGTCGATGCGCGAACGCGGCGTCGCCAAGCGGACCTCCAGCCTCCTCCACAACGCGTTCGCGCAGATGCAGCTCTACCCCCGGCTGTGGGAGGTCTACCACCACACCGTCATCGAACCGCGCCGCCGCCTCAGCCTGGACACCGTCCGGCGCGGGATGGAACTGGGCGAGATCCGCGACGACCTCGACGTCGAGTTCGTCAACGACCTCCTCACGGGCCCGCTGCTGCTGCGCACCGTCATCCGCCCCGGCTCCTCCCTGGAGCCCGGCCTCGCGGAGCGGGTCGTCGATACCGTGATGGACGGCCTGCGGCCCCGGGACTGACCATCGCCCGCACCACAGGACCGTACCCGGCCGAATGTGCGCGTTCTGTCACAGCCCGCCCGGGGACGCCACCTGCAGGAACCCGCCACGCCCCGCCCGTCGTCCCACCCGGCGTACGACGGTCCCGTCATCCCCTAGTGTCGACGTGGGCCACGGAGCACGGCAGCAAGACGGCACGGCAGCAAGGCAGTGAGGACGGGCGATGGCGCGGGTGGACATGACGGAGACCGAGCAGGGCGGCGCGGGGGACGGACACCCGGCCTCCTCCCGCTTCCGGACCGCCCTCGGCGGACTCCGCCGCGACCCCGGGATCTGGCGCCGCGGCATCCTGCTCGCGCTCTTCGCGGTGGCCCTCACCCTGCTGATGGTCCTCCACTCCGACATCCCCAACCGGATCGGCAACCTCGGCAGCCTCACCGAGACCTTCCTGCCCTGGCTCGGCCTCTTCGTCCCCCTCCTCCTCGTCCTCGCCCTGCTGCGCCGCTCCGCCACCGCGCTGATCGCCCTGCTGCTGCCCGCCGTGGTGTGGCTGAACCTCTTCGGCGGCCTCGTCGCCGACAAGTCCGAGCCGGGCGGCGACCTGACCGTCGCGACCCACAACGTGAACGCCGACAACCCGGACGCCGCGGGCACCGCCCGCGAGCTCGCCGCCTCCGGCGCCGACGTCATCGCCCTGGAGGAACTCAAGGGCGACATGGTCCCGGCGTACGAGAAGAACCTGGCGGACGCCTACCCGTACCACGCGGTGGAGGGCACCGTCGGACTCTGGAGCAAGCTGCCGCTGCGCGACGCTCAGCCCGTCGACATCCGGATGGGCTGGACCCGCGCGATGCGCGCCGACGTCGTCACCCCCGCGGGCGAGGTCGCCGTCTACGTCGCCCACCTGCCGTCCGTCCGGGTCAAGCTGAACGCCGGCTTCACCGCCAACCAGCGCGACGTCAGCGCGAACGCCCTCGGCGAGGCCATCTCCGAGGACCGGCACAAGCGGATCATCCTCCTCGGCGACCTCAACGGCACCATGAACGACCGCGCGCTCAACGGCATCTCCTCGCAGCTCCGCTCCACGCAGGGCGCGGCGGGCGACGGCTTCGGCTTCAGCTGGCCGGCCTCGTTCCCGATGGCCCGCATCGACCAGATCCTGGTCAGGGGAGTCGAGCCGATGTCGTCCTGGGCCCTCCCGAAGACGCAGAGCGACCACCTCCCGCTCGCCGCCCGCGTGAAGCTCTGACCGGAGCGGACCCCCGGCGTACGGGCGGGGCCCCTGCCGCGCGGGCGCGGACGACCGGGGCCTATGGGCGGGGACGGCCGGACCCGGGGCGAAACCTTCCCTTCACGCCCCGGAGGCCGCCGGGAAGAAAACATCTGAGAGCCTTTGTTCCGTAGAAGAACTATCTTCAGGAAAGGCCCTCCCATGCCCCTGGCGCTGCTCGCGCTCGCCGTCTCCGCCTTCGGCATCGGCACCACCGAGTTCGTGATGATGGGCCTGCTCCCGCAGGTCGCCGACGATCTCGGCACCTCCGTCCCCACCGCGGGCCACCTCGTCTCGGCATACGCCATCGGAGTCGTCGTCGGCGCCCCGCTGCTCACCGCCCTGGGCTCCCGCATCCCGCGCAAGCGGATGCTGCTCCTGCTCATGGCCCTCTTCACGGTCGGCAACCTCGCCTCCGCGCTCGCCCCCGGCTTCGGCTGGCTGGTCGCCGGCCGCGTCCTCGCAGGCCTGCCGCACGGCGCGTTCTTCGGACTCGGCGCCGTGGTCGCCGCCCGCCTGGTGCGCGAGGGGCGGCAGGCCCGCGCGGTGGCCACCATGTTCCTCGGCCTGACCGTCGCCAACATCCTCGGCGTACCGGCCGCGACCCTGCTCGGCCAGCACCTCGGCTGGCGGGCCACCTTCCTCGTGGTGTCCGCCGTCGGCCTGGTCGCCGTCGCCGCCCTCGCCCGCCTCGTGCCCCACGTCCCGGTGGACGAGCGGCAGAGCCTCGGCCGCGAGGTGCGCGCGCTCCGCCGCCCGCAGGTGCTGCTCGGACTGCTCACCGCCGTCTTCGGCTTCGCGGGCGTCTTCGCCGTCTACTCGTACCTGGCCTCGATGACCACCGAGGTGATGGGATTCGGGGACTCCACCGTCACCGTCGTCCTCGCCCTCTTCGGCCTCGGCATGACCGGCGGGGCGCTCGCCGCGGGCCCGCTGACCGACCGGGCGCTCCGGCCGACCCTGTACGGCTCCCTCGCCGCCCTCGTCCTCGCGCTGGTCGCCTTCCGCTTCACCGTCCACGTGCCCTGGCTGGCCCTGGTCACGGTCGTGGTGCTCGGCGCCGTCGGCTTCATGACCACCACCCCGCTCCAGATGCTGGTCATGAACAAGGCCAAGGACGCCCCGACGCTCGCCTCCGCCTCCAACCACTCCGCGTTCAACCTCGCCAACGCCGGCGGCGCCTGGGCGGGCGGCACCGCCGTCGCCGCGGGCTGGGGCTGGACCTCGCCGACGCTCGTCGGCGCCGGCCTCACGGTGGTGGGCCTCGCGATCGCCGCGGTCGCCGGCCTGCTCGACCGCGACCGGGGCACGGGGGAGGGGGCCTCGCGCGTCGTCGCGCAGAGCCCCCTCGCCACCGCGGACCGGCGGATCAGCCCGTCGTCTCCCGCCAGCGGTTCGTGATCGGCAGCCGCCGGTCCTTCCCGAAGCCCTTCGCCGAGATCTTGGTGCCCGGCGGGTACTGGCGCCGCTTGTACTCCGCCGTGTCCACCATCCGCAGCGTCTTCGTGACCAGTTCCTCGTCGAACCCGGCCGCCACGATCTCGTCCCGGCCCCGGTCCTGGTCCACGTACAGGGAGAGGATCGCGTCCAGGGTGTCGTAGTCCGGCAGCGAGTCCGTGTCGACCTGCCCCGGGCGCAGCTCCGCGCTCGGCGGCTTGGAGATCGAGCTCTCCGGGATCGGCGGGGTCTGGCCGCGCTCCTCGGCGGCCCGGTTGCGCCAGCGCGCCAGCCGGAACACGGTCGACTTGTAGACGTCCTTGATGGGCCCGAACGCGCCGACGGAGTCGCCGTACAGCGTCGAGTAGCCCACCGCCAGCTCGGACTTGTTCCCCGGCGCCAGGACGATGTGGCCCTCCTGGTTGGAGAGCGCCATCAGCGTCGTGCCCCGCAGCCGCGACTGGAGGTTCTCCTCGGCGAGGCCGGTGAGCCCGAGCGCCCCCATGTACGCGTCGAACATCGGCTCGATCGACACGGTCCGGAAGTGCAGCCCGGTGCGCCGGGCCAGCTCCGCGGCGTCGCCGCGCGAGTGGTCGGAGGAGTACTTCGAGGGCATCGACACCCCGTGGACGTTCTCCGCACCCAGCGCGTCGCAGGCGATGGCGGCGACGAGCGCCGAGTCGATGCCCCCGGAGAGGCCCACGAGCACCGAGCGGAAACCGTTCTTCGCGGCGTACGCCCGGACCCCGATCACCAGCGCCGAGTACACCTCCTCGTCGTCGTCCAGCCGGTGCGCGTAACCGCCCGTCAGCTCCGGCTCGTACGCCGGCAGCGGCTCCGCCGAGAGGACCACGCGGTCGATCGTCAGCCCGTCGTTCACCAGCCCCTCCGGCGCCTCGGGATCGGCGGCCGGCAGCTCCAGGTCGAGGAGCACGCTGCCCTCGACGAACTGCGGGGCCCGCGCGATCACTTCGCCGTCCGCGTCCACCACGATCGAGTCGCCGTCGAAGACCAGCTCGTCCTGGCCGCCCGTGCTCGCCAGGTACGCGGTCACGCACCCGGCCTCCCGCGCCCGCCGGCCGACCAGTTCCAGACGCGTGTCGTCCTTGTTCCGCTCGTACGGCGAGGCGTTGACCGACAGCAGCAGCCCCGCCCCCGCGTGCCGGGCCGCCGGCACCCGGCCGCCGTCCTGCCACAGGTCCTCGCAGATCGCCAGGGCCACGTCGATCCCGTGCACCCGGACCACCGGCAGCGTGTCGCCCTGGACGAAGTAGCGGTACTCGTCGAAGACGCCGTAGTTCGGCAGGTGATGCTTGGCGAAGCGCAGCACCACCTCGCCCCGGTGCAGCACCGCGGCGGCGTTCTCCGGCGAACCGGCCGGCCGGCCGAGCTTGGGCTCCGCCCGCTCGGAGCGGTCCAGGTAGCCGACGACCACCGCCACCTCGCCGAAGCCCTCGTCCGCGAGGCGGCGGGCGAGACCGCGCAGGGCCGCCCGCGACGCCTCCACGAACGAGGAGCGCAGCGCGAGGTCCTCGACGGGGTATCCGGTCAGCGCCATCTCGGGGAACGCGACGAGATGCGCGCCCTGTCCGGCGGCGTGCCGGGTCCAGTGCACGATCGCCTCGGCGTTCCCGGCGATGTCTCCGACGGTCGAGTCGATCTGATTCAGGGCGAGGCGTAGTTGAGGCACCCGGCCAGTGTAATCGTCACACCGACGCGATGTCCTGGGAAACGGGTCCGGAACGCATCGTCCGCGACCCGGAGGCCCTGCCCCGCACCCGACACGCACCGCCCGTACGAGCCCACCAGCGCGCGCCCTGTACGCGGCCACGTGTGCGCACCGGGTCCGTCCGCTCGGCGCGTCCGCCGCACGCCCCGGCCCCGCCCGGTCGATCATGGCCCGCATGGCGACCCCTGACGGACCGGCAGAAGGGCCCGGCCCACCCCGGCCGACGGCAACCCTCCGGCACGCCGTAGCGTCAGACCCACCATGCCCGGAAACGTGACGCGCGCCTCGGCCGCCCTGCTGGCCCTCGGCGCGCTCGCGTACACCGCCTGGGCCCTCGAAGCCCTGCTGCGGACCGGCCTCGACCCGGTCCGGACCTACGTCTCCGAACTGGCGGCCTCCGACCAGCCCTTCGGCACCTCCTTCCGCGCCGCCGACCTGCTGGCGGGCGCCCTGGTCCTGGCCGGCGCCGTCCTGGGGCGGGCCGGGACCCGGACCCCCCGCCCCGCCGCCACCCCCGCCCCGGGGCACCGCCGGCCGCCCGAGCCCGGGGGCACGCCGACCCCGGAGCCCGGCCGGGCACGCCGCGTCCGCGAGCCCTGGGCCCTCCTCGGCTGGGGCGCCCTCGCCCTCTTCGGCGCGGCCACCGTCGCCGACTCCCGCCTCCCGCTCAGCTGCGCCGCCACCGTCGATCCCGCGTGCGCCGCGCGCGAGGCCGCCGGGCTGGTGCCCGCCACCCACACGGCCCACGCGGTGAGTTCCGGTCTCGCCATGACCGGCGCGCTCGTCGCCCTCGTGGCCCTGACCGCGGCGGCCCGCCGGTACGGCCCCCGGCGGCCGCTCGCCCGCACCGGTCTCGTCGTCGTCGCCCTGGAGCTCGCCGCCACCGTCTGGACCCTCGCCGCCGTCGCCGCCTTCGAGGCGGGCCGCGGCACCTGGGCGCTCGGCGCCGGACAGCGCCTCCAGGTGCTCCTGGTCGCGGTCTGGCTCGCGGTCCTGGCGTACTCCCTGGTGACCTCGCCGCCCGCCCCGGAGCCGGAGGAGGAGCGGTGACCGGCAGGCCGGTCTTCGTCCGGATCGGCGGTGTCGCCCACCACGTCGTCGTCGAGGGCTCGGGCCCCGTCTGCGTCCTGAGCGCGGGCCTCGCGATGAGCTGGTTCGACTGGGACCCCGTCGTCCCGCTCCTCGCCCCGCACCGCACGCTCGTCCGCTTCGACCGTCCCGGGCACGGCCTCTCCCAGCCCGCCGCGGCCCCGCCCACCGCCGCCGGCGAGGCCCACCGGATCGCCGCCCTGCTCGACGCGCTGGGACTCCCCGGCCCCGCCACCGTCGTCGGCCACTCGATCGCCGGGTTCCACGCCGAGGCCTTCGCCCGGCTCCACCCGGACCGGACCGCCGCCCTCGTGCTCCTGGACACGTCGGTGGAGGAGCACCCCCGGGCGCGCGCGTTCCCGGCGACCGCCTCCCGCGTCCTCGGCGAGGTCCTGTGCGCCGCCGGACTCCCCGCCGCGCTCGGCCCCGCGGCGCGCCGCGCCGCCGTGCCCCACGACCCGGCCCCCGCGGACCTGGTGCGCCGGGTCTACCGCACCTCACGCGTCCTGCGCGGCGTCCTCCTGGAGAACGCCCACTACGGAGCCGTCGCCGCGGGGCTCCTCGCGCTGCGCGCCGCGCAACCCCTCCCGCCGGACCTGCCCGTCACCGTCCTCGCCGCCCCCGGGGGATCGGCGCGCTGGGAACGGCGCCAGCGCGAGCTGGCCCGGCGGCTCGGCGCCCGCTACGAGGCGGCCGTGCCGTCGGGCCATCTGGTCATGAAGGACCGCCCGGAGGCGGTCGCGCGGGCGGTCCTGAGCCCGCGGCGCTCCGGTCAGGAAGGCGCGTAGACGCTCTCGCAGAAGCCCTTGAGCTGCTCGTCCGAGAGGTGCTGGGCCAGGTCGGCCTCGCTGATCATGCCGATCAGCCGCTTCTCCTCGATGACGGGGAGCCGCCGGATCTGGTGGCCCTGCATCTCCTCCAGGACGGCGCCGACGTCCGCGTCAGAGTCGACCCAGCGGGGGGTGCCCTTCGACATCTCGCCGCAGGTGATCTTCGAGGGGTCGTGACCCATGGCCACGCAGCCGACCACGATGTCGCGGTCCGTGACGATCCCGCAGAGCCGTTCGTTCTCGTCGGCGACGGGCAGCGCGCCCACGTTCAGGTTGCGCATCATCTGCGCGGCGCGGTCGAGCGTCTCGTGTGCCGGGATCCACTGGGCCCCGGGGTGCATGATGTCCTTCGCCGTGGTCATGGGGTGGGTACCTTTCCTCGGACGTGGTCACACGTGCGTCCCCGAGCCCCCTCCATTGTCGGCGTACGCCACGGCCCCCGCGACCGCAGGGGTCACGGGGGCCGTGGGGGACCGGGGGCCCGGTCCGGGCCGTCAGGCGCCGCGCTTCGCGAGCATGTCCGCCATCAGCAGCATCTCGGACTTCTGGGCGTCGACCATGCCCTGGGCGAGGTTGCGCTCGATGTCCACCGAGCACTTCTGGACGCAGCCCTCGGCCATGTGGACCCCGCCCCTGTGGTGTTCGGTCATGAGCTTCAGGTACAGGACCTCGGCCTCGCGGCCGCTCGCCCTCCGCAGCCGGTCCAGCTGGGCGTTGGTCGCCATGCCCGGCATGAGGGCGCCGTCGAGCGGACCGGTGTCGCCGGAGCCGCCCATGCCCATCCAGGTCATCGGCTCGACGCCGGACTCGATCTTGGGCAGTCCCCACAGGTCGAGCCAGCCCAGCATCATGCCCCGCTGGTTGGCCTGGGTGTTGGCGATGTCGTACGCGAGCCGGCGCACCTCCTCGTTCCGGGTGCGGTCCCGGACGATGAACGACATCTCGACGGCCTGCTGGTGGTGGACCGCCATGTCCCGGGCGAAGCCGGCGTCCGCGGAGAGCGTGCCGGGTGTCGCGGGCGCCTCCTCCCGCTCGGCGGAGGCGACGGTGACGGCGCCCCCGGCGAACAGCAGGGCGAGGGCGACGGCCGTGACCGCCGCCCACTGCGTCCGGTCGGGCCGCCGGGGCGAGGTCGCCGGCGCGAGGTCGCCGTCGTCCCCGCCGGTCCGGCTCACTGGCCGATCCCGCCGGTGCAGGCGGCGCCCGGCTCGGGGGTCTGCGGGCCCTGGACGTACTTGGTGAAGAAGGCGTCGATGCGGGGGTCGCTCGCGTCGTCCACGGTGACCTGCTTGCCCCACGCGGACAGCATGAGGGCGCCGGACTGGTCGTCGACCGGGCTCATCAGCGTGTACTTGGTCTTGCCGACCTTCTCCTCCAGCTTCTTCACGTCGTCGGGGGAGGCCTTCTTGCTGTACGTCACCCAGACGGCGCCGTGTTCGAGGGAGTGCACGGCGTTCACCTCGGCGATGGGCTTCTTGTAGACGACGCCGTCGCAGTTCATCCACACCGGGTGGTGGTCGCCGCCGACCGGCGGCTTCATGTCGTACTTCACGGCCGTCTCGACGTGGTTGCGGCCGAGCTTCGCGGCGTCCCAGCTCTTCTCGGCGGTGATGGGGGCCTTCGCGGCCGCGTCCTTCTGGTCCTGCTCGTCCGACTTCTTCATCAGCACGAAGGTGCCGAAGCCGACGAGGCCGAGGACGACGACGCCCGAGACGCCGATCGTGACGAGGCGGTTGCGGCGCTCACGGGCCTGCTCGGCGCGGCGCATCTCCTCTATTCGGGCGCGGCGGTCGGCGTTGGCGGAGCTCTTGGCGGCCATGGTGGTGTCGTCCTTCTTCAGGGAGGGGGTGGAGTTCGGGGCTGGACGTGCGGAGGGCGGGAGCCCGCCGCCGCTACGTCCGGAGAACTTGAAGGACGTGCAGATCCGGCGCGCGCGGCCGGACACCGGAGCGGCGCGCGGCACCGTCGCCGGACGCCGGCTCGGAGCGCGGCGGCCCGTCCGCCGCGTGCAGCGGCGGATCGAGCGGAGGAGCGCTGAGCACCGCGGGGGAGAGCGAGGGGAACAGGGAGCAGCCGCCGCGGTCGTACGGGCAGACGTACTCCACGGCCGTCCCGCCGGCCGCGCGGGTGGCGGCGGCCGGGGTGCCGGTCGCACCGGTGCCCACGGTCGCCCGCGGAACGGCGTCCGCGTGGTGGCCGCCCGGCCCGGGACCGGCGCCCAGACAGAAGAAGAGCGCGGCGAGGAGCGTCGCCACGGCACTCACCAGTGCCATGGGACGCGCGTGCTGGGACGGGCGTACGAGCCGTGTGGCCCCCATGGGCGCAGATCGTAGTGGGCGCGGGGGCTCCGTGGGCCGAACGGGGTACCACTCGGTACCGGCGGGCGGGCGGCGCGGGGGCGGACCGACACCCGGACGCCGCCTTCCCCCGTTACCTGAGTCACACCCGAGCAGGCAGTATGGGTGTGCAACGTGCGCGAAACCATGTGGTGGGATGCTCAGGTGCCCCCCGATGTGCTCGAGGCGGTGGGAGCAGGCGGCCTGACCAGCGAGGATGGGTGTGGAAATGGACAAGCAGCAGGAATTCGTGCTCCGTACGCTCGAGGAGCGCGACATCCGCTTCGTACGTCTGTGGTTCACCGACGTGCTGGGCTTCCTGAAGTCGGTGGCCGTGGCGCCCGCCGAGCTGGAGCAGGCCTTCGACGAGGGCATCGGCTTCGACGGCTCGGCGATCGAGGGATTCGCCCGTGTATACGAGTCGGACATGATCGCCAAGCCGGATCCGGGGACGTTCCAGATCCTGCCGTGGCGGGCCGAGGCGCCGGGGACCGCGCGGATGTTCTGCGACATCCTGATGCCGGACGGCTCGCCGTCCTTCGCCGACCCGCGGTACGTCCTGAAGCGGGCCCTGGCCAAGACGTCGGACCTCGGCTTCACCTTCTACACGCACCCCGAGATCGAGTTCTTCCTCCTCAAGGACAAGCCGCTCGACGGCACCCGCCCCACCCCGGCGGACAACTCGGGCTACTTCGACCACACCCCGCAGAACGTGGGCATGGACTTCCGCCGCCAGGCGATCACGATGCTCGAGTCCATGGGCATCTCGGTGGAGTTCAGCCACCACGAGGGCGCGCCGGGCCAGCAGGAGATCGACCTCCGGTACGCGGACGCCCTCTCGACGGCCGACAACATCATGACGTTCCGTCTGGTGATGAAGCAGGTGGCGCTGGAGCAGGGCGTGCAGGCCACGTTCATGCCTAAGCCCTTCTCGGAGTACCCGGGCTCGGGCATGCACACCCACCTTTCGCTGTTCGAGGGCGACCGGAACGCCTTCTACGAGTCGGGCGCCGAGTACCAGCTGTCCAAGGTCGGCCGCTCGTTCATCGCGGGCCTGCTGAAGCACGCGGGCGAGATCTCCGCCGTGACGAACCAGTGGGTCAACTCGTACAAGCGCATCTGGGGTGGCTCGACCCGCACGGCGGGCTCGGGCGGCGAGGCCCCCTCGTACATCTGCTGGGGCCACAACAACCGTTCGGCCCTGATCCGGGTTCCCATGTACAAGCCGGGCAAGACGGGTTCCTCGCGCGTCGAGGTCCGCTCCATCGACTCGGGTGCCAACCCCTACCTGACGTACGCGGTGCTCCTCGCCGCCGGCCTCAAGGGCATCGAGGAGGGCTACGAACTCCCGGCGGGCGCCGACGACGACGTGTGGGCCCTCTCCGACGCGGAGCGCCGCGCGATGGGCATCGAGCCGCTCCCGCAGAACCTGGGCGAGGCGATCGCCCTGATGGAGAAGAGCGAACTGGTGGCGGAGACGCTGGGCGAGCACGTCTTCGACTTCTTCCTCCGCAACAAGAAGCAGGAGTGGGAGGAGTACCGCTCCGAGGTCACCGCCTTCGAGCTCCGGAAGAACCTGCCGGTGCTGTAGGGGCGGGCCGGAGCGGGGAGCACCCGGAACTCGGCCTCGGGGCCGGCGGTCGCGCACCGCCGGCCCCGAGCCGTTCCCACCAACGGGGCCGCCCGCGGGCCGTCCCCCGCTATTCCGTTGCCCGGGGTCCGGCGGGTGGTCCAGACTCGCGCCGTGAAGATCGAATCCGTCGCCACCGCGCGGCTCGTGCTGCAACCGCTGACCGCCGAGGTGGCCGGGGCCGTCGTCGCCGGGGAGCCCGGGCCCGGCTGCTCCTGGGCCGAGGGGTATCCGGGGGTCGCCGACGTCGCCGTCGCGGGACGGGCCGTGCGGCGCTGGGCGGAGGACGGGGACCCGGGGGTGTTCGGGGCGTACGAGATACGGCTGCTGGGCTCGGACCTCGCCATCGGCGGGATCGGGTTCCACGGACCGCCCGACGAGATCGGGGTGGTCACCGTGGGGTACGGACTCGTGCCCTCCCATCGCGGCAGGGGCTACGCCTCCGAGGCGCTCCGGGCGCTCGTCGAGGCCGCCCGCCGGGCCGGCGCCTCCGGGGTGAAGGGCGACGCCGACCTGGACAACCCGTCCTCCCACCGGGTGATGGAGGCCGCCGGGATGCGCCGCGTGGCCGAGGACGAGAAGCTCCGGCACTTCTATCTGGGCTTCTAGGTCCGGGCCGCCGGGCCGCCGGCCCACCGGGCCCCGGCCCGGCCCCCGGTGTCAGCGTTCCGAGAGGTCCGACGGCGCCTCCTGGACCGTCCAGCCGTTGCCGTCCGGGTCCGTGAAGGTCATGAAGGAGTTCCAGGTGCCGCCCCGGCCGGCCGTCCAGCCCTGGTCGCCCAGGTGCCGGACCTCCGAGACGTCGACCCCGCGCCCGGCGAGCTCCGCGTGCGCCGCCTCGATGTCCGTCACGCAGAACTGGAGGCCCTGGAGGCTGCCCGGAGCCATCGCCTTCGTGTCCGGCATCGGGGGCATTCCGCTCAGCAGCGCGAGGGAGCAGCGCGAGCCCGGCGGGGTGATCTGGACGATCCGCACCCCCGGCGCGGGCTCGGTGTCCAGGTCGACGGCGAAGCCGCACCGGGCGGCGTAGAACTCCTTCGCCCGGTCCATGTCGGTGACGGGGACCGGCACCACTTCCAGTGTCCAGTTCACGGGGATCTCCTCAGAAACGCCAGCGGGTCTGTCCGAAGGGGTCGCCCTTGGCGAAGCCGAACGCCGTGCGGGGCGCGACCGCGAACACCAGGGCCGTCCCACCGTCCCCGAGGAACGCCCCGTCGCGCACCTCGAAACGCCATTCCTCCCCGTACTTCTCGACCCACGCGCCGGCGAGGGCCGCGAGCCGGTCGCCGTCCGTCACCCGGACCGCCTCGCCCTCGACCACGAGGTCGAGCCCCCCGCCCAGCGAGGGCGTGCCGGTCGTGAGGACCACCGAGCCGTTGCCCTCCAGGTTGCGGGCCTTGCGCTCGTCCGGTCCCGTGCAGAAGTGCAGCGCGCCCTCCGACCAGACGGCGATCAGGGGCGTCACGTGCGGGCGCCCGTCGGGCCGCACGGTCGTCAGCCAGAAGACCTCGGCCGCCGCGAGCAGCGCCTCGGCCTCCGCCCAGGGGGCCGGGTCCGCCGTGGCGTCGCTGTACCGGGGGTCGAGGTCCGTCCGCGGGTTCCGCGGGTTCCGCGGGTTCTGCGGGTTCATCGGCGTTCCCTCCGTCGTCACGCGTGCGCACACGCACGCGCGCACTCACCGGTGACGACCGGTCCGGCCCGCCGAACTCATCGGTCCGCCGCGGCTCATTCGGCCGCCGCGACCACCCGCCCGGCCGGCGCCGCCGGGGTCCAGTGCAGGCGGCCGTCCAGGCCGATCGCCGCCACGCCGTCCGTCCCCGCGTCCGGCGCCCCCGCGAAGAGGAACCGCTCCAGCTTCCACGCCGGTCCGGCACCCGTCCTGCCGTGCGCCGCCGTCGCCAGGAAACCGGTCCGGGAGCGGACCGCGAGGAGCCCCTCGCCGCCGCTCACCGGGCCGAAGCCCGCGACGCCGCCGGGCAGCTCGGTCACCGGGGAGACCGGCGCGGCGCCCGAGAAGTCGGCGCTGCGCAGATCGCCGGAGGCAGGCTTGCGGAACCAGAGCCGTACGCCGTCGCCGTTCGGGGCCGGAGTGGCGCTGAGGGCCAGGGTCGTCGGCGGGAGCGCGGTCGGCGCCGGTCCCGTGAGCGGCCCGCCGGGCACGTGCCGGGCCCAGACGAGCACGCTCGTCACGGTGCTCGCGAAGACGTACTCCCGGCCCCTGCCGTCCGTCGCGGCGACCGGATCGCCGACGACGTCGGTGCCGCCGATCACCCGCCAGGGGCCCCAGCCGCCGTCCGCGCCCTGCTCGCGGGCCGTCAGGCGCCGCAGGCTGTCGCGCAGGACCAGGGTCGCGCGGCCGTCGGCGCCCACGGCCACGGCGGGCGCGCTGATGTCGGAGGTGCCGGCCGCGTCGCTCCGTTCGGGGGTCCCCAGCGAGCGCCACGGGCCGAAGGCCCCGCCGGGGGCCGTCTGCTCGGTGGACACGACCTCGCGGCGGTAGCCCGCCGGGCCGCCCGCCAGGAGCGTCCGGGTGCCGTAGACGGCGATCCGGCCGTCCGGCAGCGACACCGAGGTGATCCCGCTGTCCAGGCCCCCGCCGGGCAGCAGCGTCGGGCCCTGCCACGCGCCGCCGCCTGCGGGCTTCCGCCAGGCCGCGAGCTGCCCGTCGAGGACGGAGAAGGCGTGCAGCCCGCCGTCCCGGTCCCGCTGCACCCAGGAGGTCGAGGTGCCCCGGGCGTAGCGCACGGTCGCGGTCCAGCCGCGGCCGGCGGGCCGCGCGGCCACCTTCAGGTCGCCGCAGCCGGCGGGCGTCCCGCAGTCGTTGACGCCGTCAAGCCAGGCGTAGGTCTTGAGGGTCTTCAGCTTGTCGCCCGCCGTCTCGGGGTCGAGCGTGTGCGGCAGGACGCTGGTCGGGTAGCCGAGGTAGTTCTGCACGCCGACCCGCGGATGCCCGGGCAGCTCCGCGTACCGGGCGAGCGCGGCCTGCGCGAACCGCGCGCCGTACAGGTGGTCCTGGTGGTCGCGGATCTTCCCGGTCTTCGGGTCGGTGCCGGGGCTCGGGTCCTGCATGCGGACGAAGGTCGGGCGGAAGCGGTCGAGCAGTCCGGCGATCGTCGCCACGACCTCGTCCTTCGTGTACCGGAAGTCGGCGGCCACCGGGGTGCCCGAGGAGCGCTGCGACTCCAGGGTGTCGACCAGTCCGTGCCAGAGGCCGTTCAGGCTGTGCGGGCGGTACTGGTTGGTCGAACCGGCCTCGCGTATCTGCAGCCACACCAGCCTGACCTTCGGGTCGGCGCGCAGGGTGTCCAGCTCGGCCAGCCCGCCGCCGGCCGTGGGGATCGCCACCCGGTCCCAGGGGCTGGTCCGGCTGCCGGTTGCCATCTCGGAGTACGCGGCGCGGATGCCGTTCTGCCGGGCTTCCGCGTAGCCCGCCTTGTCGGCCCTGACCGCGGCGGCGTCGCGGGGGCGCGCGTTGACGCCGTCGGACTCGCCGGCCGTCAGGTAGACCGCGGCCAGCGGGGTGCCGGAGCGGATGGTCTGGGATATGTCCGGGTTCATGAAGAACAGGTCGTCGTCCGGGTGGGCCACGATCTGCATGACGGAGGGCGCGGACGCGGGCCGTCCCGCGGGGGACCGGTCGGACGGGGCGGGGCCCTGCGCGTCCGGACCGGTGGCCATCGGCACCGGGGAGGGGGCGGCGGCCCGGGGCGTGGCCGGGGACCGGGGCGCGGGCACGGCCGCGCCCGGTGTCGCCGTCTGGGCCGCGGCCGTCCTCGGCGTGCCGGTCACCGACAGGAGTCCGGCGAAGGTGCCGCCCACCAGGACGGTCGTGACCGCAGTGGAGACGGCCCTGCGGCGGGACAGGGGGAGACGGCGGCGGAGGCGTTCGGACATGGTCGGCGGCGCGCTTTCAACGGGTCGGGCAGGCGGGGCGGTCCCGCGCTGGGGGTACGGGACGGGGTCAGGGGTCGCCTGATCGGGCTCGGGCAGGCGGGGTCGTCCCGCACGTGCCTCGGGGGCCGCGTCAGGGTCGCTTCGGCGGGTTCGGGCAGGCGGGGGTGGTCTGCCCCCAGCAAGACGGACTTTCAAGGAATACGGTTCATCGCCCTCGAAAAGCCATCGATGTGCGGGACATCACGTGTGATCCGCCGCGAACCGCAGGCCTGAACGCCCCCGTCCCCCGCTCCGGATAGGCTCGATCCGCCCGGGTCCCGACCCGGGGGTGAGCCCCGGGGCCGACCCGGGGCGGACCGGCTCGGAGGGAGCGGCGGAATGACGGTGCCGGGACGCAGGAGCAGCACGTTCTCACGTCTGCTGCGGCACGGATTCACCGACCCGTCCGGGGCCGAGCGGCTCCTGGACGCGCCCGAGCTGTCGGCGCTGCGCGGCGACTCCGTCCTCCTCGAAGCCCTCGGCGCGACCGCCGATCCCGACCTCGCGCTGGCCGGGCTCGTCCGCCTGGCCGAGGCGCAGCCCGAGGCCGAGCGGCAGACCTTCACGGCCACCCTGCTCGCCGCCAAGCCGTTCCGGGACCGGCTCCTCGGGGTGCTCGGCGCCTCCGAGGCGCTCGCCGACCACCTGGCCCGGCACCCGCGCGACTGGGAGTCCCTCGTCACGTACGAGGCCGCCGACCTGCACCCGGGGGTGGCCGAGTTCGAGCGGGGCCTCGCCGACGCCGTGGACGCGGTCTCGCTGCGGGTCGCCTACCGCCGGTGCCTGCTGGCCATCGCGGCCCGTGACGTGTGCGGCACCATCGACGTCGCCGGGGCCGCCGCGGAACTCGCCGACCTGGCGACGGCGACGCTGCGCGCGGCCCTCGCCATCGCCCGGACGGCCGCGCCGGCGGACGCGTCCCTGTGCCGGCTCGCCGTGATCGCGATGGGCAAGTGCGGCGGACACGAGCTCAACTACGTCTCGGACGTCGACGTGATCTTCGTGGCGGAGCCCGCGGAGGGTGCCGACGAGCCCCAGGCGATGCAGGCCGCCACCCGGCTCGCCTCGCACCTCATGCGGATCTGCTCGGAGACCACCGTCGAGGGCACGATCTGGCCCGTCGACGCCAACCTGCGGCCCGAGGGCCGCAACGGGCCCCTCGTCCGCACGCTCTCCTCCCACCTGGCGTACTACCAGCGCTGGGCCAAGACCTGGGAGTTCCAGGCCCTGCTCAAGGCCCGCGCGGTGGCCGGCGACCCGGAGCTCGGCGCCCAGTACATCGACGCCGTCTCCCCGCTCGTCTGGCAGGCCGCCGAGCGGGAGAACTTCGTCCCCGACGTGCAGAAGATGCGCCGCCGGGTCGTCGACAACATCCCCGCCGCCCAGATCGACCGCGAGCTCAAGCTCGGCCCCGGCGGCCTCCGCGACGTCGAGTTCGCCGTCCAGCTCCTCCAGCTGGTGCACGGCCGCAGCGACGCCGGACTGCACAGCGGCACCACCCTCGACGCGCTCGCCGCCCTCGCCGCCGGCGGCTACGTCGGCCGGGCCGACGCCGCGCAGCTCGACGAGGCCTACCGCTTCCTGCGGGCCATGGAGCACCGCATCCAGCTGTACCGGCTCCGCCGCACCCACCTGGTCCCCGAGGAGGAGGCCGACCTGCGCCGCCTCGGCCGCTCGCTCGGCCTGCGCACCGACCCGGTCGCCGATCTGAACAAGGAGTGGAAGCGGCACGCCGCCGTCGTCCGCCGACTGCACGAGAAGCTCTTCTACCGGCCGCTGCTCGACGCCTTCGCCCAGCTCGCCCCGGGCGAGATCCGGCTCAGCACGAAGGCCGCGGGACAGCGCCTCGAAGCACTGGGGTACGAGGACCCGTCCGCCGCACTGCGCCACCTGGAGGCGCTGGCCGCCGGGGTGAGCCGCAAGGCCGCGATCCAGCGGACGCTGCTCCCGGTCCTGCTCGGCTGGTTCGCGGACTCCGCCGACCCGGACGCCGGTCTGCTCGGCTTCCGCAAGGTGTCCGACGCCCTCGGCAAGACGCCCTGGTACCTGCGGCTGCTCCGCGACGAGGGCGCCGCCGCCGAGAACCTCGCCCGGGTCCTCTCCGCCGGACGCCTCGCCCCCGACCTGCTGCTGCGCGCCCCCGAGGCGGTCGCGCTGCTCGGCGACCCGGAGGGCCTCCGGCCGCGCGGCCGGGACCACCTGGAGCAGGAGGTCCTGGCGGCGGTGGGCCGGGCGTCCGACGCCGAGCAGGCCGTCGCGGCGGCCCGCGGGGTGCGCCGCAGGGAGCTGTTCCGGACCGCGGCGGCCGACCTGATCGGCTCGTACGGCACCGAGGACAGCCCCCGCGAGCCCGACCCGGGCGCGCTGGTCGACCGGGTGGGGGAGGCCGTCACCGACCTGAACGCGGCGACGATCGCGGGCGCCCTGCGGGCCGCCGTCCGCGCCGAGTGGGGCGACGAACTGCCCACCCGGTTCGCCGTCATCGGCATGGGCCGCTTCGGCGGCCACGAGCTGGGGTACGGCTCCGACGCCGACGTCCTCTTCGTGCACGAGCCGCGCGAGGGCGTCGACGAGCAGGAGGCTGCGCGGGCCGCGAACCGGGTGGTGGCCGAGATGCGGAGACTGCTCCAGCTGCCCACCGCCGACCCGCCGCTGCTCATCGACGCCGACCTCAGGCCGGAGGGCAAGAGCGGGCCCCTGGTCCGCACCCTGAAGTCGTACGCCGCCTACTACCACCGCTGGTCCCTCGTCTGGGAGAGCCAGGCGCTGCTGCGCGCCGAACCCATCGCGGGCGACCGGGAGCTGGGGGAGCGGTTCGTCGAGCTCGTCGATCCGCTGCGCTATCCGGCCGAGGGGCTCGGCGAGGACGCCGTCCGCGAGATCCGCCGCCTCAAGGCCCGCATGGAGTCCGAGCGGCTGCCGCGCGGGGCGGATCCGACGCTCCACGCGAAGCTGGGTCGCGGCGGTCTCAGCGACGTCGAGTGGACGGTCCAGCTGCTCCAGATGCGGCACGGCTGGGTGGAGCCGGGGCTGCGGACGACCCGGACCCGCGAGGCGCTGCGGGCGGCGCACGCGGCCGGGCTCATCCCGACGGAGGAGGCGCAGACCCTGGACGAGGCGTGGGTCCTCGCGACCCGGGTCCGCAACGCGGTGATGCTGGTCCGCGGCCGGCCCGGCGACACCTTCCCCTCGGACCCGCGCGAACTCGCCGCGGTGGGGCGGTACCTGGGGTACGAGTCCGGTCACGTCGGCGAGATGGTCGACGACTACCGGCGGATCACCCGCCGGGCCAGGGCGGTCGTCGAGGAGCTGTTCTACGGGGCGTAGCTACGCGCGCTCCGGCATGCCGCGGAGGTGCGCCAGGTAGCCGGCCAGGGCGAGTTCGAAGGCGGTGTCGGTGCGGCCGCCCTCGGGGAAGGCGGCGAGCGCCCGCGCGAGGCGTGGTGTCGCCGTGTCGTCGGCCAGCTCCCACATCGCCTCCGGGGCCGCCATGTCGAGGGCGGAGCCCAGGACCAGGTTCTCCAGGGCGATGATCACCGGCATCACGTCCGGGAGGGCGAAGCCCGCGTCGAGGAGGAGGGCGACCGCCTTCTCGTACTGCTCCAGGACCCGCGGGGCGCGCACCGGCGAGGTGGTGAGCAGCGGGATCGCCCTGGGGTGCGCGGCGAAGGCGGCCCGGTAGGACCGCGCCCAGGCGGCGACGGCCGCGTCCCAGGGGCGTCCGTCGAGCGTTCCGCCGTCGATGCCCTCGCAGACCCGCTCGCGCAGCAGCTCCACGATGCCGTCCCGGCCGTCCACATGGTGGTACACCGAGGCCGTCTGCACGCCGAGCCGCCGGGCGATCTGCGGGACGCTGAAGTCGCCCTGTTCGTCGACGAGTTCGAGTGCGGTGGTGGTGATGCGCACCCGGTCGAGCAGGGGCTTGTGCGGCCGGCCCATGGACGTACTCCAGCTGTTCAGGTCTTCCCGAATCGTCGGGTACGAGGCTACATTGCGCCAACCGAAAGCCTTTAGGTTTACGAGAAGGGCTTCTCCCGCATGTCCTCCCGCCTGCCCGCCGGCGAGTCCCCCGGCACCTCCTCCGGCACCTCCGACAAGCCACCCGGCCTGCGCCCCGGCACCCTCGGCACCGCCGACATCTCCTTCTTCGTCGTCTCCGCCGCCGCCCCGCTCACGGTGATGGCCGGCGTCGCCCCCATCGCCCTCGTCCTCGGCGGCATCGGCGCCCCGGCCGGCTACCTCCTCGCCGGCATCACCCTGGCGATCTTCGCCGTCGGCTTCACCACCATGAGCCGCCACGTCCGCAGCGGCGGCGCCTTCTACGCGTACATCGCCCAGGGCCTCGGCACCCCCCTCGGCATCGCCGCCGCCCTCGTCGCCATGGTCGGCTACAACGGCATGGAGATCGGCGTCTACGGACTCCTCGGCTCCGCCACCTCCGACACCGCCGGCGCCCTGTGGGGCGCGGACCTGCCCTGGCTCCCCGTCGCCCTCGCCGGCCTGGTGGTCATCTGGTACGGCGGCTACCGCTCGATCGACTTCGGTGCCAAGGTCCTCGGCGTCCTCCTCGTCGCCGAGACCGGCATCCTCCTTCTCCTCGCGGGCGGCGTGCTCCTGGAGGGCGGCGCCGACGGGCTCTCCCTCGCCTCCTTCGCCCCCGGCAACGTCCTCGTCCCCGGCACCGCGGCCGTCCTGGCCTTCGCCTTCTCGGCGTTCACCGGCTTCGAGTCCACCGTGATCTACCGCCGCGAGGCCCGCGACCCCGCCCGCACCATCCCCCGCGCCACCTACATCGCGGTCGGCTTCCTCGGGCTCTTCTACGCCTTCGTCGTCTGGACCGTGATCCAGGCCTTCGGCGACGACCGGGTCGTCGCGGCCGCCGCCGGAGACCCCGGCGGACTCTTCTTCGCCGCCATCACCACCTACGTCGGCCCCTGGGCCGCCGACCTGATGCACGTGTTCATCGTGACCAGCATCCTCGCCTCGCTGCTCGCCTTCCACAACGCCATCAACCGCTACGCCCTCGCCCTCGCCGAGGAGGGCGTCCTGCCCGCCGCCCTCGGCCGGATCCACTCCCGCCACCGTTCCCCGTACGTCGCGGGCCTCGCCCAGACCGCGCTCGGTGCGGTCGTCGTCCTCGGCTTCGCGGCCGCCGGCGCCGACCCGTACACCCAGCTGCTGCTCTGGGTGAACACCCCGGGCATGCTCGGGCTGATGGCCCTGATGCTGCTCGCCGCCCTCGCCGTCGTCCGCTACTTCCGGCGCGTCCCGCACCAGGAGGGCGCCCTGCGCACCCTCGTCGCGCCCGGCACCGCGGCCGTCCTCCTCGCCGTGGCGATCTGGCTGGTCGCCTCCAAGGTCGCGCTCTTCACCGGCGCCTCCCCGACGGTCAACACGGTCCTCGTCGCCGTCGTCCCCGCCGTCCTCGTCCTCGGCCTCCTGCTCGCCCTCCGGCTTCGCCGCACCCGCCCCGAGGTCTACGCCCGCTTCGCAGCCGAACCCCCCGCCGCACCCCACCCCCCGCAGCCGTCCCCCGCCCCGCACGCCGAAGGAGCCG
The DNA here is from genome assembly GCF_043081085.1 of Streptomyces sp. NPDC014891. Lineage (NCBI taxonomy): Bacteria > Bacillati > Actinomycetota > Actinomycetes > Kitasatosporales > Streptomycetaceae > Streptomyces > Streptomyces sp. NPDC014891. Next base: position 69,326 of record NZ_JBIBWF010000002.1, on the reverse strand, counting down.
ACCCCTCGTGTCCGCAGCCCCCGACCTCCTCCTCGTCGACGCCCGCGTCCGTACCCCCGAGCCGAGCGGCCACACGACCGTCGCCGTCCGCGACGGACTGATCACCGCCCTCGGCGACGACGCCGACGCCCGCGCCTGGCGCGGACCCGGCACCGAGGTCGTCGACCTCGCGGGCGCCACCCTCACCCCCGGCCTCACCGACGCCCACAGCCACCCCGTCTGGGGCCTGGAGATGTTCACCGGCACCGACCTGTCCGGCGTCACCGACCTCGAAGGACTGCGGGCCGCCCTCCGCGGCGCCGAGCGCCGCGACGGCTGGATCATCGGCTTCGGCCTCGACCACAACGTCTTCGGCGGCCGCCCCGTCCACCGCGACCTGATCGAGGACGTCCTCGGCGGCGCCCCCGCGTACCTCCGCCTCTACGACGGGCACTCGGTCCTGGTCAGCGAGGCCGCCCTCAGGGCCGCCGGCATCGACGGGCCCCGCGCCTTCGCCCAGCTCTCCGAGATCGTCTGCGACGCCGACGGCCGCCCCACCGGCCACCTGGTCGAGCACGCCGCCATGGACCTGCTGACCCCGGTCCTGCCGGCCCAGCCGTACGCCGAGCGCCGCGACCGGCTCGTCGGACTGCTCCACGAGATGGCCGCCACCGGACTCGCCTCCGCCCACGTCATGGACCTCGGCGGAACCGACGTCCCCGGGCTGCTCACCGCCCTGGAGGAGGACGGCGACCTCCCCCTGCGCCTCCGGCTCGCCCCCTGGTGCATGCCGGGCGTCACGGCGGAGGAGCTGGACGGGCTCGTACGGCTCCAGGGGCGGGCCGGACGCCTCTGGGCGGTCGGCGGCGTGAAGTTCTTCATGGACGGCACCGTCGAGGGCGGGACCGCCTGGCTGGAGCACGCCGACTGCCACGGCCGGGGCACCGACGCCTTCTGGCCGGACCCCGCCGCGTACTCCGCCGCCGTACGCCGCCTCCACCGGGCCGGGGTCGGCACCGCCACCCACGCCATCGGCGACGCGGCCGTCCGGCACGTCCTCGACACCGTGGAAGCCCTGGGCGCCGGAGGGCCCCGGCACCGGATCGAGCACATCGAGACGGTCCCCGACGACCAGCTGGGACGGTTCGCCGCGCTCGGCGTCGTCGCCTCGATGCAGCCCCCGCACACCGCCTACACCCGCGCCGACCACACCGACGAGTGGTCCAGGCGGCTCGGCGGGGAACGGGCCGCGCGTGCCTGGCGCTGCCGTGACCTGCGGGAGGCCGGAGCGCACCTCGCCCTCGGCTCCGACTGGCCGATCGCGCACCACGACGCCCGGCAGGTCCTCGCCACCGCCCGCGCCCCGCGCGGCGCGGCCTCGGCCCGGCACGGGCTGACGGGCCTGATGGCCCTGGAGGGCATGACCTCCCACGCGGCGTTCGCGGCGGGGGAGGAGCGGATCGCGGGCCGGATCGCCCCGGGCTACCGGGCCGACCTCACGGCCTTCGCGGTGGATCCGGTGGAGGCCGCGGCGGACGAGCTCGCGGACGCCCCGGTCCGCCTCACCGTCGCCGGCGGCCGGATCACCCACCGCGGCTGAGCGGACACCCGGCCCGGCGTCAGCCGCCGGATCCGGGCGCGCGCTCCGCGCCGGTCACCTGCCGGAGCTGAGCGTGCGCTCCGTGCCGGCCTTCTCGGCCGGGTCGGCCGCACCCGCGCGGCCGGTCTCCCCCTCCGGGGGCGGGCCGCCGCGCGCCACCGCGCCGGACATCGGCTCGACCAGCTTGGGCAGGCGGTGCGGACGGGAGCCGTACCAGAAGTAGGACACGGCGAAGCCGAAGGCGAGGCAGATCATGCCGCCGACCGCGTCCAGCCAGAAGTGGTTGGCGGTGGCGACGATGACCACGAGGGTCGCCACCGGGTAGAGCAGGCCCAGGATCCGCGCCCACGGGGCCTTGGCCAGGAGGAAGATCGTCAGCCCGCACCAGAGGGACCAGCCGATGTGCATCGACGGCATCGCCGCGTACTGGTTGGAGACGTGCTTGAGGTTGCCCGAGGCCATCGAGCCCCAGGTGTGGTGGACGAGGACCGTGTCGACGAAGTCCTGCCCGTTCATCAGCCGGGGCGGAGCGAGCGGGTACAGGTAGTAACCGACCAGGGCCACCCCGGTGGTCGCGAACAGGACCGTGCGGAACGCCGCGTAACGGCCCGGGTGCCATCGGTACAGCCACACGAGCACACCGATGGTCACGACGAAGTGCAGCGTCGCGTAGTAGTAGTTCATCGACACGATCAGCCATGTCACCGAGTTCACGGCGTGGTTGACGGCGTGCTCGAAGGCCAGGCCGAGGGACTCCTCCGCCTGCCAGATCCAGTCGGCGTTCCTGAGCGCCTGGGCCTTCTGCTCGGGCACCGCGTTGCGGATGAGCGAGTACGTCCAGTAGCTCACCGCGATGAGCAGGATCTCGAACCAGATCGTGGGGCGCCGGGGCGCGCGCGCACGGAGGCGCGCGAACCTGCCGTCTGCCACGGTGGGTGACGACGGGGTCGTCCGGTTGTCCAAACTCTTCACGGTCGTTTCACCCATAGGGAGAGAGTCTGCCAGATCCCTTCCCCCCGACCGATCATCCCTCCGACGGGTTCGGGGCGCACCCGGTCCCCCTCAGGAACGAGGCCGCGGGGAGGGTGCCTCAGGGGCCGGGAACGGGTACGGGGGCAGGGCGGATCGCAGGAGCGGGCGGGGCCGGTACGGGTGCCGTCGGGGTCGCGCGCGCGGTCAGGTGCGGACGGCGGGCGGTGCCGAGGCCGTCGACCCGCGGACGACCAGCTCGGGCATGAAGACGAACTCGGAGTGCGGCGCGGGGGTGCCTCCGACCTCCTCCAGGAGCGCGCGGACCGCCGCCTGCCCCATCGCCTGCACGGGCTGCCGGATGGTGGTCAGCGGCGGATCGGTGAACGCTATGAGGGGAGAGTCGTCGAAGCCGACGACGGAGACGTCCCGCGGGACGTCGAGACCCTGCTGCCGGGCGGCCCGGATCGCGCCGAGCGCCATCATGTCGCTCGCGCAGACCACCGCCGTGCAGCCGCGGGAGATCAGGGCCCCGGCCGCGGCCTGACCCCCCTCCAGCGTGTACAGCGAATGCTGGATCAGCGCCTCGGACTCCTCGGGGCCCAGGCCGAGCCGCTCGGCCATGCCCTGCTGGAAGCCCTCTATCTTGCGGAGCACCGGCACGAACCGCTTCGGGCCGACGGCGAGCCCGATGCGGGTGTGGCCCAGCGCCGCCAGGTGCGTCACCGCGAGCCGCATCGCGGCCCGGTCGTCGGGGGAGACGAAGGGCGCCTGCACCTTGGGGGAGAAGCCGTTGAGCAGGACGTAGGGGACGCCCTTGCCGCGCAGCTGGTCGTAGCGCGTCATGTCGGCGGTCGTGTCCGCGTGCAGCCCGGAGACGAAGATGATGCCGGCCACGCCCCGCTCCACCAGCATGTCGGTGAGCTCGTCCTCGGTGGACCCGCCGGGGGTCTGCGTGGCGAGCACCGGGGTGTACCCCTGCCGGGTCAGGGCCTGCCCGATGACCTGCGCGAGCGCGGGGAAGATCGGGTTGTCCAGCTCGGGGGTGATGAGGCCGACGAGGCCCGCGCTGCGCTGCCGCAGCCGCACGGGCCGCTCGTAGCCGAGCACGTCGAGCGCGGCAAGGACGGACTCGCGGGTGGCCCCGGCCACACCGGGCTTGCCGTTGAGCACGCGGCTGACTGTGGCCTCACTGACCCCCGCCTGGGCTGCGATGTCGGAGAGCCGCGCGGTCATGAGGATGGACTGTACCGGTCACGGGGCGTATTGCCCACCGCACGGCTGGGATGCGCGTGATGCAAGCCACTCCGCAAGGTCTTGCAGCTCTTGCGGGGCGCGAGGAGTGCGCCCGGGGCGTGCGCGCCGCCCCCTACGGCGCGCGGGAGGCGTGCGGCGACTGCTGTCAAGCGATGCGACGGCAACCTTAGGGACACGCGGATGTAACGATCCCCGGTCCTTGCAGAAAGTTCCCGCAAGCTCTTTCGGCTCGTTTTCATCCCTGTTACGTTCCTGGCAACCCGGAGCGCCGCGAGGGAGCGGTCGCAATGAGGAAGGTTCCAGCCCCTCGTCCCCCCGGGATCAGTTGAAGGAGTTCACATGCGGCGTGGCATAGCGGCCACCGCGCTGGTCGCGGCACTGGGCGTGACCCTGGCGGCGTGCGGGAGTGACAGCGGTTCGGGTGACAGCGGCGCGAAGGGCTCGGGCGAGCTCTCCGGCACCGTCACCTGGTGGGACACCTCGACGGTCGGCTCCGAGGACAAGGTCTTCAAGAAGGTCGCCGAGGACTTCAAGAAGAAGCACCCGAAGGTCACCGTCAAGTACGTGAACGTGCCGTTCGGTGAGGCGCAGAACAAGTTCAAGAACGCCGCGCAGTCCGGCTCCGGCGCCCCCGACGTCATCCGCTCCGAGGTCGCCTGGACCCCCGAGTTCGCCGACCTCGGCTACCTGGCCCCGCTGGACGGCACCGCCGCCCTCAAGAACCAGGACGACTTCCTGGAGCAGGCCGCCGCCTCCACGAAGTACAACGGCAAGACCTACGCCGTTCCCCAGGTCATCGACTCCATGGGCATCTTCTACAACAAGAAGATCTTCAAGGAGGCCGGCGTCGAGGTCCCCAAGACCATCGACGAGCTCAAGACCGTCTCCGCCAAGATCAAGAAGAAGACCGGCAACCCCGGCCTCTACCTGCGCGGCGACGACGCCTACTGGTTCCTCTCCTTCCTGTACGGCGAGGGCGGCGACCTCGTCGACGCCGAGAAGAAGCAGGTCACCGTCGACAACGCCGCCGGTGTGAAGGGCTTCAAGGTCGTCAAGGACCTCGTGGACTCCGGTGCCGCCAAGACCGACGCCACCGACGGCTGGAACAACATGCAGACCGCCTTCAAGGAAGGCAAGGTCGCCATGATGATCAACGGCCCGTGGGCCGTCGCCGACACCTACGCCGGCAAGGAGTTCACCGACAAGGCGAACCTGGGCATCGCCCCGGTCCCCGCCGGCTCGGCCGGCCAGGGCGCCCCGCAGGGCGGCCACAACCTCGCCGTCTACGCGGGCTCCAAGAACCTCGACGCCTCCTACGCCTTCGCCGAGTACATGACCTCGGTCGAGACCCAGGCCACGGTCGCGAAGGAGCTCAGCCTGCTCCCGACCCGCCAGTCCGTCTACATCAAGCCGGACGTCGCCACCAACGAGATGATCGGCTTCTTCAAGCCGGTCGTCGACAAGGCCGTCGAGCGCCCCTGGATCCCGGAGACCGGCAGCCTCTTCGCGCCCCTCGTCACCGAGTACACCAAGGTCCTCACCGGCCAGACCACCCCGGACGCGGGAGCCAAGGCGACGGGCGACGCCTACCGCAAGCTCCTGAAGGACTGGAAGTAACAGGAAGGCAGGCCGGCTGATGGCTGTGGACACCCCCAGCCAGTCGGTGGTGAAGGCCGCGGGCGACAGCGTCGCCCGCGGCCGGAGCCGCGGAACTGGCAAGCGCGGGAGCGGCGGCAAGCGCTCCCTCGCCACCCACTGGTACGCCTGGGCGATGATCGCCCCGGTGACGATCGTGATCGCGGTGATCATCGGCTATCCGCTGGTCCGCGGCATCTATCTGTCGCTGACCGACGCCAACGAGCGGAACGTCGCACGGTCGATCGGCGTCAACGAGATCCCGGCCACCTACGAGTTCGTCGGCCTGGACAACTACGCCGACGCGCTCACCGGCGGCCAGTTCCTCTCCACCCTGGGCTGGACGCTGCTGTGGACGGTCGCCTGCGTCTCCGTCACCTTCGCGCTCGGCCTCACCCTCGCCAACGTCCTCAACCGCAGGATCGCCGGCCGCTCCTTCTACCGGCTGCTGCTGATCCTGCCCTGGGCCGTGCCCGGCTTCGTCTCCGTCTTCGCCTGGCGCTTCCTCTACAACCAGGACAACGGCCTCCTCAACAAGATCCTCGCGGGCGGCGGCATCGACGCCGTCCCGTGGCTGAACGACCCCACCTGGGCGAAGTTCTCCGTCATCCTCGTCAACGTCTGGCTCGGCGTGCCGTTCATGATGGTCGCCCTCCTCGGCGGGCTCCAGTCCATCCCCGGCGAGCTGTACGAGGCGGCCGAGATGGACGGCGCCAACGCCTGGCAGCGCTTCCGGCACATCACCATGCCCGGCCTGAGCTCGGTGTCGACGACGGTGGTCCTGCTCTCCACCATCTGGACCTTCAACATGTTCCCGGTGATCTTCCTGCTCACCCGGGGCGGACCCGGCGAGGCCACCCAGATCCTCGTCACCCAGGCCTACAAGTTCTCCTTCGAGGTCAGCCCGCGCGACTTCGCCCAGTCCTCCACCTGGGGCGTGCTCATCCTCGTCCTCCTGATGCTCTTCGCCGCGGTCTACCGGCGAGTCCTCCGCAAGCAGGGAGAAGTCTGGTGACGACCACGACCCCCACCCCCCGGGCCGCCGTCAACGAGCCGATCCGCGGCCGCCGTTCCCCGCTGGCCTCGGTCGCCCTGCACGTCACCCTGATCACGGCGTCCGTGATCGCCGTCTTCCCCGTGCTGTGGGTCCTGCTGACCTCGCTCAAGCCGGCGAAGTACGCGATCACCACGGACTTCTTCAAGGAGACGACGCTCGAGAACTACACGAACCTGCTGAACGACACCCCGTTCCTCACCTGGTTCGGCAACTCGCTGCTCGTCGCCGGCCTCACCACGGTCATCGGCGTCTTCATCTCCGCCACCACGGGCTACGCCGTCAGCCGCTTCCGGTTCCCCGGCAAGCGCGGCCTGATGTGGACGCTGCTCATCACCCAGATGTTCCCGGTCGCCGTCCTGATCGTGCCGATCTACAACATCATGGCGTCGATGGGCCTGCTCAACCAGCCCGTCGGCCTGGTCATCACCTACCTGACCATCGCCGTCCCGTTCTGCGCGTGGATGATGAAGGGCTTCTTCGACACCATCCCGCGCGAGATCGACGAGTCCGGCTACGTCGACGGGCTCACCCCCTTCGGCACCTTCTGGCGGCTCATCCTGCCGCTCGCCAAGCCGGGCATCGCGGTCACCGCGTTCTACTCGTTCATCACCGCCTGGGGCGAGGTCGCCTACGCCTCGGCCTTCATGGTCGGCGACGAGAACCTCACGCTCGCCGGCGGACTGCAGAAGTTCGTCAACCAGTACGGCGCCCAGTGGGGCCCGATGGCGGCGGCCTCCGTCCTCATCGCCATCCCCGCGGCCCTGGTGTTCCTCTTCGCCCAGCGGCACCTCGTCACCGGCATGTCCGCCGGTGCCGTCAAGGGCTGACGGCCCTGAGCCCGCGCCCCGTACGCACCTCTGAACGCACCTCCTTACCTCCCAGGGAAGACATGACCCAGCATCTCGCCACCCCGGCCGACGCCCCGACCACCGGCACGCACACGGGCTGGTGGAGAGACGCGGTGATCTACCAGGTCTACCCGCGCAGCTTCGCCGACGGCAACGGCGACGGCATGGGCGACCTGGAGGGCGTCCGCAGCCGGCTGCCGTACCTCAAGGAGCTCGGCGTCGACGCCGTCTGGCTCTCCCCGTTCTACGCCTCGCCGCAGGCCGACGCCGGCTACGACGTCGCCGACTACCGGGCCATCGACCCCATGTTCGGCTCGCTCCTCGACGCCGACGCCGTGATCCGCGACGCCCACGCGCTGGGCCTGCGCATCATCGTCGACCTGGTCCCCAACCACTCCTCCGACCAGCACGAGTGGTTCCAGCGCGCCCTGCGCGAGGGCCCCGGCTCGGTCCTGCGCGAGCGCTACCACTTCCGCCCCGGCAAGGGCGAGAACGGCGAACTCCCGCCCAACGACTGGGAGTCCATCTTCGGCGGGCCCGCCTGGACCCGCACGGAGAACCCGGACGGCACCCCCGGCGACTGGTACCTCCACCTCTTCGCCCCGGAGCAGCCCGACTTCAACTGGGAGCACCCGGCCGTCCGCGACGAGTTCCGCTCCATCCTGCGCTTCTGGCTCGACATGGGCGTCGACGGCTTCCGCGTCGACGTCGCCCACGGCCTCGTCAAGGCCGAGGGCCTGCCCGACCTCGGCGCCCACGACCAGCTGAAGCTGCTCGGCAACGACGTCATGCCCTTCTTCGACCAGGACGGCGTCCACGAGATCTACCGCTCCTGGCGGAAGGTCCTCTCCGAGTATGACGGGGAGCGCGTCCTCGTCGCCGAGGCCTGGACCCCGACCGTCGACCGCACCGCGAACTACGTGCGCCCCGACGAGATGCACCAGGCCTTCAACTTCCAGTACCTGGGCACCCACTGGGACGCCGCCGAACTCCGCCGCGTCATCGACGACTCCCTCCAGGCGATGCGCCCGGTCGGCGCGCCCACCACCTGGGTGCTCTCCAACCACGACGTCACCCGGCACGCCACCCGCTTCGCCAACCCGGCCGGCCTCGGCACCCAGCTCCGCGAGCCCGGCGACCGGGAGCTCGGCCTGCGCCGGGCCCGCGCCGCGACCCTGCTGATGCTGGCACTGCCCGGATCGGCGTACGTCTACCAGGGCGAGGAGCTCGGCCTGCCCGACGTCACCGACCTGCCCGACGAGGTCCGCCAGGACCCGTCGTTCTGGCGGGCCTCCGGCCAGGACGGCTTCCGCGACGGCTGCCGGGTGCCCATCCCGTGGACCGTCGGGGGCGGCTCGTACGGCTTCGGCGCCGGCGGCTCGTGGCTGCCGCAGCCCGCCGGCTGGGGCGGTCTGAGCGTCGAGGCGCAGACCGGCGACCCCGGCTCCACCCTGGAGCTGTACCGCAGCGCCCTCGCCGTCCGGCGGGCGCAGCCCGGACTCGGTGCGGGCGAGGCCGTCGAGTGGCTGGAGGCACCCGAGGGTGTGCTCTCCTTCCGCCGCGACGGCTTCGCCTGCATCGCCAACACCACCGGCCGGGCCATCTCCGTCCCGCTGCCCGGCCGGTTCCTTCTCTCCAACGAGGAGATCGAGACCGTCACCGTCGACGGCGAGGACACCGCGGTCCTGCCCGCCGACACGACCGCCTGGTGGGCGGTGTGACGATCCCCCTGCCGCGGGGCGCCGGGAACGGCGCCCCGCGGCTCGCGGACATCGCGGCCCAGTCAGGGGTCAGCGAGGCCACCGTCAGCCGCGTCCTCAACGGCAAGGCGGGGGTGGCCGGCGCGACCCGGCACAAGGTGCTCGCGGCCCTCGACGTGCTCGGCTACGAGCGGCCCGTCCGGCTCAAACGCCGCAGCGCGGGCCTCGTCGGACTCGTCGTGCCCGAGCTGACCAACCCGATCTTCCCGGCGTTCGCGCAGGTCGTCGAGCAGGTCCTGGCCGGGCACGGCTACACCCCGGTGCTCTGCACCCAGATGCCCGGCGGCGCCACCGAGGACGAGCTCGTCGAGCAGCTCGTGGAGCGCGGGGTGGCCGGCATCGTCTTCCTCTCCGGGCTGCACGCGGACGCCTCCGCCGACCCGGCGCGCTACGCCCGGCTGTCCGCCCGCGGTGTGCCGTACGTCCTCATCAACGGCTACAACGAGCACATCGACGCCAACTTCGTCTCCCCGGACGACCGGGCCGCCGCCCGGATGGCCGTCCGGCACCTGGTCGAGCTCGGACACGAGCGCATCGGCCTCGCCATCGGTCCCACCCGCTACGTGCCCTCGCGCCGCAAGGCGGAGGGCTTCACCGCCGAGCTGTACGAGCTCCTCGGCGTCGAACGCGCGGACGCGGAGCGGTTCATCAGACCCACGCTCTTCGGCGTCGAGGGCGGGCACGCGGCCGCCGACATCCTGCTCCGCGAGGGCTGCACCGGCATCGTGTGCGGCTCCGACCTGATGGCGCTCGGCGTGATCCGCGCCGTCCGCGCCCGGGGCCTCGACGTGCCCGGGGACGTCTCCGTCGTCGGCTTCGACGACTCCCCGCTGATCGCCTTCACCAGCCCCCCGCTGTCCACCGTGCGCCAGCCCGTCCAGGCCATGGCGACGGCGGCCGTCGGCGCGCTCCTGGAGGAGATCGAGGGGAATCCGGTGCAGCGCACCGAGTTCGTCTTCCAGCCGGAGCTGGTGGTCCGCGGCTCCACGGCCCAGCCGCCGGTCCCCGCCGGAGTTGCGCAAGTCCTTTCGTAACAACTTGCGTTGGGGTGTCCGGAGGGTTGACCGGGCGTCGGGGCACTCGTACGGTCACGGCTGAAAACAGTTGCTGAACCTTTCGGCAACTTCTTGCGACAGTGAAGTCAGCAGGAGGAATCATGGCCAGCAGAACCGTGGCCGCTGCACTCGCCCTCGTGGCGGGAGCCGCCGCTGTGGCCGTCACGGGAAACGCCCCGGCCCAGGCCGCCCCGCCCGGCGAGAAGGACGTCACCGCGGTGATGTTCGAGTGGAACTTCGCCTCGGTCGCCCGGGAGTGCACCGACCGCCTCGGCCCCGCCGGATACGGATACGTCCAGGTCTCCCCGCCCCAGGAACACCTCCAGGGCGGCCAGTGGTGGACGTCGTACCAGCCCGTCAGCTACAAGATCGCCGGACGTCTCGGCGACCGCACCGCCTTCAAGAACATGATCGACACCTGCCACGCGGCCGGCGTCAAGGTCGTCGCCGACTCCGTCATCAACCACATGGCGAACGGCTCGGGTACGGGAACGGGCGGGACCCCGTTCTCCAAGTACGACTACCCGGGCCTGTACTCCGGCTCCGACATGGACGACTGCCGCGCGACGATCTCCGACTACCAGGACCGGGGCAACGTCCAGAACTGCGAACTGGTCCAGCTCCCCGACCTCGACACCGGCGAGGACCACGTCCGCGGGAAGATAGCCGGCTACCTCAACGACCTGCTCTCCCTCGGCGTCGACGGCTTCCGCGTCGACGCCGCCAAGCACATGCCGGCCGCCGACCTCGCCGACATCAAGTCGCGGCTCACCGACCCCGGCGTGTACTGGAAGCTGGAGGCCATCCACGGCGCCGGCGAGGCCGTCTCCCCGAGCGAGTACCTCGGCAGCGGAGACGTCCAGGAGTTCCGCTACGCCCGCGACCTCAAGCGCGTCCTGAACAACGAGAAGCTCGCCTACCTCAAGAACTTCGGCGAAGCCTGGGGCTACATGGCCTCCGGCCGGTCCGGCGTCTTCGTCGACAACCACGACACCGAGCGCGGCGGCGACACCCTCTCCTACAAGGACGGCGCGAAGTACACCCTCGCCTCCGTCTTCATGCTCGCCTGGCCCTACGGCGCCCCGGACGTCCACTCCGGCTACGAGTGGACCGACAAGGACGCCGGACCGCCCAACGGCGGCCAGGTGAACGCCTGCTACAGCGACGGCTGGAAGTGCCAGCACGCCTGGCGCGAGATCTCCTCCATGGTCGCCTTCCGCAACACCGCGCGCGGCCAGTCCGTCACCGGCTGGTGGGACAACGGCGGCAACGCGATCGCGTTCGGCCGCGGCAGCAAGGCGTACGTCGCCATCAACCACGAGACCTCGGCGCTCACCCGCACCTTCCAGACCTCGCTGCCCGCCGGCACCTACTGCGACGTCCAGTCGAACACCCCCGTCACGGTGAACGGGTCCGGCCAGTTCACCGCCACCCTCGGTGCCGACACCGCCCTGGCCCTGCACGTGAACGCGACGAACTGCGGCTCCGGCCCGACCACGCCGCCGACGACCCCGCCCGCCACCTCGGGCGCGGCCTTCAACGTCACCGCCACCACCGTGCCCGGCCAGGACATCTACGTCACCGGCAACCGCGCCGAACTCGGCAACTGGTCCCCGGCCGCCGCCCTGAAGCTCGACCCGGCGACGTACCCCGTCTGGAAGCGCACGGTCGCGCTGCCCGCCGGAACGGCTTTCGAGTACAAGTACCTCCGCAAGGACGCCGCAGGGAACGTCACCTGGGAGTCCGGCGCCAACCGCACCGCGACCGTCCCCGCCTCCGGCCAGATCGCCGTGAACGACACCTTCCGCAGCTGACCTCCCCACTCTCCAGGGCCGCCCCACCCGGGGCGGCCCTCCGACCCGTACCCGCACGCACCCGTACACCCGTCCCTCCTCCAGGGAGCACCCCCGTGACACGCAAGCGAACGGCGGTCGCACTGGCCGCCGCCCTGTGCGCCGCCCTCGTGCCCGCCGTCCCCGCGGCCGCCGCGCCCAGGCCCCCGGCCCCGCCGACCGACCGGCAGCTCGCCGCCGAACCGTCCCGCCAGGACCTCACCCGCGAGCAGTTCTACTTCGTCCTGCCCGACCGCTTCGCCAACGGCGACACCTCCAACGACCGGGGCGGCCTCACCGGCAGCCGGACGCAGACCGGCTTCGACCCCACCGACAAGGGCTTCTACCAGGGCGGCGACCTCAAGGGCCTCACGGAGCGCCTCGACTACATCAAGGGCCTCGGCACCACCGCCATCTGGATGGCGCCGATCTTCAAGAACCGGCCCGTGCAGGGCGAGGGCAAGGACGCCTCCGCCGGCTACCACGGCTACTGGATCACCGACTTCACCCAGGTCGACCCGCACTTCGGGACGAACGCGGACCTGGAGAGGCTGATCGCGGCCGCCCACCGCAAGGGCATGAAGGTCTTCTTCGACGTCATCACCAACCACACCGCGGACACCGTCGACTACGCCGAGCAGAAGTACGGCTACCGCCCCAAGGGCGCCTACCCCTACCTCGACAGGGACGGCCGCCCCTTCGACGACCGCGAGGCCGTCGGCCGGGTCGACGCCGACTCCTTCCCGTACACCCCCGTCGCCTCCGCGGCGAAGGCGGACGCCAAGGTCCCCGCCTGGCTCAACGACCCCACGATGTACCACAACAGGGGCGACTCCACCTGGGTCGGCGAGTCCGCCGAGTACGGCGACTTCGTCGGCCTCGACGACCTGTGGACCGAGCGCCCCGAGGTCGTCGACGGCATGCGGAGGATCTACGAGAAGTGGGTCCGCGACTTCAAGATCGACGGCTTCCGCATCGACACCGTCAAGCACGTCGACCTCGACTTCTGGACCCAGTGGGCCACCGCCCTCGACGCCTACGCGAAGAAGCAGGGCCGCGAGGACTTCTTCATGTTCGGCGAGGTCTACTCCGCCGACACCGCCGTGACCTCGCCGTACGTCACCCGCGGTCGGCTCGACGCCACCCTCGACTTCCCCTTCCAGGACGCCGCCCGCGCCTTCGCCTCCCAGGGAGCCGGCGCCGACCGCCTCGCCAAGGTCTTCGCCGAGGACTACCGGTACACCACCGACAAGGCCAACGCCTACGAGCAGGTGACCTTCCTCGGCAACCACGACATGGGCCGCATCGGCACCTTCCTCAAGCAGGACAACCCGAACGCCTCCGACACCGAACTCGTCCGCCGCGCCGCCCTCGCCAACGAGCTGATGTTCCTGTCCCGCGGCAACCCCGTCGTCTACTACGGCGACGAGCAGGGCTTCACCGGTCCCGGCGGCGACAAGGACGCCCGCCAGACCCTCTTCGCGTCGAAGACCGCCGACTACCTCGACGACGACCAGCTCGGCACCGACCGCACCCACGCCGCCGACGCCTACGACCCGACCCACCCCGTCTACCGGTCCGTCGCCGCGCTGTCGAAGCTGACCCGCGACAACCCGGCCCTCCGCGACGGCGTCCAGCAGGAACGGTACGCCGAGGGATCCGTCTACGCCTTCTCCCGTACGGACCCGAGGACGCGCACCGAGTACCTCGTCGCCACCAACAGCGCCACCACCGCGAAGACGGTCACCGTCCCCGTCGGTTCGGCGGACTTCCGCGCCCTGTACGGAGGCCATGGCGCCGTGACCGCCGCGAGCGGCAAGGTCACCGTCACCGTCCCCGCCCTCTCGTCCCTCGTCCTCAAGGCCGACAAGGCCCTCCCGGCGCCCGCCGTGAAGCCGTCCGTCAGCCTCCGGGCCCCCGCCGCCGGAGCCACCGGCACCGTCGAGATCAGCGCCGACGTCAGCGGCGGCGGACTCGACCGCGTCGTCTTCGCCGCCCAGACCGGCAACGGCCGCTGGCAGACCCTCGGCACCGCCGACCACGCCCCCTACAAGGTGACCCAGCACGTCACCGCCCCCGCCGGCACCCCCCTGCGCTACAAGGCCGTCGCCGTCGACAGCACCGGCCGCACCGCGAGCGCCACCGCCGCGAGCACCGCCGGACAGGCCCCCGCGCCCGAGAAGCCGGTCGCCGTCGAACGCACCTACGCCGTCGTCCACTACAAGCGCGAAGACGGGAACTACGACGGCTGGACCCTCAAGGGCGCCGGCCAGGAGGCCGCCTTCACCGGCCGCGACGCCCACGGCGCCTTCGCCTGGGTGAAGGTCCCCGAAGGCGCGTCCACCGTCGCGTACACCGTCGAGAAGAACGGCGCCGCCGACGGCCCGCAGCGCACCGTCGACCTCGGCCGCACCGGCGAGGTCTGGATCACCCAGGGCCAGGACGGCCAGTCCGACACGAACCCGTCCCCGGCCCCGCAGGACACGACCAAGGCCGTCATCCACTACCAGCGGCCCGACGGCGACTACACGGGCTGGGGCCTCCACACCTGGACCGGCGCCGCCCAGCCCACCGACTGGTCCAAGCCCCTCATGCCGACCCGCGTCGACGCCTACGGCGCCGTCTACGAGGTCCCGCTCACCGAGGGCGCCACCTCCCTCTCGTACATCCTCCACAAGGGCGACGAGAAGGACCTCCCCACCGACCAGTCCCTCGACCTCGCCGGCCTCGGCCATGAGGTCTGGGCCCTCGCCGGACAGCCCAAGTACCTCCTCCCCACCGTCGGCGGCGCCCCGAACCTCGACCTCGGCAAGGCCGAGGCCCAGTGGATCGACCGGAACACCGTCGTCTGGAAGGTCAAGGCCACCGAGGCCACCAGCCAGCAGCTCGTGTACGCCGAGGACGGCGGGATCACCGTCACCGACGGCGCCCTGAACACCGAGGGCCAGTGGCTCCGGCTGAACCAGACCGCCCTCACCGACGCCCAGAAGGCGAAGTACCCGCACCTGTCGGCGTACCCGGCCTTCACCGTCGACCCCCGCGACACCGACCGCGTCCGCGACTCCCTGCGCGGACAGCTCATCGCCACCCAGCGCGCCGCCAACGGCGCCCTGCTCGCCGCCACCGGCGTCCAGACCGCCGGCGTCCTCGACGACCTCTACGCCAAGAAGGCCACCGGCGCCGCCCTCGGCCCCGTCTTCCGCGGCGGCCGCGTCGACCTCTCCGTCTGGGCCCCCACCGCGCAGTCCGTCGCCCTCGAACTCGACGGCCGCACCGTGCCCATGCGCCGCGACGACACCTCCGGCGTCTGGTCCGCCACCGGCCCGAAGTCCTGGACCGGCAAGCCGTACCGCTACGTCGTGAAGGTCTGGGCCCCCACCGTCCAGAAGATCGTCACCAACAAGGTCACCGACCCCTACTCCACCGCCCTCACCACCGACTCCGCCCGCAGCCTCGCCGTCGACCTCGCCGACCCGAAGCTCGCCCCCAAGGGCTGGAACTCCCTGAGGAAGCCCGCCGCCGTCCCGCTGCGCGACGCCCAGATCCAGGAACTCCACATCCGTGACTTCTCCGTCGCGGACACCACGGCCAGGAAGGACCACCGGGGCACCTACCTCGCCTTCACCGACGCGGACAGCAAGGGCTCCCGGCACCTGCGCGAGCTCGCCGCCTCCGGCACCTCCTACGTCCACCTCCTCCCGGCCTTCGACATCGGCACCATCCCCGAGAAGAAGTCCGACCGGACCGAACCCGCCTGCGACCTCAAGGTCTACGCCCCCGACTCCGAGGAGCAGCAGGCCTGCGTGGCCGCCGCCGCGGCCCAGGACGCCTACAACTGGGGCTACGACCCGCTGCACTACACCGTCCCCGAGGGCTCCTACAGCACCGACCCCGAAGGCACCCGCCGCACGGTCGAGTTCCGGCAGATGGTCCAGGCCCTCAACCGCGACGGCCTGCGCACCGTCATGGACGTCGTCTACAACCACACCGTCGCCGCCGGCCAGTCCGACAAGTCCGTCCTCGACCGGATCGTCCCCGGCTACTACCAGCGCCTCCAGGCCGACGGCGCCGTCGCCACCTCGACCTGCTGCGCCAACACCGCGCCCGAGAACGCGATGATGGGCAAGCTCGTCGTCGACTCCCTCGTCACCTGGGCCAGGGAGTACAAGGTCGACGGCTTCCGCTTCGACCTCATGGGCCACCACCCCAAGGCCAACATCCTCGCCGTCCGCAAGGCCCTCGACGGGCTGACCGTCGCCAAGGACGGCGTCGACGGCAAGGCGATCATCCTCTACGGCGAGGGCTGGAACTTCGGCGAGATCGCCGACGACGCCCGCTTCGTCCAGGCCACCCAGAAGAACATGGCCGGCACCGGCGTCGCGACCTTCTCCGACCGGGCCCGCGACGCCGTCCGCGGCGGCGGCCCCTTCGACGAGGACCCCGGCGTCCAGGGCTTCGCCTCCGGCCTCTTCACCGACCCCAACACCTCCACCGCCAACGGCACCCCCGAGCAGCAGCGAGCCCGGCTCCTCCACTACCAGGACCTCATCAAGGTCGGCCTGACCGGCAACCTCGCCGACTACTCCTTCACCGACACCGCCGGCCGCACGGTCAAGGGCAGCCAGGTCGACTACAACGGCTCCCCGGCCGGATACGCCGCCGCACCCGGCGAGGCCCTCGCCTACGCCGACGCCCACGACAACGAGACCCTGTACGACGCGCTCGCCTTCAAGCTGCCGGCGGGCACGTCGGCGGCGGACCGGGCCCGCATGCAGGTCCTCGCGATGGCCACCGCGACCCTCTCGCAGGGCCCGGCGCTCTCCCAGGCCGGATCGGACCTGCTGCGCTCCAAGTCCCTCGACCGCAACTCGTACGACAGCGGCGACTGGTTCAACGCGATCCACTGGGACTGCCGCGACGGCAACGGCTTCGGCCGCGGCCTCCCGCCGGCCGCGGACAACAAGGCCAAGTGGGGCTACGGAAAGCCGCTCCTGGTGAACCCGGCCCTCACCGCCGGCTGCGCGCAGATCGACGGCGCCTCCGCCGCCTACCGCGACCTGCAGAAGATCCGCACCACCGAGCCGGCCTTCTCCCTCGCCACCGCGGGCCAGGTGCAGGACGCCCTGTCCTTCCCTCTCTCGGGCCCCGAGGAGACCCCGGGCGTGATCACGATGCGCCTCGGCGACCTGGTCGTGGTCCTCAACGCGAGCCCGCGGCAGCAGACGCAGCGGGTCGCCGGCCTGGCCGGGACCCCGTACGCCCTGCACCCGGTCCAGGCGGCCGGTGCCGACGCGGTCGTGAAGTCCGCCTCCTACGAGACGGGTTCGGGCACCTTCACGGTCCCGGCGCGGACGGTGGCGGTCTTCACGGCGAAGTGACGCCCCCGCCCACCCGGGCGGCAGACAGGGACCGCTCCCTCAGGGGCACCCCGTCACGCGTGCCGTCGGCGGCGAGCCCTCCCGGCTCCTCGCCGACGGCACGGCGGCCCGCGGCCTCGTGGACATCTCCGCGAGGAGGACCGCGTCGCCGCCGTCCGCCTGCCGGAAGCTCACCTGTGCCGTCCTGCCGGGCACCGTACGGCCGGATCGGTCGCCGGGACTCCCCGGGACGCCGGTCAGGGGCCGGCCGACCTCCGGGGCCCGGGCCCCGAACCGTCCTACCGCGTGCGCTGGTCGGGCACGGAGGGCGCGTCGGCCGACGCCGCGGGGACCAGCGCGACGAGCCGGCCCACCAGCTCCCCGAAGGGTCCGTCCGCCGGCTCGTCCGCGAGGATGCCGACCAGGATCTCCGCCATGTCCGGGTCGTACGCGGCGCTCACCGCGGCGAGCGCCGCGAAGTCGTGCACCAGCTGCAACTCCAGCTCGGCGCGGGGGACCCGGCGCCCGTCCAGCCAGATCAGCGCCGTCGACTCGGCGAGCGACACCCAGGAACGCACGACCAACTCGAGCCTGGCCGAGGGCTTCTCGACCCCGAGATGGGCGAGGATCTGCACGTACGCGGCGTTCCGCACCTCGTCGATCATCGCGTTCGTGGTGGAGGAGCCCACCGCCGGACCGCCCCGCATCAGCGCGGCGAAACCCGGCCCGTGGTCGTCGACGAAGTCGAAGAACCGGCCCATCACCCGCAGCAGCCGCGCCCCCAGGGGGCCCTGCGGAGGCTCCACGAACCTGGCCGCCAACTCGTCGGCCGCGCGCCGGAGAGCGGCCTCGTAGAGGCTCTGCTTGCCGGGGAAGTAGTGGTAGACCAGCGGCCGCGAGATCCCCGCGGCCGCGGCGATCTCGTCGATGGACACCTCGTCGGGAGAGCGGTGGCTGAAGAGTTCGAGGGCCACCCCGATCAGCTGCTGCTTGCGCTCCTCGACGCCCATCCTGCGGCGTACCCCGGTCGTCATACGAACAGCCTAACGTCGTCCGATACGCTCCTGCCCCATGAGCGCTTCCGACCAGGACACCCCGGCCGTCAAGGCCCCCGAGCCCGCGGAGGCCCCCGAGGCCGAAGAGGCCGACGCCGTACGCCGGAAGGCCGCGCCCGGGGACGCGGACGGACCCCAGGCCGGGCGGGACGCCCCTTCGGAAGCGGCCGATCCCGACGACCACGCCGAGGAAGCGGGCGAGGACGACGAGGACGACCAGGACGACGAGGACGACGACGAGGACATCGACAACGAGGACATCGGCGACCAGGAGGGCGACGACCCCGCGGACGCCGAGGGCCTCACGCCCAAGCAGGCGCGGCGGCTGCGCGTCGCCGCCGCCTCCGTGCTGCTCGTCGCCATGGCCGTCGTCCTGGTGATCCGGCTCGCGAGCCGGACCTCCGTCCTGGTCGTCGGTGTCTACGGACTCGCGATGATCCTCTGCGGCATCGTGATCGAGCTCTCCCGCAACGGCCGTACGAGGCTCGGCACCTGGCTCCTGGTGGCCGGCCTCCTCGGCGCCCTCGCCCTCGACTGGCTCGTCCTGCCGTGACGTCCTCTCCCGGCGCCTCCTAGAGGTCGAGGACGAGCCGCTCTCCCGCGCAGCGCGAGACGCAGATCAGCATCGAGTCGCCCCGCTCGGCATCGGTGAGCAGCTCGTCCCGGTGGTCGACCTCGCCCTCCAGGACCCGCTGCCGGCAGGTCCCGCAGAAGCCCTGACCGCAGGAGTACATGAGGCCGGGGACCTCCTCGCGGACCGCCGCCAGGACGGACCGGTCGGCCGCCACCCGCACG
This sequence comes from Streptomyces sp. NPDC014891, assembly GCF_043081085.1. NCBI lineage: Bacteria > Bacillati > Actinomycetota > Actinomycetes > Kitasatosporales > Streptomycetaceae > Streptomyces > Streptomyces sp. NPDC014891. The sequence goes on along the minus strand of NZ_JBIBWF010000002.1, from coordinate 50,127 downwards.
GTGCGGCCGGAGCGGCGCAGCTCGACGTCGAAAGCCGTGCCGCCGGTCGTCGCGGCGGCCGAGAAACGTTCGAGACGCGGTGTGACGCCCGCCGGAAGCGCCGCCGCCACAGCCGCCATGAGGCCGTCGGGGCCGCAGCAGTAGACCGGGGTCCCGGCGGACACGTCGGCGAGGAAGCCCAGGTCGGGGTGGCCGGACTCGTCCTCCGCGACGACGGTGACCCGGTCGCCCGCGGCGCCCAGCCCCTCGATCTCCGCCAGGTACGGCATGCTCGCGCGGCTGCGCCCGCAGTACAGGAGCCGCCAGTCCGCCCCGGCGGCCGCCGCGGCGCGCAGCATCGGCAGGACCGGGGTGATGCCGATGCCGCCGGCGACGAAGACGTACGCGGGGGAGTCGACGAGCGGGAAGCGGTTGCGCGGGCCGCGGACCTCGATCTCCACCCCTTCGCGGAGCTGCTCGTGGACCTCGTGCGAGCCGCCCCGGCCGCCCCGGCCGGCCTCGATGAGCCGGGTCGCCACCGTGTACGCGGCGGGGTCGGCCGGGTCGCCGCAGAGCGAGTACTGCCGGACCAGGCCGGAGGGCAGGACGAGGTCGATGTGCGCGCCGGGACGCCAGCCGGGCAGGCCCCGTCCCTCCAGGCGCAGTTCGACGACCCCCTCGGCCGGCGCGGTGCGGGCGGCCACCCGGACCTTGCGGGGGACGGTGCTGCCCCGGCCGTATCCCGACACGGGTTCGTCGAGGGCGGGCATCGGCCACAGCGGGGCGGTGGTCATCCGGCTGCGGACGGCGCGGCGGACGAGCAGCGCGGCCCCGGCGACGAGGGCGACGGTGGTGAACCGGGGCATCAGCGGCCTCCGTTGGCGCCGGGCGAGGCGGCCAGATAGGCCAGGGCCTGCGCGGTGTCCCCCTCCTGGGAGGGGTGGTAGGCGCGGCTCAGGTAGCGGGGGATCGAGCGGAGCATGTCGGGGGTGGAGGGCAGGACGCCCTGCCGGCCCTTGCGGACGAACTGGCCGAGGGAGGCCTTGCCGTCGAGCAGGGTGGGGTCGTTCTCCATGAAGAAGCGGACGCCCCGCTGCCAGAGGAAGACGAGGGCGGAGAACGCGAGCGCCCAGGTCCGGGCGCGGCGCCGGTAGCCGCCGTCGAGGTGCATGAACAGCTCGAAGGCGACCGAGCGGTGCTCGACCTCCTCGGCCCCGTGCCAGCGCAGCAGGTCGAGCATGGTGGGGTCGGCGCCGACCCGGTCGAGCTGGTCGGCGTTGAGCACCCAGTTGCCCAGGAAGGCGGTGTAGTGCTCGATCGCGGCGATCATCGCGACCCGTTCCATCAGCCACCAGCGGCGCGGCCGCCCCGGCGGCAGGGTCCGGTCCCCGAGCAGCTTCTCGAAGAACCAGTCGACCTGCGCGGTGTACGGGGTCGGGTCGAGGCCCTGCTCCCGGAGGTGGGGCAGCACGTCGTCGTGGGCCTGGGAGTGGATGGCCTCCTGGCCGATGAAGCCGATGACGTCCGCACGCAGCCGGTCGTCGGTGATGTACGGCAGGGCCTGCTGGTAGACGTGCACGAACCAGCGCTCGCCCGCCGGGAGCAGCAGGTGCAGCACGTTGATGGTGTGCGTGGTGAAGGGATCGCCGGGCACCCAGTGGAGCGGGGTCGCCTCCCAGTCGAAGGAGACCTTGCGGGCCTTGAGATCGACGTGCTCCGACGCCACCGGCGCAGGCTGCGTATTAGACATGGCGTCAATGTACTGAGGGGTAGCGGGAGGACAACAGAGGTCTGCACGCTCTTTCTGCCCGCCGCGCCCACCCCCGGCCCGGGGCGGACCCGCCGTCACCGCAGGGCGCGCGCCCGGGTCCCGTCCCGCAGGGTGCCGCCGAGGTCGGCACGGGCCCCGGCCGCCGCCTTCACGGCCAGCAGGGGGCCGTCGGACCGCCCCTTCACCCCGCCCGAGGTCTCCAGGGCGGCGAAGTCCGGGCTCCCGGCGGCCAGGACGTACCAGCCGCCGGCCGGAGCCTGCCAGAGCACCCCCGCCAGCACCCGGGGATCGCGCACACCGCAGGCGGGCGACCCCTCGGACCGGGCCGCGAGCGCGGCGGGCACGGCGGGCGACGGGACGAGGAACTGGGCCAGGACCCGGCTGCCGGTGCCCCGCCAGGTCTCCGCCCGCGTGCACAGCCAGGTGCCGAGCCCGGCGCCCTCGGGCAGCGGCTGCCGGGCGAACCGCCAGGCGTTCACCGACCGCACGCCGTGCGCCCGCACCGCCGTCAGCTGGCACGCGGTCCGCGCCCAGGCCGCCCGCGCCTCCGGTCCCGTGGCGTCGGCCGGAGCCTCCGGCGGCCCCCACAGGAGCCGGGCGGGCGCGAGCTCCCCCAGGTCGGCGAGCAGCCGCAGCCCCGAACCGTCCCGCACCTGAAGGGTGTTCCAGCGGGTGCAGTCGCGCGCCGACGCGGGACTGGTCATCGGCTCGGTCACCCCGCCGGCGTCCCGCCCCAGCGGCCGCGCCTCCTCGCCCGGCGCGAGCAGGTTCCGCGCGGAGGTCTCCGCCACCCAGGGCGCCGTCAGGTACCGGACGTTGCCGGCCGCGCGGGACACCACGAGCGCGGCCGAGCCGACGCCGTCGGCCCCGTCGGTCCGCGCGAAGTCGAGCGCCGCCCCCGCGGTGCCCGCGACGGGCTCCGCGTACCGCACGGCCCGCAGCCCGTCGTGGAGGAGCACCACCCGGGCCCCGTCGACCACCCCGGCGAAGAGCAGCTGGGGCGGCCCCATGGGCGGCCCGACCGGCGTCCCCGGCGTGGCGGAGGACCGCACCGACGCACCCGGCCGCGCCCACACCGCCAGCGCCCGCCGCAGCAGCGCGCGGTCCCCGACGAGCGCCCCGCGCGCGGGCCACACGGAGAAGTCCTGACGGGTCGAACCGGGCCAGACGGCCGGATCGACGCGCTTGAGCCTCGCCGGGTCGAGGGCGGCCTCCGCGGCGGGGTTGCGGGCGTACGAGGGCGCCGCGGCACCGTTCCTGCCCCACCCGTCCCCGGGCAGCCCGAGCAGCGCCCCGCACACCAGGAGCGCCGCGACGGCGACGACCCCGGCCCGGGCGTGCTGCCGCCGCCGCAGCAGATCGGTGGGCCGCGCCTGCAGCGCACACGGGTCGAACTCGTCGGACTCCAGGAGCGCGACCCCGCTGCGGCGACCGGCGGCGCGACCGGCCCCGGACCCGCCGCCCGTCCCCGCGGACCCGTCCCCGCTCGCGGCCTCGTCCCCGGCCGGGCCGCCCGACCGGTCCCCTCCGCCGTCCGGACCCTCCGGGGCGGCACCGGCCGTCCCGTCCTCCCGGTCGTCCAGCGCGTCCGCCTCCGCCAGCGCCGCACCCGGATCCGCCACCCCCGCCGCCGCGAGCACCCGGAGGACCTCCGCGTCGCCCTGGCGCTCCAGGCCCCGCAGGACGTACGCGGCGCGGCCCGGACCGGAGAGCCGGGACAGCCGCTGGTCCAGGGCGAGTTCGTCCGCGCCCCCGACCCGGGGGAACAACCGCAGCCCCCACACGTGCGGCAGCAGTGGCGGCAACTGCGCCCGGCGCGGCAGCGCGAGGCGCCGGAGCGGCAGCCCCGCCACGAGTGCCTGCCGCAGCACCTCGCCCCGTACGTACGCGTACCCGGGATCGACCGCGTCCTCGGCCGGCCGGGGCCCCGGCACCGCGGGGCCCGTCACCCGGCGGCGCGGCAGCGAGCGCTGGACGAGGGCGTGCGCGGTCAGCACCCGGCGGTTGCGGCCCAGCGACGGCGGAAGCACGAGGTAGGCGATGCGGACGAGCCGCGGATAGCGCTCGACGAGCGCGGCCTCGGCCTGCTCGACGTCGACGGGGCCCACGGGCGAGGGAACGAGATCCTGGGTGCTCACGTTCAGCAGAACGAGCGATTCTTCCGATGGTCACCCCGGCGACCCGGCGACCCGGCGACCCCGCGACCCGGCGACCCGGCGACCCGCGGGCCCCGTGGCCGTCGACCGCGCGGCCCGCACCCCGCACCGCGGGTCCGGCCGCCGCGGCCGCCTCACCCCGCCGGGGCCGTCAGCCGCTCGCGGATCCGCTCCGTCACCCCGTCCGGGACCCCGAGCCCCTCCCGCACGTACCGCTCCATCGACCCGTGCCGCACCGCCACCTCGTCGAACGCCGCGTCCAGGTACCGCGGCAGGACCCCGATCAGGTCGAGCGCCAGATCAGGGTCGCCGCCCTGCGCCGTGAACCCCTCGATCATCGGCGCGAACGCCTGCCGCACCGCCGTGTTGACCGACAGGAACTCCTCCCGCACCGTCCCCTCGTCCGCACCGAGCAGCGACAGCACCACCGTCGCCGCCCACCCCGTCCGGTCCTTGCCCGCCGTGCAGTGGAAGAGCAGCGGACCGGCGTCCGGAGCGCCCAGCTCGGTCAGCAGGACGCGGTAGGCGGCGCGGGCGGACTCCCCGGAGACGAACGTCCGGTACGTCCGTGCGAAGGCCTCCCGGACCTGGCCCGCGCCCAGGTGCTCCTCGGCGAGCGCCGGATCGGACAGCAGCTCCTTCAGCCGGGCAGCGGGAGGCAGCCCGCTGGTCGCCAGATGGTCGGCGAGCACGTCCGCGACAAGGCCCCGCGCACCGGGCGGCAGCCGGTCCGGCCGCTCCGCGCGCTCCGTCACCGTACGGAGGTCGACGACGGTACGGATGCCCAGCGCGGCCACGGCGGAGTCCGCCGGGTCGAGCCGGTCGAGATGGGCGGAGCGCAGCACCAGCCCGGGGCGGACCGAACGGCCCGCGGCGAGCGGCAGACCCCCCAGGTCGCGGAGGTTGGCGACGGAGGCGGCGGGGATGGCGGGCATGACGTCGACTCCTCCGGTACGAGCGCTCTCGTGTCGACCGTAAGGGAACATCCCCCTCCGAGCAGTGCGGCCCGCCCGCCGCGCCCGGCACGGGACCCCCGCGGCCGCCACTGGACCCGCCGCGCCCGGCACGGGCCCCCCGCGCCCCGGCAGGGACCCCCCGCGGCCGCCACTGGACCCGCCGCGCCCGCCGGCGGACTCCACCGCGCCCGTCACCCGCCCGCGCCGGTGCCGATCACGCCGGCACCCCCCCCGCTCACCCCCCCGCTCACCCCTTCGCGAGCGCCGCCAGCACCTCCGCCTCCCGCTCCGGGGACAGGCCGACCCGCGGCCGGTCGGGCCGCTGGGGAGCCGTGCCCCCGACCGACTCCAGCCACGCCCAGGTGTCCGCGACCGTCTCCGCCGCGGACCGGCACCGCAGCCCCGTCCCCAGCGCGCGGGACACGTCTGCGGTGTGCATCGCGTCGTACGTCTCGCCCGGCGGCAGCCACACGGGCAGCTCCGACCACGGCTCGGCACCCGCCTTCACCAGTGCCTCCGGGGCGGTCCAGCGCAGTTCGGCGCCCGAACCGGTGACCCGCACGCACGCGTCGAGCAGATCCCCCATCGTCACGTGACCCGGCGGCGACACGAGGTTGTACGGCCCCGACAGCCCCGCGGCCACCGCGTCCAGCGTCCACTCGGCGAGGTCCCGCACGTCGACGTACTGCACCGACCGGTCCGCCGGCCCGGGAGCGAGCACCGGACCGCCCTCCGCGATCCGGCCCAGCCACCACGGGAGCCGGCCCACGTTCTCGTACGGCCCGAGGATGAGGCCCGCCCGGACGAGCAGCGTCCGGTCCTCCCCGAACGCGGCCGTCGCCGCGAGCTCCCCGCCCCGCTTCGCCTCGGCGTAGGGCACGTCCCCGTCGTCGGCCGAACCCTCCACCAGCGGACCGTCCTCGCCGAGCCCCGCCGCCGGCGGCCACGCGTACACCGACCGGCTCGACACGTACGCGTACCGCCCGACCCGGTCGGCGAGCAGCCGCGCCACGTCCCGCACCGCGGACGGCGCCGCCGACCAGGTGTCCACCACGGCGTCCCAGGACCCCGTGGCGAGCGCCGCGAGGCCCTCGGGCCCGGTCGTCCGGTCCCCGATCAGCGAGGCGACGCCCGCGGGCGCCGCGTGCCGGCCGCGGTGGAAGACGGTCACCTCCCAGCCCCGGCCGAGCGCCGCCTCGACGACCGCGCGGCCGACGAATTCCGTACCTCCGAGCATCAGCAGTCTCATGATCGGAGCGTGCCCGGTGACGCCGCCCGGGACCAGGGACTTTCGCTGCCGGAGGATTCCGCCACGGGAGGAAGGTCATCCGCCCGGGAGGAACGTCACCGGTTCGGGAGGGTGGTCTCGTCCGCCGGAGAACGGGGTGGCACCATGACGGGCGATGACGGATGCCCGGTCGCCCCTGCGCGCCCTGAGAGCCGCCCTCTTCGCGGTGGTGTGCGTCACCCTGGCCGCGGTGGGGCACTCCTCCATGTCCGCCCATCAGCTGCCGCCGCTCGCCCTGCTCGGCGCCTTCGCCCTGACGGCCGCCGCCGCGTGGGCCGCCGCGGGCCGGCGCCGGGGCGCCGCGTCGATCGCCGGCGCGCTGTTCGTCCTCCAGGGCGCCCTGCACCTGCTGTTCTCCCTGGCCGGCGCCCACGCGGGCGACACCGGACACCCGGCCATCCCGCACGACATGACCGGCATGCACGACATGACCGGGATGGACGCCACGGCCGGCATGCACGCCATGCATGCCATGACGGCCACCGGCGCGCACGGCACGATCCCCGCCCCGCACACGGTCATGTCCATGGACATGACCTCCGGCATGCTCGCCGCCCACCTCCTCGCCGCCCTCCTCTGCGGCCTCTGGCTGGCCCACGGCGAAGCCGCCTTCCTCACCCTCGCCCGCGCCGCCCTCGCCCACGCCTTCACCCCCCTGCGCCTGCTCCTCACCCGTCCGCAGGCCCCCGACACCACGCGCCGCCCCGCCCGGTGCCACCGGCGGAGCGCGCACCGCCCCCACACCGTCGTCCTCGCCCACACCCTGTCCCGGCGCGGCCCGCCCCGGCCCACCGCACCCCGCGCCACGACCCTCGGAGCACACGGCTGACCCGGGGGTCCCTCCCCCCTGTCTGCAACGACTCCAAGGACAGTCACAGCGATGACGATCGACGATCCCGCACGCCCGGACACCACCGAGGCGCCACCGTCGGCACCCGCCCGGACCACCGACACCACCCGGACCACCGGCACCACCGGCACCACCCCCGCGGACACCCCCGCCCCCGCGGACACCCCCGCCCCCGCGGACACCCCCGCCACGCCCCGCCGGAAGGCGGGGACCTGGAGCGCCCTCCGCCCCCTCGTCCTCCGCCTCCACTTCTACGCGGGCGTGCTCGTCGCCCCGTTCCTCCTCGTGGCCGCCGCCAGCGGCCTGCTCTACGCGCTCTCCTTCCAGGCCGAGAAGTTCGTGTACGCACACGAACTCGAAGTCCCCGTCGGCGGGCAGACCCTGCCCCTCTCCCGACAGGTCGACATCGCCCGCGGAGCCAACCCGGACGGCACCGTCACCGCCGTCTGGCCCGGCGCCGAACCCGGTGCCACCACCCGCGTCCTGATGGCCGACCCCGACGTCCCCGAGGACACCTCACTCGCCGTCTTCGTCGACCCCTACACCGGCGACGTCCGCGGCACGCTGCCCAGCTACGGCAGCTCCGGCGCCCTTCCCCTGCGTACCTGGATCGACGGCCTCCACCGCGACCTGCACCTCGGCGACATAGGCCGCAACTACAGCGAGCTCGCGGCCAGCTGGCTCTGGGTCATCGCCCTCGGAGGCCTGCTGCTGTGGCTCGGCCGGCGCCGCAGGAACCGCCGTGCCCTGTTCGTCCCCGAGGGCGGCCCCGCCTCGCGCCGCCGCACCCTCTCCTGGCACGGCAGCGTCGGCCTGTGGGCCGTGACCGGACTCGTCCTCCTGTCCGCGACCGGCCTGACCTGGTCGCGGTACGCGGGCGAGAACATCGGCACCGTCCAGGACGGCCTCGGCGGCGCGACGCCCACCCTCACCGCCACCGTCGACGGCACGGCCGGGGACTCCTCCGCACACGAGGGCCACGGCGGCGGCCACACCGGCGGCACCACCACCCAGGGACCGGACATCGGCGTCGACGGCGCGCTCGACGCCGCACGCGCCGCCGGCATCGACAGCCCGCGGATCTCCCTGGTCCTGCCCGCCGAGGGCAAGGGCTACGTGATCAAGGAGACGGACACCCAGTTCCCGCTCCAGCTGGACTCCGTGGCGCTGGACCCGGCGGACGGCACGGTCGTCGACCGGCTCGCCTTCGCCGACTACCCGCTCCTCGCCAAGCTCACCCGCATCGGCATCGACGCCCACACCGGCGTGTTCCTGGGCCTGTTCAACCAGCTCGCCCTCGCGGCGCTGGCCCTCGCCCTCGTCCTGCTGATCCTCTGGGGCTACCGCATGTGGTGGCTCCGCCGCCCCGGCCGCCCCGCGGCCCGCGGCGCCTGGCGGCGGATCCCGGTGACGATGCTGCTCCCGCTCCTCGCGGTCACGGCCGTCGTGGCGTGGTTCGTCCCGCTGCTCGGCATCAGTCTGGTGCTGTTCCTGACGGTGGACCTCGCCCTGGGACTCGTGTCCAGGGCGAGGAGCGGGACCCGGACGGGCTGACCGGTCAGGGCGTGTACTTGTAGCCGACCCGCCGCACGGTCTGGATCGTGTGGCGGTGCTCGGCGCCCAGCTTGCGCCGCAGCCGGGCCACGTGCACGTCGACGGTGCGACCGTCACCGACGTGGCCGTACCCCCACACGGTCGTGACCAACTGGTCGCGGGTGTGGACCCGGTGGGGGTGCGCCACCAGATGGGCGAGCAACTCGAACTCGAGATATGTCAGGTCGAGCGCCCGGCCGTCCACGACGGCGATCCGCTGGACGCCGTCGATGGCGACGGGTCCCTGCTCCTCCACCGCGGCGACGGGCGCGGGCACGGCCGCGGCGACGGGCTGACGGGGCTGCTGGTCGGCGGGCACGAGCACCAGGTACCCGACCATCGGCGGCCGCCCCGGCAGCGTGGGCAGGGTGTGCGGCGGCGCGGGCAGCAGCGTGGCACCGGGCGGCAGGAAGTCGGCGACCTGGGCGAAGTCGACGACCTCGTTGGGATCGACGGCACGCAGCCGATGACGGTTCGGACGAACGGCGGCAGGGGTGCTGTGAGCGGTCTGGACCATGGGAAGTCAGCTCTTTCGCGCGGAGGAACGAACGGACAGGAGTCGTACGTCGAACGTCGTGCGCGTCGGCCGAAGGCCGTGGATCGGACCGTACCGATCGGGGCTTTAGAGGGCCGACGCGTTCCTCGCGCGGCAACACACCCGGTCGAAGTCATGGTGCTGCCGGGAAGGCCAGAACGGCTCGAGGTCGTGACGACCCGTCGCGGTGTCGTTCTGAGTGATGGCCATATCCCTATTGAACCAGAAGGGAATGTCCCCGACGACCCCTTCGCCGGCCAAACCCCGTGTCGTCCTTCCCACATGCCGGGAGACCGGACCTCCCCGGGACACGCCGAGGGGCGCCCACCGGAACGGTGGGCGCCCCCCGGCGCGCGACGGTGCGGATCAGACCTGGCCGGCCTTCGCGAGGGCCTCGCAGCAGGTGTCCACCAGGAGGCGGGTCACCACGTACGGGTCCACGTTCGCGTTCGGGCGGCGGTCCTCGATGTAGCCCTTCTGGTCCTGCTCGACCTGCCACGGGATGCGGACCGAGGCGCCGCGGTCCGAGACGCCGTAGGAGTACTGGTCCCACGGGGCGGTCTCGTGCAGGCCCGTCAGGCGGTCGTCGATGCCGGCGCCGTAGTTCTTCACGTGGTCGAGCGGCTTCGAGCCCTCACCGAGGGACTCGGCGGCGGTGATGATCGCGTCGTAGCCCTCGCGCATCGCCTTCGTCGAGAAGTTGGTGTGCGCGCCCGCGCCGTTCCAGTCGCCCTTCACCGGCTTCGGGTCCAGCGTCGCGGAGACGTTGAAGTCCTCGGCGGTGCGGTAGAGCAGCCAGCGGGCGATCCACAGCTGGTCCGAGACCTCCAGCGGCGCCAGCGGGCCGACCTGGAACTCCCACTGGCCGGGCATGACCTCGGCGTTGATGCCGGAGATGCCGAGACCGGCCTTGAGGCAGTTCTCCAGGTGCGCCTCGACGATCGGGCGGCCGTGGATCTCGTCCGCGCCGACACCGCAGTAGTAGCCGCCCTGCGGGGCGGGGAAGCCGTTCTCCGGGAAGCCGAGCGGACGGCTGCCCTCGAAGAAGGTGTACTCCTGCTCGATGCCGAAGATCGGCTCCTGCGCGGCGTGCTTCGCGAAGACCTCGGCCAGCGCGGCGCGGGTGTTGGACTCGTGCGGCGTCATGTCCGTGTTGAGGACCTCGCACATGACCAGGATGTCGTCGCCGCCGCGGATCGGGTCCGGGCAGACGAAGACCGGCTTGAGGACGCGGTCCGAGGCGTGGCCCTTGGCCTGGTTCGTGCTGGAACCGTCGAAGCCCCAGATCGGCAGCTCCTCCAGCGCGGCACCCTCGCCCGCGAGGATCTTCGTCTTCGAGCGGAGCTTCGCGGTCGGCTCGGTGCCGTCGATCCAGATGTACTCAGCCTTGAAGGTCACGGGCCTCATCCTTTGAGCGTGCTGCTGCGGGTGTCGCGGCGGCTCGCGGCGCTGCGAGAAGCTGCGGTGTCTGTGTCCGGTCGCAGCTTCGCAACACGGGATTTCCCGTCGGTTGCCCGAATGTGAACCCCGTGTTACTCAGCTTTCCCGATCTTCGCGGAGCCGCTGTGCGACGACGTGGGCGTTCAGGAGCGGGTCGAGACCCGCGCCCCGGACACGCCGCACGACCTCGGCGTACGAGGTGCCGAGGGCCTCCGCGGTCCGCCCCAGGTGCCAGTCGCAGTCCGCCAGCCGCCGCAGCAGGTACCCCTTCCGGATCTGGTTCTCCGAGAGCCGGAACGTCTTCAGGTACACCGCCCGGCCCTTGTGGTCGGTGATCAGCTCCCCGATGTGCTGCTCCGTCCCGCCCCGCTCGAACGGCGGCAGGAACCGGTGCAGGGCGAACGGGCCCGTCCGCTGCACCCGCTCGAAGGCGTACGACGTCTCCAGCAGGTCCCGCGCCATCAGCCCGTCGTGCGCCGCCGCCCAGTCCCGCTCCTGCCGCAGCGCCGCCGCCCGCAGCTCCGCGAGGGTGCGGACGCCGCCGGCCCCGTCCCGGATCCGCGCCGTGAACCCGGCGACCGGGGCGCCGTAGTGCGCGTACTGGTGGACCAGCTCCCCGTAGAGGTCCTCGACCAGGGTCGGGTGCAGCAGGCGGTAGTCGTCCGGGTGCGGCACCACGAAGGCCGCGGCCAGCGCGTCGGCCACGTACAGCAGCAGCCCGCACTGGCCCGGGTGGACCTCGAAGACCCGCAGGGCCTCGGTCAGCCCGGGCACGCTCCACCCGGCGTACGCCGCCTCGGCCCGCGGCGAGAGGCCGTGCCGGACCGCCTCGCGGGACCACTCGTCCCAGACGACCGACGGCCCGCCGAAGTGCAGCGCCAGGTAGCCCTCCAGGGCGAGGTGCAGCGGCAGGAAGCGGAGCCGCGCCTCGGCGCGCCCCTCCCCGTCCCGCCGCCGCTTGGCCATGCGGTGGATCCGGCGCACGGGCACGCAGTCCGGCGGCCCGGCCCGGCCGCCCCGGCCGCGCCCGCCGCCGCCGAGCACGGTCCCGTACGCGGCGGACTCCCGGCCCGGCCCCGCCGCCGCTCCGGCCCCCGTCCAGTCGGCGACGAACCCGTGCGGGATGTACGAGGTGTAGGTGGCGCGGTCGGACAGGTCCACCGCGCCCCGGCCCCCGTACACCTCCCGGTGCAGCCGCAGCCCGGGCACCGGCGCGGCCCGGACCAGCGGCACCAGCCGCACCCCGCCCCACACCTGCGCCGGCCGGACGTCGAGCCCGGTCAGGTCGATCCCCGTCATCCCCCGACCCCTCCCGCCTCTCCCGCTCCCTCTCCCGCTTCCCGGGCCCCGCGTCCGCTCCGCCCCGGCCGTCCCGCTCCCGCCAGGAACCGCTCCACCCGCCGGTCGAGATAGGCGCTCAGCTCCGTGAACCCGGTCCGGCCCTCGGCGAACTGCGCGATCTCCACCAGCGCCGCCAGGTCCTCGGCGTCCCGGATCCCCGCGGTCGGCACGCTCGGGGCCAGCCGCCGCACGTCGAAACCCTCCGCGTCGTATACGGGGTTCAGGTGCACCACGCTCGTCCGGCGCTCCGGATCCAGCCGCGTGCGCCACACCCGCAGCACCTCTCCCGCGAGCCCCGGCGGGGCGTTGTCCCAGCCGTCCGAGACGATCACGAGCCGCTCCGGACCGGTCTCCAGGCCGTCCAGGACCCGCAGGCCCAGCGGCGTCGGCCCGTACGGCCGGACGAGCAGCGGGTCGCGGCCGCCCGAGGTCCACAGCGGGGTGTACGCCCCCGGCGCCGCGAGGGCCTCCAGGAGGAAGTGGCAGCCGAGCGCCACCGCCAGCGGGCGGCGCCGCTTCACCGCCGAACCCGAGGAGGAGAAGCTGTCGTCGAGCACGGCCGTGACCCGGCCCCAGCTCCCCGCGTCCCGGCCGGCCGCGCGCCGGGCCGCGGCCCGCAGCGCCTCCGTCAGCTCGGCCCGCCGCGCCGTGCGCGCGTCGAACGGCAGCGAGAGGACGTACAGGGCGAGCCGGGTCAGCGGCATCACGGAGAGGTCGGCGGCCCGCTCTGTCCTGAGCTGTTCGAGCCGGGTCATCCGGGGCGCGATCCGCTCCAGGAACACCGCGCGCGGGACGCCGTGGGCGGCGGCGAACCCCTCGGCGACGGTGAACGGCAGCTCGTACAGAGCGCCCTGCTCGTAGCGGGCGCGGCGGAACGCGTCGAGCGTCGGGTCCTCGTACCGGACGCGACGACCCGGCGCGAAGAGGAAGTCCCCGGTCTCGGAGGACGGCGGCGCGCCGTGGACGTGCCGGAGGGCGGCCTTGAGGCCGCTGCGGTACTTCACCGCGTCCAGGGCGTGGTCGGGGCGGGCCGCGAGCCACTCGCGCACGATCGCCCGGGTGCGCCGGTTGTTGACCCCGGCGGCGCGCAGCGCGCGGAACAGCCGGTAGACCCGCTGCGGGGGCAGCAGCGCGAGCCGCGCCCCGATCAGCCGCCCCTCCGCCCGCTTCGCCTCGGGCCCGCCCGCCTCGTCGGCGGTGCGCAGCAGCTGCTCCACGATGAGGGCGGCGTTGTGGTGGTTGATGTCGAGGGCGAGGGCGGCCGCGTACACGGGCCGGTAGTTGACCCGGACGTAGGCGTGGACGAAGCGGAGCGAGAAGCGCTGCTCGGCGGCGGAGGAGCGGAACTCGCGCTGGCCGGTGGCCGTCACGGCGGCGTTGACGAAGAGGAGCACGTCCTCGGCGGCGACGAGCTCGGACACGGCTCTCCCTCCTTTGCGCGGAGCGGGGCGCCGGCCGGGGAATGAGGGCGCGAACAGCGAAGACGTTGCTTCATAGGCAGGTTCCGGAAGTCGCACCGGAGTCCCGCGGCCGGCGCGGAAACGCTAACCGGTCGGGGGGGAGGGCCGCGAGGGGATTTCCGGAGCCCGTCGTCGGTGCGACCGGGCAGACTGGGGGCATGGCGAAGCAGCTGGGCGCGAAGCCCCGTATCGGACTCCTCGGCACCGGCCCCTGGGCGGGGCACACGCACGCGCCCGCGTTGGCGGCGCACCGGGGGATCGAGTTCAGCGGGGTGTGGGGCCGGCGCCCGGAGGCGGCGGCCGCGCTCGCCGCCGCGTCGGGCACGCGGGCGTACGAGGACCTGGACGCGCTGTTCGAGGCCAGTGACGCCGTGGCGTTCGCGCTCCCGCCGGACGTGCAGGCCCCGTTGGCGGTCCGGGCCGCGGAGGCCGGCTGCCACGTGCTGCTCGACAAGCCGGTCGCGACGACGGTCGCCGGGGCGCGGGAGGTGGCCCGGGCGGTGGAGGCCGCGGGGGCGGCCTCGGTGGTCTTCTGCACACTCCGGTTCGCCGGGCCGACGGCGCGCTGGATCGAGGAGCAGGCGGCGGCCGGGGGCTGGTTCCTGGGGGAGGCGCACTGGTTGGGCTCGCTGTACGGGGCGGGGTCGAGCAGCGCGTACGCGGCCTCTCCCTGGCGCCGGGAGAAGGGCGGGCTGTGGGACGTGGGCCCGCACGTCCTGTCGGTCTACCTGCCGGTCCTGGGCGACGTCACGGAGATCACCGCGGCGCGCGGTCCGGCGGACACCCACCACCTGGTGCTGCGGCACACCTCGGGTGCGAGCAGCACGGCCACGCTGACGCTCAGCGCCCCGCCGGAGGCGGCGGAGGCGGCGCTCACCCTGTACGGCTCCGGGGGCCGGGTGGAGCTGCCGCGCTGGGACGGGGCGGTGGGGGCGTTCGGTGCGGCCGTGGACGCCCTGGTCGAGGCGGCCCGTACGGGCGAACCCGCCGCCTGCGACGCCCGGTTCGGCCTGCGGCTGACGGAGATCCTGACGAGGGCGGAGGCGCTGGCGGAGGCCCGCGCGAAGGAGTCGGCGGCGGAGCGGGCGCAGGGGTAGGCCCGGCCCGGGCGAGTCGGCCCGGGCGAGTCGGCCGCGTGCGACGGCCCTCAGACTCCGAGCACCTCGTCGAGTCCGTCGCACAGCGCTTCCAGGGCGGGTTCGTAGAGCCGTTCCGGCGGGGTGGCGTAGCCGACGACGAGCCCGTCCCCGGCGCCGCCGCCGGGGTGCGGGGCGTCGGGATGGCGGTAGAGGTCCAGGCCCTCCACGGCGACCCCGCGCCGGGCCGTCGCCGCGAGGACCGCCCGTTCCGTGCCCGGGGGCAGTTCCAGGACGGCGTGCAGTCCGGCGGCGATGCCCGTGACCCGTACGGCGGGGGCCCGTTCGGCGAGCAGCGCGGTCAGCCGGTCGCGCCGGAGGCGGTACCGCCGGCGCATCCGCCGGACGTGCCGGTCGTACGCGCCGGAGGAGAGGAGGTCCGCGAGGGTGAGCTGGTCGGTCGCGGAGGAGTGCGGCTCCCGCTCGCCCTTCGCGGCGACCACCGGCCCCACGAGGGCGGACGGCAGGCACATCCAGCCGATCCGCAGGGCGGGGGAGAGGCTCTTGCTGACGGAGCCGACGAGGACGGTCCGTTCGGGGTCGAGGCCCTGGACGGCGCCCACCGGCCGCCGGTCGTAGCGGAACTCCCCGTCGTAGTCGTCCTCGATGACCAGTCCGCCGGAGTCCCGGGCCCACTCCAGGGCGCCGGCCCGGCGTTCGGGGTGCAGGGGGCCGCCGGTGGGGAACTGGTGGGCGGGGGTCAGCAGGACCGCGCGCGCCGGGCGGGGGATGTCGGCGACCCGGGCCCCGTCCCCGTCGACCGCGACCGGCAGGGTCGTGATCCCGGCCTCGGCGAGGAGGCCGCGGTGGAAGGGCAGGCCGTAGGCCTCGACGGCCCACGGGTCCGCCGGGCCGAGGACGCGCGCGAGGAGGCGCAGCGCGTGCGCGGCGCCCGAGCAGACCACGATGCGGTCCGGTGCGGTGCGGACGCCCCGGACGCGGGCGAGGTACTCGGCGAGCGCGTGGCGCAGTTCGGTCCGGCCGTGCGGGTCGCCGATCCCGAAGGCCTCGTGGGGCGCGGCGGCCAGGGCCCGCCGCGCCGCGGTCGCCCAGGCGGTGCGGGGGAAGGCGGCGGGGTCGGGCTTGCCCTGGACGAGGTCGTGGGGGAGCGGGGGAGGGGCGGTGGGGCGGACGGACCGCGGGGCGGGTGCGGCGACCCGCTCGGCGACGCGGGTCCCGGAGCCCTGGCGGGAGGTGAGCCAGCCCTCGGCGACGAGTTCGGCGTAGGCGTCGGCGACGGTGTTGCGGGCGACCCCGAGGTCGGCGGCGAGCGATCGGTAGGGCGGCAGCCGGGTCCCCGGTGCCAGTCGCCCGCCGCGTACGGCCTCGCGCAGGGCGGCGACGAGCGCGGCCCGGCGGCCGCCGGCGGCGCTCAGCTCCAGGTGCAGGTCGACACCGGGCCCGCCGCCGTCGGATGCGGTCACGGGGTGCTCCTCACCGTCGCTCACGAGGCCGTCAGCGGCCTTCTGCGTCCTGCCGGGCGAGGGTAGCGCCGACGGAAGGCGCGGGACCGCCCCGGGCGTCGCCCGCCGCGCGGGACCCTCCGGACCGACAGGCCCTGGGGCCTGTCGTGCAGGGCGCCGTGGGGGCAGCCGGAAGCCTGGCGACAACCCCCTAGCGGGAGAGCGCGTCGCGCACGGCCTCCTCGGTGCGGCCGACGACGGCCGTGCCGTCCTCGGCGGTGATGATCGGCCGCTGGATGAGCTTAGGATGCGCGGAGAGGGCCTCGATCCACCGCTCGCGGCTCCCGGCGTCGCGGGCCCAGTCCTTCACGCCGAGCTCCTTGGCGGCGGCCTCCTGCGTCCGCGTGATGTCCCACGGTTCGAGCCCGAGCCGGTCGAGCACCCGGCGGATCTCCTCGGGCGAGGGCACGTCCTCCAGGTAGCGGCGCACGGTGTAGTCGGCGCCCTCGGCGTCGAGAAGGGTGAGGGCGCTGCGACACTTGGAACAGGCGGGATTGATCCAGATCTCCATGCCCCCACGGTACCCCCCAGGGCCCTCTCCACCACCCCCCAAACCCCCTCTGGCCAGGGGCGATTGTCAGTGGTGGGCCCTAAAATGGGGGGTGAAGGTGAGGGTCCCGGGGAGGGCCCGCACCCCGCCGTTCGCCAGGAGGTAGCCCATGGCTCTCGCCGTGATCCGGACACCGTCCCTCGAACCCTGGAAGCCGCTCCGGAAGAAGCCGCTCCCCGCGGGCCGCCCCCGCGAGTGGTACGTGACGCACAACCGCCGTCTGAAGGCCATGCGCCTCGCGATCGCCCTCCTCGACGCCGGCGTCTACGTCCCGTCGAAGGCCACGAACGCGACGATACGCACCACGGCCGACCACCTCGGCATCCACCCGCCCTCGGACACCACCTGCCGCATGGTCCGCGCGATGATCCGCTACGGGCGCTGACACGGCGGAGGGGCGCTGCCCGGCCCCGGCCGGTGGAGAGCGGCGAGGCCCGCCGCCCCCTCGAAAGGGGGCGGCGGGCCTCGTACGTGCCTCGCTCGCGCGGTGCGGCCTAGAGGTCGAAGTAGAGCTCGAACTCGTGCGGGTGCGGGCGGAGCTGGATCGGGGCGATCTCGTGGGTGCGCTTGTAGTCGATCCAGGTCTCGATCAGGTCGGAGGTGAAGACGCCGCCGGCCTGGAGGTACTCGTTGTCGGCCTCGAGGGCGTTGAGCACGGCCTCCAGGTTGGTCGGGACCTGCTGGACGTTGGCGTGCTCCTCGGGAGCCAGCTCGTACAGGTCCTTGTCGATCGGCTCCGCCGGCTCGATCTTGTTCTTGATGCCGTCGAGGCCCGCGAGGAGCAGGGCGGAGAAGGCGAGGTACGGGTTCGAGGACGGGTCCGGCGCGCGGAACTCGACGCGCTTGGCCTTCGGGTTCGAGCCCGTGATCGGGATGCGCATGGCGGCGGAGCGGTTGCGCTGCGAGTACACCATGTTGACCGGGGCCTCGAAGCCCGGCACCAGGCGGTGGTACGAGTTCACCGTCGGGTTGGTGAAGGCGAGCAGCGACGGGGCGTGCTTGAGGATGCCGCCGATGTAGTAGCGGGCGGTGTCCGAGAGGCCCGCGTAGCCGGTCTCGTCGTAGAACAGCGGGTCGCCGTTCGACCACAGCGACTGGTGGACGTGCATGCCCGAACCGTTGTCGCCGAAGATCGGCTTGGGCATGAAGGTCGCGGTCTTGCCGTTGCGCCAGGCGACGTTCTTCACGATGTACTTGAAGAGCATCAGGTCGTCGGCCGCGGCGAGCAGCGTGTTGAACTTGTAGTTGATCTCGGCCTGGCCGGCGGTGCCGACCTCGTGGTGCTGGCGCTCGACCTGGAGGCCGACGTTCTCCAGCTCCAGGGAGATCTCCGAGCGCAGGTCGGCGAAGTGGTCGACCGGCGGGGCCGGGAAGTAGCCGCCCTTGTAGCGGACCTTGTAGCCGCGGTTGTTCTCCTCCGCACCGGTGTTCCAGGCGCCGGCCTCGGAGTCGATGTGGTAGAAGCCCTGGTTCGCGGAGGTCTCGAAGCGCACCGAGTCGAACACGTAGAACTCGGCCTCGGGGCCGAAGTACGCGGTGTCGGCGATGCCGGTGGAGGCGAGGTAGGCCTCGGCCTTCTTCGCGATGTTCCGCGGGTCACGGCTGTACTGCTCGCCCGTGATCGGGTCGTGGATGAAGAAGTTGATGTTCAGCGTCTTGTCGCGGCGGAAGGGGTCCACCCGGGCCGTCGACAGGTCGGCGCGGAGCGACATGTCGGACTCGTGGATCGCCTGGAAGCCGCGGATCGACGAGCCGTCGAAGGCGAGCTCCTCCGACGGGTCGAACGCCGTCGCCGGGATCGTGAAGTGCTGCATCACGCCCGGAAGGTCGCAGAAACGGACGTCGACCATCTTGACGTCGTTGTCCCGGATGTACTTCTTGACCTCGTCGGCGTTCTGGAACCCGTGCGTCTCGGACATCCCACTCCTCCTACTCCCGGCCCGGGGAGGGGCGGGGTTTGCAGCTGATTCGTGCGGCCGGTGCGGTGGCACACGCTGGACCCGACCATAGGCAGACGGGATTTCTCAAGCATGACCCAATTGTTTCGTCGAAGTTAACCGGGCTGGGTGCCCCGCCACCTGGCAGCGCGGTTCGCCTACCCGGACCTAAGTGATCGAAAACGGGCGCAGTACCGTGGTCGCGTGGACAACAGGCAAGCACTCGGATCTTGGCTCTCCGGCCCCCGCGCGGCGGCCGAGGACGCAGGCGTCGACTTCGGCTACCGCGGTCAGCAGCTGGGGCTGCCCGAGGAGGGCCCCGGTTCGATCGCCCGCCCCGGGCGGCGCCTCGGCGCCCTCGCCGTCGACTGGGCCCTCTGCACGCTGATCGCATACGGCCTGATCACCGACGGCTACAACCAGGCCACCGGAAACTGGGCCCTGGTCATCCTGCTCGTGCTGAGCGTGCTGACCGTCGGCACGATCGGCTCGACGCCCGGCAAGCGGCTCTTCGGCCTCGGGGTCGTCTCCGTGAACGGCGGACGCCTCGGCCTCCCGCGGGTGGCGCTCCGCTCGCTGCTCGTCTGCCTGGCGATTCCCGCCCTCATCTGGGACCGTGACGGCCGCGGCCTCCACGACCGCCTCTCCGGGGCCGTACAGGTCCGTCTCTGACGCCGTACGGCCCCCGTCGGCACCGCATGGGGAAGGCCCCGGACCGTCACACGGTCCGGGGCCTTCCCCATGAGCGGTCAGTGGAAGCCATCGCCTCCGGTCGGGCGCGTCAGCGCATCTTTCCGCCGCGCGGCATCCGCATGCCCTTGGGCATCGGACCCTTGGGCAGCGGCATGTTGCTCATCAGGTCGCCCATCGCCCGGAGGCGGTCGTTGGCCGCGGTCACCTGCGGGCCGCTGAGCACCCGCGGGAGCTTGAGCATGGTCGTGCGGATCTTCTTCAGCGGCACCTGGCCCTCGCCGTCGCCGACGATGATGTCGGTGACCGGCACGTCGACCACGACGCGGTTCATCCGCTTCTTCTCGGCCGCGAGCAGGGGCTTCACCCGGTTCGGGTTGCCCTCGGCGACCAGCACGATGCCGGCCCGGCCGACCGCCCGGTGCACGACGTCCTGGCTGCGGTTCATCGCGACCGCGGGGGTCGTCGTCCAGCCGCGTCCGACGTTCTGCAGCACCGCCGCCGCCGCGCCGGGCTGGCCCTCCATCTGCCCGAAGGCCGCGCGCTCGGCGCGCCGCCCGAAGACGATGGCCGCCGCCAGGAGCCCCAGGACGAAGCCCAGGATGCCCAGGTAGACCGGGTGGCCGATCAGGAAGCCGATCGCGAGGAGGACACCGAGTACGACGATGCCCACGCCTGCGACGACAAGTCCGACCTTCGGGTCGGCCTTTCGGGTCATCTTGTACGTGAGGGCGATCTGCTTGAGCCGCCCCTGGTTCGCAGCGTCAGCGCTGCCCGTGTTTGCCTTCCTCGCCATGTCCTGAAGTTTACGTGGCCCGGGACGTGCGGCCCGACGCGACCTCCATCACGTGCTGGGCCTCGACCCGGTCCTTGGCGTTGCGCCGGTCCTCCAGGACGGAGTTCCAGGCGTTGCGCCGGGCGGTGCGCTGCCCGGCGCCGAGGAGGAGTGCCTCCACGGCCTTCAGGGCGTCGGTGACGGACGGGATCGCGGTGACGCGGACGTGCGTCGATGCGGCCGGCATGTCGGGGTCCTCCCTCGATTGCGGGTGAGACGAGGCGGGGGTGCGAGCGGGGCGGTGAGCGGTGGGTGGCGCTGAGTGAATCCAGGCTCACAGACTGGTGTTACCAGGGCGTGACCCGGTGGTCAAACACTGATGAAACGTTGATGCGGCCATGTGGCGGCCCCGGAAACGGTGGCGCGGCCCGTACCTCCCCGCTGAGCTGCGGGGCCGTACGGGCCGCGTCCGAATCGGCCATTACCGGCCGGTAATCACTTGTGCTCCGTTTCACACGGCCTGCGTGGCGTGGTCCACCGCGCCGCGCTTCTCCGCGCTGCCGGTCGAGCTCCGCCTCGCCACCGCTCCGGCCGCGTGCCCGCCCTCGTACCTCGGGCGGATCCGCAACCTACGCTCCGGCTCGGCTGCGCTTCTCCATCGCCTGCTGGAAGAGGCGACCCGCCCGGTACGAGGACCGGACCAGCGGCCCCGACATGACGCCGGAGAAGCCGATCTCGTCGGCCTCCTCCTTGAGCTCCACGAACTCCTGCGGCTTCACCCAGCGCTCCACCGGGTGGTGCCGGACGGAGGGGCGCAGGTACTGCGTGATCGTGATCAGCTCGCAGCCGGCGTCGTGCAGCTGCTGGAGCGCCTCGCTGATCTCCTCGCGGGTCTCGCCCATGCCGAGGATCAGGTTCGACTTCGTGACCAGACCGTAGTCGCGGGCCTGCGTGATGACGTCGAGCGAGCGCTCGTAACGGAATCCCGGACGGATCCGCTTGAAGATCCGCGGGACCGTCTCCACGTTGTGCGCGAAGACCTCGGGGCGCGCGTCGAAGACCTGCCTGAGCAGCTCCGGCACGGCGTTGAAGTCGGGCGCGAGCAGCTCGACCTTGGTGCGGCCGTCGGCGCGCTCCGCGGTCTGCTGGTGGATCTGGCGCACGGTCTCGGCGTACAGCCAGGCGCCGCCGTCCTCCAGGTCGTCGCGTGCGACGCCGGTGATCGTGGCGTAGTTGAGGTCCATCGTGACGACGGACTCGCCCACGCGGCGCGGCTCGTCCCGGTCCAGCGCCTCGGGCTTGCCCGTGTCGATCTGGCAGAAGTCGCAGCGCCGGGTGCACTGGTCCCCGCCGATGAGGAAGGTGGCCTCGCGGTCCTCCCAGCACTCGAAGATGTTGGGGCAGCCCGCCTCCTGGCAGACCGTGTGCAGGCCCTCGCTCTTCACGAGGCCCTGCATCTTCGTGTACTCGGGCCCCATCTTCGCCCGCGTCTTGATCCACTCGGGCTTGCGCTCGATGGGGGTCTGGGCGTTCCGGACCTCCAGGCGCAGCATCTTGCGTCCGTCGGGTGCGACTGCGGACACATCGGCTCCTGTAGCTTCGATTCTTCGGCGCACACCAGGGTACGCCGTTGCTTCCCATGCCTTACTACGTCTGGCCAACCTCTGGCCAGCGCCCTGCATTCCTGCGGGCGCCCCTCAGGCCGAGGCCGGCTCGACCGGGCGCTCGATCTCGCGCGGCCTCAGGTCCGCGTGTTCCAGGACGGCTCGCAGGTGCTTCTCGGCCACCGGCAGCACCTCCTCGATGCTCACGTCCCGGCCCAGCTCGTTGGCGAGCGAGGTGACGCCCGCGTCCCGGATGCCGCACGGGATGATCCGGTCGAACCAGGCGTTGTCGGGATTCACGTTCAGGGCGAAGCCGTGCATCGTGACGCCCTTGGCGACCCGGATGCCGATCGCGGCGAGCTTCCGGTCCTCGCGGCGCTGGCCGGCGTTGGACGGGGCGTACTCGGGGCCGTTCAGGCGCGGGTCGAACTCCTCGTCGTTCAGCCGCGGGTCGAAGTCCAGGGAGAGCCCGCCGAGCGCCGGGCGCTGCTCGACCGGGTCGCCGAGCACCCAGACGCCGCTGCGGCCCTCGACCCGGCTCGTCTCCACGCCGAACTCGGCGGCGGTGAGGATCAGCGCCTCCTCCAGCCGGCGCACGTGCGCGACGACGTCCACCGGGCGGGGCAGCTTCAGGATCGGGTAGCCCACGAGCTGACCGGGGCCGTGCCAGGTGATCTTGCCGCCGCGGTCCACGTCCACCACCGGCGTCCCGTCGAGCGGGCGCTCGCTCTCCGTCGTGCGCCGGCCCGCCGTGTAGACCGGGGGGTGCTCCAGAAGCAGACAGGTGTCGTCGATCTCGTCGGCGAACCGCGCGGCGTGCACCTCGCGCTGCTTGTCCCAGGCCACCCGGTAGTCGACGGCATCGCCGCCGAACCCCAGGCGGACGAATCGCAGGTCACTCACGGCCAAGCCTCCTCCTGGGTGCCGGGGACCGGAATCCGGGGATCATCCCGGGCCGGCGCGGCACCATGCGTCATTCGCGCCCATGCCACTGTACGGCGGTGCCGGGAAAGGGCCTGGGGCAGGTGGACGGGGGCGGCTCTCCCGCAGGTGGACGGGGGTGCCCTCCGCCAGGTGGCCGGGAGCGCCTACGTCAGCGATGCCATCAATCCTCACACGATCGGATGAATGTGGGGCGAAGGTGGCGGTTAGGGCGGTGAGGACCGCTAAATTCGCGCCGTTCCATGAGGGTCCGACGGGGCTGCCGTCCGGACCCGGAAGGCAGGAGACCGCACAGCTGATGACGGAACGACCACCGCAGCGCATCCCGAACCGCCAGCTCGCCGCGCTCATCGCCGAAGCAGGGTTCTCGCACGCGGGCCTGGCGAGACGGGTGGA
Source organism: Streptomyces sp. NPDC014891 (assembly GCF_043081085.1). Classification (NCBI taxonomy): domain Bacteria; kingdom Bacillati; phylum Actinomycetota; class Actinomycetes; order Kitasatosporales; family Streptomycetaceae; genus Streptomyces; species Streptomyces sp. NPDC014891. Next base: position 27,265 of record NZ_JBIBWF010000002.1, on the reverse strand, counting down.
CCAGCTCGGTCTGGAACACGGTCTCGACCTGCGGTACGACAAGACGTCGGTGACCCGCTGGCTCCGCGGCCAGCAGCCGCGCGGCACCACGCCCGCGCTGATCGCCGAGGTCTTCACCCGTCGCCTCGGCCGCCGGCTCTCGGCCCAGGACCTCGGCCTCGACGCCTGTGCCCCGGTCTACGCCGGGCTGGAGTTCGCGGCGACCCCCGAAGAGGCGGTCGACATCGTCAGCGGGCTCTGGCGGAAGGACTCCGGCAGCCACGCCGAGCTCCGCAAGATCGCCTTCACCCCGGCGGGCCTCGTCGTGCCCAGCCGCGACTGGCTGATCGGCCGCGCGGACGACCGGGTGGCCCGGGGCGACGCGCCGCAGGGCCCGCGGACCGCGTCGTCGCCGGTGACCGCGACGGCCGCGGCGGCGACGGCGGAGGCCCGGCTCGCGCACGACCCGCGCGCCGCCCACGACCCGCGCGCCGCCCACGACACCCGCCTCGCCCACGACCCCCGGGTGCCGGCCCAGGGGCGCTTCTCCGTGCCCCGGCAGCGGGGCACGGACCGGGGGCCCGGCCAGCGGGTCTCCAGCGGGGACGTCGCCGCCCTGCGCTCGGTCGGCGAGCTCTTCCGCACGCTCGACCACGCCTACGGCGGCGGGCACGCCCGCCAGGCCCTCGTCCGCTACCTGGAGCACGAGGCGGAGCCGATGCTGCGCGGCACCTACGGCGAGTCCGTGGGCAGGCGCCTCTTCGCCGCGGCCGCCGACCTCACCCGGCTCGCCGGCTGGACGTCCTACGACATCGCCGCGCACGGCCTCGCCCAGCGCTACTTCGTCCAGGCGTTGCGACTGGCCCAGGCGGCCGGGGACCGGGCATACGGCTCGTACGTGCTCCTCACCATGAGCTGCCAGGCCGTCTACCTCGGCCACGGGCGGGAGGCCGTGCAGCTCGCCCGTGTCGCCCAGCAGGGCGTCGGGCCCGCCGCGCCGCCCGTCGTGCAGGCGATGCTGCACGCGGTCGAGGCGCGGGGGCACGCGGTCCTCGGCGAGGCACGGGTGTGCAGCGCCTCGCTGGTGCGGGCCGAGCGGGCCCTGGAGGCGGCCCGGCCCGGCGACGAGGTGCCGTACTGGGCCCGGACGTTCGACGAGGCCCAGCTCGCCGACGAGCTCGGACACTGCCACCGCGACCTCCAGCAGTACCGGCCGGCGGCCCAGCACGCCGAACGCGCCCTCCAGCTCCGCGCGCCCGGCTTCGCCCGCAGCCGCCTCTTCTGCCGGGTGGTCCTGGCCACCTCGCGACTGGCCCTGGGGGAACTGGACCAGGCGTGCGCCCTCGGCGCGGAGGCCGCCCAGCAGGCCTCGGAGATGCGGTCGGCGAGGGCGGTCGAGTACGTACGGGACTTCGAGCGGCGCCTGGAGCCGTACCGCGACGCGGCGGCGGCCCGCACCTACCGCGACCGGGTGGCCGCCCTGGGCTGACGCCCCCCGCGCGGGGCGGTGTGCGGCCGCCGCGCCCGGGGGCGCGTCCGGCTTCCCGCTCCGCCGGGGGCGCACCCGGACGGGGGCCCGCCTCCGTCCGGGTGCGCACCCGGACCCGGGCCCGCCTCCGCCGGGGGCGCTCCCGGGTCCGGTGCCGCCCCGTCCCTACGCCGCCTCCTCCTCCCGTTCCCCGTCGCCCGTTCCCAGGCCCAGGTCCCGCAGGAGGGCGCGGGCCGCCCGTTGCCCCGACACCAGGGCGCCCTGGAGGGTGCTCGTCGCGCGGTGGTCGCCGCAGACGTACAGGCCCGCCAGCAGGCGGACCGAGCGCCGCGCGTCGTGCGGCGGCGGCATCGCCGGTATCGCGTCCGGCGTGTGGCGCATGTCCAGCAGCTCCCACTCGTCCGTCGACTGGCCGTACAGCGTGGCCAGGTGCTTGCGGACCCGCCGTTCCGTGTCGTCCGGCGGCGTGCCGAGGATCGTCGAGGTCACCAGCGTCCGGCCCTCCGGCGCCCGTTGCGGATCGACCGCGCTCATCACCGCCGTGTGGGCCACCGGCCCTCCCGGATCGGCCTCCAGGAGCAGGGTCGGATCCGCCGTCGGCGCGGCGGGGGCGGTGTGGTGCAGCACCGTCACCGCGTGGAAGTCCGGCGTCCGCAGCCCCGGCAGCAGCCCGGCCGCCGTCCGCGCCCCCGTCGCGAGGACGACCGACCGGCACCGGAACACCCCGTGCTCCGCCGTCGTCACCCGCGAGATCGACGCGTCCGTGACCCGGACCCCGGTCCGGACCGTGCCCGGCGGCAGCGCCGCCGCGAGCCGCTCCGGCAGCGCCGCCGCCCCGCCCTCGGGCACCGCGAGGCGGCCCCGGGCGAAGGCGCGCAGCGCCAGGTCCGCGCGCCGGCTCGACATGCCGAGGTCCGGATCGCCGAGGAGCGCCGCGAGCAGCGGCCGCAGCACGCCCTGGACGGTCCTGGCGGGCAGCCGCGAGGCCAGCGCCTCGCGCGCGGTCCGCTCGGGGCGGGCCAGGATCCGCTGCGTCGGGGTCGCCGCGAGCCGGACGAGGGACGCGCCGAGCCGCGCCTGGTCGAGCGACGCGGCCGGATGCCGGGGGGCGCTCGCGAGGGCGCGCGCCACGCTGAACGCTCCCCCCACGCTCCGGTGCCCCGTGTTCCGGGGGCCGACGGCCGTCCGGCGGGGGTGCGCCGCGCCCCACCGCGCGTACCGGCCGTCGCTGTGCACGAGCACCCCCGGGGCGAACGGCCGCAGCACCAGGCCGTCGAGTCCCGGAAGGGTCCGGAGCTCCTCGTACGACAGGGTGAGCAGCGGTCCGACCCGGTCGAGCCGGAAGTCGTCGACGGTCTCGGTCGCCATCCGGCCCCCGATGCGGGGTTCCGCCTCCAGGACGGCCACGGAGAGCCCGGCGTCGGTGAGCCGTCCGGCCGCGGTGAGTCCCGCGACCCCGGCTCCCACGATGACGACGTCGACGGTCTGCGCGCCGTCGACGTCCGTACGCTGTGCGGTCCTTGCGCTGTCTGCGCTGTTGAGCACGTGCCCCTCCCCAGGTCGGCGCGGCCGGTGGGGTGCCTATGCCCCCAACCGGCCTCCGGAATGCCCGAGTTCGCCGTTCTCGTCGAGCCTAGGCAGCGCTCCCACGCGTGCCAGCCGCGCGTACCGGGGTGCGTGCGGCACGGGGGAGCACGGAGGGGGAGCGGAGGAGGGGGAGCGGCGCCGGGAGCGGGGCGGGCGGGGCGGGGTTCAGCGGGCCGCCGCCCGGATCGAGTCGTCGATCGTCGGGAACGCGAAGTCGAATCCGGTCTCCAACAGCCGCCCCGGCAGCACCCGCTGACTCCCCAGCACGTCCTGTGCGAAGTCGCCGAGTACCGCCTTCAGCGCGGGCGCGGGCACCGTGAGGAGGGTCGGCCGGTGCAGGACCCGGCCCATCGCCGCCGTCACCTCGCGGTTGGTGACCGGCTCGGGGGCGGTCAGGTTCACCGGGCCCGTCAGCTCCGGGGTGTCGACGAGGTGGCGCAGGGCCGCCACCTCGTCGTGGAGGGAGATGAACGACCAGTACTGGCGGCCGTCGCCCATCCGGCCGCCGAGACCGGCCCGGAAGAGCGGGAAGAGCCGCCCCCACGCCCCGCCCTCGCGGGCCACCACCAGACCGGTGCGGGCGTAGGTCACGCGGATGCCGGCCTCCTCGGCGGGGGCCGCGGCGGCCTCCCACTCCACGCAGACCTCGGGCAGGAAGCCCGTTCCCGCGGGGGCGCTCTCGTCGACCGCGCGGCTGCCGGTGTCGCCGTACCAGCCGAGCGCGGTGCCGCAGACCAGGCTCTCCGGCGGCTCCGCGAGGGAGGCGAGGGCCTGGGAGATCGCCGTGGTGCCGAGGACGCGGCTGTCGCGGATCTCCTGCTTGTACGCCTCGGTCCAGCGGCGTTCGCCGACCCCGGCGCCGGCGAGGTGCACGACGGAGTCCACGCCGACGAGCCCGGCGGCGTCCACGTACAGCCGCTTCGGGTCCCATTCGACCTCGTCGGCGGTCCGGGCGGGCCTCCGGACGAGCCGGAGGACGTCGTGGCCGTCGGCGCGCAGGGAGCGGACGAGGGCGGAGCCGATGAGCCCGGATGCGCCGGTGACGGCGACGCGCTTGCGAGTGGCGGAAGGCTGCATGGGGACCATCCTGCCCTTCCGGGCGGGCGCGTGGCACAGTGGCCGCCATGATCGTGCCGGAGACGCTGATACGTACCGCCGAACGCGCGGACGACGCCGCCCTCGGGGCGCTCGACCGGGCCGCCTGGTCGACCCTGCACGCGGTGCTGCCCGCCCCCGTCCCGCCGTACGGACCGTTCTTCGACGACCGGCACCTGCCCGCGGACTACCTCCTCGCCGAGCGGGAGGGCGTCCTCGTCGGCTACATCCGGGTGGTGCCGCCGACCCCGCTCGCCGCCACCGCCCACGTGCGGCAGATCCAGGGACTCGTGGTCGCCGAGGCCGCGCGGGGCCACGGCGTGGGACGGGCGCTGCTGCGGGCCGCGATGGACAGGGCGCGGGCGGACGGAGCCGTCCGCATGACGCTGCGGGTGCTCGGGCACAACGCCCCGGCCCGCGCGCTCTACGACGCCGAGGGCTTCGCGGTCGAGGGCGTGCTGCCGGGGGAGCTGTTCCTCGCCGGGGAGTACGTGGACGACGTCCTCATGGGGCGGTCGCTGACCCTCCGCTGAGGCACGACGACTTCATGGGGCGGTCGCCGGCCCTCCGCTGAGGCACGACGTCCTCATGGGGCGGTCGCCGGGTCTCCGAGGGCGGGGCCGAGCAGCCGCATCCCGCCCATCAGTTCGCGCAGGCACCGGACCGCGAGCTCCGCGGGGGCGCCCTCGCCCCGGGCCGGCGCGTCGGTCTCGGCCCAGCTCTCCAGGGCGATCCGGATGGCGTCCGTGGCCGCCGCGGCCGCGAGCCGCACCTCCAGGGGGTCCGCCGCCGGCCCCGCGAGTCCGGCCACGACCTCGCGCAGCCGCTCCTCGGACTCCTGGTTGACCCGGTACCAGACGGCCCGCAGGGCCGGGTCCTCCGCGGCCGCGCGCAGCAGTCCGCGGGTCCAGCGCAGCCCCTCCTCGGTCGCCGGGTCCGCGGGGGTCAGGGAGGCGGCGATCGAGCGCTCCAGGGCCGCGGGCAGTCCCGCGCCGGGTTCCGTGGCGGCCGTGGCGGCGAGGAGCTCGCGCCAGCGGTCGCCGCCGCCGGCGAGCAGCGGGGCGACGGCGTCCTGCTTGGACCGGAAGTACCGGTAGAAGGTGCGCAGCGCGACCCCGGCCCGCAGGGCGATGTCCTCCGCCGTGGTGCCGTCGGGGCCGTGCTCGGTGAAGAGCTCGGCGGCGGCGCGCGCGATGTCCAGCTGGGTGGCGGCCTTGCGGCGCTCCGTCAGCGTCCGGGTGGGGGGCGTGGACCCCTCGGGCTTGGTGCTCACCGTACGAAGCGTACGCCCGCGCCCGCTGATGGTGCACAACGTGCAGATATGGCAAACCGTGCCACTTGGGCGTACGGTGGCGGCATTCTCCGGGACCCTCCACGTCCCGGAACGGGGATTCCCGGAAGCTCGACATCGAGAGGTTGCCGCCATGAACCAGCTGACCCGTTACGAAGGACGCCGCGCGCTCATCACCGGCGGCGGCTCCGGCATCGGCCAGGCCACCGTCCTGCGCATGCTCGCCGAGGGCGGCCGGGTCGTCGCCGCCGACATCAGCGAGGACGGCCTGAAGGACACCGTCGCCAAGGCCGGCGACGCGGCCGGCCGCCTCACCACCGTGGTCGTGAACGTCGCCGACGAGGCATCCGTGCGCGCCGGTGTCGCCGCCGCGGTCGAGAGGCTCGGCGGCCTGGACGTCCTCGTGAACGCCGCCGGCATCCTGCGCTCCTCGCACACCCACGAGACGAGCCTCGACTCCTTCGAGCAGGTCGTGCGGATCAACCTCACCGGCACGTTCCTGATGATCCGCGAGTCGATCCCGGCCCTCCTGGAGGGCGACGGCTCCGCCGTCGTGAACTTCTCCTCGACCTCCGCGATGTTCGCGCACCCCTACATGGCGGCGTACGCGGCCAGCAAGGGCGGCATCCAGTCCATGACCCACGCGCTCGCCGCCGAGTACGCCAAGCAGGGCATACGCTTCACCGCCGTCCAGCCCGGCTCCATCTCCTCCGGCATGACCGACGGCACCGGCGCCAGCCGCCAGAGCGTCGGCCCCGGCATCCCGGAGGACGCCGACTGGTCCCTCTTCGCCAAGCTCGCCCCCGCCCTCGGCCAGGGCTTCGCCGGCCCCGAGACCGTCGCCGGGGTCGTCGCGATGCTGGCGTCGGAGGACGGCCGGTTCATCACCGGCACCGAGGTCCGCATCGACGGCGGCACGCACTTCTGACGGACGCCCGCGCGACCGTCCCCGGGGGACGCACCACCACGACCACCGTCCGCGGGGTCCCGGGGGCCTCCTGGCCCCGCCCGCCTCCGCGGCCGGGCGCCGGGCCGGGCCGGGACCGCGCCCGTCACCCTCCCCGGTACCGGGCTACGCCGTCCCGAACCGCTCCCACAGCCGGGGGAAGCGGGCCGCGAGGACCTGGTCGTCCTCCAGGTCGAACGGAGCCCCCAGCGGCTCCCCGCCCGGCATCGGGATCCCCAGGTCCGGGGTCTCGCCGCCGGTCAGCCGCTCGTACGCCTCGTCCGCCGCGAAGCCGATCTCCTCGCCGTCCCCGTCGATCTCCACGTCGAAGTCGCCGAGCAGCTCCGCGAGCGCGTCCGGATCGTGCACCGCGCCCTCGTACACCTCCCGGCCCTGGCCGATGAGCCAGCAGCGGAACGAGTCGAAGGCCTCGTCGCCCGCCCCGTCGAAGAGCACCGCCGCCGCACCCCACAGGTCCCACAGGTACGCCCGGTTGTAGCGGGCCTCGAAGTGGCGCGCGTAGTCGAGCACGGAGTCCGGGTCCAGCCGGGTCAGCCGCTCCACGAGCAGGTCGGCCTGTTCCTCGGGGTCGCCCTCGGCGTCCTCGCGGCTGGCGTCGATGATCTCCCAGAACTCCGTCTCGTCCATCACGGGACCAGCATCGTGGTTCGCCGGGTGCGACGCACCCGGAAAGCCCGAAATGAAACCGGACAGAAGATGTCGCCTTTCCCTGCGAATCTGGTGTGCATGACGACGGAGAAGAACGAGACGAACGGTCCCCGGAGCCTGCGCGGACGGATCTGCCTGGTCGCCGGGGCGACCCGCGGCGCCGGACGGGGCATCGCCGTCCAGCTCGGCGCGGCCGGGGCGACGGTGTACGTCACCGGGCGGACCACCCGGGAGCGGATCAGCGAGGTCGGCCGGTCGACCGAGACCATCGAGGAGACCGCCGAACTGGTGACGGCCGCCGGCGGCGAGGGCATCGCGGTCCCCACCGACCACCTGGAGGTCGAGCAGGTGCGGGCGCTGGTCGACCGGATCGACCGCGAGCGGGGGAGGCTCGACGTCCTGGTGAACGACGTGTGGGGCGGCGAGCACCTGGTCGTCGCGGGCTTCGGCAAGAAGATCTGGGAGGTGGGGCTCGCCGACGGCCTGCGGATGCTGGAGCTGGGCGTGAAGACGCACCTGATCACCAGCGCGGCGGCCGTCCCGCTCCTCCTCCGCCACCCCGGCGGTCTCCTGATCGAGATCACCGACGGCACGCAGGAGTACAACGCCACCCGCTACCGCGAGAACGTCTTCTACGACCTCGCCAAGAACGCTCCGATCCGCATGGCCTTCGGTCTCGGCAAGGAGCTGGCCGAGGCCGGCGGCACCGCGGTCGCCCTCACCCCCGGCTGGCTCCGCTCCGAGCAGATGCTGGACCACTTCGGAGTGACCGAGGAGAACTGGCGCGACGCGGCCGAGAAGCTCCCGGACTTCGCCGTGGCCGAGTCCCCGGTCTACGTCGGCCGCGCGGTCGCCGCCCTCGCCGCCGACCCCGACCGGGCCCGCTGGAACGGCCGCTCCCTCTCCAGCGGACAGATGGCGAAGGAGTACGGCTTCAGCGACGCGGACGGCTCACGACCGGACGCGTGGGGCTTCATCATCGCGAAGGAGACGGACGAGGCGGCCTCCGTCGACGACTACCGCTAGGAGCACGGCCGACCGCCGGTCGGCGCCGATCACCGGCCGGGCCCCTCGTCGTCGGCCGGCCCGGACGCCTCCCCGGCCTCCCCGTCCTGCGCCTCCCGCCCGTACAGCGAGGCCATGGACCGGGACGCCGACGCGAACCGGGCGCGCAGCGAGGCCGGGGCCAGCACCTCGGCCTCCGCGCCGAGCCCGAGCAGCTGGGAGAAGGCGATGTCCTCGCTCTCCACGGGAAGCGTCGCCGTCACCCGCCCGTCCGCCTCCCGCGTCCCCGCCGCCAGCGCCTCCCCGGCCGCCGCGCGGTCCGTCACGTACGGCAGCCGGCTGGCCCCCGCCTCCGTGAGCCGCAGGACGACCTCGGCGCGCAGGATCGACCGGGCGAACTCCGCCGCGCGCGCGGCCCAGAAGTCCGGCAGGGCGAACTCCTCGTCCCGTACGAAGTGCTCCGCGGAGAGCGCGACGGCCGAGAAGCGGTCCACCCGGTAGGTCCGGAAGGCCGTCCCGGAGCGCGCGCACAGGTACCAGACGCCCGCCTTGAGGACGAGACCGTACGGGGCGAGCTCGCGCTCCACCTCGCGGTCCGCGCGCCGGTAGCGCGCCGACACCATCCGGTCGTCCCAGACCGCCTCCGCGATCGGCGGCAGCATCTCCGGGCTCTCCGGCTCCTGGTACCAGCCCGGCGCGTCGAGCAGGAAGCGCTGCGCCACCGAGTCCGGGGCGTCCCGCAACGAGGGCAGCAGTGCCGCCGACACCTTCAGCCGGGCCGCCGACGCCGCGTCCTCCAGCCCCATGTCCCGCAGCGCCCCCGGCAGTCCGGACAGGAACAGCGCCTCGGCCTCGCCGCGCGCGAGCCCCGTCAGACGGGTCCGGTAGCCGCCGACGAGCCGGTAGCCGCCGGCCCTGCCCCGGTCCGCGTACACCGGCACCCCCGCCTCCGAGAGGGCGAGGGCGTCGCGGGTGACGGTCCGCTCCGACACCTCCAGCTCGGCGGCGAGTTCGGCCGCCGTCATCGAGGGACGGGACTGGAGCAGCAGGACCATCTTGATCAGCCGGGCGGCGCGCATGGCGTCCACCCTGCCACGCCCGAGGGGCCGCACCCGTACCGGAAGTACGGACGCGGCCCCTCGGGGGACGTGCCGGGTGCTACAGGCCGTAGCGCTCGCGCGCCTCCTTCACGGCCGAGGCCGGGACCTCGCCGCGGCGGGCCAGCTGCGCGAGGGCCGCGACGACGATCGACTGGGCGTCGACGCCGAAGTGGCGGCGGGCCGCGTCACGGGTGTCCGACAGGCCGAAGCCGTCCGCACCGAGCGAGGACCAGTCCTGCTCGACCCACTGCGCGATCTGGTCGGGGACCTGGCGCATGTAGTCGGAGACCGCGAGGACCGGGGACTCGACGCCCTCCAGGGCCCGGCGGATGTACGGCACCTGCTCCTCGCCGCGCAGCAGCGCGGCGTCGGCCTCCAGCGCGTCGCGCCGCAGCTCCGTCCAGGAGGTCGCGGACCACACGTCGGCGCCCACGCCCCACTCGGCGGCGAGCAGCTTCTGCGCCTCCAGGGCCCAGTGGATGGCCGTACCGGAGGAGAGGAGCTGGATGCGCGAGGCGTTCGCCGGGAGGTCGAGGCCCGCGGACTCCGCCGTGTTGAAGCGGTAGAGGCCCTTGACGATGCCCTCGTCGATGCCGGCCGGCTTGGCGGGCTGCGGCATGGGCTCGTTGTAGACCGTCAGGTAGTAGAAGACGTTCTGGTCCTCGCCCTCGGCGGCCTCGCCGTACATCCGGCGCAGACCCTCCTTGACGATGGCCGCGACCTCGTAGGCGAACGCCGGGTCGTACGTCAGCGCCGCCGGGTTGGTCGCCGCGATCACCGGCGAGTGGCCGTCGGCGTGCTGCAGGCCCTCACCGGTCAGGGTCGTCCGGCCCGCGGTGGCCCCGACGAGGAAGCCGCGGCCGAGCTGGTCGCCGAGCTGCCACATCTGGTCGGCGGTCCGCTGCCAGCCGAACATCGAGTAGAAGATGTAGAACGGGATCATCGCCTCGCCGTGCGTGGAGTACGCGGTGGAAGCGGCGATGAAGTCGGCCATCGAGCCGGCCTCGGTGATCCCCTCGTTGAGGATCTGGCCGTTGACGGCCTCCTTGTAGTACATCAGCTGGTCGCGGTCGACCGGCTCGTACGTCTGGCCCTTAGGCGAGTAGATGCCGAGCGACGGGAACAGCGACTCCATACCGAAGGTACGGGCCTCGTCGGGGACGATCGGGACCCAGCGCTTGCCGGTCTCCTTGTCCCGGATCAGGTCCTTCACCAGGCGGACGAAGGCCATCGTGGTCGCCATCGACTGCGTGCCGGAGCCCTTGTCGAAGGCGGTGAAGGCCTTCTCGGCCGGGGCCGGCAGCGGGGCGATCGCGTGGGTGCGGCGGGCCGGGGCCGGACCGCCGAGCGCCGCGCGGCGCTCCTGCAGGTAGCGGACCTCGGGGGAGTCGGCGCCCGGGTGGCCGTACGGCACCTGGCCGTCCTCGAACTGCGCGTCGGAGATCGGCAGTTCGAGAAGGTCACGCATGTTCTTGAACTCGTCGTTCGTGAGCTTCTTCATCTGGTGGTTCGCGTTCTTCGACGCGAAGCCCTCACCGAGGGTGAAGCCCTTGACGGTCTGCGCGAGGATGACCGTCGGCGCGCCCTTGAACTCGACGGCGGCCTTGTACGCGGCGTACACCTTGCGCGGCTCGTGGCCACCGCGCGAGAGGTGGAAGCACTCCAGGATCTTGTCGTCCGACAGCAGCTTCGCCATCTCGACGAGCGCCGGGTCCTTGCCGAAGAAGTCCTCGCGGATGTAGGCGGCGTCGCGGGTCTGGTACGTCTGGACCTGCGCGTCCGGCACCTCGCGGAGGCGGCGGACGAGGGCGCCGGTGGTGTCGAGCGCGAAGAGCTCGTCCCAGGCGTTGCCCCACAGCGACTTCACGACGTTCCAGCCGGCGCCGCGGAACTGGGCCTCCAGCTCCTGCACGATCTTGAAGTTGGCGCGGACCGGGCCGTCGAGGCGCTGCAGGTTGCAGTTGATGACGAAGGTCAGGTTGTCCAGACCCTCGCGGGCGGCCAGGGCGAGGGCCGCGGTCGACTCGGGCTCGTCCATCTCGCCGTCGCCGAGGAACGCCCACACGTGCGAGGCGGAGACGTCCTTGATGCCGCGGTTGGTCAGGTAGCGGTTGAAGCGCGCCTGGTAGATCGCGGAGAGCGGGCCCAGGCCCATGGAGACGGTGGGGAACTCCCACAGCCAGGGGAGGCGGCGGGGGTGCGGGTAGGAGGGCAGGCCGTTGCCGCCGGACTCCTGCCGGAAGTTGTCGAGGTGGGCCTCGTTCAGGCGCCCGTCCAGGAACGCGCGGGCGTAGATGCCGGGGGCGGCGTGACCCTGGATGTAGAGCTGGTCGCCGGAACCGTCGGCTTCCTTGCCCTTGAAGAAGTGGTTGAAGCCGGTCTCGTACAGCCAGGCGGCCGACGCGAACGTGGCGATGTGACCGCCGACGCCGTACTTCGAGCCGCGGCTGACCATCGCGGCCGCGTTCCAGCGGTTCCAGGCGGTGATCCGGCGCTCCATGGCCTCGTCGCCGTCGAAGGCGGCGCCCGTCGGCTCGGCGGAGGTCGGGATGGTGTTGACGTAATCGGTCTCCAGCAGCTTCGGCAGGGCCAGGCCCGCGCCTTCGGCGTGCTGCAGGGTGCGGCGCATCAGGTAGGCGGCCCGGTGGGGGCCGGCGGCCTTGGTGACGGCGTCCAGGGAGGCCGCCCACTCGGCGGTCTCCTCGGTGTCACGGTCCGGGAGCTGGTCGAGCTCGCTCGGAGTCTTGCCTACGGGATCGGTCATGATCGCCGCCTTCCGGACAGATGGGGTGGAGATGGGGTGCCTTGTCTGGCAGGACAGGGCGAAGGGCCGGGTAGCGGCCCGCCGAAGACTGTAAACCGGCGATCGATGATCGATCAAAGGGTTGAAGGGGAAAACCTCTTCAGATCGAGAAAGTCGGCACAGGGTGCCGCGAAACAGGGCACCCGGTGCCTTGTTTCCGCAGGTGGGGGCCGCTTTCTGAGGAGGTGTGCGCACGGATGAGCGGGCATGGATGAGCGGGCCCACCCATGGGTGGGCCCGCTCATCCGTCCGGGACGGGAAAGGGGGTCAGGCGCGCGGCGCGCAGCCCAGCACGTGCGCCTTCACCAGGGCGCCGATGTTCGGATCGCCCCGCCGGAAGGCCTCCACCAGCTCCTGGTGCTCCTCCGCGTACGACTTCTGGACCGTGCCCAGCCAGCGGATCGACAGGGCCGTGAAGACCTCGATGCCGAGCGTCTCCCAGGTGTGCAGCAGGACCGCGTTCCCCGCGGCCTTCACCAGCTCCCGGTGGAAGGCCACCGTGTGCCGCACCTGGGCCGTGCCGTCGGAGGTCGCGTCCGCCTCGTACAGGGCGGCCACGTGCGGCTCCAGGGCCGAGCAGTCCGCCGCGAGCCGTCCGGCCGCCAGCTCGGCCGCGATCTGCTCCAGACCGGCCCGGACGGGGTAGCTCTCCTCCAGGTCGGCGGCGGTCAGGTTGCGGACCCGGACGCCCTTGTTCGGCGCCGACTCGATCAGCCGCAGCGACTCCAGCTCCCGCAGCGCCTCGCGCACCGGCGTCTGGCTGACCTCCAGCTCGGTCGCGATCCGGCGCTCCACGATCCGCTCTCCCGGCTTCCAGCGGCCGCTCACGATCCCCTCCACGATGTGCTCGCGGATCTGCTCGCGCAGCGAGTGGACGACGGGGACGGTCATGAAGCGGCTCCTCGGGGAGTGTTGACTCTAAAGACAATACGGCGGCGCCCCCGTCCGGAAACACTTCCGGACGGGGGCGCCGCAGGTGAGGCTCGTTACGTTGCCCCGGTGCATGCCTTTCGGCGTACCGCCTACAGACCGAGGTCGACCTCGAACTCGCCGGCCTCGAGGATCGCCTTGACCGAGGTCAGGTAGCGGGCGGCGTCGGCGCCGTCCACCAGACGGTGGTCGTAGGACAGCGCGACGTACGTCATGTCGCGGATCGCGATCGTCTCACCCAGGTCCGGGTGGTTGATGACGACCGGACGGCGCACGGTGGCGCCGATGCCCAGGATGGCGACCTGGTTCGGGGGCACGATGATCGTGTCGAACAGCGCGCCGCGCGAACCGGTGTTGGAGATGGTGAAGGTCGCACCGGCCAGGTCGTCCGGGGTGATCTTGCTGGCGCGCACGGCGCCGGCCAGCTCCGCGGTCTTCTTCGAGATGCCGGCGATGTTGAGGTCGCCCGCACCCTTGATGACCGGGGTCATCAGACCCTTCTCGGAGTCCACCGCGATACCGATGTTCTCGGTGTCGAAGTAGGTGATCGTGCCCTCGTCCTCGTTGATCCGGGCGTTGATGACCGGGTGGGCCTTCAGCGCCTGGGCCGCCGCCTTCACGAAGAACGGCATCGGGGACAGCTTGACGCCCTCGCGGGACGCGAACGCGTCCTTGGCGCGGGCGCGCAGCTTCATCAGCTTGGTGATGTCGACCTCGACCACCGAGGTCAGCTGGGCCTGGCCGTGCAGCGCCTTCATCATGTTGTCGCCGATGACCTTGCGCATGCGGGTCATCTTGACGGTCTGCCCGCGCAGCGGGGAGGCCTCCAGGGCCGGGGCCTTGGCGGCCGGAGCAGCCGCGGCCGGGGCCGGGGCGGCGGCGGCCTTCTTGGCCTCGGCGGCCGCGAGGACGTCCTGCTTGCGGATCCGGCCGCCGACGCCCGAACCCTTGACGGCCGCGAGGTCGACACCGTTCTCGGTGGCGAGCTTGCGGACGAGCGGGGTCACGTAGGCGCCGTCCTCGGCGGGGGCGGCCGCGGGGGTCGCCGGAACCGGGGTGACGACGGCGGGCGCGATCGACGGCGCGGCGGCGACCGGCGCCGGGGCGGCCACCGGAGCGGCCGGGGCGGCCGGCGCGGGGGCCGGAGCCGGGGCGGCGGGGGCGGCCGGGGCCGGAGCCTCGGCGGCCGGAGCCGGCGCGGCGGGAGCCGGGGCAGCGGCGGCGGGAGCCGGAGCCGCGGGGGCCGGGGCGGCGGCCGGAGCCGCACCCGCGGCACCGATGACGGCGAGCTTGGCGCCGACCTCGGCGGTCTCGTCCTCGGCGACGACGATCTCCAGGAGAACGCCGGAGGCCGGGGCGGGGATCTCGGTGTCGACCTTGTCCGTGGAGACCTCGAGCAGCGGCTCGTCGGCCTCGACGGTCTCGCCGACCGACTTCAGCCAGCGGGTCACGGTGCCCTCGGTGACGGACTCGCCCAGCGCGGGCAGCACGACGTCCGTGCCCTCGGCGGAACCGCCGCCGGCGGCCGCCTCGGCCGTCGGCGCCGGAGCCGGCTCCTGGGCCTCGGTGGACGGGGCGGCCTGCGGGGCCTCCTCGGCCGCGGGCTCGGCGGCCGGAGCCGGAGCGGCCTCGGCGGCCGGAGCGGCCTCGGCCGCCGGGGCGCCCGAGCCGTCGTCGATGATGGCCAGCTCGGCGCCGACCTCGACCGTCTCGTCCTCGGCGACCTTGATGGAGGCCAGGATGCCCGAGGCGGGGGCGGGGATCTCGGTGTCGACCTTGTCGGTCGAGACCTCGAGCAGCGGCTCGTCGGCCTCGACACGCTCACCCTCGGCCTTGAGCCAGCGGGTGACGGTGCCCTCGGTGACGCTCTCGCCGAGCGCCGGCAGGGTTACGGAAACCGACATGGTTTCAGTTGCTCCTAACGAATTGCGGAAAGTGGTCGTCGCGCCCTGTGATGACGTGAGCGTCAGTCGTGGGAGTGCAGAGGCTTGCCGGCCAGGGCCAGGTGGGCCTCGCCGAGCGCCTCGTTCTGCGTCGGGTGGGCGTGGATGAGCTGCGCGACCTCGGCCGGCAGCGCCTCCCAGTTGTAGATCAGCTGTGCTTCGCCGACCTGCTCGCCCATGCGGTCACCGACCATGTGGACGCCGACCACGGCACCGTCCTTGACCTGGACGAGCTTGATCTCGCCCGCGGTCTTGAGGATCTTGCTCTTGCCGTTGCCCGCCAGGTTGTACTTGAGGGCGACGACCTTGTCCGCGCCGTAGATCTCCTTGGCCTTCGCCTCGGTGATGCCGACGGAGGCGACCTCGGGGTGGCAGTACGTCACCCGGGGCACGCCGTCGTAGTCGATCGGGACGGCCTTCAGGCCGGCCAGGCGCTCCGCGACGAGGATGCCCTCGGCGAAGCCGACGTGCGCGAGCTGGAGCGTCGGGACGAGGTCGCCCACGGCCGAGATCGTCGGCACGTTGGTGCGCATGTACTCGTCGACCAGGACGTAGCCGCGGTCCATCGCGACGCCCTGCTCCTCGTAACCGAGACCGGCGGAGACCGGGCCGCGGCCGATGGCGACCAGCAGGACCTCGGCCTCGAACGTCTTGCCGTCGGCCAGGGTGACCTTGACGCCGTTGTCGGTGTACTCGGCGGACTGGAAGAAGGTGCCGAGGTTGAACTTGATGCCGCGCTTGCGGAACGCGCGCTCAAGAAGCTTCGAGCTGTTCTCGTCCTCGACCGGGACCAGGTGCTTCAGGCCCTCGATCACCGTGACGTCGGTGCCGAAGGACTTCCACGCCGAGGCGAACTCGACGCCGATGACGCCGCCGCCCAGGATGATCGCGGACTCCGGGACGCGGTCCAGGGTCAGCGCGTGGTCCGAGGAGATGATCCGGTTGCCGTCGATCTCCAGGCCGGGGAGGGACTTCGGCACGGAACCGGTGGCCAGGAGGACGTGGCGACCCTCGACCCGGCGGCCGTCGACGTCGACGGAGGTCGGGGAGGACAGGTGGCCGGTGCCCTCGATGTAGGTCACCTTGCGGGAGGCGACGAGACCCTGCAGGCCCTTGTACAGGCCCGAGATCACGTCGTCCTTGTACTTGTGCACGGCCTTGATGTCGATGCCCTCGAAGGAGGCCTTGACACCGAACTGCTCCGCCTCGCGGGCCTGGTCGGCGACCTCGCCGGCGTGGAGCAGGGCCTTCGTCGGGATGCAGCCGTTGTGCAGGCAGGTGCCGCCGAGCTTGTTCTTCTCGATCAGTGCGACGTCCAGGCCCAGCTGCGCTCCGCGCAGCGCCGCGGCGTAACCGCCGCTACCGCCGCCGAGGATCACTAGGTCGAAAACGGTGCTGGCGTCGTTCGCCACGTCACGTCCTCCATGCATGTGCGCTCGTCGCCGGTCCCCTCGTTCCCCTTTCGGGTGAGGACCGGTCGGTCGGCTGGTGTGCGGCCGCTATTTTTCGGCCCTGTGGTGGGGGCCCTGTCCTGCCGAGAACCCATCTTCGCACTTGTTGACGGATGGCGGGACGCGGGGCCGGTGTGTGAGATCGGCCGATCGTCCGTACCCGGGGGTAATCACCGGGTGCGGACGTACGGATTTCGTCGCGGGCGAACGGCGGGCGAACGGCGGGCGAAGGGACGGCCCCGAGGACCGGAGTCCTCGGGGCCGTCGCCGTCACACGGCCGCTCAGACCTCGCCGGCCGCCGTGCGCTCGGCCAGCTTCACCAGGGTGCGGACCGAGGAGCCGGTGCCGCCCTTGGGGGTGTAGCCGTACGGCGCGCCCTCGTGGAAGGCCGGGCCCGCGATGTCCAGGTGGGCCCACGGGATGCCCTCGCCCACGAACTCCTGGAGGAAGAGACCGGCGACCAGGCCGCCGCCCATCCGCTCGCCCATGTTGGCGATGTCGGCGGTGGGGGAGTCCATGCCCTTACGCAGGTCGGCGGGGAGCGGCATCGGCCAGGACGCCTCGCCGACCTCCTCCGCGATCTCGTGGATCGAGGAGCGGAACTCGTCGTCGTTGGCCATGATGCCGAAGGTGCGGTTGCCCAGCGCGAGGACCATCGCGCCGGTCAGGGTCGCCACGTCGACGATCGCGTCCGGGTGCTCCTCCGAGGCGCGGGTCAGCGCGTCGGCGAGGACGAGCCGGCCCTCGGCGTCGGTGTTCAGGACCTCGACGGTCTTGCCGCTGTACATGCGCAGCACGTCACCCGGGCGGGTGGCGGAGCCGGACGGCATGTTCTCGGCGAGGGCGAGCCAGCCCGTGACGTTGACCTGGAGGCCGAGGCGGGCCGCGGCGACGACGGTGGAGAACACGGCGGCGGCGCCGCTCATGTCGCACTTCATCGTCTCGTTGTGGCCGGCCGGCTTGAGGGAGATGCCGCCCGAGTCGTAGGTGATGCCCTTGCCGACCAGGGCGAGGGTCTTCTCCGCCTTCGCGTGGGTGTAGGCGACCCGGACCAGGCGCGGCGGGTTCTCGGAGCCCTTGCCGACGCCCAGGATGCCGCCGTAGCCGCCCTTGGCGAGGGCCTTCTCGTCGAGGACCTGGACCTTGAGCCCGTGCTCCTTGCCGGCGGCCTGGGCGGCGGCCGCGAAGGCGGCCGGGGTCAGGTCGTTCGGCGGCATGTTGATCAGGTCGCGGGCGCGGTTGATCTCCTCGGCGACGGCCAGGGCGCGCTCCGCGGCGGCCTTGTGGGCCTTGTCGCGCGGCTTGGCGCCGAGCAGGGCGACCTCGCCCAGCGGCTTCTTCGCGTCCTTGCCGGCGTCCTGGTACTGCGTGAAGGCGTACGCGCCGAGCAGGGCGCCCTCGGCGATGGCGCCGGCGTCCTCGGCGTCCTCGATCGGCAGCGCGAACGCGGCCTTCTTCGCGCCGGTCAGGACGCGGGCGGCGACACCCGCGGCCCGGCGGAGGGTCTCCGCGGCGTAGGCCTCGCCGTCCTCGGGGGCGGAGCCCAGGCCGACGGCCAGGACGACGGGGGCCTTGAGGCCGGAGGGGGCGGGCAGCTTGGTCGCCTCACCCTCGGCACCGGAGGCACCCAGCGTCTCCAGGACGGCGGCGAGCCGGCCGTCGAAGGCCTTGTCGACGGCCTCGGCGCCCGGGGCGACGACGAGCGTCTTCCCGGACTTCGCGACGCCGACGACCAGGGCGTCGGCGCGCAGCGTCGCCGCGCCGGCAGTGCTGAGAGTGAGAGCAGTCACGGTGGTGAAATCTCGCTTCCATTGAGTTCTGTGGCGGTCGAGGGATGGGCCGACCGTGCCCGCCGCATCGTATTTCGGCCCGGAGAGCGCCGAGAACGAGCCTACGCTCGCTCGCCCGGTTCGCTCACGGCGGCGTTGGTTCACTCATCCGTGGTGTCTCTTTCATGTTTACCGTTCCGGCCCGGAGTGCTCCTCCACACTCACCTCAGTCACGCAAGGACGACCCGCTCGTCTTCGCATCATCTGCATCATCTCCACAGGTTCGCCGCCCCGGCCCCCGGTGCGCGGGGACCTGCCGAGGGGGGACACCACCTGATGGACTCCGGCCGAATCCGTATGCCCGGAAGCGCCCGCCGCACCCGCGGCGGCACCCGCACCGCGCCCCGCACCGCCCGCGTCGCGGCCCTCGCCGCCGCCGCGCTGCTCGCCACCGTCGTCCCGTCCGCGCAGGCCCTCGCGGCCCCCGCGCCCCGGATCGACCTGACCGTCCTCGTCGTGGACGACGGCGGCAGCGCCGTCGGGGCGATCGCCGCCGAGCTCAAGGGCGCCGGCGTCCCGTACCGCACGATCGACCTGAACGACCCGAACCGGCCGGTCCTCAGCACGTCCTTCCTCAGCGACACGGTGGACGGCCGCCCCCGCGCCAAGTACCAGGGCGTGGTCCTGCCCCACGAGAGCGCCCTCGGCGCCGGCTCGGCCGAGCACACCGCCCTCCAGACGTACGAGCGCACCTTCGGGATCCCGCAGGTCGACGCCTACACCTGGTCGCACCCCGGCGTCGGCCTCGACTACACCGACCAGGGCGGGTGGTCCGGCGTCCTCGACGGGACCACCGCCGGCATCACGGCCGCCGGGACGGCGGGCCCCTTCCGGTACCTGGCCGGGTCCCTCACCTTCGAGGACAACGACCCCGCCATCGCCGAGAGCTACGGCTACGCGGGCCGCCCCCGGGCCGGCTACACCAGCTACGTGGACGTCCCCGTCGGCGGAGCGGCCGGCGGCCGGGCGAGCATCGTCGGCGAGTACACCGCCGACGGGCGCCGCGAACTGGTCGTCACCTTCGCCTACAACCAGTACCAGCGGCAGTTCCGGGCCCTCGCCCGGGGTATCGTCGAATGGCTCACCCAGGGCGTCCATCTCGGCCAGAGCCGCAACTACCTCTCCGTGCACGTCGACGACGTCTTCGCCCCCGACGCCCGCTGGGACACCGGACTCGACTGCACGCCCGGCGACTTCGACTGCGTCGGCGACGACGGCGAGGGCGCGAACCCCATCCGGATGACCGTCGCCGACGCCCAGTACGCGGCCGCCTGGCAGAAGTCCTCCGGCTTCACCCTCGACATGGTCTACAACGGCGGCCAGGGCGAGCAGTGGAAGACCGAGCACGGCGGCTCCGACCCGCTCACCGACCGGCTCGTCGCCGACCGGGCCCAGTACCGGTGGATCAACCACACCTACACCCACCCCTTCCTGGGCTGCGTCCAGGACAACACCGTCGTCCCCTGGCAGTGCGCCAAGGACACCCGCGGCAACACCCTCTGGGTCAGCCGCGCCGAACTGTCCGCCCAGATCCGCGACAACCACGACTGGGCCGTTCGCAAGGGCATCGCCGTCGACCGCTCCGAACTGGTCACCGGCGAGCACTCCGGCCTCAGGACCCTGCCCCAGCAGCCCGTCGACAACCCCCACCTGGCCGGCGCCCTCGCCGACAACGGCGTCAAGTGGACCGCGAGCGACAACTCCCGCGAACCCCGGCAGCGCGCGGTCGGCACCGGCTCCGGCGCCGCGAAGACCGTGCCCCGCCACCCGATGAACGTGTACTACAACGTGGGCACCGCCGCCGAGATGGCCGACGAGTACAACTGGATCTACACCTCCCGCGCCGACGGCGGCAGCGGCGTCTGCGAGTCCAACCCGGCCTCCACCTGCCTGCCCGCCCCGCTCCCCACGGCCACCGGCTACGCCGACCACATCGTGCCGCAGGAGGCCCGCACCGCCCTCTCCCACGTCCTCGGCAACGACCCCCGGCCGCACTACGTGCACCAGTCGAACCTCGCCGAGGAACGCCTCCTCTACCCCGTCCTCGACCGGGTGCTGGCCGACTACCGGGGCCTGTTCGCCCCCAGCGCGCCCCTCGTCAACCCGGCCCAGCGGGACGTCGGCACCGAGCTGACCCGCCGCGCCGCCTGGGACCAGGCCCTCGCCGCCGGGAAGGTCACCGCCTACCGCATCGGCACCGCGGTCACCGTCAAGGCACCCGCCGGCGTCAGCGCGCCCGTCACCGCCCCCGAGGGCACCCGCAAGCGCCTCGTCCTCGGCACCGCCGCCTTCGGCACGCCGTACGCCGGGACCCGGTCCGCCTGGACCGCGCCCGAAGCGCTCCAGACGAGCGTCACACTCACACTGCCGACCGCCTGACCGGCACGTTCTGGGGGGAACCGCACATGTCGAGCAGTGGCCGTCACGTCACCATGCTCACCGAAGGCACCTACCCGCATGTCCACGGCGGCGTCAGCACCTGGTGCGACCAGCTCGTCCGCGGCATGCCCGAGGTCGACTTCGAGATCCTCGCCCTCACCGGCAGCGGCCGCGAACCCGTCACCTGGGAGCTGCCGCCCAACGTCACCCGGCACACCGCCTTCCCGCTCTGGGGAATCCCGCAGGGACCGACCGCGCCCGGCCTCCTGGCCGCCGCGCGGCGGCCCCTGCGGGGGCCGGCGCGCCGCCGCTTCCTCGATGCCTACGAGCGCCTGCTGCTGGCGCTCCTCGACCCCGAGGCGGGCTGCGACTTCGGCGCCGGCCTGTACGAACTCGCCGAACTCGCCCGGCAGGGACGGCTGACCCAGGCCCTGCGCTCCGAGGCGGCCCTGCGCTCCCTGATGTGGATCTGGACGATGCCGCACCTGCCGACCCTCGCGGCCCGGCCCACCGTCCACGACGCCCTCACCGCCACCGACCTGCTCGAACACGCCCTGCGGCCGCTCGCCGCCCGGATAGCCGGCGACGGCGTCGCCCACGCCGTCTCCAGCGGCCTCGCCACCCTCCCGGCGCTCGCCGCACAGCACTTCGAAGGAGTGCCCTTCCTGCTCACCGAACACGGCATCTACCTCCGCGAGCGCTACCTCGGGTACCGCACCGAGGCGCAACGCTGGCCCGTGAAGGCCCTCATGCTCGGCTTCTACCGGGAGCTGAACACCCTCGGCTACCGCAAGGCCGACCTCATCACCCCCTGCAACCAGTACAACCGGCGCTGGGAGGAGCGCGGCGGCGCCCCCGCCGACCGCATCCGCACCGTCTACAACGGCGTCGACCCGGCCCTCTTCCCCGAGGCCGGACCCGAACCCGAGACCCCCACGCTCAGCTGGTGCGGCCGCGTCGACCCCATCAAGGACCTGGAGACCCTGATCAGGGCGTACGCCGTCTGCCGGGCAGAACTCCCGGCGCTGCGGCTGCGGTTGTTCGGTCCGGTGCCCGCCGGGAACGAGGACTACCTCACCCGGCTGGAGAAGCTCGCCGCCGAACTCGGCGTCACCGACGGCGTCACCTTCGAGGGCCGGATCTCCGACGTGCCCAGCGCCTATGCGGCCGGCAGCGTGGTGATGCTCTCCTCCATCAGCGAGGGCTTCCCCTTCTCCCTCATCGAGGCCATGTCCTGCGGGCGCGCCACCGTCTCCACCGATGTCGGCGGGGTGCGGGAGGCCGTCGGCGACGCCGGGATCGTCGTGCCGCCCCGCGAACCCGCCGTGATGGCGGCCGCCGTCACCGCCCTCCTCCGTGACGGCGCCCGCCGCGCCGAACTCGGCCGGCGGGCCCGGCAGCGGGTCGTCGACCGGTTCACCCTGCACCGCTCGGTGGACGGCTTCCGCCAGATCTACCGCGAACTGGCAGGTGACCGGGTGCGCCCGGCGGCCCGTCCCCGGATCCGTACGAAGCTCTGGCCCGCCCGGCTCCCGGCCCCGCGCCGGATCGCCACCCCGGCCCTCGTGGCGGGAGGCACCCCCGTATGAGCGGCTCCCTGTGGCTGAAGCCCCCGCGCACCGAGACACCGCTGCCGGCGATCCCGCGCCCGAGACGCGCGGACACCCCGGCCGGCCCACCACCGACCCACCCCGGACCGGCGCCCGCGACGTCCGACCGGAGTCCGGCCACCCCGGTGGGGTCGACCACGGCGCCCGCCGCCGGGCGGTCGAAGGTCCCCGGGCCGTCGGCTGGCCACGGCGACCGGACGGCCTCCGCCGGGGGACCCGCCGGCCCCGCCGGAGGCCCGACCCCGTCGGTCGACCACTCGCCGGCCTCCGCGGGAACCGCGACCTCGGCCGGGCATCCGCCCAGGTCCGCCGGAGGCGCGCCGCACCCGCTCGGGGATCCGGCGCACCCCGCCGTGGCCCCGGCACCGCCCGGCGGCCTCGCCGACGATCCGCTCGACGAGCTCGCCGCGCGGCTCGGGGGGCTCGTCGCGGTCGCCGTGCACCCCGACGAGATCGCCGCCGTCCTGGAGTCCGACGGCATGACGGACGACCACATCCGCCTCACCTACGGCCGCGCCGACTCCTTCGCGCTCGCCGAGGACCTCTACGCGCGCGTGGAGCGGCGCCACCCCGCACCGGAGGCGCCGCCCGGCGGCGCCTGGCACACCGGGCTCGCCGGCTGCCTCCTGCGCGGGCTCGTCTTCGCCCTCCCCGGGCTGGCGTACGTCCTCGCCGCCCCCCTGCTCGCCGGGGAGGCGGGCCGGTCCGGGCTTCCGGGCGGAACGGTTCCGCTGCTCGCCGGCGCCGTCACCGGCTGGGTCTGGAACCAGGCACTCGCCCATCGCGCGTATACCTGGCTCGGCCTCGGCGACCGGCGCGCGGCCGCCCGCACCCTGCTCCTCGGGGCCCCGGCCGGCGCCCTCGCCGGCACGGCCGTCGCGTTCGCGGCGGCCCCGCCCGGCGAGACCCCGGCGGCCCTGTTCGCCGCCGGGCAGGCGCTCTACCTGGCCGCCGCGACCGTGCTCCTCGTCCTCGGCCGCGAACGCGCCCTGCTCTGCGCCCTGGCGCCGCTCGCGGGAGCCGTCCCCGCCTTCCGCTGGGACCTGCCCGACCTCCTGCGCGCCGGCCTCCTCCTCACCGCGCTCACCGCGAGCGTCGCCTTCGCGGGGCTCGTCCTCGCACCGGGCGCACGGCGGCACGCGGCGGGACGCGGCGGACCCCCGCGCGCGGCCTCCCTGCCGTACGGCCTCTTCGGTCTGGGCAGCGGACTGCTGGTGCTCCAGGCGGGCTTCGGCGACACACCGGTGAGCGGCGCGGGCGCCGTCATCGCGCTGACCCTCTCCATGGGGCCCGCCGAGTGGCTGCTGCACCGCTTCCGGGGCGAGAGCCTGACCCGGCTGCGGACCCAGTCCACCGCGCGCGAGTTCCGCCGCGCGGTCACCGGCACCCTCGTCCTCTGCCTGGGCGGATATCTCGCCGTCCTCGTCGCCCTCACCCTCGCCGTCACCCTGGCCTGGCCCGGGGCGCCCTGGCCGACGGGCCCGCGGCTCGTCGCGCTGCTCCTGGTCGGGACCGTGCTCTGGCTGGGGCTGCTGCTCCAGGCCTTCGGCGCGGTCCTCAGCGCGGCCGCCGTCTGCCTCCTCGCGGTCGCGACGCAGACGCTGGAACCCGCGGCGGGCCCGGTGGCCGCCGGGGGAGCGGCGGCCGTGCTCGCCGTCCTCACCTGCGTCCTGCTGGTCCGGCCGACCGCCCACCGCGTCTGACCGCCCACCGCCTCCGAGGGACCCCGTGAACCACCTCCTCCTGGTGCCGTTCTACGAGCACCCGGCCGACCGGCCCGAGGCCTGGTCGGCCCTCGTCGACGCGGCGCCGTCGCTGTACGGCGTCGTCGTCAACCCCGCCAGCGGCGCGGGCGAGGCCCCCGACCCGGCGTTCGCGGCGGCCGCCGACCGGCTTCGGGCGGCCGGGGTGCGGCTCCTGGGCTACGCGGACACCGACTACGGGCGGCGCCCGCACGCCGAGGTCGTCACCGACCTGCTCCGCCACCGCGACTGGTACGGCACCGACGGCGCCTTCCTCGACCAGGTCTCCACCGCGCCCGGCGCCCTGGCCCACTACCGCCGGCTCGCGGTCGCGGCCCGGTCCGCCGGGGCCGCGACCCTGGTGCTCAACCACGGCGCCCATCCGGACCCGGGCTACGAGGAGTTCGCCGACCTGCTCGTCACGTTCGAGGGCCCCTGGGACACGTACCGGACGCTGGACCTGCCGGTCGCGCCCCACTACTGCCACCTGGTGTACGCGGCTCCGCCCGGCGTCCGGCCGGTCACCCCGGTGCACTGCGCCGTCCCCGGCACGGGGGCCCACCCCTGGGGCACCCTCCCGGACCTCCCGGAACCCGCCCGCTGACCCGGCGGCCCACGGCCAGGGGTTCAGCCGAGGGCCAGGACCACCAGCGCCGTCGTCACGGCCGTCTCCTCCACCGCTCCGAACACATCGCCCGTCACCCCGCCGAACCGGCGTACGCACCGGCGCAGGAGGGCCGCCGCCGCGCCCAGGGCGGCGCCGGCCGCGAGGACGTTGCGGACCGCGTCGTACGGGGAGAACAGCAGGCCCGTCGCCGCGAGCAGGACGAGGACGACCGCCGTCGAGAACGTCGCGGACCGGACGGGGACGGTCGCGGCGACGATCGCGCCGAGGCCCTCGGGGCGGGCCGCCGGGACGCCCTGGCGGGAGGCGTGGGTGAGGGCGAGGCGGGCGACGGTGGCGGCCAGGGCGGTGCCGACCGCGCCGTGCGCCCAGCCCTCCCCGTACAGCTCGAAGAGGGCGGCGACCTGGCCGAGGAGGACGAGGAGGAGCGCGATGACGCCGAAGGGGCCGACGTCCGACTGCTTCATGATGCGCAGCGCGTCCTCGGCGGGCTTGGCGCTGCCGAGGCCGTCGGCGGTGTCGGCGAGGCCGTCGAGGTGGAGGCCGCGGGTGAGGACGGCGGGCACCGCGGTGGAGACCACGGCGGCGAGCAGCGGCCCCGAGCCGAGGGCGAGGAACGCGCCGCCCAGCCCGGCGGCGAGGAACCCGACGACCAGACCCGCCAGCGGGGCGCAGAGCATGCCGGCGCGCGCCGCGTCCCGGTCCCAGCGGGTGATGCGGGCGGGGAACACCGTGAGGGTGCCGAAGGCGAAACGCAGGCCGTCCATCCGGGCAGGGTAATCGGCGCCTCCGGACGGTAGATTGCGCGTACCGGGCATTTCGCGTATTCCGGAACGGGGTGGCATGGGTCACTGGTTCTCCCGCAACATCGTCGAGCCGGGCAAGCTCCCGATGCTCCTCGCGCTGACCTCGTTCATCGTGACGTTCCTGGTCACGCGGACCATCGTCCGCCTCATCCGGGCGGGGAAGGGGCCCTTCGGGAACGTCTCCTCCGGCGGCCTCCACATCCATCACGTCGTGCCCGGCGTGGTCCTCACCGTCATCGGCGGTTTCGGCGCGGTCGGCAGCGACCGGCACGGTTTCGGCGCCGCCCTCTTCGCCGTGGTCTTCGGCGTCGGCGCGGGGCTCGTCCTGGACGAGTTCGCGCTGATCCTCCATCTCGACGACGTGTACTGGTCCGACGAGGGCCGCAAGAGCGTCGAGGTGGTCGTCCTCACCGCGGCCCTGGTCGGACTCACCCTGAGCGGCTTCTCGCCCCTGGGCGTCGACGACATGACAGCCGACGAACGCCAGGACCGGCTCACCTTCGTCCTGACCCTCGCGCTGAACTTCCTCCTCATCCTGATCACCCTGGTGAAGGGGAAGTTCCGGATGGCGGTGATCGGCACCCTGATCCCGTTCGTGGCGATCGTCGGCGCCGTCCGGCTGGCCCGCCCCGGCTCCTGGTGGGCCCGCCGGTTCTACGGGCGCCGCCACCGGGCCCGGGCCCGTTCCAGGATCCGCACCTACCGCCACGACAAGCGCTGGACCAGGATCCGGCGCCGTGCTCAGGACTTGATCGGCGGTTTCCAGGAGCGGGTCCCCGGGCGGGGCGGCTCCACGCCCTCCTGACCTCGCCCGCGCCAGGCCTGGACCCCCATCAGGACGAGGACCCCGGCGATGGCCGCCAGATGCTCCTTGCCCGCCAGGTTCGGCTTCACGATCACCTCGACCACCATCGCCACGACCACGAGCGCGCCCGTCCACCGGGCCCCGTACCGCCAGCACACGTAGACGGCGAGGCCGACCACGGCCGCCGACGGCCCGGTGTCGACGACCTGCGCGTCGGCGGCGGGCAGCCCGAACGGGCCGTCCGGGCCGAGGGCGATGCCCAGGCGCGCGTACAGCGTCCCGCAGAGCGTGGCCAGATAGGCGACGGCGAGCGTCCGCCACCGCCCGAGGCAGATCTCGGAGATCCCGAAGACCAGCAGCACCTGGGCGAGCGCGCCCCACACGGGCAGGTCGAGCGCGGGGACGAACAGCGACGGCGGGGTCCGGAGCAGCGCCAGCCAGAACGGGTCCTCGGCCCGCACCGAGCCGATGTCCTGGACCGGCTGATAGCCCCAGTCCTGGTTCTGCACCAGCTGGAAGAGGGCGGTGAGGCAGACGGCGGCGAGGGTCATGGGGACCGCCCGCCACCGCTTCGCGAGGAGGGCCGTCCGCACCGTGCCGAACAGCGGCCCCCACTCGCGGCGGGCGAACTCCCGGAGGGCGCGGCTCAACGGCCGCTCTCCAGGTGCCGGCGGTGCAGCCACTTCGGCAGCCCCGGCGCCTCCAGGAACCCCTCCGCCCGGCCGGCCGCGAGGCCGATGCGCAGCAGGTCCGCACTCTTCTCGAAGAGCATGAATCGGGGCTCCCAGATCGGTCGGTACTTGGCGTTGGCGCGGTACAGCGACTCGATCTGCCACCAGCGGGAGAAGAAACTGAGCAGCGAACGCCACATGCGCAGCACGGGCCCCGCCCCGAGCTTCGAGCCACGCTCGAAGACGGACCGGAACATCGCGAAGTTCAGCGAGACCTGAGTGATCCCGATCTCCTTGGCCCGCTGGAGGAGTTCGATGACCATGAACTCCATCAGGCCGTTCTCGGAGTCGCGGTCCCGGCGCATCAGGTCGAGCGACAGCCCCTTGGGACCCCACGGCACGAACGACAGCACGGCCCGCAGCTCGCCCTGCTCGTCGGTGCACTCCAGCATCACGCAGCGGCCGTCCCGGGGGTCGCCGAGCCGTCCCAGCGCCATCGAGAAGCCGCG